>JACRCN010000009.1 GCA_016219005.1 Deltaproteobacteria bacterium
GAGTCCTGCAGGTGTCCGCGGCTGTATTCGCCCGGGGTGCGCACGTCCAGAACGAGCGGCGTGATGTTCCGGATCAACTCGGCGGCCTCCTTGG
The DNA here is from genome assembly GCA_016219005.1 of Deltaproteobacteria bacterium. GTDB lineage: Bacteria > Desulfobacterota > Desulfobacteria > Desulfobacterales > SpSt-501 > SpSt-501. Next base: position 95 of record JACRCN010000009.1, read on the forward strand.
AACTGACTTCCCGGTAGTTCGCCTGCTGGTAGTCGACGACGGCGATGGACCCCTGGGCCGTTCCCAAGACGAAGGGGAAAAGGCCGGGCTTTTCCATCTTGAAGTAAGGCGCTTTGTCGAGATTTCCGGGAAGCATCTGCCGGATGGATAGATCGGGGATCGAAAGAACCGTCTCCGTCGTCGGGTCTGCGAGGCTGAACTTGATGTAATCGCCCCGGTAAACGGTCAGGTTCACCTCCCGGGAACCTTCCGTGACATTCAGCACCCTGAACCCGCCGACGATGTCGCCGGAGGCCGGTGGGCCTTTCGGAAGAACGTCGGCGATCGCAGGAAAAATACCAAGTGAAACAACGACCGCTGACAAAATCAGCGTGACAAAACCGTTTTTTTTCATTCTTTCTCTTCCCTGTTCCCACCGCGACGACCGATCCATCACCCCTTGCCGGCCGCTTTCTTGTAAAGCGGCGAGATGTCGCGCAGGGTGGTCACCACGGTCTTGAGCGATTTCAGGAAACGGCTGACGTCCTCCGCGGTGTTGTCGATGCCGAAGGCGATCACAAGGGTACCCTGGGCATCCTCGTGGCTCAGGCCGATCGACAGCAGCACGTGCGAAGCGCGCAGCGAACCGGTGGCACACGCCGAGCGGGTCGAAACACCGATGCCCTCGTCATCCAGCATGAGCATGACGCTCTCACCCTCGACATACTTGATCGACGCGGAGACAAGGTGCGGCAGGCTGTGCTCCGGGTGGGTGTTGATGAGGATTTCGTCCAGGACGTCCGGCAACTCGCGCAGGAATTTGTCCTTCAGCCCTTTCAGGTAGGCATAGCGCGTGTGGATGTCCCTCTTGGCGATTTCGGCGGCCTGGCCCATTCCGACGATACCGAGGAGATTTTCAGTGCCGGCCCGCTTGTTGTTTTCCTGCACCCCGCCGTCCAAAATCGGAAAGATCTTCACCCCGCGCCGCACGTACAGGCCGCCGACGCCCGTCGGGCCGTAGAACGTGTTGGATGCAAAGCTCACCAGGTCGGCCCCGATCGCCTTGACGTCGAAGGGCACGATGCCGACCGAGTCCACGGCGTCGATGTGGAAGATGATCTTCTTCTCGCGGGCGATCCGGGCGATTTCCTCCACGGGCTGGATCGTCCCGGTCTCGTTGTTGCTGTGCATGACGGAGATCAGAATGGTGTCCTTCGTGATGGCCTCGGCCACATCCTGCGGGTTCACCCGGCCTTTGTCGTCCACCGACAACGACGTCACGGTGAAACCATCGGATTTGAGCCGGCGCAGGCTTCGGATCACGGCGTTGTGCTCGATGTTGGTGGTAACGATGTGCTTGCCCTTGTCGGCGTTGGCCATGGCCACGCCTTTGACGGCATGGTTGTCGGACTCGGTGCCGCCCGAGGTGAAAACGATTTCTTTCGGGGAGTTGGCATTGATAAGTCCGGCCACCTGCTCGCGTGCTTTTTCCAGGACGGCCGCGGCTTCCTCGCCGGCTTGGTGCTGACTGGAGGGGTTGTGATAGTCGTGGTGGATCGCCGCGATCATCGCCTGCTTGACTTCCGGCAGCAGCGGGTTGGATGAAATGTGATCCAAGTTGATGTACTTCATGCGCAGAACTCCCTTCCCTTTCCCCGTCATCGACGTTTATGAAGCGCAACGCCGAAATCGCGCTTCTTACGACAACCCAGCTTCGAAATGACGTCGTAAGAAGCCCAAGTTCAAGGCGCGCGAGTTCCCGCGGAGCGAGGCGTACTTCCGGTACGCCGCAGCGACTGCGGGACGAAGCGCAACGCCGAAATTGGGCTTCTTACGACGTCATCCGTGTTCTTCCTGGAGGTCGTGCTGGCAGGCATCGCAGAACGTCACGCCGTCTTCGATCTCGACATCGCAGTAAGGGCAGTAGCACTTGTCGCCGTGGGAGTGCTCGTGCTCGTCCTTGCGCTTGGGTTCGGGCCGCGTGACCCCCGCCGTGCGGTCTTCGTAGTCCTTGATGGCCATCTGCAGTGCGTCCGCGCCCAGGTTCGAGCAATGCAGCTTGTTCTTCGGCAACCCCTCCAAGGCCTCGGCCACGTCCTTATTGGTGATTTTCCGGGCCTCGGCCAAATTTTTGCCCTTGGCGATCTCGGTCAGCATGCTGGAGACGGCAATGGCCGAGCCGCACCCGAAGGTTTGAAACTTGATGTCTTCGATGCGCTCGTCCCGGATCCTGAGGTAGATCGTCATCATGTCCCCGCACAGAGGGTTGCCGACCTCGCCGACCCCGTCCGCGTTCTCAATGGTGCCCACGTTTCGCGGGTTGCGGAAATGGTCCATCACTACCTTGTTGTACATCATGGTCTCGTCTCCTCTTGCGTAAGGCAACCGAATTAGGCGCAACAGTAATCATTCGAACCGGTTCGTAAAGATGAGGATGCCCATCGGAGGCAATCCGTTTACGGGCGCCTGGGCACCCCGGATCCTGAGCTGCCTCCACCTGAACCGGGCCGGACGGGTGTCCGCAACGCCGACCGGACTCCCGTTATTTTATTTTTACCCGGAATGCCCGGCCGCTGCAACCGAAATACTCCGGTTGGCCCGCAAAGCCGATCGCCCCGTTTCCGTGCAGGCCCCGAAGAGTGTTTGACACGGCGCGCGATGGAAAATAGAATGTCCCCATGACAGCCCTGCCTGAGAAACACATGCCGGTGAGCGGTTCCGAGGGATCGGTCGGGGGATCGGATCGACCCGGGGGCTGTGAATGAGCGGCCGCAGCGCAACCCGATATGTGCTGCTCGGAGCCCTGGGGCTTCTCGCCGCGGTCTTCCTGGCGCTGCTGGTTCTAACCCCGATCGAGATCCGGTCCGAAGCCGTCCGCAGCTTCCTCGAAACCAAGCTGGCCGACGCCCTCGGCGGCCGATTCTCCTATGAGCGGCTGCGGGTTTCCCTCTTCCCGCGGCCCTGCGCCTCAGTCCTCGGAGTTGCGTTCACGAAAGGCCCAAGCCTCGCCGTCGCCGTCGCGGAGTTGACCGTCTGCCCGCAGCTCCTGCCGCTTTTGCGGGGCGAGCTCCGCCCGGCGCGCATCCGGGCACTCGCGCCCGACATCCGCTTCAGCGGACCGCTTTTCCCCGCCCCAGCCGGGGCCCCCGCGGACGCGATCGTTCCGCGGGCGGCCCAGGCACTCAAGCTTCTGCCCGAAACCGATGTCGACCTCATCGACGGGCGCATGACGCTGACCGACACTTCCGGCCAGGTCTTTACGCTCCAGGGGATGCAGGTCGATTTGAGGCACCGGGGGCAGGAGCTCACCGCCCGGCTGCGCTGCCAGTCGAATCTCTGGAAGCACCTTTCCGTGAAAACGCAGCTGATGGTCGACGACTTGACCGGCGCGATCGAACTCGATGTGGCCGACTTCCAGCCCGCGGGGCTGCTGGCCGGCATGTTCCCGGACAGCGCGATCAAGCTCCTGGAGGGCCGGGCCGAACTGTCCCTCACGGTGACGCCGGAGGGCGCCGACCGGGTCCGCGCCCGGCTCACCGGCCAGGTCCCGAGTCTGAGGCTCGCCTATCACCACCGTGAAGCCGATTTGAGCATCGAAGCGATCACAGCCGAACTGGAAGCCGCGCCCGGCCGGCTGGCCGTGTCGATCCCCGAACTCGTGACCCGCCGGCCACGCGCCGTGGTTTCCCTCGACATCGTCAATGACGATTCGGCCACCCCCCGCATCGTGATCGATCTCAAGGGGTCGGTGGACGACGTGGCGGCCGTGCGTGAAGCCGCCCTCGTCTTCCTGGCGGACGTCGCGGAGGCAGGCGTTGTCTTCGACGTGGTGCGCGGCGGCAAGATCCCGTCAATCGCCGTGAGCGCCCGCGGGGAGAGTCTCGATGACCTCGGCCGCCTCGAGAACATCCTCATCCGGGGCCAGATGCAGCAAGGCCGGATTTTCATCCCGGTGGTGGAACTCGACCTCGACGACGTCTACGGAGATGTCGTCATCGCCGGCGGCATTCTGGAGGGAAGCCGCCTGCGGGCCCATTACCGCGGAACGCGAGGCGAAAACGGATCCTTGCGGCTCGGGCTCACGCCGGCCGATTCCGTCATCGAGCTCGACATCGCCATGCACGCCGACCTCGCGCCCCTGCCCGCGATCCTGGCGCGCGTGATCCCGGATGGGCCATTTCGGACGGAGCTCAGGCGCATCGAGGCCTTCACCGGTACGGCCAACGGCCGCCTGCAGCTGAACGGGAGGCTCGACCACGTGGGGGTGAGAGTCGATGCGGCGGACATCGACGCCGGGGCGCGGTATCAACGGCTGCCGCTGCCGCTCAAATTCACGGGCGGCCGCTTTCTCTATGACGGACCGTCCATCGAGGTCCGCGACCTGGACGTGCGCGTCGGCAGCTCCACTCTCACCCGGCTCAGCTCCCGCCTGGGTCTCGACGGCGACCTGCCGCTCACGGCCTCTTCACCGGCGGCGACGGTCGAGCTGGCGGACCTCCTGCGCCTGTTCGGCGACGATCCGCCGCTCGCGTTGCTGACGTTCCTGGAGGGTACGGCCGGCTTCCAGGACTGGGAACTCGCCGGCAGCGCCGCCGACCCCCGGACCTGGGAGATGCGATCCAGCGGCAGCGTGCGCGGGCTGCATTTGGCATCAGAACGGCTGCCGGGACCCGTGCGGGTGGACCAGGCGCCGTTCGTCTGGGAAGGCAGGAACGTCCGCGCGCAAGGCTGGACGCTTGCCATCGGCGGATCCAGAATGGATGTGACCACCGCCGGGTTCGATTGGACCGGGGTCCCGGTGCTCGATCTCACCGCACGCCGGGTGGACGCAGCCGTCGAAGACCTGCTCTGGTTTTTAAGTTCCCGGCCGGACCTGGCCGCGCACCTCACGCCGTTCGCCCCGCTTTCGGGCATGGCTACACTGCGAGACGCCCAATCCCGCGTGGCATTCCCACCGGGGGCCGGCGCCCGCGTGGACGTCAGCACCCGCCTGGACAGCGCCCGGATTACCTCCCGCCGGGTGCCCGAGCCCATGCGGCTCGACTCCGGCCGCCTGCGCTGGCAGGGATCGTTGCTCGAATTGGAAGACCTCAACGTCGCATTGGGCGCATCCGGCGTGCGCCGGCTGTACCTGGCAGCCGATTGGGGCGCCGGGGACCGCTTCGAGGTCCGGACGGACGCGGCCGTTATCGAGTTCGGCGAGGTCTATCCGTGGCTTTCCCTTCTGCCCGGCCTGAAGGGCCTCCGGGAGAATATTTCCGACATCCAGGGCAACGTCGAGGTCTCCGGCTTCGGCCGCGCCGGCCGGATCAGCGACCCGCTGAACTGGAATCTTCATGCCGACTCCCGGCTGAACCACATGCTCGTCACCACCACCTTTCTGGAGGAACCCATCCGGGTCCGGCTCGGAACACTCAGGGCGCAAGAGGCCGCAACGGCAACCCCCGGCGGCATGGTCCTGCGCGTGGAGGATTTGCAGGCGAGCACGGGATCCAACGTGGTGATGACCAGCGGGGAAATCCGGCTGGCGCCCGAAGACATCGCGCTCGATCTCACCCTGACGGCCGAATCCATCGACTGGAACGAGATTCAAACCCTGTCCGATCGCCTCTCCCGGCGCCAGCCGACCGAAAGCCGGCCGGTGAAAGGCCGCATCAGCCTGCACGCGGACGCTTTCAAAATCGACAGCTATGACTTCAATCCGCTGGTGGCAGAGGTCCTGCTCACGGCCGGCGGCACGACGGTGGCGATCGAACGGGCCGATTTGTGCGGCATCGTGTTGATCGGCCGGCTCGCATTCGCACACGGCCGGCTGAACGCCTATATCGTCCCGGTGGCCGACGGCACGCTGCTCGACAACACGGTCACTTGCCTCTCCGAGGAGAAATCCATGGCCTCGGGCCGTTTCAACCTCGACGGAGCGCTCCAGGTCGACGCTGCGCCGGCCGAATTCCTCAAGGCGCTCACCGGCAACATCGAGGTTATTTCCGAGGACGGCCGCTTCCTGCGCTCCAACCTGTTCGCCAAGATCCTCGGCCTGATCAACATCACCGAGATCTATCGCGGCACGGTGCCCGACTTGACCGGCACGGAATTGGAATACAAGCGCATGAAACTGTCGGGCGAATTCCGAGACGGCAAGCTCGTTGTCAACGGCTGGACCCTCGACGGTCCCAGCCTCTGGATGGGGGCACGCGGCGAGATCGATCTGATCGATAACACGCTGCACCTCTTCGTCCTGGTTTCGCCGTTCAAGACCGTGGACCGCATCATCAATGCCATACCGGGCCTGCGCTGGGTCCTCGGCGGCCGCTTGGTGGCCATACCCATGGAAGCCCGGGGCGAGCTGTCCGACCCCGAGGTCATCCCCATGGCCCCGTCGGCCGTGGGTCAGAGCATCCTGGATATGCTGGGGCGCACCCTCCGGCTGCCGCTGCACATCATCCAGCCGTTGATCCCGGGGTTGGATGAAAGCGTCGACAACGACGGCACCTCCATCATCAAAAAGAAATGAGCGCGGAAGGCAACCGCCGGCGCCTCGCTTGACTTTTGCATTCCCCGCCTAACAATATCCCCAACGATCGTCGATCGACAACCTCAACCCCTGAAACATCACATACGGAGGCAGTTATGGCCTACACGTGCAAGACCTGCGGAGCCGTGGCCAGTGAGCCCGGGCACCTCTGCAACCCCTGCGGCGACAAGACCAAGTGCAGCTTTTGCGGAGCCCCGGCGGACGCCAGACATGTGTGCAAAGACAAGCTGGCGGCCATGAAATACGTGTGCAACGGGTGCGGCCGGGTGGCGATGGAGGGGGAGCACCTCTGCAAACCGGCCCCGATTGGCGGATGAGCCGGACACCGGCGAACGGGCGGTTTGACGACCGCCCGTTCGGCTCGACCCGATGACACCCCGCCGCCTTCAGTTCGAACAGGGCCCGATCAGGCCGCCCAACGAGGCTCAGAGCCTGCTGTTGCGCTTTACCCGCAACTGCCCGTGGAACCAGTGCCTGTTCTGCCCCGTTTACAAGGGGCGGGCGTTTGCCCTGCGCACGGTCGCGGAGATCAAGACGGACATCGAAGCCGCCCGGAACATCGCAGACGAAATCCGGGGCGTGTCGCAGCAGCTGGGCTGCGAAGGCACCGTCACGGATAGGGTGATCAGCACCGTCCTGTCCAACCCCGCCCACTCCGGCAGCTACCGCAGCGTAGCCGTCTGGATGTATTACCAGACCGGCGCCTGCTTTCTGCAGGACGCGGACAACCTCATCATGCGGACCGACGACATGGTCGAGATGCTCACGTTTCTGCGCCGCACCTTCCCGGAGATCAAACGCGTGACCACCTATTCCCGCTCCCGCACGGTGACGCGCAAGCCCGCCGACGCACTGAAACGAATTCGGGAAGCCGGTCTCGACCGGGTGCACATCGGGCTCGAGTCCGGTTCCGATGCGGTTCTGAAGCTGATGAAAAAGGGAGTGACCGCCGACCAGCACGTGGAAGCCGGGCACCGGCTCATCGAAGCGGGCCTGGAGCTTTCCGAGTACGTCATGCCGGGACTCGGCGGGCAGGACCTGTGGCGCGAGCACGCCGTGGAGACCGCCCGGGTGCTCAACCGCATCAACCCGCATTTCATCCGGCTGCGCAGCTTGAGGATCCCGGCGCGGGTGCCGCTGCACGCCCGGCTCGAGGACGGCAGCTTCCGCATGCTGACCGACGACATGCTGGCCGAAGAGATCCGGGTGTTCATCGAAAACCTGGACGGCGTCACCAGCACCGTCGCGAGCGACCACATGATGAACCTGCTGGAGGACGTCTCCGGGAAGCTGCCCGGGGACAAGCCGAAAATGCTCGAGGCCGTGAGGGCCTACCAGTCCCTGCCGGAGCCGGACCGGTTGGTCTTCCGGGTGGGGCGCCGGGGAGGCGCCTTCCGGTCGGTGCGGGATCTCGCGCGCGACCCCGCAACCTGCCGCAAGATCCGGTCCTTGATCGACGAGGTCCAACGCCGGGAGGGCCAGGAAGGGGTCGAACGGATGATTGCCGAAATGGTTGATCAATCCATTTGAGCGATCAGGTGCCCGGGGGACCGAAACATTGGGTTGTCCTCACGGCACGGACTCGGCGGCCTCGACCAGTGCGGCAACGATCTCGCGACAAAACGCCGGAATGTCAGCCACGACCCGTCCCCAGACAAGATGGCCCTCTCGAAACGCGGGTGCATCCACCCACGTCGCTCCCGCATTGACCAAGTCATCTTTGATGCCCAGCGAGCCCGTGGCCCGTCGGCCGCGCACGATCCCCGCCGAAATCGCCACCAGCCCGCCATGGCAAATAATCCCCAGGGTCTTGCCCGCCGCATCCATCTCCCGGATCAATCTTGTCACCGCCGCGTAACGGCGCAATTTGTCGGGTGCCCAACCGCCGGGCACGACCACGGCGAACAAATCACGGCTCTGAAGCGACTCAATGCGGGTAGCGGGTATGATTTCCAGTCCATTCTTGCCGCGGATCGGCTTGAGCTCAAGCCCGGCGGCGATGACGTCGGCGCCTTCCTCCTGAAGGCGCATGCAGGGGACATGGAATTCGAGTTCTTCGACCCCCTCGGCGAGGAGGAACGCGATCCGTTTTCCAGTGAGCCGCATACGAGGCTTCCTTTCAGGTTTCAACGCGGAGCACGGTTGGAACGCCCGGCTGAATTTGAGAACTTCCGCTGAACCGCCTGAACGAGCCGGTCCGTGAGGTCGGTGATCTCGGTGATCTTCAACCCGTAGCCCGAAAGCAGCATGAGCCCGGCAAACGCCAACCCCACCAGGGCCGAGACCGCCAGGCTGCCGGCCAGACTCGCCGCATCGAAAACCTCCAGCAACAGCTCCCGGAGAGCCGCCAAGACCGCCGCTATCCCCACGCCCAGCAGGCCCATCTTGAGGTAAAACCCGTAGACCCCGCCCTGGCCGTCGTTGCGGCTGCGCCGGCTCCACAGGCAGTACAAGACGGCGACCTGCAGGATCCCCGACAGCGACACCGCAGCGGCGACCCCGCTGGTCCCCATCAGGAACAGCCCCAAAAAGTAGACCGGAATGCAGGCCAGGACCGCACCGGTCCCGAACAGGGCGGGGACCAGGGTGTTGCGGGTGGCGTAGTAGCCCCTGACGACCACCGTGTAGGCCGCAAACGCAAATGCCCCCGCCAGGAACCACACCAGGACCTCGGCCGTCAGCGTTGTGGCGGCAGGGTCGAAACGCCCCCGCTGAAAGAGGATGCGCACGACCTCGCGGCTCAGTACCATGAGCATGGCCGCCACCGGGATAAGCAGGGCCAGGTAACGCAGGGTGCGGTTCAGCAGCCGGTTCAGCTCGGGCAGGTTGTTCTCCGCCGCCAGGCGGGCCATGGTCGGGAAGGAAGCCGTGCCCACGGCCTGGCCGAAGAGCCCCACCAGGATGAGCATCACTCGCAGGCTGAAGTTCAGCACTGCAATGCCCCCGGCGGGCAGGTAGGAGCCAAAGCAGCGGAAAAGGAATTCCGTGGAAAAGGTCATGGTCAGGCCCACCATGAGCGGCAGCGTGAGCCGGACGTATTCCTTCAGGTCGGGGTGAGTCCAACTCCAGGCGGGCCGAAACCGCAGGCCGAGCCGGCGCGCCCCTGCGACCTGCACGGCAAAGTTGCCCAGGAAGGCCCCGACCAGCACCCCCCACGCGAACCCCTCTACCCCCAGCCAGGGCCTCAGCAGCAGGCCGCCGGCGATGATGCCAAGGTTGTAGATCAGCGGGGCCAGGGCCGGCAGGAAAAACCGCTCGCGCGCGAACTGGACCGCCATGAGCAATCCACCGGCGAAAAACGCGATCTGGGCGGGCAGGATGATGCGGGTCATGCGCACCGCCGCCTCGAAAACGTCGGGCTCCTGCAGGCCCGGCGCCGCGAGCGATACCAGGACCGGCGCAAACACCATGGCGACAGCGGTCCCTGCCACGGCGCAAGTGCCGAAAACGCACAGGATGATGGAGAAGGACCGCGAGGCCTCGTCCTCGCGCTGCCGGACCAGGTGGCGCGTGAAAATCGGGATGAACGTCACGGACAGGAAACCGCTGGCCAGAACGTGGTTGAGCACCTCCGGAAGGATGAACGCAATCTGGTAGGCATCCACCTCGTGCCCGGCGCCGCCCACGTAAGCGATGCTCATCTCGCGCACGAGCCCGACGATACGGCTCAGGAAGACCGAGCCCATCATGATCAGCGAGGCCATGCCGACGTTTTTGTATGCGGATGAGGACATGGGCGATACCGGCACCCGGTGCGGGGTTCATGGCGCAAGGCAGTGACCGCCACGGGTGAAGATAAAACAACCCCCTGCACCCCGCGCCTTGCGCCCTTTGTTTCCCGCCGCCATCCTTAACTGATATCCACCCCAACAATCAACCCCGATCTCGACTGGCCGGGAGCAGGCAGCTCCTTGACTTCACAGGCCCGATTTCCTATATGAGAAGGCGTGTTCACCGGGCCGTACACCGGCAGTTTCACTAGAAGCTATCTCAAAAATGCATCTGACAGTCGCCGGCGGCGTTGCACGCCTCTGAAAAATGCGCACAACCTGCCGCAGCCGGGCTTTTCATCGGCGTGCGCCTTGCCCTCGGCTGTGATCTGCTGTTTTTGAGATGGCTTCCATCCACGCAACGGCGGATCACGGCCTGAGGTGCCGTTTTTCAACTCCCTGTGAGAGGCTCTTCCCATGGCCGACAGCAGCCGCCGCATCCCGCAGAAGATCACGGCCATCCTGGTTTACGGCCGCCTGCCGCTCGTATTCGGGGGCATGCTGTGCGCCGTGGCCGTGATGTGGGACCGCAACCCCGCCCTGTACACGCTCGGGGTCATTCTGCTGCTGATCTCCATGACCTTCGACCTGGTCGACGGCTGGTTCGCCGCGCGCCATTATCCCCATCCCCAGATGGCCGAACTGGCCGACCGCATCCTGGACAAGCTTGTCTATTCGATCATTTTTCCGCTGGTGGCGGTTGGCGCCATGTGGCGACTGCACTACGTCGTGTCGGACCCCAAGAAGACCGAGCTGCTGCACGCCATCCTGGTGCTGTTCCTGGCGGTGACGGTGCTGGTGCGGGACAACTTCGCCCACTTCATGCGCGGAGTAGCGCTGCGTTTCGAACAGGAAATCGAATACCGCGAATTTGCCAGGTTGCGGACGATCGTGGCCGCGCCGGTCGGCGCCCTGCTCTACGCCTATGCCTTCTATATCCCGAACGGCTCCCCCTCCCTGCTGTATGACTGGGTGTCGAAGCTGGGCAACACGCCGCTGCGCACGATGTTTTTCATCGAGATCATCTTTTTCATCATCAACTTCGCCTCCATCGCGAGCCTCATCCGGCGATACGGGACCCTCTGCCTGAACGAGCTGTGCCTCGGCAACCAGGCCCTGCGCCGCAGGATCCTGGCCTTCTTCCCGAACGCCCTGACGGTGATGAACGCCATGATGGGGCTGATGGCGGTCTTTTTCGCTTACCAGGACCGCATTCGCGAGGCGTCGCTGTTTCTGATCGGGGCCGCCTTGTTCGACAAGCTGGACGGTGCGGTCGCCCGCCGGCTCGGCCTGACCGAACCCCTCCCCGGCGAGGTGCGCAAGCCCCGCGCCGTGAACCTGGGAGGGCTGCTCGACGACATCTCCGATGCGGTCAGCTTCTGCATCGCCCCGGCCTGGATCTTCTACATCGCCTTGTCGGACTATCCCGACCCGTTCGTCCGGACGCTGCCCCTCGGCTGGGTCGCCCTGGCCTATGCCCTGGCCGGTATCGGCCGCCTGGCGTATTTCACCCTGGACAAGGCCCCCATCCCCGGTTTCTTCAAAGGATTGCCGACCCCCGCGGCCGCTCTGCTCGTCATCGCCCCGATGATCCTCTTCAATCAGGTTCCGAACGACGCCCCGGACTACGAACGGTTCTGGGCGGTTTTTTCCTTCGGGATGATGATCGCCTCCAGCGTCGTCATGAACTTATACCCGATCCGTTACATCCACATCGGCCGCTTCATGAGCCGGCACCCCTGGATGGCCCGCAGCGGGCTTATTCTGCTGCTGTGTTCGGTGTTCACCCCTTTTTACGGGTATCTGTTTTTGGCCAGCATGCTCTTTTATGCGATCTCGCCGCTCATCACCCGGCGGGTCGACCCGCAAGATGCCGCCCGCGAGACCCGCGCCAAACCCGCCGGCATTCCGTGATCCGGCGAGCGTCCCCGGCCCGCAGCCATTTTGCCCTCCCCCTCCTCGGGGGCAGACCTTGCCAGATGTTCTAAATTGCAGTATGGTTCGCCGTCGGTTGAACTGCGCCGCACCGGTTGATTGAGTCTCCGGGGCGACGCGTCCCAAAGAGGCCCTATTGCCGCGACGCGCACAGCGGCAGGGGCGTCTTTCCAGTCAATTTTTCACACGCAGCCCGTTTCACAATTTCGCTTCGCCAAAGGCACACATGGCCAAGACAATGAAAGCGCTGGGGCTCTGTATGGGCGCTTCCACCGTTTCCCTGGTCCAGGTGGAACAGGATCTAAACGCCCCCGGCATGCCTTCGCCGCGCATCATCCAGCATTCCCTTCACACGCACGAGGGGGATCCCAAGCGCACCCTGGTGCGGGCGCTGGCCGGGCTGGACATGCGCGCGTTCGACCGGATCGCCGCCACCGGCCGCAAGTTCTGCCGGTTTGTCAACCTCACCTCCGTCTCGGAGCCCGAGGCGGTCGAAACCGCCTACCCCTTCGTCAAACCTCCCGGGGTCGACTGCCCGGCGGTGGTCTCCGCCGGCGGCGAGACGTTCATGGTCTACGTGCTGGACCGGACGGGGCGCATCCGCAACGTCGTCACCGGCAACAAGTGCGCCTCCGGCACCGGCGAGTTTTTCCTGCAGCAGCTGCGGCGCATGAACGTCAGCCTGGAAGAGGCCGCCCAGTGGGCGGGGGTGGAAACCCCGCACCACGTGTCGGGGCGCTGCTCGGTGTTCTGCAAGTCCGACTGCACCCACGCCACGAACAAGGGTATCCCCAAAGCCCAGGTCGCTGCCGGCCTGTGCAAGATGATGGCCAACAAGATTCTCGAACTGCTTAAGAAGGTCGAACGCCGGGACATCATGGTGGTCGGCGGCACGGCCCAAAACCGCATGATGATCGAATACCTGCGCCAGGAGATCCCGGGGCTGATCGTGCCCGCGCAGGCGCCGTACCTGGAGGCGCTGGGGGCCGCCCTGTGGGCATTGTCCCATGAGACCGCCCCCTTCACCGGGGTCGACGCGCTTTTTGCCGGCGAGGCCCACATCTTCGCCAGCCTGGCGCCGCTGGATGATTTCTCCGGCATGGTGGAGTTCAAAACCATCGAACGCGGCACCCTCCGAACGGGAGACGTCTGTATCCTGGGCCTCGACGTGGGCTCCACCACCACCAAGTCCGTGCTGCTGCGACGATCCGACCACGCCCTGCTGGCCTCCGTGTACCTGCGCACGAACGGCGACCCGGTGGGCGCATCGCGCCAGTGCTACCGCGCGATCCTCGAGCAGGTGCGGCAGCAGGTGAACCCGGAGGCCTTCCGCATCGCGGGCCTGGGGGTGTGCGGGTCGGGCCGGCAGATCGCGGGGCTGCACGCCCTCACGGACGGTGTCATCAACGAGATCATCGCCCATGCCGCGGCGGCGGTCTATTTCGACCCCCGGGTGGACACCCTTTTCGAAATCGGCGGCCAGGACGCCAAGTACACCTACATCACCAACTCGGTTCCCTCCGATTACGCCATGAACGAAGCCTGCTCGGCGGGCACGGGCTCTTTCCTGGAGGAATCGGCCTTCGAGACCCTCGGGGTGAAAATGGAGGAAATCGCCGAGATCGCCTTGAGGGGCCGGCGCCCCCCCAATTTCAACGACCAGTGCGCCGCCTTCATCGCCTCGGACATCAAGAACGCCATCCACGAGGGCGTGGCCCAAGAGGACATCGTGGCCGGCCTGGTGTACTCGATCTGCATGAACTACGCGAACCGCGTCAAGGGCAACCGGCCGGTGGGCGAGAAAGTCTTCATGCAGGGCGGCGTGTGTTACAACCGCGCCGTGCCCCTGGCCATGGCCGCCCTGGTCGGCAAACCCATCATCGTCCCGCCGGAACCTGGCCTGATGGGGGCCTTTGGTGTGGCCCTCGAGGTCCAGAAGCGGATCGAAAACGGCCTCATGGCCGAACAGCACTTCGACCTTGCAACCCTCGCCGGCCGCGAGGTCGCCCACGGCAAAGCGTTCACGTGCCGGGGCGGCCAGGAGAAATGCGACCGGCGCTGTGCCATTGCCGTCATCGAGGTGGAAAACCGGAAATACCCGTTCGGCGGGGCCTGCAACCGCTATTACAACCTGCGCCACAACGTCCACTACGACGTCGACCGGCTCGACTTGGTGAGTTTGCGCCGGCGGCTCGTGTTCGAAACCTACGGCGTGCCGGCCGGCCGGGCGGCCGTGCGGGCGCCCCGGGGACGGGTCGGCCTCAACCGCAGTTTTCTTGTCAACACCTACTACCCGCTCTATTCCAATTTCTTCAGCGCCCTGGGCTTCGAGGTCATCCTGCCCGAACGCCCCGCGCCGGAGGGGGTCGACCAGCGCGGCGCGGCCTTTTGCTACCCGGTGGAGCTGGCCCACGGCTTTTTCCACTCGCTGCTGGAAAGCGCCGACCCGCCGGAGTTCATTTTTCTGCCCCACTTTAGAGCCGTCCCGAACCTGAAGGACGGCGGCAGCAGCCAATCCCAGGTCTGCCCCCTGGTCCAGGGCGAGACCTTTTACCTGCAGAGCTCCTTCCGGCAGACCATCGGCCGGCTGAGCCGGCGCGGCACGCGGCTGCTGACGCCGCTCCTGGACCTCTCGCGCGGGCTTCCCAGCGCCGAGGAGCCGCTGCTGGAGACGGCCCGGCGCATGGGGGCGAGCCGTCCGGCGGCGCGCGCGGCCTTTGCCGCCGCCCTGAAGCGCCAACGCGACTGCTTCGCCGAGATGAAAGCGGTCGGCCGGCGCGTGCTGGCCGAGCTTCAGACCGACCCGGAGAAGCTTGCCGTGGTCATCCTGTCGCGGTCCTACAGCGGCTTCGCCGAGGAGGCCCACATGGGCATCCCGCACAAGTTCGCCTCGCGCGGAATCTCGGTCATGCCGCTCGACTTCCTGGACCTGGACTCGGAGCGCTCCAAGCGGCACATGTACTGGGGCATGGGCAAGTTCATCATGAAAGCCGCGCGCGTGGTGGAAAAGCACCCCCAGCTCTTCGGCACCTACATCACCAACTTTTCGTGCGGCCCGGACTCCTTCGTCATCGGCTATTTCCGCGACATCATGGGCCGCAAGCCCTCCCTCACTTTGGAACTCGACAGTCACACGGCGGATGCCGGCCTGGAGACCCGAGTGGAGGCCTTCCTCGACATCGTCAAGGCCTACCGCCAGTTGCTGGCGCGGCGTCTGATCCCGCCGCGGCGCAGCGTCTTCACGCCGGCGCGTACGATTATCAATCGCGGCGCCACCCAGGTCCTCACCTCCGCCGGCAAAGCCCTGCCGATGACCGACCCGCGGGTCACCGTGCTCATCCCCTCCATGGGCAAACTCGGCAGCGAAGCCTTTGCCGCCATCCTGCAGGGGTACGGCCTGCACGCCAAGGCCTACCGCGAGAACGACGAGGCCATCCTCAAGCTCGGCCGCGCCAACACCTCCTGCAAGGAGTGCCTGCCGCTGATCCTGACCACCGGAACTCTGCTGAGCTACATCAACAACGGCAAGCGGTCCGATGAGGTTCTGGTCTATTTCATGCCGACCGGATGCGGCCCGTGCCGCTTCGGCCAATACGCCATCTACATGGAGGACTTGATCCGGCGCCTGGAGATACCGGACGTGGCGCTGTTGGCGCTGTCCTCCGACAACTCCTACGTCGGCATGGACAAGCACTTCGAGCGGCATGCCTGGTGGGCGGTGATCGTCTCGGACGTCATGGAGGACATCCGCTCGATGCTGCTGGCGAACGCCGCCGACCCCGCGGCCGCCATGGCCGTGTACACCGATGAGTGGGGACGGATCCTGCACGCTATGGAACGGGGAGATTTCGAGGTCCTGACCGGCCGGCTCGCCGCGTGCGCCGAGCGCCTGCGCGCCATTGCGCTCAAGCGCCCGCCGCGCACCGTGCCCACCATTTCCCTCTCCGGTGAGATCTTCGTCCGGCGCGACGCCCTCTCCCGCCAGTACCTGACCGAGCGCCTGGCAGAGAAGGGGTTTGCCACCGTCTGCGCACCGGTAGGTGAGTGGGTGCACTACTGCAACTACATGGTCAACCATGGCCTCAACCAGAATCCGATGACGCTCCGGCAGAAGCTTGACCTCAAACTGCGCAATTTTTTTCAGGCGAATTACGAAAGGCGGATCAAATCCATCCTGTCCCGATCGGGGCTGATCCACGCCGAATCACCGGACGTGGCCACCCTCATTCGCAACGCCAAGCCCTATGTGTCGTCCCACCTCGCCGGCGAGGCCGTCCTCACGGTGGGCGGGGCCATCTCCGAGATCGTCGACCACGCCTGCGGGGTCATCGCCATCGGGCCTTTCGGCTGCATGCCGAACCGCCTGTCCGAAGCCCTCCTGGGCGAGGCCATGACGGCCGGCGGCAAATTGCAGACCGACCCGGCCAACCCCACCCTGCGCGCGGTTCTGACCGACATCGAGGACCTGCCGTTTTTGGCCATCGAAAGCGACGGCTCGCCGTTCCCGCAGCTGATCAACGCGAAGCTCGAAACGTTTCTGCTCCGGGCCGAACGACTGCATCAGCGGATCATGACGGGCAGCGGAAACGGCTGAGGATGACCCGAGGTGACCACTTCCATGCCGACGGCGGCGATCGTAAGACTGCCCCAGCCCGAGTTCACCGGGGAGGTCCCGGTCGAGCAGGCCCTCCTGTCGCGGCGCTCGGTGAGGTCCTTCGCCCCGACGGCGCTCTTTCTGGCAGAACTCTCCCAGCTGCTCTGGGCGGCCCAGGGGATCACCAGTGCCCGCGGCTATCGCACCGCGCCCTCCGCCGGGGCCCTCTACCCGCTCGAGATCCATGCGCTGGTGGGCCTGATGCCGGAGCTTGCCGCCGGAGTCTACCGCTACCGCTGTCGCGAGCACGCCCTGGTTCCGACCCTCCCGGGGGACAAGCGCAGGGAACTCTGCCGGGCGACTCGCCGTCAACGCTTCGTGGAAAAAGCACCCCTCGTGTTGCTGATCAGCGCCGTCTACGCGCGGATGACGGCCACCTATGGGGAACGCGGCGTGCGCTACACCGACATGGAAGCCGGCCACGCGGCCCAGAGCGTCAGCCTGCAGGCCGTGGCGCTGGGCCTGGGGTCCGTGGTGGTCGGCGCATTCGAAGAAGGCGACGTGCGTCAGATCGCCGGCCTCCCCCCGGAGGAGGTGCCGCTGTATTTGATTCCGGTGGGTCGGTGACAAGATGAATAAGGACCAAAGGGCCGTCTGGGGCTGGGCCTTGTACGACTGGGCCAATTCCGCCTTTGCCACCACGGTGATGGCAGGCTTCTTCCCGGTCTTCTTCAAGCAATACTGGAGCCAGGGGGCGGATGTGAACCTGAGTACGGCCCAGCTCGGGCTCGGCAACTCCATGGCCGGCCTGCTCATGGCGCTGCTGGCGCCCGTGCTCGGCGCGGTGGCCGACCGGGCGGCGGCCAAGAAGAAATTCCTGCTCGCCTTCGCCACCCTCGGTGTTCTGTCCACCGCCGGCCTCTATGGGGTCGGCCAGGGAGAGTGGGCGTTTGCCATTTTTGTCTACGCCATGGGCATCGTCGGCTTTGCCGGCGCCAATGTCTTCTATGATGCGCTGCTGCTGAGCGTGGCAGCGCCGGAGCGCGTCGACTATGTGTCGAGCCTGGGGTACGCGCTGGGCTATCTGGGCGGGGGGCTGTTGTTTCTCCTCAACGTGGCCATGACGCTATTCCCGCACGCCTTCGGCATTGCGGATGCCGCGCAGGCCGTGCGGCTGTCCTTCGTCTCGGTGGCGCTGTGGTGGGGCGGATTCACCCTGTTCATTGCCTTCTGGGTCCCGGAGCGGGCAGTACCAGCCGCCGGCGGCCAGGCAGACCATGCGCTGGCCGCCGGGTTCCGGCAGCTGGCCGGCACCCTAAAAAAAATCCGCCACCTCAAGACCGTCCTTCTCTTCCTCCTGGCCTACTGGTTTTACATCGACGGGGTCGACACCATCATTCTCATGGCCGTGGACTACGGCTTGTCTCTGGGGCTTCAATCGGCCGATCTGATCCAAGCGCTGCTGATCGTCCAGTTCGTCGGGTTTCCGGCGGCCCTGGTGTTCGGGAAACTGGGCGAGCGCTGGAGTGCGCGCAAGTCGATCTTCCTGGCGATCGGGATCTACATGGGGGTCACGGTCTGGGGCACCCTGATGACGAGCCGGCTGGAGTTCTACATCATGGCCATGGTCATTGGGTCGGTCCAGGGCGGGATTCAGGCCCTGAGCCGTTCCTATTACTCCCGGCTGATCCCCCGGGAGCAGTCGGCGGAATACTACGGGTTCTACAACATGCTCGGGAAATTCGCGACGATTGTCGGGCCGACTCTCATGGGCGTAGTCGGTCTGACCGTGCGCCGGGTGCTCATGCCGGAAGCGGCCACCGCCCGGCAACTGGCTGAGATCGGTCAGCTCGCCTCGCGCTGGGGCATCGCCTCCATCCTGGTTCTCTTCCTTCTGGGGGCCGTCCTGTTTTATTTTGTGGATGAGCGCAAAGGGCGGGAACAGGCGGCTCAGCTCTCCGCCGACTGAAGGCGCCGCAGCAGCGCTTGAACCTCGGAAGCGTGGTTGGAGAAAATCCAGTCGACCCCCCGGTTCAGCTCGCGCAAGATACAATTGGGCGCTCGAACATAGCCCGTTCCCACCTTGCGCCCCGCAGCATGCTGTTGCTCGATGTCGGACCGGCCGACGACCGCGTAATGCCCGGCCATCCCCCCGTAGCCTTCACGAGCGGCCAGGCGGCCGATCTGCCTGGGATTCAAGCGCGCGATCGGGACCAGCGCGGATTTCGGCGCAAACGTCAGCAGCCGGAACACGTGCGGCGTGAGGGAGATCAGATGAAAATCCTGACCGGGTGTCAGGCCTGAAAAAAGCTCCCCCAGCACCTGGTTCTGGCGCGCGGGCTCCGGGGTGTGCCCCTGTTTGACCTCCACCATGAGGTGCGCCTGACCCCCGTAGCGCCGGATGACCTCCGCCAGGGATGGCACGTGCGGACAGCGCTGCCGGAGTTCAGCCCGCGTGGCCCCCGCAACCGTCAGCGGGACCCCGAAAACCCGCCGCAGATCCGGGTCGTGGATCACCACGGGCTGGAGGTCTTTGGTCCAGCGGATGTCGAACTCGATCCCCCAGACCCCGGCGGCGACCGCCGCGTCGAAAGCCGCCAGGGTGTTTTCGAGAGTGAGACGGTTGTCGTGCTCGCCCCGGTGGGCGACGATCCGGCAGTGCTTCAAGCGCCGGGGATCCGGGCATGACCGAGGCCACCGCGCAAAAATGCCGTCGCTCAGCGCCATCAGGCTGCTTTCAACTCGATCTGGAAGGTGCATGGCCGTGGTCAACTCCATCCGAATCGTGCATGAATCAACCCCCGCCTTGGCTGGGCGTGCCGGCGGGGGCAGCCGCGTTAACCTATCTCCCGGACCTGCCTATAGTATCTTGGAAGGCCAACAACGGCGGGAGTGCCGATTCCGATGCATGATATCAAACGCCAGAGCCAGGTCAATGTCTCATTCACCCGGCTCTGGGACGGCCGCATTGATCATTTCACCCGCAACGGCCTCAACCCCGAGATGGGCTTCGACGCCCGGGCGCTCGAACGTTTTTCGCAGGCCGACCTCAGCGCCGTTATGGTTGGCCAACAGTCTCGAGTTCTGGTCGTGGCTGTCCGATGCCTTGAACCGCGATTGAAATCAAATCGCCGCCGCCTTCACGATCGCCCCATGGCGTTGCGGCAGGCCGCCGCCAACCGCCGTGCCTCCGGCTGGCGCATGCAGTGCGTGAGGAGCGCCAGCGCTTCTCGAAACCGGCCCAGGTTCATCTGGCTCACCGCCAGGCAGATCCGCAGCTGCTCGTCCCCGGGGAAATGCGACAGCCCTTCGGTCAGGATCTCCACGGACGCCGCATAGCTACCGGCTTTCTGATACAGGATCCCGAGCCCGAGACAGGCCCGTGCATCGGGGTGGTAGCCGAGCGCCCGGCGGTAGAGCTTTTCGGCCAGCGCCGGTTTGTCCGGGATGTCGTCCACCCGGGCATAGTCTCCCTGGTCAAAGGTCATGGCCAGCCGCGAAAAGAAGTCGGCGTGCAGCGGATAGAATCCGCGTTCGTCGACCGGATCAAGGTCCTCCACGAACCCGGGCAGATTCCGGTAGAAGCTTTCCCGAAGGTTCCGGCCAAATTCCAGTATCCGATCGGAGGAAAGATTCGGGTCGGTCTCGAAGTACATGATGTCCTCGACCCGCTCGAGCCAGATGTCGTCCGTGCAATCGAGCCGCCGTTTCATGTCGGCGTATAGCGCCGTTCCGGGGAAAAGATCCAGGATGTAGAAAATGGCGCCGAGCGGCTTGATCTCGAGCATCAGGTCGATGGTTTCCTGGATGGTCGCCCGGGTTTCACCCGGGCAGCCGTAAATGAAATAGGCCCGGGCCATGATGCCGTAGCGCTGGGTCAATGCAAAGGCCCGGCGGATCCGGGAGACGCTGATCGTCTTGTTCAACCGTCGGCGGATCCTCTCCGAGCCGCTCTCCACCCCGTAGCTGATCTGGATGCAACCCGCCCGGCGCATCCAGGCCAGCACCTCCTCGTGCACGGCGTCCACCCGCGAGATGGCGGCCCAACGGATGTCGAGCTTGCGCGCGACGATCCCGCGGCAAATGTCGATCACCCGCCGGCGGTCGAGCGTGAAGGTGTCGTCGCTCACGTAGAAGAACCGCTGGCCGCGGCCGCGCAGGAGCGCCAGCTGCTCGACGAAATAGGGCGCCGAATGGGACCGCACCCGCCGGCCCCAGAAGGCCGGCGAGCCGCAGAAGGCGCAGTCGGCGACGCACCCCCGCGTCAGGGACAGGTGTTGAAGATCGAAATACCGGGCCGGCATGGGCAGCGCATCCAGATCGCAGATGGGCTCGGGGTCGGCCGTTTTAACGGGCCGCCCGTCGGTGCGCAGGGCCAGTCCGGGCAGGGTTCCGATGGCGCCGATGTCCCCGGCTTCGAGGCGCCGGACCAGCTTCAGGAACGTGTGCTCCCCCTCGCCCAGCACAATGTAATCGATCGCGGGGAAGTGTTTGAGGAGATGCTCCCACAGGTGCGTTGCCCCGACGCCGCCGAAGACCACCGTGGCTGCCGGGTTCAGCTGCTTGACCCGCCGCGCGATGTCGATCCCGCCCCAGCGGTTGGCGTGCAGAATGGAAAACCCGACGAGGTCGGGCTTCCGGGCGCGCAGCGTCGCTTCGATGACTTCCGGAGTGCGCCGGATGTCGTGCCAGTTCAGGACATCGACCTCGCCGCCCTGCTCCTTGAGGACGGCCGCCACGTGGTAAATCCCCATGGGCGCGAAACGAATGTCCTCCGCGTCGAGCCGGGCATCGAGAAAATAGGGATAGATGAGAAGAATTTTCATGAAGAGGCGGAGTCAAAGGGTTCAAATGATTCTGCAGTACATAGCCGTGAAATTTCAGCTTGTCAAAGCAGGGTTGACGGTGCGAAGATGGATTGACAACGATTGAGGAATTTGCGATGAAAGCACCTTTTCTAGCGCTTGAGCAAGATGATGCAAAGGCCGTTTCACATCTCCACCGTTTTGTTTGACCTGGACGGGCTTCTTGCCGCCGCGGCAGGAAGCCGGAGGCTGCCCCGTGCCCTTGCGAAGGGCATGGTCGGGATGCTGAGGGCCAGGGGCCTTGGCATGGGTGTCGTCAGCCGCCACACCCGAAAGGCCGTGCTGGGCTTTTTGAAACACAGGTTTCAGATGCAGCCGGCGGACATCCGCCCCTGCATCTGCCTTGACGCGCCTCATGCAGGCCGCCGGAGGCGCAACCCCTTTCCGGCGGCGGCCCGGAGCATGCGTACCACTCCGCAACGGTTCATGGTGGTATCCGCCGACCGCGAGATGCTCCGGCTGGCAAGAGACGCCGGGGCTCTTGCGGTCGAGTGGTGCGCGAACGCAACGCCGGATTTATCCGGGCCGGCGACCGATTATCGGGTTGCTGACCTCCAGCAGCTCAACCGGCTCATCCGCATGGGCGTTCCGCTGCCGGCAGGCAAACTGCCCAATGACCTCCTGAAGGAGTTTCTCGATGAATTCACGTTCGAGGACCCAGCGCTTCTGATCAACCCGGGCGTCGGCGAGGACATCGCCGCCGTGGACGTGACCCGGGAGGAGGTTCTGGTCCTGAAGTCGGACCCCATCACCTTCGCCACCGATGCGATCGGACGCTATGCGGTGCTGGTCAATGCCAACGACATCGCCACGGCCGGTGCCCTGCCCCGCTGGCTTCTGACGACCCTTCTGTTCCCGGTCGGCAGTACGCCGTCCTTGATTTTAAGTATCGTATCCGAGTTGAGGGAATCCTGCCGCACGTGGGGCATCACGCTGTGCGGCGGGCACACCGAGATCACCGATGCGGTGACGCGGCCGGTGGTTTGCGGGATGATGGCCGGCAGTGTCCGCAAGCGCGATCTAATCGAAAAGCGGCGCATGCGGCCGGGCGACCGGGTGCTTCTCACCAAGGGCGCGGCCGTGGAGGGCACTGCCATCATCGCCCGGGAACTCGGATCGCGCCTCCGAAGGCTCGGCATGAGCGCGGAGAAGATCGAGTCCTGCCGGTCTTACCTGGACCGGATCAGCATTATCCCTGAAGCCCGGCAGGCCGCTCGGTGCCCGGGCACCAGCGCCATGCACGACGTTACCGAAGGCGGCATCGCGACAGCCCTGGAGGAGCTCAGCGCCGCCGGCGGCTGCCGGCTGCGGGTGGACCTGGACCGCATTCCGGTATTTCCGGAAACCCGCACTATCTGCCGCCTTCTCGGTGTGCATCCCCTTGGACTGATCGGCTCCGGCAGCCTGCTGATCTGCTGCCGGTTAAAACACGCCGACCGTCTTGAGAGGGATCTGCACCGGGCGGGAGTTCAGACCACGAGTATCGGCGAGGTTTCGGGAAAGGGCTCCGGCGTCCTGGGGTTCAAGGGTGGCCACCCCGTGCGCTGGCGGTCCTTTGAGGTGGATGAGATTGCCCGGCTCTTTGCGCGGGAGGCCGGTCGTCGATTGGTCCGGAAACGGGTTCCTTGAGTTGGATCTCCATGGGGTCGGAACACGCGTGGTTTCCGTTTTTCCTGAACCCTTGACCCCCCGGCACCGGAGCCCTGCCGCTAACGGCTTGCGCCGGGTGGCGATCTATTTGGCCATCAATCCGCGGTGGAAGACCTCGAAGGCGACCGTGAGCGTCTCCCTGAGGAAATCCTTGCTTTCGTTGATCAACTTCTTGCTGGTCAGCCAGAGAATGACGCCGGAAAAAATGGACCAGAACGTGTCAGCCAGCGCGACCGGGTGGCGGTCGATGAAAATGCCCAGGGCGACACCGTCTTTGAAAATCTGGGCGATGGAGCCCATCGATTTGCGCGAGAGATCCTTGATCTCCGAAAGCAGCTCGGGGGAGAGGTTCTTCAGGGTCTCGCTGGACTGAAGGTGGAACATGTTGATGATGATGAGCGGGTCGAACTCATACACATCGTACATGGCCTCCATGAGCGCCGTCAGTTTTTCATCCGGGCCGCTATCCTTGATGGCATTCACGTGCTCGATGCGGAGCAGCAGGTATTGAAGGATCCGCAGGGAAAGAGACGCATAAAGCTCTTCCTTGTTCTTGAAATACAGATAGAGGGTCCCAGGGCTGAGTTCGGCCTCCTGAGCAATGTCTTCCATGGTGGCTTTGGTGAATCCTCTGTCGGAAAAAACCCGTTTGGCAGCGACCATGATCTGTTGGCGGCGGCGTTCCTTTTCTCTTTCCTTGCGCTCCTGGATGCCCATGAATTTCTCCTGAATTCTATTTATAAATAACCTATATATTAGTTATTGTTTTAGATTTAGTCAAGGTCAGTCCGGCGGGCGCCAGGCCGCTTAAGGAGGGTATAATGACACTCATGTCCCCGGTGTCAAATGAAAAGGCGGATGCCGATCTTGTCTCCGTCAAAAGACGGGGTTTGCCATCGGCGGTGTCCCGCCGGTGGGCCACATGCAACCGATTGCGGTGTTCATCGACGAAGACCTGCTTGCCTATTCGGAAATCCGGGCCGCTGCCGGCACCCCCCCGAGCCGTTTTCAGGCTGACCCCCCAGGAGCTGCAGAGGATCACCAGCGGCCGGGTGATTGGCGTGAAATAACATACAGACCCAGCGGACTCGTTGAACGCTACCCGATCGTGAGCGCAATAAAGTCCTTGCGTGCGCTTACCCGTTGAATGGTGACCTGGACGAGGTCTTCGGGCTTGAGGTCGAGAAGGCTCGTGATGGGAAGGTCGCACTCGAGCATGTAACCGACCAGAAGCACCTGGTAACTGGTGCGGCGCCGCACCAGCACGATCGCCTCTTCCTTCTGACCGACCCGCTGCTCGAGATATTTCAACAGCCAGTAACGCTGCCTGCCCGTCTGGAGCTTGAAAACGCGGCTCATGGGCAGTTCCAGCGCCCGCATGATGCCGTCCATCTCCGGAATCGAATACGGGTTTTCCAGGCCGAAAACCGCCCGCACCTGCCGCTGGGTCACCAGGTCAAAATATTTGCGGATGGGCGAGGTCGCCGTGACATACGCGTCGAGCCCCAGCCCGGAATGCTTTTCCGCCGCATGCCCCAGGACGAAACGGTTCAGCAGCCGACGCTGCATCCAGTTCTGAAACAGCGTACCCTCTTCCCGCCGGTAAAGCCGCTCCCGTGGCTCGGGCTGGGACCGGAAGATGGCCGGCATCTTGTGCTCCGCGAGGAACCGGGCCATCAGCCAGTTGGCCATGATCATGATTTCCGCAACCAGCATCCGCCCCGGGCTTTCCCGGTTGACCCGGCTGAGGTTGACCTCGCTGTTTTCCCCGATCCAGAGGTTGATTTCGGGGACCGAGATGTGGACCGCATCGGCGGCCAGGCGCATCTCGCGAAACTTCCTGGCGATGCCGCGCAGGGTGATCACCTTCGGATCCTGCTCCGCCACCAGGTTGACGTCATAATAGCTCAGCTGGTTTTGGACCCGCACGCGGCTGGGCAGAATTCGGCAGCCCCGGATGTCCATGTCGGGGCCAAGATCCACCAGGGTGCTGATGGCCGGCCGGACCTCCCCCGCCTTCAGGCTGCAGAGCCCCTCGGCCAGGGCGGGCGGCAGCATGCTGAGTTTATGGTCCGCCATGTAGATGGAGCTGCCGCGTTCGCGGGCTTCCTGGTCGATGGGGTCGTCCTTGCGCACATAGTGAGCCACGTCGGAGATGTGAATGCCGAGTCGGTATCCGCCGGATGTGGTTTCAAGGCTCAGGGCATCGTCGAAATCCAGGGTGGATTGGCCGTCGATCGTAATCAACGCCAAACCGGTCAGATCTTCACGCCGGGAATCCGCGACCTCGGCCACGGAGGCCGCGATCAGGTCCCGGGCGTGTTGCTGCACCGCCGGCGGGAACTCCACGGGGGCACCCAGCCGCAGCAGATCGACATTCTCGTTCTCGTCGAAAACACCCAGCTTGACGAGGATCGGGAAGAGCGTCTCCGGCTCCCCCAGGCCCGCCCGCTCCAGCATGCCCCGGGCGAGGGATTGGTCCGGGCTGTCCTTTTCGAACAGGTAGTATGATTTCAGCACATCGAGAACCTCCGGCGGGGGGGCATCGTCCGGCGGGGCCGGCGCAGTCCGGGAAATGAACCGGCGCAACCAGTCCCCGCCGTTTTCAATGATGCGCTGCCGCCGGGCCTCCTCGTTTCTCTGGGCCGAAAGCCGTTCGACCTGCTCCTCGGAGTTGGGGAAAAAACGCTCCGGGTTGAACTTGAAATACAGACGGTCCTCAAATAGAGCCCGGACGACCGCCGAGCGGTGATCGCCGTTCGGACCATCCGGGAAGCAGAAGGCCGTCATGGTTTCAAGGTCGACCCACTGCTGCTCTGCGGTCAACACCTCCCACACCTCCCGGATGAGAACCTTGTCGATCAGCGCCCGGCGCTTGTTCGCCACCTCCTTTAGAGCATCCACCATCCGCGACCGGCCCATCGAGACGTCCAGGCGGGACTTGTCCCGATACAACAGCCGGCTTGCGGAGAGGTTCACCTCGCGGTTGTTCTCGGTCAAGAGCCGCAAGCGCTGGTGCTTGACCTCCAGCACCACGGCGCAAAGAATTCTTTCGCGGTCGATATATTCAACAATATTCCCAAGTTCCATCCTGACAAAATAGCAGCCATGGTGGTCAAAGTCAACGAAGCAGTTGCTTGCTCCGGCAGCCTTCGCTATTTTCCCGGCACCGTTTCTTCCCGTTGCCCCCATTTCCCTCATGTGATATCCAAAATCGACGACTTCGCAAGAAGTCCACCCTCGGCGTCGCACTTCATCGCGTTGTCACTGCGGCGTACGAACCGTTCGCCTCGTGACACGAGCTTCGCGCGCCTTGAGTCTGGAACTTTTTACAAAGTCGTCTATAAATCGACTTTTTACGGGCTCAGCGAAATCAGAATCCGGCGCCGCGCGCATCCATGTCCTCAATTTCAATAATTAAACCGTATTTCGCAGAAAACCGGAGCCGTATTCTGGTCGGCCTGGTCAGCCTGATCCTCGTGGACATGCTGCAGCTCATCGTCCCCCGGGTGATCAAGTGGGCGGTCGACGACCTCACTCTGCTGCGCGTCGACTCCGGCCGGCTGCTCGTCTACGCGCTCAGCATCGCCGGCATCGCCATTCTGATCGGCGCGTTTCGCTACGTCTGGAGGCTGTGTCTGCTGGGCACTTCCCGCCGCGTCGAGGAGGGCCTGCGCAACCGTCTTTTTGACCACTTACAGACCCTTTCCGCCGCCTATTTCGACCGCACCCGCACGGGCGACCTCATGGCCCACGCCACGAACGACATCCAGCAGATCCGCATGGCCGCCGGCATGGGCCTGGTGGCCCTGAACGACGCCGTGGTCATGGGCGCGGCCGCCATCGGCTTCATGCTCTACATCGAGCCCACCCTGACCGCCGTTGTCCTCGTCCCGATGCCGTTCATCGCCGTCGCCGCGCGCTTTTTCAGCCGCCGGATGCACCGCCGCTACCGGTCGGTGCAGGCCTCGTTCTCGGATTTGACGGAGGCGGTCCGCGAGCGTGTCGCAGGCATCCGCCTGATCAAGGCCCACAACCGCAAGACGGCCGAGGCCGAAAAAATCGAGACGGCCTCCCGGGTCTATGTCGACGAGAACCTGAGCCTGGTGAGAATCACGGGCGCATTCTTCCCGATGATGGTGCTGCTCACCAATCTGAGCATGGCTCTCGTCCTTTTCCTCGGCGGCCGCCAGACCATCCTGCACACGATCACGCCGGGCGACTTCGTGGCCTTCATCAGCTACCTCGGCCTGCTCATGTGGCCGATGATGGCGCTGGGGTGGGTCACCAACCTCATCCAGCGGGGGCGAGCGTCCCTGGACCGGGTCGATGCGATCCTGGCCACCCGCCCGGACATCCACTCCGCCGCGGCCGCCCGGCCGCTGCGCGAGCCGGCAGGCGCGATCGTCTTCGAAGGGGTGGGGTTCTCCTACCCCGGGGGCGCCGGGACGCAGACCCGGGCGGCCCTTTCCGGAATCGACCTGCGGATCGAGCCCGGCGCCGTGCTCGGCATCGTCGGGCCGCCGGGTAGCGGCAAAACGACGATGCTCAGCCTCATTCCCCGGCTGTACGACCCATCCGCCGGTCGGATACTCATCGGCGGACTGGACATCCGCGCCGTCCCCGTCGAGAACCTGCGCGGCCGCATTGCCTTCATGCCCCAGGAGCCGTTCCTGTTCGCCGGCACCCTCCGCAACAACATCACGTTCGGCGACCCCGGAGTCGACGACGAACGGATCACCGAGGCCGCCCGCGCCGCCGCCCTGCTGCACACGATCCGTCTGTTCCCCCAGGGCTTCGACACGGTGGTCGGCGAGCGGGGGGTCATGCTCTCCGGCGGGCAGAAGCAGCGCGTCGCTCTCGCCCGCTGCCTGCTGACCCCGGCCCCGGTCATGATCCTGGACGACCCCATCAGCCAGGTGGATTTCGAGACCGGCGCCCTGATCACCCAGACCATCCGCCGCCTGGCGGGCGCGCGCACGATTCTCATCGTGTCGCACCGCCTGTCCGCCGTGCGGTTCGCCGACCGCATCCTCGTGCTCAATGGCGGCCGGGTCGTGCAGACCGGGCGCCACGCGGACCTGCTCGCCGCCAAAGGCTACTACGCCGTCACCCACCGGCTCCAGGAAGTCGAAGAGGGTTGCGATGCGGCCTGATCAGGACTATTTTGAAGAGACCCGCCTGGGCAAACCCTATGACCTCAAGCTGCTGCGGCGGCTGCGCCCGTTCACCCGACCGCACCGCCGCCTGATATTCTGGTCCGTCGGCCTGGTGGTGCTGATCACGCTGCTCGACCTGGCCATGCCGTATGTGACCAAGCTCGCCATCGACCGCCACATCGTCCCCCGGGCCGCCAGTGCCCCGGACTCCCGCCCGGAGCCGCCGCCGTCCGAGCGGTACCTTAGCATCGACCTCTCCGACCCGGCCGCCGCCGCGGTGGTCCTGAAATACGGAGGGGTTGCCAGGATCGACGGGAACACCGCACGCATCGCCTTCACGGACCTGCCCCGACTGGAGCAGGCGGAATTGGCCGAATTGCGCCGCGGCGACCTGACGGGTCTGACCCGGCTGGCCGCGGGCTTTTTGGTGCTGGTGATCCTGGACTTCCTCCTCAATTTTGCCCAGGCGATGGTCATGGAATACGCCGGCCAGAGGATGATGCACGACCTGCGCATGCGACTCTATGGCCACCTCCAGGATCTGGCGCTGGAATTTTTCACCCGCAACCCCGTGGGCCGCCTGGTGACGCGCGTCACCAGCGACACCCAAAACATGTACGAGCTGTTCACCTCCTTCGTCTCCTTCGTCTTCAAGGACCTGGTGCTGCTCGCCGGCATCGCCGCCGTGATGCTGGCGCTGAACTGGAAGCTGGCGCTGGTGACCTTCGTCGTGCTGCCGCTGGTGGCGGCCGCCTCGATCGGTTTCTCGAAACACGCCCGGGACATCTTCCGCATCCTGCGCGTGCAGGTGGCCGAGATCAACACGCGGTTTTCCGAAACCATCGGCGGCATGCGTGCCATCCAACTTTTCCGCCAGGAGGCGAACAACTCCCGACGGTTCGCTGCGCTCAACCACGAAAACTACCTGGCCGGGATGCGCCAGATCCGCGTGCTGGCGGTGTTCCTGCCGCTCATCGAGGTGCTTGCCATCGTCAGCGTGGCCCTCATCGTCTGGTACGGCGGCGAACGCGTGCTGGACGAGACCCTCAGCCTGGGGGCGCTGGTGGCTTTCGTATCCTACATCCGCATGTTCTACCGGCCGCTGCGCGACCTGGCGGAGAAATACAACATCCTGCAAAACGCCATGGCCTCCGCCGAGCGCATCTTCCTCGTTCTGGACACCACCACGATGTTGCCGCAACCCCGCCGGCCGCCCGGCGGCCGTTTTCCGGAGTTGGACCGAATCGAGGAACTTCGCTTCGACGATGTCGATTTTCGCTACGTCACGGGCGAGCCGGTGCTGAAGCAGGTCCGTTTTGATCTCCGCCGGGGGGAGACCATCGCCGTGGTAGGCCCCACCGGCGCCGGCAAGACCTCTCTCATCAGCCTGATCCCCCGGTTGTACGACCCCACGGCCGGCCGCATCCTGCTCAACGGTCGAGACCTGCGGGAATACCCGAGCGCGGTGTTCCGGGATAAGATGGCCCTGGTCATGCAGGAGTCCTTCCTGTTCTCGGGCACCATCCGCGAAAACGTCTTCGACGGGGCGGGGGGGCCGTCGCCGGCGCAAGCGGAGCAAGTCATCGCCGCCGCCAACCTGCAGGGGTTGGTCGGCAGGCTCCCGCACGGACTGGACACGGTGCTCGGCGAGGGCGGCAGCCTGATCTCGAGCGGCGAGCGCCAGCTCATCGCCATCGCCCGGGCCTTCGCCCGCAACCCCCAACTGATCCTGTTCGACGAAGCCACCTCCTACATCGACTCCCAGACCGAACTCCTGATCCAGCAGGCACTGGAGCGGCTGATGCGGCAGCGCACCGCTCTGGTCGTCGCCCACCGCCTGTCCACCGTACGCAGTGCCCAGCGCATCCTGGTGATGAACCGGGGTCGGATCATCGAATCCGGATCGCACCCGGAGCTGATGGCGCACCAGGGGTTTTACTACCGCCTGCACCAAGCCCAGCCCGGCGCCGGGCCGGCGCAATAATTCTCTTGCCAAACATCGAACCCGATGGTATAGGCTTTTTCCTAAATGTTATCAGCAAATTGTCTGGATTCGGATCGTTGCGCACCCGCCGGAAACGGACACGTGCTTTGCCTCGAAATTGTTTCACGCGACTTGATTTCTTACCCCCAAACGAAGAGGAGGACTCGACCCATGCCGTATGATGCAACCAAGATGGCCGATTGGCAGATTTCAGAAGCCGCCGAAAAAAAGATGCCTTCACCCGAGGAGTGGTGCGAGAAGCTGGGCCTGCAGAAGAACGAGATGCTGCCCATGGGCCGACTGGCCAAGATGGATTTTCTCAAGATCATCAACCGGCTAAAGGATAAACCGGACGGGAAGTATATCGAAGTGACCGCCATCACCCCGACCCCGCTCGGCGAGGGCAAGAGCACCACCTCCGTGGGTCTAATGGAAGGCTTGGGCAAACGCGGCAAGAGCGTCGGCGGCGCCCTGCGCCAGCCTTCCGGCGGGCCTACCATGAACGTCAAGGGCACGGCGGCCGGCGGCGGCAACGCACTGCTGATCCCCATGACCGAGTTCTCCCTGGGGCTGACCGGCGACATCAACGACATCATGAACGCCCACAACCTGGCCATGGTGGCCATGACCTCGCGCATGCAGCACGAGCGCAACTACAATGACGAGCAACTCGCCCGCCTGACCAAGATGCGGCGCCTCGACATCGATCCCACCCGGGTGGAGATGGGCTGGATCATGGATTTCTGTGCCCAGTCGCTGCGCAACATCATCATCGGCATCGGCGGCCGCACCGACGGTTACATGATGCAGTCCAAGTTCGGCATCGCGGTCGGCTCCGAATGCATGGCCATCCTCTCGATCATCAAGGACCTGGCGGACCTCAAAAAGCGCCTCAACGCGATCACCGTGGCCTTTGACAAGAGCGGCAAGCCGGTGACCACGGGCGATCTCGAGGTCGGCAACGCCATGACCGCCTTCATGCGCAATACCATCAATCCGACCCTCATGAGCACGGCCGAGTACCAGCCCTGCCTGGTCCACGCCGGTCCCTTCGCCAACATCGCTGTCGGCCAGTCCTCGATCATCGCCGACCGCATCGGTCTGAAGATGTTCGACTATCACGTGACCGAGTCGGGTTTTGCGGCCGACATCGGCTTCGAGAAGTTCTGGAACGTGAAGTGCCGCAACAGCGGCCTCAAGCCCCATGTCTCGGTGCTCACCGCCACCATTCGCGCCCTCAAGATGCACGGCGGCGGACCCAAGGTTGTCGCCGGCAAGGCCCTGCCCGAGGAGTACACCAAGGAGAACCTCGGCCTGGTGGAGAAGGGCTGCGCCAACATGGTCCATCTGATCAACGTCATCCGCAAGTCCGGTATAAACCCGGTGGTCTGCATCAATCGTTTTTACACCGACACCGACGCTGAAGTGAAGGCGGTCAAGAAGGCAGCCGAAGCGGCCGGCGCGCGCTGCGCCGAGTCCCAGCACTGGCTGAAAGGCGGCGAAGGCGCCCTGGAACTGGCCGACGCCGTCATCGACGCCTGCAACGAAAAGAAGGAATTCAAATTCCTTTATCCGCTGGAGATGAAGCTGCGCGACCGCGTCGCCCTGATCGCCAAGGAGGTCTACGGCGCCGACGGCGTGTCCTGGACCCCGGATGCCGAGGCCAAGGCCAAGATGCTGGAATCCGATCCCAAGTATGCGGATTTTGCCACCATGATGGTGAAGACGCATCTCAGCCTGACCCATGACCCGGTGGTCAAGGGCGTGCCCAAGGGTTGGACGCTTCCCATCCGCGACGTCCTGATCTACTCCGGCGCCAAGTTCCTGTGCCCCTGCGCCGGCACCATCAGCCTGATGCCCGGGACGAGCTCAAACCCGGCCTTCCGGCGCGTCGACGTCGATGTGAACACCGGCTCGGTCTCCGGGCTGTTCTAAGATCGCTGCGTTGAGAACCCTTAAGGGGCCTGTGCCGTTGCGGCCGGGCCCCTTTTTTTGCACAGGGTTCAAGAGTCCCAGGGGCTGGGGGTTTAAACGGAAAAGAAAAAATTCCAACTGACCTGAAACAACCCAACGCCTGGAACTGGTTGGCCCTTGAACCCTCGAACCCTTGGACGCTTTTAAATCCCCATGCGCGTGCTTCTGATCAACCCCTTCTACCCCATCTCCGAGACCCCCTCCCCGCCGCTGGGCCTCGCCTATCTCGCCGCAGCCCTGGAAGAGGCAGGCATCGAAGTGCGCGTGCTGGACCTGGTGGTCACCCCTTACAGCGCGGAAAGGCTCGCGACTATTCTCGATGACTTTCTGCCGGAACTTGTCGGCCTCACCGCCGTCACCATGACCGTTGACCACGCCATGGCGGTGATCGACGATGTCAAACGGCACCGTCCGCGGGCCGTGACGGTCATGGGCGGGCCGCATGTCACATTCAGTGCGCTGCAGACGCTGAAGGCCTGCCCGTCTCTGGATGTCGCTGTGTTGGGGGAAGGGGAACGGACGATGGTCGAACTGGTCCGGGCGGTCGCAGCCGGCAGCGGCTTCGAGAACGTCGCGGGAATAGCCCATCGCGCCGACGGCGCGATCCGTTTCACCCCGCCCCGCGGGTTCATTGCCGATCTGGAC
Source organism: Deltaproteobacteria bacterium (assembly GCA_016219005.1). Taxonomy (GTDB): domain Bacteria; phylum Desulfobacterota; class Desulfobacteria; order Desulfobacterales; family SpSt-501; genus SpSt-501. The sequence continues at coordinate 33,185 of JACRCN010000009.1, forward strand.
AGCCTGCCGCCGCCGGCCCGCCGCCTTTTGCCCCTCGGCCGCTATCGCGCGCTGGGGATGCCCATCAGCATGACCACCACCCGCGGGTGCCCCCACCGGTGCATTTTCTGTATCGGCCGCAAAATGGTGGGTGCCAAAGTGCGCTATCGCAGCCCCCGCAAGGTGGCCGATGAGCTCGAGGCCATTGGCCGCCTCGGCTTCCACCAGGTCAACATCGTCGACGACCTCTTCACCGCGGACAAGAGCCACTGCGCAGCCGTGTGCGACGAAATCCTGCGGCGGGGCCTGAAGGTACAATGGACATCGTTTGCCAGGGTAGACACGGTGTCCGAGGACATTCTGTCGAAAATGAAGGCCGCCGGGTGCACGGCGGTGAGTTTCGGCGTCGAGTCGGCCAACCGCGCAATCCTGAAAACGGTCAAAAAGCGGATCACCCCGGAGCAGGTGGTTGAGGCGGTTCGGATGTGCGCGCGTACCGGGGTGACCCCGTGCGCCTCCTTCATCCTGGGGCTACCCGGCGAAACACCCGAGACCATCCAGGAAACCATGGAATTCGGCATAAAGCTGAAGGAACTGGGCCTCCTTTACGGCTTTCACCTGCTCGCCCCCTTTCCCGGAACGAACGTGCGCGAGCGCAGCGACGCCTATGGCATCCGCATCCTGACCGACGACTGGGCCCAGTACCACGCCAACCGCGCCGTCACGGAAACCGAAACCGTTTCCCGGGGCATGCTCGATGCGATCGCCGTCGAGTGGGAAACCAGCTTCAACCGCTATCTCGGCGGAATCAAGGAACGCATGCGGACCGGCACGGCCGGCGCCGATGAGGCTCAGCAGCTGATCAATCTGGAACGGATCGTTGTCGTCTACGATCTGATGATGAAGCAGGTCATCGAAACCGCTGGCCGCTGGAAGGCGGACGGCGCCGGCGCCGACGGCGCCCTGGAGCGCCTCATTGGCCAGGCGCGGGTTAGAGTTGCCTACGCGCCGGCCGTGGTCCGGGAGGCCATTGAGAACGCGGTTCAGAAGGATAATCTGGTCTGCAGCGTGCGGGACGGCAGGGTGGAGTGGCAGTGGAAGGATTACATTTGAAGATCCATCACGTCAGAATCCCTGACAACCTCGTGACTTCCTGCCGTGTCTTTTCGGCGAGCTTTTCCATCTGGCCGTCGCCGATCCCTAGGCGCTCGGTCACTTCGAAGGCCGGCTCGACCGGCTGCCCGTTGCGGCCCCTGCCGTACCCGGTCATCCACCCCAGGATGTCGGCAACGTGCACCACATCGCTCAGCCGGCAGGCGTGACCGCATTGATCCGGGTCGTGGTGCCGGCTGACGGCGTTCACGAGTTCCTGGGGCAGGGACCAATTCTGGAGGATGAGGGCACCGATCTGGGCATGGTTGGTGCCCAGCACAACGAACTCGGCCACCTCGAAGGAGATGCCCTTGCCCACCATCTGCTCGATTTCCCTCAGGTCTTCCTGTACGTACTCGCCCAGCACCAGTTTGCCGATGTCGTGCAGCAGCGCCGCCGTGAATACCTCGTCGGCATCGGGGATCGACAGCGACTTGACCAGGACGTCCGCCGCCACCGATACGGCAACCGAATGGCGCCACAACTCCCCGCGCGACAGGCCGTAGCCGGGCAGCGGCTTCGTCATCTGGGCGCTCATGCACATCGTCATCACCAGCTGCAGCAACCGCTTCCACCCCAGCAGCATGATCGCCTGCCGGATCGAACTCACGCGGGAGGGCAGGCCGAAATAAGCCGAGTTGGTAAGCTTGAGGATGTTCGCCGTCAACCCGGGATCGTATTTCAGGACATCCTCGATCTGAGCAGCGCTGGCGTCCGGGTTCTGGAGCATCGGCATCAGCCGGGCGGCGGTGGCCGGCATGCCGGGAAATGACCTGACCTGGGCCATGATGTGCCTGACTTTATCCTCGTTCACGGTTTCGTCCTTCACGCGGAAATTGGCCGGCGGATCGAGAGTGCCGGGTCGGGTCTTCGGATGAGTTCCGTCACATGAACATATCGGCTCATCACCGGAAAACTTGAGATAAATCCCATCAGCGATTATGATCCGCTTAGGCACAGATCATATTCTCGTTTTCCTCCCCGCGCGGGAGAGATCAAGGGAAGGGGTCATAAAATGAAACAGCCACGAATCACGTTCATCCTTTTTGTTTCCGCGGTTCTGATGCTTCTTCCGCTGGGCGCCATCGCCGACCAATGCATCGAAGGCGACTGTGTCAACGGCAAGGGAACCATGGTCTACTCCACCGGGCACAAGTACACCGGCGAGTTCAAGAACGGAATGCGCGACGGCGAGGGCTTCATGGCCATGCCCGGCGGTCGGACGCTCAAAGGCCGGTTTCAATACAACATGGTTTTCGAGGGGACCTACACCTACCCGGACGGCTCGGTCTACACCGGTCAGTGGGAGTTTCGCGAGCGCAACGGCCGGGGGACGCTGAAATATGCCGACGGGCGGATGTATGACGGCGAGTTCAAGAGCGGTTTGCGGCACGGCAAGGGAACTTTGACGTGGCCCAGCGGCCGCAGGTACGAGGGCGATTTCGACGGCGGCACGCGCACCGGGAGAGGCACCTTGAGCTACCCCGACGGCCGGGTGTACACGGGCGATTTCGTGGACGGTGAGCAGACCGGCCGGGGGGTGATGACCCTGCCGGAAGGCAAGCGGCTGGAAGGGAAATTCGTCAAAGGCGAATACACCGGACCGTGAAACCGGCTCATTTTTAAACGATGTGACGGTCGCGATTCTCACGCCTGCCGGCAGCCGGCGCTCAATCCCCGAAGGAGATCCCGAGGTCCCGCGCAGTGAGCACCGTGTCGCACTCCAGCGGGACCGTTTTCATCCGGCTGATGCTGGCGGCAAGCGGCACGTAGTTGACCACCGGCGGGTCCAGCGCCACCATTATTCCGGAGCGCCCCTCGGCCAGCGCCCTTACCGCGGCCGCCCCGAAGCGCAGCGAAATAAGACGGTCCTGCGAGGTGGGCATTCCGCCGCGCAACAGGTGCCCGAGTACGACGACCCGCGTTTCCTTGCCGGTCAGTTTCTCAAGCGCCGCGCTGACCTTGTGGCCGATCCCTCCGAGCCGCTCCACTTTCCCGGCGGATTTTTCTTCCAGGACGGCGCGGCCGCCGTTTGCAGGCGCCGCACCCTCGGCCACCACGATGATCGAAAAATGCCTCCGGCTACGCTCGCGCTCGCGCACTTTCTCGACGACCTGGCTGATGTCGTAAGGGATCTCGGGGATGAGGATGGCGTCGGCCGAGGCGGCCAGCCCGGCGTGCAGGGCGATCCAGCCGGCATAGCGGCCCATGACCTCGACCACCAGGATGCGCTGGTGGGACTCGGCTGTGGAGTGCAGGCGGTCGATACACTCGGTGGCAAAATGCACGGCCGTGTCGAAACCGAAGGTGACCACCGTGCGGTCGAGATCGTTGTCGATCGTCTTTGGCACCCCGACTACGCTCAGGCCCTTACAGTAGAGCTCGTGCGCGATCTGAAGCGACCCGTCACCGCCGATGGAGATCAGGTCATCGATGCCCTGCCCCCGGAAAAGCGCCACGAGTTCATCCGACCGGTCTATTTCTTTGATCTGCCCGTTCAGGCCCTTGACCGGGTAGCGCAGCGGGTTGCCGCGGTTGGTGGTGCCGAGGATAGTCCCCCCGAGATGCGTGAGGCCCCGGACGGACGTACGGTCGAGAGCGATCAGCCCTCCCTCCGGGTAGTCTTCCGGCGCCAGCAGGCCGTTGTAACCGTCCCGGACCCCCACGCACTCCCAGCCCCGGTTCAGAGCCGAGAGCACGATCGCCCGGATAACGGCGTTCAACCCTGGCGCATCCCCTCCGCCGGTCGATATAGCGATGCGTTTAGACTTCATGGTTTTTGAATGCTTCCTGACGTGGTAAATGGCCTCCAATTTACTTCCAGCGGAAGGCCACACCCCCCATCCCCAGCAGCCCTCCTGGTTGTAAAAGTGGAATTAGCTGTGGTCGCCGAGCTCCCCGGCAGCCCGTCTCAAGACACCGGCGCTATGCTGGAGCGCTTCGAGTTCTGCGGATGAAAGGTTCGGCCGCAATTCGGCTACGACACCCTGGGCTCCCACTACGCGGGGAAGGGAGAGGCAGACATCTCTAATGTCTGCGATTTTCATGCTGAGACCAGAGATCGTAAGCACGGCCCCCTCGTTTCCGCGGATCGCCCGGACCAACCGGGTGATCCCTGCTCCAATGCCGTAATAGGTGGCCCCCTTGCCTTCTATGATCCGGTAAGCAGCGCGCCGCACCCCCTCCTCGATCGAAGATCGATCATGGTCGGCTAACGGCCGGCTGATTTGTCGGGCAAAATCGGCAAGGGGCACTCCCCCCACGTCCGCGCTGGACCAGATCAACACTTCCGAATCGCCGTGTTCGCCCAGGACGTAGGCGTGAACCGAGGCCGAGGCTACCTGGAGGTGCCCCCCCAACAATGCGCGGAAGCGAGCCGTGTCCAGCATGGTCCCTGTGCCGATGATGCGCCCGGGAGGAATCCCTGAGATCTGTATAACCATGTGGGTGATGATATCCACAGGGTTTGAGGCAACGATCAGAAGCGTGTCCGGAGCCTCCCGGAGGACCCGAGGCACGACCGCTTCAAACACCTGGGCGTTACGCTCCAGCAGCTGCAGGCGGGTCTCCCCGGGCCGCTGAGCGACTCCACATGCCAGAACGACTGCGCTGGACCTCTTGAGGTCGGCATAGTCTCCGGCGATGATCCTCACGGGCCTGGCAAAGGGGGTTGCGTGCAGGATGTCTTCGGCGTGGGCTTTCGCCAACTCCGATTTGAGGTCAACGAGAACGATCTCGCTGGCGGCGCCTTCCAAGGCCATGGCGTAGGCCGCCGTGCTGCCGACAAAACCACACCCGATTATGCCGACTTTCATGGTCTTTCCTCATCAAGCCCTTTTTCAATTTCGAAGATGGGATGGATGACCGCGGCCGGAGGCGCCGGGCGATCGGCCTACCGCCCGATTATGAAAAACCCCGCGATTCGTCCGGCCGGTCAGCGCATATCCCGCGGCTGCCCCGTGCTGGTCAGCACGCTGCTCCAGACCCAGCCGTCCGGGTCCACTTTCTTGCGCGCGGAGACTGCCAGAGGGATGGGCACATGCGTGAAGGTGTTCATCCAGTAGCCCACCACCAGGTTCGTGCGGCCGGCCATCCCGGCGTGGACCGCGCTCTGGCCGAGCAGCAGACAGAAGGCCGAGTCGTAGGCGTTGGCGGGCACGCTGCGGATCGTATAGCTCGGGTCGATGTACTTCAAGGTGGCGTCCACGCCGGCCCCCTTGAAGTAGGCGTTGATGCGGTCCTTCAGGAAAAGTCCGATGTCCTTGAACTTCACGTTCCCCGAGGCGTCCCGCTCGTGGGTGTCCCCCAGCAGATCCTGACCGGCGCCCTCGGCCACCACGATGACCGCGTGTCCCCGGCTCTGCAGGCGCGCGCGCACGTTCTCGAGCAATTTCTCCATGCTAAACGGCACCTCCGGGATCAGGCAGATGTTGACGTCGCTGCGGGCAAGCGAGGCAAACACGGCGATGAAGCCGGACTCCCGGCCCATGAGCTTCACCAGCCCGATCCCATTGCGGGCGCCCTTGGCCTCGGTGTGGGCTGCGTCAATAGACTCGACCGCCTCCGACACGGCCGTCTCGAAGCCAAAGGACCGCTCCACGTAGGAGATGTCGTTGTCGATGGTCTTGGGGATGCCGATCACGCTGATCTTGAGCCCCCGGCGCTGGATCTCCTCGGCGATGGCCTGAGCGCCGCGCAGCGTGCCGTCCCCCCCCACCGCAAACAGCAGGCCCAGGTTCATGCGGTCCATCGTGTCGACCATTTCGGAGATATCCTGGTTGCCGCGCGATGAACCCAGGATCGTCCCGCCGTATTCGTGGATGCGGCTCACGGCGGCCGGGTTCAACTCCACGGGGGTATGACCGAAGCGGTAGGTCAGCCCCTCGTACCCGTATGGAAAACCAAAGACGGTTTTCACCCTGTAATTGTGGTAAAGGCTCAGCACCACCGCGCGGATGACATCGTTCAACCCCGGGCAAATCCCTCCACAGGTGACAATGCCGCACTTCAGCTTGGACGGGTCGAAGTAAATCTTCTCCCGCGGGCCCGCCTTCTCCAGGGCCAGCAGCTTGCCGTCTTTTTCCAGCATGCTCTGGAGCTTCGCCGGATTTGAATGCAGCACGACCCGGTCCCCGTCCGCTACGAAGTGAGCCCCGGAGATGGGAGACTGGATGCGGCATGCCCCGAGCCGCTGAACATCGAGGTCCTCTGGTCTTAGTTCCATATAGAACGCCTTTATGCGCTTGCGTGTCGGTTGACGTTGCCGGACGCGTTGCCCGGTGGTTTCAAGGAGAGCTTACCGTTTAAAAAGGGTGGTCCCTTCTGCGCGCAGGTCTTGCACGGCCTGCTTGACGCGCTGTGCCATGCCCTTTTCCGCGGCGGCCAGGTAGTTGCGGGGGTCGTAGGCCTTTTTGTTGCCCACTTCGCCGTCAACCTTAAGCACCCCATCGTAGTTCCGGAACATGTGCTCGACGATCGGCCGGGTGAAGGCGTACTGGGTGTCCGTGTCGAGGTTCATCTTGACCACCCCGTAGTCGAGCGCCTCGCGGATTTCCTCCAACGTGGATCCGGAGCCGCCGTGAAACACCAGTGCAAAGCGTGCGCCGGCGCCATACGCCTTGACCACCGCGTCCTGGCCGTCTTTCAGGATGGAGGGCTTGAGCTTGACGGCCCCCGGCTTGTAGACCCCGTGGACGTTTCCGAAGGTGGCGGCAAAGAGATATCGCGCGCCTTTGACCGCGTTGAGGCGGCGAGCCACCTCGAGCATGTCCTCCGGGGTCGTAAAGAGCTTGTGGGAGGCATCGCTGCCCTTGACCCCGTCCTCTTCCCCGCCCACGACACCGGCCTCGATCTCGAGCAGGATCTGGCTCTTGTGGCAGCGTTCCAGCAGCTTGACCGCGATGTCGAGATTGTCCTTGAGCGGCAGGGCGCTGCCGTCGAACATGTGGCTGTTGAAAAGGTTGGGCAGCCCCTGGGCTCGGCGCCGCTCGGTTTCATCGATCAGCGGCCGCACGAACGTGTCCAGTTTGTCCGCCTGGCAGTGATCGGTGTGCAGGGCCACGTAGATGGGATAGCGCGCGGCGACGCGGTGCACGTACTCGGCAAGGGCGATGGCCCCGAGTGCCATGTCTTTCACCGCCGCGCCAGAGGCGAACGCCCCGCCCCCGGTCGACACCTGGACGATCCCGTCGCTCTTGGTTTCGGCCAGACCCTGCAGCACAGCGCTGGCGCCGGTCATGGAGGTAACATTGATGGCGGGATACGCATGCTGGCCCGCCAGGGCGCTGTCGATCATTCGGCAATAGGTCGCATAGTCGGCAACCGGCATGATGGACTCCTTCCTCGTTCGGACATTTCCTCGCGGACGGCGAATCACCGTCCGTCGGACCTCGCCTGCACATTCTGAATATCAATCACGGCCACCGGTGAGCGTCATGGGTGGCGCTCATGCCGTGACGGGTGGTGTCGCCGGGAAACTCAAATGAAACGCGGCCCAGGCGCCCGGCTCGGATTCCGCCCAGACTTGGCCGCCGTGAAGGTCCGCGATGTTCTTCACCGTGAAAAGCCCGATGCCGCTGCCGCGCTTGGCGTGCGTTTTCGAATTCCGGATGCGGAAGAACTTTTCGAAGAGACGATCCGCTTCTTCGGGCGGGAAGCCCTCGCCTTCGTTCCAGACGGTCAGGGTGACGAGCTCGCCCTCCATCTTCACATTTACGGTCGCCTTTCCGCCTTCGCACCCGTATTTGGCGGCATTCGTGAGAAAGTTGTTGAGGGCGATGCGCAAGAGACTTGGATCGGCGACCACCGGCAGTTTATCCGGGCAGCTCACGCTGACCGTGATGTTCCGGGAACGGAAGAACACCGCGGCCTGATCCACGGCCATCTCCACCACGGTCTTGGACAAATCAATGGGGGATTTATTCGCCAAGAGCTCACCGCGCTCCAAACGGGACAGATCCAGGTAGTCCCGCACCATGTCCTGGAGTTCCTCGCAGTTGCGCTGGATGCGGGTGAAAAAATCCGAGACCTGGGGCGAGACCTTCCCGAGGTAGCCGTCCACCATGGTCGCGATCAGCATCTGGATCGCGGCAAGCGGCGCCTTCAACTCATGGGTCACGAAACCCAGGGTCTGCATGTAGTTGCGGTTGGACTGCTCGAGCTTCGTGTTGGTCAGGCTGAGTTCCTCGTTGCGCGCGCGCAGTTCCTGATCCCGTTTGCGGATTGCGGTGCGCATCTCGGCAAAAGCGCCGGCCAGCTTCTTTAGCTCCAGGTAGGTGTGGGGGATCGAGATCGCGTGCTCCAGGTCCCCGGTCGCCAGGCGCGACGCGGATTGGCTTAAAGCGCGCACGGGGCGGGTGATGCGGTTGACGATGTAAAGGGCCGCATAGACGGCCAGCAGCCCGACCGCTCCCACGGGAATCAGGAACCAGGCGATGAGGTTGTCCTGCATGTCGTCGTAGGGCGCACGGAGGAGACCGACATAGACCATGCCGATCGTCTTACCGGCCGGGTCCCGCAAGGGCTTGTAGGCGCTCAGATACCAGGCGTCCACGACCAGCGCCTCGCCCGTATAGTTCATCCCCTCTTCGAGAACCGTGCGCCGCACGGTTTCCGAAACCTTGGTGCCGATGGCGCGGGCCCCGTCACGGCTGAGCACGTTGGTGGCGATGCGCACCTCGTTCTTGAAGATCGTCACGGTGCCGCGCGGCTTGCCCTTGAACTCCGCTTCGCTGAACACCGTATCGCGCAGCTTGTCCACCAACTCGTAGTTGAAGTTCAGCAACCGCCCCCCGTAGAGCAACGCCTTCACCCGGCCGCTGCTTTCGAGGATCGGGCAGGCGATCCACCACAGGAGGCCGGCGCGGCTGATTGGCTCGCCGCCTTTGTCGCCGTTATAGATCTGGGCCGCCTCCTGAAGTGCCGGGCCGCCCTCCATCTGCAGCCGCTCCGGATCCAACAGCACGGTCCCCCAGGCCGACCTGCCCTCCAGGGCTTTGCGCAGGACTGGATCGCGGCCCAGCGGGATGCGCTGCAGCGTGGCCGGATGGCTCCCGGCGATCGGCTGGCCTTCGGCGTCGCAGAGATTGAGAACGGTGAGATCGAGCTCACGGCGGATGGAAGAAATGATTTCGGCGAAATTTTCGACGGTCGGGCCGATCCGGCTGGAAGAGATCTCCAGCGAGTAGGCTAGACGCGCCAGCTGCTCCCGGTAGGCGGTCCCGACGATTTCAAGGTCTTGGTTGACGCGGGACTGGGCCTCGCTGCGCACGCTTTTGTTGATGCTGTAGACCCCGATGGCGCCGATCAGAGCCGCCGGTATGAGGGCCACTGCCAGCATGCCGGCCACGAGCACGGTCCGAAGCGACATAAAGATGGGTGCGTAGCATGCAGTCATAAGATCCAAATAAGGCATCCGTCCCGGTGGAATGCAGGTCCAGACCGTCATGGCCGACTACGGGCGATTGGGCTGCATCTTTTTATCACGAATAGTTGAATCACGCAAAAGGCTTTTCGCGGGAAGGAGTCCGGCCGCTGCGATGTGAAATAGGGGGTCCGTCGCTGCGCGCTACAGAATGTCTTTGAGCTCGCGGCGTATGGCGTTCAGGTGCTCCCGCATCCATTCCGCCGCCCCGCGGCCATCCTCGCGTTTGACGCAGGCGAGAACCTGCTTGAGGGTGTGGATCGAACGGGAACGGTATTCCAATGAAATCAAGGTGGTCTTAAACGTCTCGTGGTGGCCGACCACCTTTTCTAGCAGAAACCGCAATATTTCGCTGAAAATTTGGTTGGTGGTGGCTTCCGCCAGCGTAGTGTGAAACTCGACGTCGGCCTGCAGGAACCGGCGGTAGTTTTCCCGGCTGTCCTCCATGTCCCGCAAAGCCTGCTTCAAACGGCGCAGGTGCAGGCTTTCCGCCCTTTCGGCGGCCAGCTCGGCCGCTTTGCACTCGAGCGTTTCCCGCAGCTCGATGACATCCAGCAGGCTCCCGGCCTTTAGCGCGGCCTGCAGCTTGGAAATCGAGGGGCTCGTGCCGGGTAGTTCCTGGGCGATGAATGTGCCCCGGCCCTGTTGGACGTCCAGGTACCCCATCACGGCGAGAGCGTTCAGCGCCTCCCGCATGGAGGAGCGCCCCACCCCGAAACTTAGAGCCAGCTCGCGCTGGGAGGGCAGCCTGGCGCCGGTGGTGATCTCGCCGCTCTGCAATTTTTTCAGGATCTGCTCCACCACGATTTCCGGCGCCGTGCTCTTGCGGACCGCTTCGAAAGCCACCCGATACCTCCCCGCCCCTCACACATAACTTTGGAGTGAAACTGCTGAGGAATGCCCTTCAGTCCCGAGCCGAATTCACGGCTGTTTGATCGGCCGATCGGGGGTCGCAGACCGGCTCGTTTCGGTTAGTATATGCACTGGTTATTTTTGTCAACGTGGGCTTGACAACACTAAGCAAACCGCCTAAAATCAACTCATCAGGTGTTCAGACCACTTTGACCAAAACCGGCCTACCACCCGATATCGTTCATAAATTATACTGGCATCGGCCACCCGGCCGCGTCGTGTGTGCGACGTGCGAGATCGGTCTGAAACCTTAACCATCGCAGCGGCGTTGGGTTGAGAATTGCCGCCGCTTGAATCCCCGGCGAACGACATATGAAATCACCGACGCTCCCAGTCGGATCGATCCGTGGCAGGACTCTTTCCGGCCCCCTTTCAGGCCGCATGCATGCCGAACTCACCACCGGGCAAGTCTTCAATGTCATGCGGTTCTCCACCCATGACGGGCCGGGCATCCGTACGACCGTGTTCTTGAAAGGCTGTCCCCTCAGTTGCTGGTGGTGTCACAACCCGGAAAACTGGAAGCACGTCCCGAGCGAGGTTTACATCGCCGACCGCTGCATCGGCTGCGGCATCTGCATTGAGGCCTGCCCAAATCAGGCCCTTGCCCGCACTCCGCAGGGCATCACGGTCGATTCGGTTCGGTGCGCGCACTGCGCCCGGTGTGTGGACGTCTGCCCGTCCGAGGCACGCGAGCGTACCGGCTGGCCCGTGACCGTGCCCGAGCTGGTCAGCACCCTCGAAAGAGACATCCCGTTCTATGAGCAGTCCGGCGGCGGTGTGACCTTCTCCGGCGGCGAGCCCCTGTGTCAGACCGAGTTCCTCATGGCGATGCTGAAGGCCTGCGGCCAACTCGAGATCCACCGTGCCGTGGACACCTGCGGTTACGCGGCAAGCGATGTCCTGCTGCAGGTCGCCCGGTTCACCGACCTGTTTCTCTTCGATCTCAAGGCCCTGGACCCCGTCACGCACCGGGCCAACACCGGCGTGGATAACGCCGGCATCCTGGCCAACCTGAGGCAGCTCTCCGGATCGGGCGCCGACATTATCATCCGCATCCCGCTCATCCCGGGGGTCAACGACGACGAGCAAAGCCTATCGAAATTCGGCGAGTTTATCGCCGCGCTGCCCCGCAGGCACCCGGTGAACCTGCTGCCCTATCACGCGGCGGCCGCAGGCAAATACAAGAAACTCGGCATCGGCTTGCGCGGGGCAAACGTCACCCCCCCAGCCGCGGAGCGTGTCGTCGAGATCGCGCAACACCTGTCAGGCTTCGGGCTGGCCGTCAGTGTGGGAGGTTGATACCATGAACGCCAGAATTCAGAAGCTGCGCCATGAGAGCATGCTCGCCAAACCCTGCATTTCCATCGAACGGGCGCTCTTGACGACGGCCTTCTACAAGGAAAACGCCGGGAAACATTCCGTCCCAGTGCTGCGGGCTTTGAATTTCAAATACCTGTGCGAATACAAAACGATTGTCATCGGCGCGGATGAGCTGATCGTGGGCGAGCGCGGCCCGCAGCCCAAGGCCGTGCCGACTTTCCCCGAGCTGACGTGCCACAGCGCCGAGGATCTGCGGATTTTAAACGCCCGACCCATGACCCGCTACGGCATCGCCGAGGCGGACATCCGGACCTACGCGCAGGAGGTCATCCCCTACTGGCAGGGCCGCAGCCTGCGCGACCGCATTTTCAGCCATGTCCCCCCGGAGTGGAACCAGGCCTACGAATCCGGTCTGTTCACCGAGTTCATGGAGCAGCGCGCACCCGGCCACACCGCCCTGGACGGCACGATCTACCGCAAGGGCATGCTGGACTTCAAACGCGAAATCGCCGAACGCCGGTCCACTCTGGATTACCTGAACGACTCTCGGGCCGCCGACCGGGCCGAGCAGCTCAAGGCGATGGAGATCGCCTGCGACGCGGCCATCGTCTTCGCCGAGCGCCACGCCGAACTCGCCGAGCGCTTGGCTTCCGCCACGACAGACGAACGCCGCCGGACGGAGCTTGCACGCATCGCCGCCGCCTGCCGCCGGGTGCCTGCCCACGCCCCGCGCGACCTGTGGGAAGCCCTGCAGATGTATTGGTTTGTACATCTCGGTACAATAACCGAGCTCAACGGGTGGGACGCCATGACACCCGGCCACCTGGATCAGCATCTGCAGTCGTTTTACGAAAAGGGGCTGGCCGACGGCACGCTCACGCGCGACCAGGCCAAAGAGCTCATCGCCTGCTTCTGGATCAAGGTCAACAACCACCCGGCACCGCCCAAGGTCGGGGTCACCGCCGAGGAAAGCGGCACGTACAACGACTTCACCAACGTGAACCTGGGCGGGCTCACCCGCAGCGGCGACAGCGGCGTCAGCGAAGTGAGCTACATCATCCTGGAAGTCGCCGACGAACTGCACCTGCTGCAGCCCCAGGCGAGTGTCCATATCAGCGGCAAGACCCCGGACCGCTTCCTCAAGGCCGCCTGCCGAGTGATCCGCAAGGGCTACGGCTATCCTGCCGTGTTCAACTCCGACGAAACCGTGATGGAGATGCTACGCGTCGGCAAGAGCATCGAGGACGCCCGGGAAGGCGGCTGCAGCGGCTGCGTCGAAACCGGGGCCTTCGGCAAGGAGGCCTACATCCTCACCGGCTACCTGAACGTGCCCAAGCTGCTGGAGCTGGCGCTCAACAACGGGGTCGACCCGTTGACCGGTAAACAAGCGGGGCCCCAGACCGGGGATGCCGCGGCGTTCACCACCTTCGAGCAGCTCTACGCGGCCTTTGAGCAGCAACTCGACCGGATCGTGAGCCTGAAGGTGCGGGTCAATAACTACATCGAGCGCATGGTCGCCGCCCATTCTCCGGCGCCGTTCCTGTCCGTCGTCGTCAGCGACTGCATCGCCAGGGGCCGGGACTACTACGACGGCGGGCCGCGCTACAACACGAACTACATCCAGTGCTGCGGGATCGGCACGGTCACCGACAGCCTTTCCGCCATCCGCACCCACGTCTTCGAAACCAAGGCGTTCGGCATGGACCGCCTGCTCGCGGCATTGGCCAACGATTTTAAGAACGAGGAGGCGCTGCACCACACGCTGAAAAGCAAGACCGCCTGTTTCGGTAATGATGACACCCGGGCCGACGAACTCATGCAGCGCGTCTACCGCTCGCTTTTCGCCGCCATCGACGGCCGGCCGAACACGAAGGGGACCGTCTACCACCTGAACATGCTCTCGACCACCTGCCATGTGTACTTCGGCAAAATGCTTGGGGCGACCCCCAACGGCCGGCTGGCCGGCACCCCGGAGTCCGACGGCACTTCGCCCTCCCACGGCGCGGACCGCAACGGCCCCACGGCAGTGATCCACTCTCTGGGCAAGATGGATCAGGTCAAATCCGGTGGGACGCTTCTCAACATGCGCTTCCTGCCGAGTGTCCTGCGATCGGATCAGGACCTGGAAAAGCTGGCGCAGCTGATCCGCACTTATTTCCGGATGAACGGCCATCATATCCAGTTCAACGTGATGGACACCGACACCCTGCGCCGGGCCCAGGCGGAACCGGACGACTATCGCGACCTGCTCGTGCGCGTGGCCGGCTACAGCGATTATTTCGTGGACCTGGACCAGCACCACCAGGAGGAGATCATCAGCCGCACGCCCCAGAGCACCTGCTGAACGCCGGCCGGCAGCCCCGTTGACCCGTGCGAAGTGGCATGCTACGACGAAGGTCAGGTGCACCGGCCAACCGAAGGACCTTGTACCGCTGCGTAAAAGCTCTGTGTCCGATTGTACACAACCGTACAGGATTTTCCCCATGGCGCCCAACACCCCGAGCATCTTCAACGACGTCATCGGCCCGGTGATGCGGGGGCCGTCGAGTTCGCACTGCGCGGCCGCGGTCCGCATCGGCCGCCTGGCCCGGGATTTGATGGGCGGCCGGATCGAGCATGTGCGGATGGAGTTCGACGCCAAGGGATCCCTCGCCTTCACCCACGAAGGTCAAGGCTCCGACATGGGCCTTTTCGGCGGACTGCTGGGGTGGGACGCCCCGGACGAGCGCCTAGCCGATTCGAGCGCGGCGATCCAGGCCGCCGGCATCCAGGTGGAGCTGCGGATCGCCGATTTCGGCGATGCCCACCCCAACACCTACCGTCTGACGTTGAATAACGCCCATGAATCGCGCGGCATGATCGCCCTATCCACCGGGGGCGGCATGATCGAGGTGATCGACATCGACGGGTTTCCGCTGTCCCTGAAGGGCGATTATTTTGAAACCCTTATCTATGCGAATTCCCAAACCCGGGACATCATCGATCTTCTGAAGCAGCACGCCGCAGCCGACGACATTGCCCTGCGCGGGAGGGCTGGCAATTCCCTCATCCAGGTGAAAACCCAGGCCCCCATCCCCCAGGGCCTGCTTTCCGAAATCAGCTCCAGGCCGGGCGTAACCGACATCCGGACGCTCGGCCCGGTGCTGCCGGTTCTCGCATGCAAATCCATGCGTGTGCCGTTCAGCACCTGCGCGGAGATGACGGCTTTCAACGAGGCCGCCCACCTCGACCTGGGCCGGCTGGCGGCCTGCTACGAAAGCGCCCGCGGCAACATCCGCGAAGGCGAGGTGGTCGCCCGCATGGCCGAAATCGTCCGCATCCTGCGCCGCTCCATCGCCCGGGGGCTCCAGGGCACACACGTTGCGAATCGCATCCTCGGCCCGCAGTCCGGCGGCTTCCAGGCCGCCAGGCAAGGCGGCCGGCTGCTCGATGCCGGCATGCTGAACACCATGATCCTGTACGTCAGCGCCCTGATGGAGGTCAAGAGTGCCATGGGCGTGATCGTGGCCGCACCGACGGCCGGCTCCTGCGGCGGGCTGCCGGGGGCCGTCTTCGGCGCAGCCGAACACATGGAGCTCTCCGAGGACCACATGGTGCAAGCCATGCTGGCGGCGGGCATGATCGGCGTCTTCATCTGCGCCCGCTCCACGTTCGCGGCCGAAGTCTGCGGGTGCATGGCGGAGTGCGGCTCCGGTTCGGGTATGGCCGCAGCCGCCCTGGTCACCCTGGCGGGCGGCAGCGCCCGGCAGGCGGTGGACGCGGCTTCCATGGCGCTTCAGAACACCCTGGGCATGATCTGCGACCCGGTGGCCAACCGCGTGGAGGTGCCGTGCCTCGGCAAGAACGTGCTGGCCGCAAGCAACGCGCTGGCCTGCGCCAACATGGCGCTCGCCGGCTACGACGCCGTCATCCCCCTCGACGAGACGATCGCGGCCATGGATCGGATCGGCAAGGGCCTGCCCATGGAGCTGCGTTGCACCAACCTCGGCGGTCTGTCGATCACCGCGGCCGCAAAGGCGCTCGAGAAGAGACTGGCGTCAGGAATCTTGCAGGATTGAGCGGCCGCGTCCTCATCCCGCCCGTGCGCGCCGTCTATCGGAGTTGACATTCCCACTGATCTCTGGCTTGCTGGAGCTTAGTCCATCCCCCATCCTAATCCCGCCTGGAGGCCAGCATGAAAGCAAAAATGCGCGTCATGACGGAACGTCCCCTCAATGCCGAGACCCCTGTCGAATCCCTCAAATCCTGGATCACCCCCAACACGGTGTTTTTCGACCGCAACCAGGGCGCTGTCCCGCCGCGCCGCATCTCGCTCAAGCGCTGGCAACTGGCGGTGGAGGGGGATGTCGCCACACCCCTCAGCCTGACCTTCGACCAGATCCGCCGCATGCCCAAGGCGATCGCTGCCGACACGCTGGAGTGCTCGGGCAATGGGCGCTCGCTGCTGGCCGAGAAAGCCGCGGGCAACCCGTGGACCATCGGCGGCGTGGGCAACGCGGTCTGGGGCGGCGTGTGGCTGCGGGACGTGCTGCAATCGGCCGGTCTGAAACCGGCGGCCCGGCATGTTGGCTTCGAGGGGTTCGACACGCCCATGGGCGCATCCGGCGTCAAGTTCGTGCGCAGCATCCCTCTGGAAAAGGCCCTCGCCTCGACCCTGCTCGCCTACGAGATGAACGGCGAGCCCCTGCCGCTCAAGCACGGCTATCCCCTGCGAGCGCTGGCCCTGGGGTGGACCGGCGCCAACTGCGTGAAATGGCTCGCCCGCATCATCCTCATGGACCGGCCTTATGAAGGGTTCTTCATGGACAATGTCTACCGCGTATTCCAGAAAGGCCAGGATTCCAGGGCGGGCGCGGTGGTCATGGGCCTCAAGCTCAAATCCATCATCACCCAGCCGCTGAGCGGGCAATCCCTGCCCGCAGGCCGCGTCGTCATGCTCGGTGCCGCCTATGGCGGGGAGGCGGACGTGGACCGCGTGGATGTTTCCGTGGACGCCGGAGCGACGTGGAGGCCCGCCGAATTCATCGGCCCGCACGAGCCTTATGCCTGGCGCCAGTGGCAGTGGGTCTGGGAGGTGAGGACCCCGGGTGCCTACACGTTGATGGCCCGCGCCGTCGACGACAGCGGCCGGTCACAGCCGATGCAGGCCGAGTGGAACGTGCTTGGCTACAGCAACAACGGCGTCCGGGAGCACGCCGTCACCGTCACCATCACGTGATATCGAAGGCAACCCCGGGATCGCATTTCCGGTTGCGCGAATTTTTAATTTGAGCTTTAACAAGGGTGCTGAAAAACAAGCATCAGGCCGCCAGCCAGGGCCGGCGACGTTTTGGAAAGCGCCGCCTATTCTACCATATGCGAGTATTTACAATAGCCGCCCAACGCCGGTTCCCGGCCTCAGGCGCGGTTTTTCAACACCCTCTCAGCTTCGAGCGCATCGGATGGGACGGAAGAGGCCGTTGCAGTGCCAGACCCTCGAAAAAGGCTCCGCCGCCGGCAGCACGAGACGCTCGACATCCCCGAGCCGGATCTCGTTTTCGTTCAGACCGTACATGGGATCTCCCGGCAGCAGCAGGACGAACTGTCCGCTTTTCTCCAAAGGAACCAGGCGGGGCATGATCGGCTCGCCCCAGTTCCGGCCGGACAGCACGGTTTGCAGCCGTTGAAAGTTGGGGGTGCTCAAGAACTCGTGCAGGGTGGCCAGGGTCGGAGGGCTCAGGGGCATCTTGCCGTTAACGTTTTCCACCAGAGCAGCGCGAGGGCTGATCCAGATGCCGGCGGTGGTTTCCCGCATATCGGGAAGGCATGCCTGCCCCGGCGGCAAGACGGCGACGAAAAAACGCGTATCGAAACGCCGCGGCATGCGCTCCGGAGTGATCCAGCGCGCCCAGCGCGACAGCGCCGAAAGGGTGAGCACCCAACCGTCCGACACCACCAGCCGGGTGAACCAGCCGTGCGCCGGGCTCTCCTCGATGCGCCGTTCACAGGCCCGCCCGAAATCCCCTTGCGCCGGCGGCCTGGGGCGCGCCAACAGCACCCCGGCTTCCTCGAAAGTCTCGCGCACCGCGGCCACCCCATAGCATAGGGCTTCGAAGCCGCCGGCCGCCGACCCCAGGCGCTCACCCAGCGCGTCGGCCGCCAGATCCGCGTGAGTCAGCCACAGCGCGTCATCCCGGTCCCGGTCATCCACCAGCCCGCCGGGAAAAACGTAACTGCCCGGCATGAAGCCGCTCGTCTGGCTGCGGCGCAGCAGATACACCTGGAGCTGGCCGGCCTTTTCGCGCACCAGGATCACGGTCGCCGCCGGCACCGGGACCGGGGGGCGATTGTCGGCGGACACGACCTGGTGTCCTACGCCGGGGTCAGCACGTGAATGCTGACGTTCTTCACCAGCCCCTGGACCTTCTCGCGGTAGCTCAGCATGTGCGGTGCCTTCAGGTGGACCCGCAGGTCCTCCAGGCTGTCCCAGGCCTCGATGATCGTGACCACGTCCGCTCTCAGTGCGGCCTGGACCGGTATTCCGGATTCGATGTCGACAGCCGGCGCATAGGCCCGGCAGCCCTGCTCGGCCTGAACCCTGGGGACGTTGTCCTTGAGAATTCTCAGGAATTTCTCCCGGGTGTCCGCCTGGAGTTTAATGGTGGCAACCACGTGAATCATGTTTTCTCCTTCCCGGTTAGCCCGCTTGCAGATCGAACGATCCGCCCTGCCCCGGACAGTATCCGGCTTGCGGCGGAAGGTCAACCCTCGCACCACGGAGCGAAACATCGGCGGCGTCCGTCAGGCTCAGCCCGCGTGGTCTTACACCCGCAGCATCCGAGGCGGCCGGGTGCTTGGCACGGTGGCCGTCAATGTGGTACATGATCGCAGCCAGCCGGAAGATTCCCCGCTGCAAGAATTGCCGGCGTTCCCCCATTCAGGGGCTGGGGGAGAAGACCGTTTGCTTTTAACGCCCCCCAAGAGGGTTACGGCCATGCTTTACGAGAAGGAAGCCCTGCGCTATCACCGGGAACCCCGGCCCGGCAAAATCGAGGTGGTCCCCTTGAAACCCTGTCTCACCCAGTCCGATCTCAGCCTGGCCTATTCGCCGGGGGTGGCGGCCCCCTGCCTTGAAATCCGGAAACATCCGGAGCGGTCCTACGAGTACACCTCCCGGGGCAACCTGATCGCCGTCATCACAAACGGCACCGCCGTAATGGGCCTCGGCAATATCGGGGCCCTGGCGGGAAAACCGGTCATGGAGGGCAAGGCGGTGCTCTTCAAGCGCTTCGCCAACATCGATGTTTTCGACATCGAGGTCAACACCCAGGACCCGGACGAATTCATCCGCACGGTGCGGGTTCTGGAGCCGACCTTCGGCGGCATCAATCTGGAGGACATCAAGGCGCCGGATTGCTTCTACATCGAGGAGGAGCTCTCGCGCCAGATGTCCATCCCGGTTTTCCACGATGACCAGCACGGCACGGCCATCATATCGGCGGCCGGTCTGCTGAATGCCGCGGAGCTGACCGGACGCCGCCTATCCGAGATGCGCGTCGTCATCAACGGCGCCGGTGCTGCCGCGATCGCCTGCGCCAAGCTCTACATCCTGTTCGGGATCCAGAAAGAAAACATCCTCCTCCTGGATTCCAGGGGCGTGATCTTCAAGGGCCGCACGGCGGGGATGAATCCGTACAAGGCCGCATTTGCCGTCGACACGACCCTGCGCACCTTGGAGGAGGCGGCCGAGGGCGCCGACGCGCTCGTGGGTCTTTCGGCCAAAGGGGCCTTCACGCCGGCCATGCTGTCCCGCATGCGCGAAAAGCCCATCATCTTCGCCCTGGCCAACCCGGAGCCCGAGATCGACTACTTCAGCGCCAAGGCCGCCCGCCCGGATGCCATCGTAGCTACCGGCCGCTCGGATTTCCCCAACCAGATCAACAACGTGCTCGGGTTCCCCTACATTTTCCGGGGCGCGCTGGACGTACGCGCGACAAAGATCAACGAGCCCATGAAAATGGCCGCCGTCCGCGCCCTGGCCGAACTCGCGCATGCGGATGTCCCGGACGCTGTGATCCGGGCCTACGGCGGGAACTCCATCCGCTTCGGCCCGGACTACATCATCCCGAAGCCCTTCGACACGCGGGTCCTCTTGAAGGTCGTTCCAGCCGTGGCGCAGGCGGCGATGGACAGCGGCGTCAGCCGCCACCTCCCGCCCAGCGGGCTGACCTATGTCCGGCATCTGGAAAAGCTATTGGGACCGGAGCGGGAGGTCATGAGCAAGCTCGCGAGCAGCGCCCAGCAAAAACCCAAGCGCATCGTGTTGCCCGAAGGCAACCACCCCGTTATCCTGCGCGCGGCCCATTTCGTCGCCAAAGAGGGCATCGCCCATCCGCTGCTCTTAGGCAAGGCCGATGAAATCCAAACGCTGGCCGACAGCCTCCATCTCACGCTCGACGGCATCGAAATCCTGAACCCCCTCGAAAGCCCGCTTTTCGAGGATTTTGCAGACCGACTTTTCAGGATCCGCCAGCGCAAGGGCTGGACCCTGGCGGAGACGCAGTTCCAGCTTCGCCAGCCGTACATTTTCGGCGCCATGATGGTCCGCGAGGGGTTCGTCGACGGCCAGGTGCACGGCATCGCCCAAAGCTACCCCAACGCCATCCGTCCTGTCCTGCAAGTGGTTCCCCTGCGGCCGGGCGTTGCGACCGTGGCCGGGCTTTACCTGATGCTCTTCAAAAATCGCACGCTGCTCTTTGCCGACTGCACCGTCAACGTCGAGCCGAAAGCCGAGACCCTGGCGGAAACCGCGATTCTCTCGGGCGAAATGGCGCATTTCTTCGGCATGCAGCCCCGTGTGGCGATGTTGTCCTTTTCGAACTTCGGCAACGCCCGGCATGCGCTGTCCTGCAAGATCGCCTGCGCCGCCGATCTCGCCCGCAAGCGCGTGCCGAACCTGCTCGTCGACGGCGAAATGCACGCCGACACGGCGTTGCTGGAAGACAAGCTGTCTCAGATGTTTCCGTTCAACCGCCTGGGAGGCTCCGCCAATATACTGATCTTCCCCGACCTGGGGTCGGGAAACATCGCGTATAAACTGATCGAGCAGCTGGGAGGCGCTACAGCCGTCGGTCCCATGCTGATGGGGTTGAGCAAGCCCTTCAACGTGCTGCCGCGCAACACCGACATGGAAAACGTGGTCAACGTCATCACCATCACCGTGGTACAGGCCGGGTACCTGGACTTCAGCAAGGCCCCCGCCTGAACGGCCCGGCGGGCTTTTTAGCTTCTGTGTCAACATCATACATTGACAACCGATATGCAAAGGCTTAATTGATGACACGCAATTTTAAGTGAATCGGATTCAGGTCGCAGGGCGCTTCCAACGATAGGCAACGGGATTAACTCAGCAGGCAGGAGGGACAATGAACTTGAGTACATCGGCAAGAAAATTGATACTGGTCTTTTTTGTATCGTTTTCGGTGATGGCATTTGCGGCGGCCGGCAGCCTCTGGGCTCAAACCCAGCAGCCCGCTCCGACCGAGCAGAAACCGGCGGTAAAACCGGCGGAAGCCAAGCCCAAACTGGTGGGCAACAACCTGGGTCTCCCGGCCAAGCTGGGCGAGCAAATCGCCAAGGTTCCGGAAGGCAAAGGCAAGGGCCAGATCGACCCCAGCGCGCCGCGCGGCGTCTTCGGCATTCCGGGTGCGCCGCAGGTCGGCATGGTGTTGGCCTTCCTGTGGGCCACCTGGGTGGGTTGGATCTTCTCGACGGTGGGGGCTTTCGGCGGCATCATGGCCGGCGTCGGGCACATGACGGTGTATGGTTTGGGCGACTATGTGCGTACCTTCAAAGACAGCGCGCCCGGGTTCAACAAGACCCTCACGGACAGCATCCGAACCTCGAACCAGTTCCTGGTCGGGCTGTCATCGATCCTGAGCGTCGTCAACTACCTCAAGTCCAAGCGCATGTCCTGGCCGCTCGGGCTTGCCCTCGGCGTCGGCTCCATCGTCGGTGCCTACCTGGCGGCGTCGCTCACCGGCGGCAAGGTCAGCTTCAGCCAGTACCAGGGCTGGTTCGGCGTGTTCGTGCTGGTGGTGGGATTCGTCCTGATCTACGAACTCACCCCCACGGGCCAGGCCGGCAAAAAGGCGGCCAAAGCCGCGGCCCAGACCTTCGAAAAAACCGTCAGAGAAAAAAAGGACATTGCATCCGCCGGTGTGACGCTGAAATCCTTCGGGATCGCCAAGTCCACCATGTCCTTCTTCGGGACAGACTTTACGTTCAATCCCATCGCGGCCTTTTTCGGCGGTGTAGTGATCGCGGCCATCTCGGCCTTCATCGGTGTGGGTGGCGGGTTCCTGTACGTGCCCTACCTGACCAGCATCGTCGGGCTGCCCATGTTCGTCGTGGCCGGGACCTCGGCCCTGGCGGTGTTTTTGAGCATGATCACGAGCATCACCACCTACATCAACGTCGCCGGTGCCGGCATGGACTGGGCCTTGGTCGGCACCCAGTTGGTGGGGGTCTTCATCGGCTCCATGGTGGGTCCGCGAACGGCAAAGTACATCCCGGACAAGTGGCTGAAGCTGCTTTTCATTATTCTCGCCCTGTACGTCGGCATTGGATACTTAAGCAAGGGCTTCTTCGGCAGCTCCTGGGTTCCGATGTGATGAGTTGAGATGTGAAGCCCGAGCCCGCCGTCGGGGGGTTCGGGCTTTTTTTTATAGCTGTAGAAAAACCAATAGGTCGGCGGCACGCGTTTCAGCATGTGGGATTTTTGCGATCCATATCTTCTGACTCTGTACCGGGTCACGGGAATCGAGCGCCTGGATGGACTGCTCGGTACCTTCCTGGTGGCGCTGCTGGTGACCATCATCGGGGAGTTCACCATCTCCATCGTCTTCCGGGTCAACCGCAGGCATCTCGACGGTCTGAACAGCGATCTCGAGAAATACAGCAATCTGTCGCGGGAGGCCCTGCGGCGCGGCGATGCGGCAAGCTACAAGGCCCTGAACAAGCAAGGCAACGACGCCTACGGCCAAGTGTTCTTCAACCGGTTCGGCCTGTCCGCAGCTTCGCTCTGGCCGGCCTTCTTCGCCCTGGACTGGATGCAGCGGCATTTTGCGGAGCCCGGCATCGCGGTCCCACTCTACCCTTCCGGAGCGAATTACGTGGTCGTTTTTCTGCTCTGCTACATCCTGGCCCGGATTGTGTTTGGACGGCTCAAACGGCACCTGCCTTATTTCAAGGGCCAATACGCCATGCTGCAGCGCTATGACAAACCGGGTGAGACCGCCGAAAAGCCGCCCCCGTGAACAGCTTCCTTTAATTTCAAATCGATGCTATGATTGCTCATCGTGCCCGTCATGCGGGCACGTCGCATTTTAGGAACTCAACTTCCCTGGAAGCTGTCTCGTTTGCGGGGGCAACCAACCCCACCCAAGGTCGCATATGGAAGCGGTTAAACTGTTGATCGATTTTATCCTGCACATCGACCGGCACCTGCAGGTGCTGTGCGCAACCTACGGAATCTGGGTGTATGTGATCCTGTTCGTCATCGTCTTCTGCGAGACCGGCCTGGTGGTCACACCGTTCCTGCCCGGCGACTCCCTGCTCTTCGCGGTGGGCTCGCTCGCCGCCATCGGCGCCTTGGATGTCACCACGGCCATCCTCCTGCTGACCGCCGCGGCCGTTTTCGGCGACTCCGTAAACTACTCCGTCGGCAACTATGTAGGCCCCAAGGTGTTTCACGCCGAGCACGCGCGTTTCCTGAACAAGGAATACCTGCACCGCACCCATGCATTTTATGAACGGCACGGCGGCAAGACCATCATCATCGCCCGCTTTCTGCCCATCATCCGCACCTTTGCTCCGTTCGTGGCCGGGATCGGCAGCATGACCTACCCCCGGTTTTTGTTCTTCAACGTGTTCGGCGGGCTGCTGTGGGTGCTCGGCTTCGTGCTGGCCGGCTACTGGTTCGGAAACATCCCCCTCATCAAGAACAACTTCAGCATGGTGATCCTCGCCCTGGTGCTGATCCCGGGCATCCCCAGCCTCGTGGAGTTCATCCGCATCCAGATCGCCCGCCGCAAGGCCAAGTCTCTGCCGGTCAAGGAGCGTTGAGGCGCTCACAGCCCGCGGGACGGCGCCCACCGCCCCACCGCTGCGGCCCTCCGAAATGCTTGACACCTGCAATATTCGGGTCTAAGTTACCCGCCGCTTAATCCCGGACGTAATCGGGAGCGGGGGAACCAGGTTCTTGGGGCGCATCGCCAGGCGGCGAGGGGCAACCTCTTCAGCCCTATCCCTTCCGCTAACCTCGCAGGCGTCGATGAGGAGAACCTTCGGAGGAAAGCGGGGGTATATCCTCCAAACCACAGGTCCCGGAGGTTCGCCACCATGGCTGCCGCAGGTCCCGATTCTACAGTCGCGCATCTCCCGCCGGTTCAAGGGAATCCTTCCGGCACTCACCCTGTTCAGAAGCGAACCACCGCGCTGGCCCTGGGGGCCCTCGGCGTGGTGTTCGGCGACATCGGTACCAGCCCGCTCTACACGATCCGAGAGTGCTTCAACGGGCCGCACGCCGTCGCACTGGATGAAATTAACATCTTCGGCGTGGTGTCCTTGATCTTTTGGTCACTGACCATGGTGGTGACTGTCAAATACGTGGCTTTCATCCTGCGAGCCGACAACCGCAGTGAGGGCGGCATTTTTGCGCTGTTGGGTCTGATATTGGGATCAACCGCGCAGATATCCCCACGCCTGCGCGCAGCCATCGTGTTGGGGGCCATTTTCGGAGCAGCGCTTCTTTACGGCGATGGCATCATCACCCCGGCCATTTCGGTGCTCTCCGCCATTGAAGGCCTCGAGGTCGCCACCCGCGCGGCCAAACCAGCCGTGGTGCCGCTGACGTGTGCGGTGCTGGTTGGACTGTTCCTGATCCAGCATCGGGGCACTGCCGACATCGGCAAAGTGTTTGGGGCCATCATGATCCTGTGGTTTGGGGCCATTGCCGCCTCCGGGCTGGGCGCCATAGCTCAAACTCCCAAGATCCTGCTGGCGGTCAACCCCGTTTACGCGTGGAATTTCTTTGCTGCCAACCACCTCCACGGGGCCGTCGCTCTCGGATCGGTGGTCCTTTGCATCACCGGTGGGGAGGCGTTGTATGCGGACTTGGGGCATTTCGGCCGCCGGGCCATCCGCGTGTCCTGGCTCGGGCTGGCGTTCCCGGCACTGCTTTTGAACTATTTCGGCCAGGCAGCGCTGCTGATAGACCATCCCGAGTTGAATTTTCACCCATTTTACGGCCTGGTGCCTTCCGGCCTCCTCTACCCGATGGTGGCGTTGTCCACCATTGCCACCGTGATCGCCTCCCAAGCGCTGATTTCGGGTGTCTTCTCCCTGACCCAGCAGGCCATCCAACTGGGTTTATGTCCGCGAGTGCACATCGTTCATACCTCGGCCGATGTCCGGGGTCAGATCTTCATCCCCGGTGTCAATTTCGCCTTGATGCTGGCATGCATCGGGCTGGTATTGTCTTTTAAAGAGTCCAGTGGGCTGGCGGGAGCCTACGGGATCGCCGTGACAGCCACCATGAGCCTCACCTCGGGTTTGTACCTGGCGGCCACGATCAAGGTCTGGCGCTGGCCGCTGTGGAAAGCCCTGCCGCTGGTGGTCGTTTTTCTACTGTTCGATCTCGCTTACTTCGGCGCCAATCTCCTTAAAATTTTCGACGGCGGCTGGATCACGCTGGTCGTGGCCTTTGCCATCATCACGACGATGACCACCTGGCGCAAGGGCCGGGAGGAACTGAAACGCAAGCTCTTCGCCAACCGCGTACCGCTGGATGTA
Source organism: Deltaproteobacteria bacterium (assembly GCA_016219005.1). GTDB lineage: Bacteria > Desulfobacterota > Desulfobacteria > Desulfobacterales > SpSt-501 > SpSt-501. Next base: position 58,803 of record JACRCN010000009.1, read on the forward strand.
TTCCTATCGGATATCGAACGGCAGGCCCTGTCGCGCGTGCGGGGGACGGCGGTGTTCATGACCCTTTCGCCGGAAGGGGCCCCGCCCACCCTGCTGCATCACGTGAAGCACAATCACATGCTGCATGAGCACGTGGTTCTGCTCACGCTTCAGTCGGCGGATGCCCCGGTCGTGGCGAACGAGGACCGCATGCGCATCGAACGGTTAAAGCAAGGGTTCTATCGACTAACGGCGTGGTATGGGTACATGGAGACCCCGAGTGTACCGAGGCTCATGAAATCGGCTGCAGTCTTCGGCCTGCCCCTGGAACCCACCCGGACAACTTTTTACCTGGGCCGCGAAACCCTGCTCACCACCGGAAAGTCCAAAATGGCGCGCTGGCGCAAGTCCCTCTTCGCCTTCATGTCGCGCAATGCCGCCAACCCAGCGGTCTTCTTCGGCATTCCGCCCAACCGCGTCGTCGAGCTCGGGGCCCAGGTCCAGTTGTAAAAATGAAATCGTCTGCCCCCTACCCCCCATCCGCCGTTACAAACCAGTCGATCAGCTTGCGGGCAATGCTGATCCGCGGGGGGACCGCCGGCAGGGCGCCGGCGGAAAACCAGCCGGCATCAGCGATTTCCACCGGGTCCACCCGGATCTCGCCGGAGGCATATTCGGCGGTGAAGGCCACCATCAGCGAGTCCGGAAACGGCCAGGGCTGGCTGCCGAAATAGCGGATGTTCCGGACGCGCACACCCACCTCTTCGAACACTTCCCGCTGCACACAATCTTCCAGGGTCTCCCCCGGCTCCACAAACCCGGCCAGGACGCTGTAGAATTTCGCAGGAAACCGCGTCGAATGCGCCAGAAGCAGCTTCCGGTCTTTCACCACGGCGACGATGATGGCCGGCGTCACCCGCGGGTGATTGATGAGGCCGCAGGCCGGGCAGATCTTGGCCCGTTCCTGGGAGTGGTCCCGGGTGGGGCTCCCGCAGCGGCCGCAGAACCGGTGGTTGCGGTGCCAGTGCACCAGCTGCCCGGCCCGGCCCGCCACCCAGACCAGATCCTCGTCCATCCCGCCGAATAGCTCCCGCAAACCTTTCAACTCGAACCCGTCGGCCTCCGGGACCGCCTCGGGCAGGCTGACCGCGTAGCAGGCTTTCCCGCTCCAGGCGCCGAAAAAATGCTTCCATGGCGGCTCCGGTACATGCCCGATCATCTCGCTGCCGGTCGGCACCGCCGGTCGGCCGTGATCGAGCTTCACCATCAGCTTGCCGGCCTGAAATGCAAACCAGAGCGCCTGCGACTCATCCGCGCCCGATGCACCAAATCCTTGAAGAAACGTCATTTCCCGCCTGCCTCCGCAGCCTCATCCTGCCGTTGAACCGGGTGTTCGAAACAAGCACCCGGCCGCTAGAATACGCCAGGCGGCGGCGCTTGAAAAGACCTTTGTTCAACTACTGTTAAAGAGTTGGGGCATAATAGCCGATATTCAGAATCTAAAAGGCCGTTGAAAAACGGCGCCTGCGTCCGCGATCCGTGCGAGGCTCTGCTCTCGAAACGAGAAAGGAAAAGGATATGCCACGAATGAGCTTGGGAAGAAAACTGGTTCTGGGCGGGCTTACGATGCTGATCCTGCCTCTGATGGGAATTGGCGCGTTCAGTGTGTTCTGGTCGTCCTCTTCCATGGAACACATGGCGGGCGGGCAGCTCGAAACCATGCGCAATGTGGTCATCGAACAGGTCAACCAGGCGCTCAAGGAGCAGACCGACCTGCTGTGCAACGTGGCAGCCCGCGACAGCACGGTCCAGGAAATTTTGAGGTCCATCAGCGAAAGCGGGATCTACGATCTCGCGGATTTCAAGCTCAATCTGCAATCCACCATTTTTCACGATACCGGCACCTATGAGTTTTTTCTGATGACCGATGACAAGGGGGTCGTAGCCGGGGACACCCTGCAGGGGGCTTTTAAGGGCAAGGACCTGTCCGCTGAAGACTACATCAAGCGTGCCCTTCAAAAAGAAACGGTGATTGCCGGGGTGCGTGTTTCCGAGAAGACCAAGGCCCCGTACCTGTTGATCGCCTCCCCTCTGACGTACAAGGACAAATTCATCGGCGTGGCCGCCATCGGCTGGCGCATGAGCCTGCTGGGCGAGCAACTCGGCCGGGTCAAGATCGGAGAGAGCGGTCATATCTTCATTGCAGACCGGGAGGGAAGAATTCTCGTCCATCCTGAAAAAGACCGGGTTCTGAACCTGACCCTCGAAAAGATGCAAGGTATGGAAGGCACCCGCAAGGCCATGCTGGCCCTCGAGACCGGCAGCAGCCAGATTTCCACGGATGCCGGGGAGCAGATCGTGAGCTTCGGCCCGGTCGACCAGGCCAAATGGAGCCTGGCCCTGATCCAGCCTCTGTCGGAAATCAGGACACCTGTGGCCCGGATGCGCAATATTCTGATCGCGACGGTGCTGGGGGCTTCAGTACTGGTCGGGCTGCTGATTGCCTGGGCCGTGCGCCGCGAGATCAACCGGCCGATTCACCGCATTGTCGAGCAACTCGACGAGGGCGCCGAGGAGGTGTCGGCGGCAGCCTCGCAGCTCTCTTCGGCCAGCCAGTCCATGGCGGAGCATTCCTCGGCCCAAGCCGCATCCCTGGAAGAGACCACCGCCTCCCTAGAGGAAATGTCCTCCATGACCCAACAAAACGCGGACCATGCCCGGCAGGCGGATCGCCTCATGCAGGAGGCCAACCAAGTGGTGAAAAAGGCCAGCACGTCAATGGATCAACTCAACCAGTCCATGGCGGACATCTCGCGCTCCAGCGAAGAGACCTCGCGGATCATCAAGACCATCGATGAGATCGCCTTCCAGACCAACCTGCTGGCGCTGAACGCGGCGGTGGAAGCCGCCCGGGCCGGTCAGGCCGGCGCCGGGTTTGCGGTGGTGGCCGACGAGGTTCGGGCCCTGGCGATCCGGGCGGCCGAGGCCGCACGGAACACCGCCGGCCTGATCGAGGGCACGGTTGCCACCATTCAGCAGGGCGCAGGGGTGGTGAAAAACGCCGGAGCCGAGTTCACGGATGTGGCCGACCGCACGCACAAGGTCGGCGAACTGCTGCGCGAGATTGCCGCCGCCTCCGACGAACAGGCCCAGGGTATTGAGCAAATCAACCGCACCGTCGTAGAGATGGACAAAACCGTGCAGCAGAACGCCGCCGGCGTCGAGCAGTCCGCCGGCGCCTCGAAGGAAATGAACGTCCAGGCGAACAGGGTCAAGGAGATCGTGCAGGAACTCGTGGACATGGTGGGAATGACTCAAAACCTCCGGCGGATGGGCGCGGAACGAGCCCGGACCGGAGAGCCGAGGCCCGTGTCGAAGCCGGAAACGGCGGTCACTGAAAGCGACTGACGCTGAACGGTTCGGGATCGATGTGCGGCGGCGCGCTGCAAACGATTTCCGCCACCAGTTTGCCGGTAGCCGGCGCCGTGGTGACCCCCAGCATGCCGTGGCCCGTGGCCAGCGTAAGGTTGCGAAAACGCGGAGCGCGGCCGATCACGGGCAGGTCATCGTAGGTCATGGGCCGCAGGCCGGTCCATTCCTCGACCACCGGATGCCCGACCGGATCCGTGAGGTACTCGCCGGCCGCCGCGGTCAGCGCGGCCAGGCGGCGGGGGTTGAGGGCGGTGCTGAAACCGGAAAACTCCATGGTCCCGCCCAGGCGATAGCCGCTCGGCCAGGGGGTCGCCACCACGCGCCTTTCGTAGAGATAGCAGGGGATCTGCGGGCACACGGCCGGCCGTTCCATCGTGATGCTGTAGCCCTTGCCCGGCTGCATGGGCAACTTCAGGCCGAGCCGCGCGAATAGCGGTACCGACCAGGCCCCCGCCGCCAGCACGAAGTCCCGGGCGGCATATTCTCCCCGGTTCGTCACGGCCGCCTCGACGCAACCGGCGGCGCACCTGAAACGCTCCAGCCGGCAGTCCTCCTCGATGACCACCCCGGACCGCACCAGGGCCTGCTTCCAGGACGCAAGCAGCTTGTCCGGCCGCAGGTGGCTGTCTCCCCGGTGATACCAGGCGCCATAGACATCCTCCCGCAGGGCGGGCTCGACGTCGAGAAGCGCCTTGCCGGCCAGAGCTTCCGCGGCCAAGCCGTGGGGCCTGAGCAGATCGTTCACCGCTGCGTAACCCTGCATTGCCGCCTCGGACCGGTAGACGAGCAGCACCCCCCGTTTTTCATATTCGGCCTCAAGACCCCCCGGCCCCAACAACGCTTCGTAGAGATGCCCCGAACTTTTCAGTATCGCCGCGCGCGCCCGGATGGCGTGCCGGACGTGGTCCACCCGGCACATCCCGGCAAACCGGAGCAGCCAGGATATCCGACCCATATCCAATGTGGGCTTGATGAAAAGCGGCGACGTGCGCCGCAGCAGGCCGAGGATCCCTTGACGCACGGCACCCGGGGCGCACAGCGGCACGAGGTCGCTCGTGAACACCAGCCCGCAATTGCCGTGGGAGGCGCCGGCGCCGACCGTCCCCTGATCGATCACGCGGACCGCACGCCTCGCCTGTCTTAAATAGTGGGCGCAGGCGAGTCCGATCACCCCACCGCCGATGACCAGGACATCGTCACTTTTTCGATCGTTGTGCATGAGATCGTCTGATGATTCTCCGTGGATTTGACAGCTTCCTTTCTTTTTGCCATACGTTGCCGACTAAAGTCACGGGATTTGATCGAAACGGGGACATCCACCCGGGGAGCACACCATGATTCTGACGTACGAGGGCAAAACGCCGACGATCGCAGCGAACGTCTTCATCGCACCCACCGCCGTCGTCATCGGCGCGGTGGACATCCAGGAAGGTGCAAGCATCTGGTACGGGGCCGTCCTGCGCGGCGACATGGACGCCATCACGGTCGGCCGCAACACCAACATCCAGGACAACTGCACGGTTCACACCGATCACGGCCACCCCACCGTAATCGGCGCCGGAGTCACCATCGGCCACAACGCCGTCATCCACGGCTGCGTGATCGAGGACGATTGCCTGATCTCGAATGCTGCTGCGATTCTGAGCCGGGCGGTGATCCGCAGGGGCGCAGTGGTGGCAGCCGGTGCGGTGGTGAAAGAAGGCCAGGAAATCGGCCCCGGCCAGCTGGCGGCGGGAATGCCGGCCGCCGTCAAACGGCTGCTGACGGTGGCCGACAAGGGCCTGATTTCAAGGGCGGCCGCCGTCTACCGGGATCTCGCCGCGCGGCACGCCGCGCTGACCGGGCCGCCCGACCGCACGGGACGGTGAGATATGTTTGATACGAACACGCTCCTGACCGGGATGGTGATTTTCCTGGCCCGCATCTGCGACGTGTCGCTCGGCACGGTCCGGACCATCGTCACCGTCCAGGGCCGCAGCGTCATCGCTTTCGTCCTGGCCATCTTCGAGATCCTGATCTGGATTGCGGTCGTGAGCACGGTGGTGCAGAAGGTCGGCGGCCAGCCGGTCTTGGCCGTGTTCTACGCCCTGGGATTCGCCACCGGCAACATTGTGGGGATCGCCGTCGAGCGCAAAATCGCCCTGGGATTCATGGTCCTGCGGGTTTTCACGCGCACGGCCGGAAAAGCCTTGACGGAACGGCTGCGGATCATGGGGCAACCGGTGACGGTGTTCCGCGGGGAAGGCATGCGCGGACCGGTGGACGAGCTTTACATCGCCTGCCGGCGGCGGAATATGGGAAAACTGCTGGAGATCGTCAACTCCGAAGATCCCGAATCCTTCTACATCACGGAAATGGCGCGCGATGTCTGCCGGTCCATGCCGCCGCTTTCAATGGAATGCGGCGGGTGGCGCTCGGTGTTCAAGCGCAAATGATCCGCCCGGTGCCGGACGCCGGAGGAATCAGTCGCGGGCCTGCGGGGGAAGCTTCTTGCCGGGGACAGCGCCGCGCATCGATGCGATCAGTTTCTGTTTGAGCTGCCACATCTTTTCCGTCAGCGACACGTGGTAGATGTGCGGATTCATCAGACGCTTGACCCCGGGGTCCAGGCGGTCCGTGTCCGCCTGGCGCACGCCCCGAATGGCCTCGATATCCGGAAATTCGTAGACCAGCCGCCCGTCCTTCAGGATCTCCTGCTGCAGAGGTTCGACTTCGAGAATGTCCTTCCGGTTGAGCGACCGCTGGAGGCTTGCCTCGGTCATGTGGCGCAGGACAATCTTCGGCATATCGGCCGGAGATTCGTCCTTGGTGCTCAGCAGGTCGGCGGTCGCTTTGTGGCGGCGGTCGTAAAGACGCCATGCCCGCTTATCTCCGGGATTGGGGATCTTGGAGGGTGAATCCGAAAGCTTCATGGCCGGCACCCACCGGGCGTCGCGCCGCAGTGCGACCAATTTGTAAACCCCTTTCAGCGCGGGGTCTCCGGCCGAGGTGACCAACCGGGTACCGACGCCGAAGGACAGGCGCCGGGTGATGTGATCCGCATCGAGCCCGTTGCGCGCGCCCTCCTGGCCGATCTGGGTCATGATCTGCCAGATGCTGAGTTCGTCGAGTTCATTGGAAAGCACGATCGTCGTGTCCGGGAACCCGGCCTCATCCAGCATGCGGGCGGCCTGAATGCCCAGGTGCGCCAGATCGCCCGAGTCCAGCCGGATCCCGACGGGTTTGTGTCCTTTGCGCTTGAGTTCTTCGAACACCTTGATGGCGTTGGGGATCCCGCTGCCCAGGGTATCGATGGTGTCCACCAGAAGCACGCAATCGTCGGGGTACGTCGCGGCAAAAGCCCGGAACGCGTCCAGCTCGGTCATGCCCAGGGCGAGAAACGCCTGCACCATGCTGTGGGCGTGGGTTCCCTTGGGCGGATACCCGAGCACGTGGGAGATCCCCACATTGGAGGAAAAGTCCGCCCCGCCGATCAGGGCCGCCCGGGCCGCCGCCGTGACCCCCTTGCCGTGTCCGCGGCGCGCCCCGAATTCGATGATCAGCTGGCCGCGGCTGCTCTCGCGGATGCGCGCGGCCTTGGTGGCGATCAGCGTCTGGTAGTTGAGATGATTGAGCAGTGCGGTTTCCAGAATCTGGGCCGTGGCGAGCGGCCCCGTGACGACCGCCAGCGGCACGTTGGGGTGGACCACCCGGCCCTCGGGGATGGCCCGCATCGAAAGCCCGTCGAAACTCCCGTGCTTTTCGAGCCAGCTTAAAAAATCCGCGCTGAACACGGGTTGGCCGCTGCGGCCGGTCTGGCCTCTGAGGCAGTCGAGATCCTGCCGGCGGAACCGGGCCTCATGCATCCAGTCGATCAACCACTCCAGCCCGGCGTTGATGCAGTAGCCGGCCTTGTGGGCGCCGTAGTCCGGGGTGTCCCGGAAGAAGAAGTCGAACTGGGCGGGCTTTTCGTGCAGGCCCAGACGGAAATACAGCTGGGCCATGGTGAACTGGTATTCGTCGGTGAAGAGAATGCCTTCGGCTAGTTGTTGTTGTGCGGTTTTCATGAAGCTGTTGTATCCGACAGGGCGGGAAAATTCAAGCCGTTCATGCGGCCGGGGCGGGGAGGAACCGGGGGCGGGAATGGGCCGTCGGCACCGGCGCGCTCAGAACCTGCGCGCCGGCAATCCGCACAGACCCGCCGGGCTTTTTCCAAGAAATGAAGGCCGCGAAGGCGATCACTCGTTGATCAGCTTTTCACGGTTCTGAATGTACCCATTGCGGATCGCCACGTAGGGATCCAGGGAGGCGCTCTTGATGGCTTCGTAATCGCCGATCCGGAAGGTGGTGTCGTTGACGGCTTCACCGGCGCGGATCGCAACCGATGGAGGGATTCCCGGCACTAGCCAGAACAAGGGGTCTAGCAAAGTGTCCCCCACTTTGCCGACCGAATCCCGTCCCGTGGACGGCCCGAAAACCGGCAGCATCAAATAAAAGCTTGATTCCCACCCCCACACGGCGAAGGTCTGCCCCGTATCCTCCGGTCTTGTGTCGAGCCCGGGATAGATCGAGGCCACATCGGCAAAACCCAGAAAACCGACTGTCGTATTCAGGAAGAAATGACAGAACTCGTTGCGCGCCATCAACCACTTCGCCTGGAGCAAGCTGTTCATGAAACGCACGGGGAAGCGGATGTTGTGAAACATGTTTTTTATGCCCGAACGAATCTCGATGGGGACGATGAACTTGACACCTTGAGCGGCGGGTTTCAGAGCGTAGAAGTACACCTTGTCGTTGAACCAGTAGATGCCCCGGTTGACCGGCTCGATGGGGTCGGCGACGGTCACCTGCTTGCGGTCATCGTCGTAGTCATCCTCGTAATCGTCCTGATCGGATGACGGCGCCGCCGGAGTCTGACCGCTGGCGGCCGGTTTGGCCTCGGCAGCCCATAGAGGCCGCGGGAGGCAGACGAACAGGAAGACGACAGCGATCACGACGGCGGCAGGCATCCTCTGCATCAAACCCAATCTCCTTATCCTTTACTTTTACTTGCGTTTCTCCACTTTGATGGCGATCGCCTCGATCATCCGGATGACGACCGCGTCCCCCTTCTTGATGCCGTCAAGGTGCTTGAGGCCGTTGTCCACCCGAAGAACCCGGGTCCTGCCCCCGGCCACCTTAAGCGTCAATTTGCGTGTCTTGGCGTCGACCGCTTCGACGACGGCCGCCATCTGCACGGTCTCGGCAAGCAGAACCGCGGGTCCGCGCCCCTTGGGTACCACCGACACCAGCCGCGACTCGGCAGGGCTGGGCGGTGCATCGGCCTTGCGCATGAAGACTGCCAGGGGTTCGGTGTAAGCCGCCTTGACCGGATCGCCTTTCTTCAGAAACTCTAGGTTTTTGACTTCCCGGTCCACCTTGAGTTCGAGCACCCCTTCCCTGGGGATCTTCAGTCGCAACGTGCGCTTGGTGTAATCGACCGCCTCCACGACGGCCGTGGTCTCGACGACATCCGCCACCACGACGGACGACTTGCCGAGTTCCTGGTTTCCGAGACCCGGTGCCATCCCGCCGGCCAGGGCCGCCGCCGCATGGACGAAAAAAATGATCGCGGCGCATGCCATCCATCGTTTCATGCCATATCTCCCCGGGCTCATCCGGAGTAGGAACCCGAGCCTATCCGAACGAATGCGCAAAAATTTGCTCATTTTTATATGATATGACGTTCAGCTAAAAAATGCCAGATGATTATTGAGTCAAACTCCATGGCCCTCTGTCGCAAATGCAAGGACACGGTTGCCGATCAGGCCGCCACCATCCTGATTCGAAATATGCGGACCGACGGGCTTGTTTTGAAGCGTCTTCGGAGATTGTCGCGACCAACCCCGAACCTTGAGCGACCAAAAACCTCTTCAGCCAATACCAATTCTGCAATTTCCTAAATCGGCACCTTTGATCTGTTAATCTCAAATCCATTCCGACTGCACCAGAATTCGTTCCGAGGCACGGAATCTACACCTCAGTAAACCTGCCGTGACACTTTTGATATAACAGTGGTTAGCTAACACAAATAAAAGGGTGCCATGCGGAGGCAGGCGGCCTGCGGTTGACGGTAGCAATGGGCGGAGGTCGAATTGTATATCGTAAACTTATTTTAGTATACTGAATTCTTACCATTGTCAATAAAAGTTTAAGCTTTTGAATTAACGTAAAAAAATAATTCTTGACAGCATTATTCAACTTGTGATTATAAAACTAATCGAAAATATGATTAAATATACAATCAAATTATTGAGAGGAGGGTTTCCGATGCTGAAACTGAAAAGAAGCCAAGTTGTACTGGTCATTTTTGCATTTGCAATGGGATTGGCGGCTAACTGTATTGCAGCAGATCAGAAGGTTATAAAATTTGCGCATGGCGAAAACGATATTGACATAATTCAAAGTCCTTATCTCGCTTACACAAATGTTTTTAAAAGCATAGTGGAGAGTCAGACAGAGGGACGCTACAAGGTAGAGGTATATCCCAATAAACAATTGGGGGATTATCGATCTCAGGCAGAACAAGTTGGAAAAGGAGTTATAGAAATAAGCGGAGGGCAAAATGCTGGCCAAATGGCAAGTTGGGCGCCAGCATGGACTGTTACTGAAATACCCTACACGGTTAGAAATACTGAAATTGGTCGCATGATATATAATGGCCAATTTGGAAAAGATTTGTCTGAGGAAATTGCAGCTAAAGCTAACTTTAGAATTTTATCATATTTACCATCTGCTTTTAGATCGTTTATGAATAACAAAAGACCCATTCGTACCCCGGCTGATATGAAAGGCCTTAAAATTCGAACAATGGAAATTGCCATACATATGGAGATGGTGAAAGCATTAGGTGCATCCGCAACGCCAATTGCCTGGTCCGAACTGTATAGTGCACTTCAGACTGGAGTTGTAGATGGGCAAGAAAATGCGCCATACACAGTACTTTTGGCTAAATTACAGGAGGTTCAAAAATATTATACTTTAGATAACCATCTCTTGAATTTAGCTCTCATTATAATAAATGATAAATTTTATAAAAGCTTGACACCACAAGATCAGAGAGTTTTTGATTATGCGGCCCGCCAAGCCGAACTTGCGTTCTTGGGTATAGTAACTGCAAAAGAGGCTCAAGATTTAGAAGTGATTGCCAAAGCTGGAGTTCAAATATATGCCCCTACGCCAGCCGAATATGCTGAATTTCAAAAAGCAACTAAAGAGCCAGTTCTAAAAGTAGTTAAACAAAAAGTTGATGAAAAATGGATAAATAAATTTTTTGATGCGGTCAAGGAAGCCGAGAAGAAGTCGGGCTTAAGTAGCAATTAACAGCGAATTGCCAGTTGGAGCCGGTTGAACATACCGGCTCCATTTATAAAAAATTAATAGTGAGAAAAAGTATATGGAGACTATTATAAAGTTTTGCATAAAAGCAAAATTGGTTACTGCTGCTACAGCGTCCTTTTTGTTAGGTTGTGTAGCGCTAATCCTATTGTTACAAGTTCTATGCAGAACTTTTATTAGCTTTTCATTTTCTTGGGCGGAAGAGCTTGCAAGATATGCTAACATTTGGGCTTCATTACTTATGGCGAGTGTTTTAGTACATGACAGGGAAATGATTGCTGTAGATTTTTTAGACAAGTTTTGGCCTGAAAAGACAAAAAAATATCGTGACCTAATTATTAGGTTATTATTTGCGATATTGTTTATATTTATGGCGATTGAAGGCTTTTTTCAGGCTTTTGATGCCTCAAATCAAACAACGATTGCATTGGAAATTAGTTGGTTTTGGCCTTATTTGGCTATTCCGGTTGGGGCAATGCTTATGCTTCTACAAATGGTGTTTACAGCTATAATGGATTGGGACGCATCCAAAAAAGAAAACTACAGTCGCAAGAAGGCGGTATTGCCGAATGAAAGATGAGCTTCGGCAATCTATTGTGCTTTCCTATTAGCTTAACCAAAAACTATATTAAGAAAATGAATTTTAAACCATAATCAGGAAAATCTCCATGACTGACACTCTTCTGGTTGTGATCATTATTTTGATGGTTCTGCTTTTAGCAGGAGGGCCAGTAATATTTGCAATTGGCACAGCTGGTTTTGCATACTTTGTCATTAAGCCTGGAATGTGGGCGTCCGTAGGAGTTTATCCTCATAAATTTTTCACAGGAATGGATGATTTTGTGTGGTTGTGCATTCCCCTTTTTATTATGGCCGGGGAAATAATGGCGACTACTGGCATGACAGAAAAATTAGTTACTTTTGCGCAACTTCTTGTTGGGCGGTTTAGAGGCGGGTTAGCATATGTCAATGTTTTAGATAGTATGCTTTTTGGCGGTGTTTCCGGATCTGCCTTGGCAGATATTTCAGCGCTTGGGCCTATCGTGATCGATATGATGAAGCGTGATGGATATAAACCAGAATTTGCAACTGCTTTGACCGTAACAACAGCTCTGCAAGGCCCTATCATACCGCCAAGTATACCTATGATAATATTTGCAAGCCTAACGAATGTTTCAGTTGGAGCTTTATTTATGGGGGGAGTTATCCCAGGCATAATGATAGGCTTAGCACAAGCTATAATTATATTTTTTATGGTTAAAAAATATCACTTCCCATCAAATCCCATAAAACAGATTACGTTTAAATTAGTTGTTAGAATTACATCGGAAGCAGGTTACGCATTGATGATGCCGGTAATCATTCTAGGCGGAATAATTTCCGGCTTTTTTACAGCCACTGAGGCAGCGGCCATCGCGGTTGGATATGCTGCTTGCGTTGGGATTTTCATTAGCAAGAATCTAAATTTAAAGCAAATTTTTAATATTTTAGAAAAAGCAGCAAGAACCAGTGCGGCCATTTATCTAATTATAGGATTTGTCACAATTATAAGCTGGGTGTTTGCAAGAGAAAGGTTGCCAGATTTACTGACAAGACTTGTAAATGAATCTCAGTTGGAACCTTGGCAACTCCTGCTTTTAGTAAATATATTTTTCTTGTTTAATGGGATGTGGATTTCCGATGCTGTTCAATTGCTGCTCTTTGCACCGCTTTTTACACCTATCTTTGCTAAGATGGGTGTCCATCCAGTACACTTTGGAATAATAATGGTTGTTAATATAATGATTGGGCTCGTTACTCCTCCTTATGGAATGGGTCTTTATTTAGGATCAATCGTTGGTAAAGTTCCTCTTACAAGCATAATAAAAACTGGTATGCCATTCATAATTTCTAGCATCGTTGTTCTTCTTATTATTACCTATATTCCTTTCCTTTGCCTATGGGTGCCTTCCTTATTTGGGCTTATAAAATAAGGTAGGGTTGCTCTCGAATCGGGCGGCCCAGCTAAATCTTTAAGGGAGGATTGTCATGGAAAAAATTTTGTCCAAGAACGATCTTAAAGGCATCATGCCCGCGATAGTAACCCCCACAGATGCCAAAGGAAAATTCAAGCAAGGTGAAACCAAGAACCTTTTGAATCATTTGATCCGCGCCGGGGTTTCCGGAATCGTGCCTATGGGAGGTACCGGCGAATTCACGAACATGCCGCCCAAGGAAAGAGTAAAGTTTGTTGAATTCGTCGCCAAAGAGGTTGGCGGAAAGCTGCCGGTTATACCTGGAATCCTTTCGCCTGGGTTCCATGAATCCGTTGAAATTGGAATTGATTTCAAAAAGGCCGGTGCAGACGCCCTGATGCTGCTGACGCCATTTTATGTGAAACCGACCCAGGAAGGGATTATTAAATATTTTCTGTCGTTTATGGACAAAGTGAAAATACCTGTTGTGCTGTATGATATACCGTATCGAACAATGACCTTCACCGATCCTACCACTGTCAGGAAAATCGCAGAGAAAAATGAACTGCTCATAGGAATGAAAGCCTGCAACCCGGATTTGGCTCATTTTGTTAGGCTTATGATGCAAGCGGGGGATCTGATTAGCATATTGAGCGGTGAAGAGTACCTCTTTATCGCGCATGTTCTTCTCGGCGCTAAAGGAGGTATTCTGGCCACCTGCAATCTTTTTCCGAATGAATGGATCAAGATGTATAATTTCCTGCAGAAAAGGGACACGGATTCCGCCAAGAGAATACTGTTTTCGCTTGTTCCTATGATAGATGCAGCATTCAGCGAGATAAACCCTGGACCGCTTAAAGCCGCTATGACTCTTGCGGGATTTAATGTTGGCCCGGTTCTGTCCCCTTTGGTTGCGCCCCAGAGCAGCACGGTTGAAAGACTACTGGCCTCCATGAAAGCTCTGAAGAAGGCTTCCAAGTGATTACGAAGCAGACTACCAATTTAATGTGCGCCAGTTAAGATCCCGAAAAGGACCATTTTGTTTGGACCTTTTTAATTTAATTTTCATATCGCCTTCGCGTACATGGAGCTACAAATGTTCTGTCAATTTACACCTCTGGGCTTCATTGGAGCGGGTTATTTTGCAGAACTGATCATCACGAAGCTGGTTCAAACTAACACAGTCGACAGGAAAGACATAATTGTCGGGGTCCGGCGCAAAACGAGAGCCGAGGAAATAAAAGCCAAATACGGGGTCGAAGCCTTCTGGAATGACAACACCGCAGTGTGCAATAAGTGTAACAGTATTATTTTGGCCGTAAGGCCGAATCAGGTCACCGCGGCAAGCCAAACAATAAGGCTCGTAGCGATTGCAGACAAATTGCTGATCAGCATCGTCGGGGCAGTGAAAATCCAATCATTGAAAGAACTCTTCCGCACTCATAGAATCTTCCGTGTCAACCCGAATCCTCAGATTCAATCCGGAACCGGTTTAACCGCATACTCTAACTATCCGGATGCGCTCGAGTCCGAAATTCAGTGGGTAAAGCACCTGTTCAGCTGCATGAGCGAAACCACGCACTTGGATGAAGATCAATTGAACTATATATCGGTTCTATCTGGCATCACTCATACGCTGTACTACATAGAGTGTCTAATGGATGCCGCCCATTACTTGGGATTGAACGAGGAAACAGCCAAAAAATTCATCATCGCGAGTTTAGAAGGTTCACTTGAACTATTCAAGACATCCCCTGAGAAGCCCGGGCAGCTCATCCGAAAAGCGGCAACCCCGGGAGGCATCGGTGCAGAAAAGCTTTACGTATTAGACAAACTTGGTTTTAAAAACTCTGTTATAGAGTCGATGAAGTCCGCACTTGAGAAGGCCAACCAGCTTGGTACGTAAAAGGAGAAACATATGCTAGATAAGGAAAGGATCAAGGCCCGACTGAAGGGGGTTTCGGTCCCGGTGATCACCCCAATGTTGAGCCAAGGTCAGGTTGATTACAGCGGGTTGGAGAAGAACTTGGATTATTTGATTCAATCGGGATTACAGGAAGGCAATGGTTTTCTTTTGATATTAGGTACCACCGGAGAGTTCTCGAGTTTGAGCAGGGAAGAGTTGCGAGCAGTGGCCAAAGTCGGGGTGGACGCTTGCAAAGGCAGGGTGCCGGTGGTCATTGGGTCTAACCACAGCAATATTCGGGAGGTGATAGAATTCAATAACTACGTCGGATCCCTCGGTGCCGATGCGGTTCTGATAAGACCCGTGTACTACTGGGGAATACCCACAGAAGAGATGGTCTTAAATCATTACAATGAAATTGAGAAGAATACAGATATAGGAATTGTCATATACAATCGTTGTCTAACGACTGTCGTGGACTTACCCATAGACACTTTGAAAAAACTAGCTGAATTTAGTAAGGTCGTCGCATTAAAGGATGGAACCCACCAACTCAGCAAATTCAACAAAACAATCAAAGCGCTTTCAGGCAAAATATCGTGCATCAATGGTTGGGGAGAGCTATATGAACCGTATACATTGCTTATGGGTTCAGATGGCTTTCTTTCAGTAGCCGCAAACTTTTTGCCCCGGATATCGCTTAAGCTATATACATTTACCAAGATTGGGAATTTCCAAGAGGCGGAAAAAATTCATTTGGCGTTAGCACCCCTGCTGGATGCACTATTTTCCGGAAGCTATGGCCAGTTTGTTGAACTTGCAAAATACGGAATGGAGCTACGAGGCCTTTCCGGAGGCCCGGTGAGGACCCCACTTCCTAAGGCCAGCGAGCAACAAAAATCGGCCATCAAAAGCAGTTTCCTAAAAATCAAAGACATGAAATAGATTGCATCACGAGGACTATTTTATGGGAATTTATGCAAATGGTAAAGAGTGGAATTGCAGCCTTCCAGAACTGGTTCCGATGGAACAGGAACTGCATGATTCTACTGTGATAGCAAACCCGCGAGAAAAAGCCCGCGATGAAATTCATTCCAAAATAGTTCGATCAGAATTGTTTAAGCCAGGAAATCGAGTTGCCATCACCGTGGGTAGCCGAGGCATCGGCAGCATAAGCGAGATAGTGGCGGGGGTTGTAGATGCCGTTAAAAAAGTCGGGTGCACACCATTCATCGTTCCTGCGATGGGCAGTCACGGTGGAGAGGATGCAAGAGAAAAAGCCCAGATATTGGCACATTTGGGGATCAAGGAAGATCGAGTCGGGGCGCCCATCTCGCTTTGCTCAGACATCGCTCTGGCGGGAACTACAAAAGACGGCGTACCTATTTATTGCCAAAAAGAAGCCTACGAAGCCGACGCAATTATTCTTTTGAACAGGATCAAAACTCATACCGACTTCAGGTCGGAAATTGAAAGTGGACTTGTTAAGATCGCCTGCGTCGGGTTAGGGAGCTATTTGGGCGCCCAATGGGTTCATGCCATGGGGTATGAAAAATTGGCACAAAGGGTTAGAGCAGCAGGGGAAGGCGCCATTAGAATGCTAAATATTCCAGTGGCGCTTGCCATTATAGAGGGCCATTCAGGAAAGCCCGCCGTCTTAAAGGCATTAGCGATAGATGAGATTGTATCAGGAGAGAAGCAATTACTTGATAAGGTAAGAACTCATATAGCAAGGTTGCCGGTGGACTGTCTTGATCTTTTGGTGGTGTATGAAATGGGTAAGGACATCAGTGGCCTGGGGTTGGATTCTTTCGTAACGGGCAGATACCCGTCAGGCAAGAATCCTTCACCGAACGAAGGGCCAGACATTTATCGCATAGCTGTTTTAAATCTAACAGAAGCCTCTGAGGGGAATGCTTCCGGAATTGGTTTATGTGATGTAACAACCCAAAAACTATATGATAAGATTAATTTCTCATTGATGTACGGAAATGTCATCACATCACGAGGGTCGGCATCAGCTAAAATCCCATATATTATGAGATCGGATCGTGAAGCAATATCTGTCGGATTGTTGACCTGTTATACACCATTAGTCGATGCTAAATTGATGCTGATCAAGAATACGTTACAGCTTCAAACATTTTTCGTTTCCAGGCCGCTTGTCCACTTGTGCAAGGAAGCTGGAGCAAAGGTCGTAGGTTCACCTGTAGAGATTACCTTCGATCGCGAGGGAAATCTTCTAACACCCTCGTTCTAATACTTGGTTGTAAAAGATAAACAACCAATGGTGATCGAGCAGGCGACGATTATAAAGGCTGAGCCTGCGTGATGATACAGCGATTACTCCATTTAGGGAAAGTTTGGAAACTGCTCTATATCCGAGGAGGTCTGTTTGACAAAAGATAGACGCCCTAAAATTAGTGACGGCCAATCGGACATGACCCATGCCGCCTATGAAGCCATCCGTCAATTGATGTTTCACAATGAAATAGTCCCCGGCCAGAAGATTTCCTATCGAGATCTTTCCGAGCGACTAGGGATGAGCACCACCCCCATCATTCAAGCCCTCAAGTTCCTCGAGTTCCAAAACCTCGTCCGCCACGAACCCAACCGTGGCTACTACACCGAGCCGATCGACATGCATGAAGTCGAGGAAATCTACGCGGCCCGCGAACTTATCGAGGTTTCTCTTTTACCAGAAACGATCAGACGCATCGACCAGGAAGCGATTTTGAAGCTACAGGCCGCTTTCAAATCCTATTCCGCCGCCGCATCCGGAAAATCGTTCACCCGCCGACTGGCGCTGCACAAGGAGTTCCATCTGACTCTCGCTAGCCTCTCCGGCTCCCGAGTCCAGATTCAGATCCTTCGCTCTCTCTTCGATCTGCTGTATCTGAAGTTCGGCGGTAGTATCGTATTCAGCCATTACACGCGCGACAATGAAAACCTGCTTCTGCACCAGCACATTTCAGAGGCCGTGGTGGGCCGAAACCTCACCAGAGCTCAGGACCTTCTGAGAAGAGACATCAGGGAAACGCGCGAGCAGGTTCTTTCGGATCTGGGACAGCTCATTGCCGACAAGACAACGGCTGTTTTTTGAAAGCAGAACATCGAACCCATTATGCGCGCGTTTACTGTCGACCAGGAGAGTGGATTTAAAGGAGGTTTTGATGAAAGCTGCGCAAATCGTGGCCCCTAGAAAAGTGAAAATCGTAGATATCGAAGAGCCAGACCTGAAAAATGACGAACCTGGCATGCTCAAAGTTAGAATTGAGCGGGCGTGTCTGTGCGGGTCGGACTCGCCCTGGTTCGCCTACGATCACAGGGCCTCGGAAAACACCATTCCTACCCGCTGGACGAAACGCTCGGGAGTCTCCGACGGCTCGCCCGTATATCCTCTGAAGCCCGGTGTGGCCATTCATGAGTGCCTGGGAACAGTTGTTAAGTCGACGTCGGCCCGGTTCGAAAAGGGAGACCTGGTCATGGCCATGCCGAACGGGCAGGCGGGACTGTGCGAATATATCTGCTTTTCCGACCGGCAGGCAGTATCCCTTCCCCGGGATGCCGTCCCCTTGGAGGAAATCTTAATGACGCAGCCTCTTGGAACGGTGATCTGGGCCTGCAAAAAACTGGGCTGTCTCATAGACATGGATACAGCCATTGTTGGCGCCGGACCGATGGGACTGCTTATAACTCACATGCTCAGCAATTTGGGCGCAAAGACGGTCATCTCGATGGACAAACTCGATTACCGGCTCGAGGCCGCGCGCAAGATGCGGGCCTCTCATATCGTGAATGTGGACAGGCACGATCCGGTGCAGACGGTCCGTGAGATCACGGGCGGCAAAATGGCGGACGTCGTTTTCGAGGCGGTCGGCCATAAAGATCTGGATTTCAAGTTCTGTTTAAATTTCCTTCATCCGCTGGGGACCCTCGTAGCCTTCGGCATGCCGGACAGAGAAATCTGCACGGATTTCCCGATATGGGATCTCCTCACCAGAAATTTGACTCTGATCGGCTCCGAGGGCCCGGACCCGATTCCTAATTATTCGCTGGCCAGGGACATGATCGCACAAGGCAGAATCGATGTATCCCCGATCATCAGCCATGTTCTGCCATTTCATGAGATCCAGAGGGCGTATGATCTTTTTGTAAACCGCGAAGACGGAGCAATAAAGGTTGTTTTGGATTACGATACGCTGCGAGCCTGAACTCGTTAGGCAAATTATTTATATTGGGTGAAAGTGTATTAAACCATTAGACGGCCCACAGCAGCGACACCGTCCTGAGCCAATGTATTCTTGTGAAGCCAGGACGCTCAACGATGCAAACTGGTAGGAGTGTTATTATTTCGTAACGTGAAAGCCGAAGATTGATCGTCGTTTCTATGCCCGCGGGGGATTAATCTCCTCTCGAGGGGTTTTCATTAACCTAGATTGCCAGCTAAAGGCCGAGTGAACGGCGTTGCGGAAAAATTATTCTCAGAGCCGTTGGACGAAGAGAGCGGATATTCTCAATCAGGGTTATGGGTCAGCCTTTTTGCAGCAACTCCTGAACCTTTGCTGAAAGCTCCGCCAAGCTGAACGGCTTGCATAGAAAGCCGTCGCAATTCTGGTTGAGAACCTCAGTCATTCTGCCGCTGGAGTCGAAGCCGCTCGAGATCAGCACCCGGGCATCGGGTCGCATCTCCTTGATATGCCGATAGACCTCTTCCCCGCCCATGCCCGGCATGACCATATCGAGGAGGACCAGGTCCAGTTCGTGGGCCTTTTGCCGGAAGATCTCAATCGCTTCGCGGCCGCTGCCGGCGGGATGAACAGTGAAGCCGAGTTTGGCGAGCATTCTGGCGCTGGTCTCCAGCACTCTATGCTCATCGTCCACCACCAGAACGGACCCCTTCACCGCGGTGATTTCCCGCTGAACCTCTTGCGGTTCAACGGGCGCCTGATGAATAATAGCTGGAAAGTAGAGGCTGAAGGTTGTCCCCTGTCCGGGTTGGGAGGCAACATCGATGTATCCGCTGTGTCCCTTGATGATCCCGAAAACGGATGCCAACCCCAGGCCCGTTCCCCGCCCCAGTTCTTTGGTGGTGAAAAATGGATCGAAAATCCGGTCCATAGTCTCAGCGCTCATCCCGACTCCGGAATCCGCTACCTGGAGTTCCACGTAATTTCCAGGCTCCGGTTGGAACTTGCCGGAGGGCATTGCGGCGTGGGGGGTGTTACGGGTTGTAAGCTGCAGTTCTCCGCCGTTCGGCATCGCATCGGAGGCATTGACAAAAAGATTAAGCAGCGCCTGCTCGATCTGGGATGGGTCGGCATTTACGGTGCAAAGGCCGGGGTGCAGATTCAGATGAACGTGTATGTTTTTGTGCGTCTGGCTGAAGGTCTCAGAAACCTCCGTCACCAGCTTGTTCAGCACGATCGGCTTGACTTGGTAAGGTTTGTTCCTGGCATAACCGAGCAGCTGCGAGGTCAGTTTGGAGCCCCCGCGGATCTGCTTCTCGGCCCTGGCCAAGTATTCATAGTGCGGGTGTGACGGATCGGTCTCGTGGAGCACCATTGAAAGATAGGCCAAGACGGCGGCCATGCGGTTGTTGAAGTCGTGGGCGATCCCGCCGGCAAAGGCCCCAAGGGCCTCCATTTTATTGGCGCGGACCAACTGCTGCTCGAGCCTCTTTTGGATCTCTTGCGAGCGCACACGCTCCGTGGCGTCCACGAAAAAATTTAGAATGGCGAGCTGCCCCCTCCAATCGATCCGAACTCCCGTAACTTCCACCCATCGCAATTCCGCTCTTTTCGTAAGCACTCGAAAGCAGTAGGTTTCTGGAACAGCCTCCCCCTTGATTCGCTTAAGGTGGTGCTCCAGGACTATGGCCCGGTCTTCTGGATGAATGTAACCGAAAGGATCCGCGTTTGACATCATCTCCGCTATGCTCTGGTCGAGCGCTGTCGCAACAGCCGCATTGGCGAAGACGATCTTTTGATCAACGGTCACCATCATGCCCACGTTGAGGTTTTCAACCACGCTGCGATAGCGTCCCTCGGATTCCCGCAGGCGCTGCTCGATGTCTCTGAGCTCGGCGACCAGGCCGGACAACTGATACATGTTCCGGAGATGACTTCTTCCGGTCTCTTTGGCGATATCGCGGTAGTAAGCGGCTTCCTGCCGCGCCTGCTCCAATTGGCGCGCCAGATCAGCGCTTGCAGCCGCCTGCGCAGAGGGTTTGAATTGCATGCTCAACTCCCTGTCATAACCAGCAACAGCCCGGTCCAATCCAGCCCGCGGCTTTTGTTGAGAAAGGGCGCGATCTCCACACCCGAGTAAAACCCCAGCAAGGGGCAGCCCGCACGGTTGAGCGCCTTTTGTATCTCAGCGGCTTCTTCGCCGGCGGTTTTGGAATAGGCGGCCGTGCGGCCGGCGCAATCGATATAAATAGCAAATAGCGCCTGTCTTCCCGAGGATTCTATTTCCGCCATCAGGTCCGCCGAGTTGGATCGCGCCGATTCGATCATTTTGAGGGAATCCCGGATCATGAACTGCACCTCAGCGCCGGTCTCGATATCGGGTTCAAACAGGCATATCCCCTTGGATTCCGGCAAGACGCCCGTAATCAATCGGTTGACATAGCTGCTCTCTTTTACTCCGGAATATTTTTCACCCTGGTAAATGCCGATGGTCAAGAGATCGACCGGCGTCGCTTTTTGCCACTCCCGGCTGCCGTAGAGTCGGTTGATCATTCCAACTGCCGGTTCGCCGTCTAGTTCATAGATGACGGCTCCCTCGGCCCGAGTGACCCGGTGATAAATGCCATCGAGCGGTGTGCAGCCATGCGTGATGCGATAGCACGGGGTGATGTCCGCGCCGATGACGGCTCCAACCGCGCTACGGGTGCCGACATGAGAACCGCAGAACTGAATGGTCGGATTGAATCCGTAATCGGCGATCAAGCCTGCCCCGAATACCGGCAGGGGGTTCGCGCACCCCGTCTCGATGCCTGCAATGAGCGGCGCGGAGGCGTTCAGCTCGAGAGGCCTGCCATCGCCGGGTGGCTGCTTGATGGAATCATAGAACACCAGCAGCGCCTGATCGTCGGGCTGAACGTTCAGCTTTTCGGCCAGGAGCCTTCCGGCCTGGTGTTCGCTTTCAGGAAGGTCACTGCAGGAGGCTATCCGCAGGAAGGGCCTATCGGATTGAACGACCATGGCGCCGCAGGGGTGACCGCTGTAGGACAGCTCGGAGTTTGTGATCACTCCTATTGCCGAGCCTCCGATGATCGGAACCGCGTCGCCGACAACAGACCGCAGGCCTTGGAAAAAGGCGTGTGCATCCGTGCGACCGCTACAGAAGGCCAGCATCAGTGACGGTTCCTCGATGCCGCCCTTCAGCAGCGCTTGTCCGGCCACCAACCGGCCGGATTCGCGTGAATCCCCCTGATTGCTGAATCCGGTTCCGACTTTCATGCAATCCTGACTCGCGCAGCGGGTTAAAAAGCGGATGCCTACCCTTTCAACATTTCAAAAGTGTACCCCGGACGGTGGGCAAGCAGGCAACGGATTCCCACTTCCCGTGTTAAAAAAATGATACTGGATGCGCAATCCGTTTACTTAGTCCACATGCGTTCAGATTGCAAGTTAAAGCCCAATGCGATGGATAACGATTTCAAATGGGCTGCTTGCTGCGGTTCAATTCTTGGATGGAGCGGAGTCAGACCGCGCTCGTGGCAGGCGACACAATCACGCTGGCCGCGGTTGCCGGCTAACCCAAAACGCTGGGAGCCTGTAGCAGCTCCAGCATGGCCTGAAACATGATGCCTGAAATGAGGGAGGACATAGCGTAGGACGAGCTACAGGCAAAGATCTTTTCTGGTGAGAGAAGGCCAAGGGAAGGGTGATATGAGCAAGCATCACCGACGGATGGCTCCGGACCTATCAGTTCAGAAAACATGATGCAGAACGATGACGCCCATAACGCCGATGACTACAATGGCGGCAAGAATAAAAAGCGGAGGTATACCGCGCGATTCAGGATCGTTCACATGGCACCAAGTGGCGCTTGAATTTGGATAACCTATTTTATTTCCAAAACTCGGAGATGATAAACCATAACGTGCAAAAAGCAATCATCGTCGAGACTCTTTTCAAAAAAAATCCCATAGGTAGGCCCCTCCCATATTTTATTATCGGCAATTGGGACCAAAACTTTAGTCGGCCGCCCCAGGGCGGTGGATTGCTGGTATGTAAAATTGATATACAAGGACACCCAGCGGCCGGAGGTTCGCAATGCGGTTGGAAAGGCTTTGGGAAGAAAAAAAACAAGGGCTTAGGATTGGCTCTTTCGATTCCCAACCTCCACCAACTCCTTCTCGACCGCCTTAACCAGCAAGGTGTCAATATCAATGAGGCCTCTGCCCTGCTCCGTGACCTGTCCAAAAACCATGCGATCAATTCCTTGGATGGAACTTGAGACGGCAAACTCGAAACTTCAGCTGTTGGGATAGAATGGGGTGCCGCTGGATTATCAGTCGTTGCAACTGGCGCTGGCGAGGATGGGAATATTGACCAAATCGCTTAATTCCCATGCGTCTTTCTCCATTCCCTCGGGCTCACATACTTGTCCCCCGGCACCCACATCCCCTTCCCTGCCCTTCTGGCCTCTTCCTCTGCCTTCCAGTATGGTTCCATGTCCTGCCCCTTTGCAGGAGTGCCCCTGTAAACTTCAGCAAGACCCGCTTTCACCATTTCAAGGTTGATGCTGTTGCCATCCAGAAAGACCTCGCCAAGAGCGCGACCGTAACGATCTGGTCTGTATGATTTGACATCGAGGATTTTGTTTAGCATCAAACCGGCCAAGTGCTTGGTGGACTTCTGACTGAAGGCTTGACCGGGTTTATTCTTAGCGTGTGAGACCTCGGGAGCATCAATACAGACGAGGCGAATGGTAAGTTTGGTATTGCCCTTGTTGACAATGATTGTGTCCCCATTACCGACCACTCCCTCTATGGTTACAGACATCTTAAGCGGATTTGAAAACTCGACGTGCCACGGTATTCGGGTGGTATATATTGTCTATTGCAACGGGAGCGCGGTCTGGGATATCATCCGATAAATCGCGAAAACCTAAAATTGGTGATATTTTAATTTCGTGGTCGGTTTTTGAAAGAAGGATCTTATGCCTATCCCCATAGCATGCCTGGATAAAATGAAAAATTGGCTGACAATGATAATTATGCTTGCCGGGCTAACCCAGCTTGTTGCCTGCAGCGGTTCGAATGACTCCTCCACCGCAACAGGCGTCAATAAGTATTCTATTTCGTACAACTGGCAAACTCTCCCGGAGAATGCGTCACAACCAGTAGATGTATTCTTCTTCTATCCCACAACCTACTTCCCAAATCCGGACAACAACGGCTCTGAATATTCTGCGGGTTGGAATCAGACCATTGAGCAAGCCCACGCAGATCCAGCAATTCAAGCTCAGGTCGATTCTAAATCAAGCGTCTTCTACGCAGCGGGCACCAACCTGTACGTACCGTATTACCAGCAGGCTGCGGGCATCGATGTTCTTGATGCGCTACTTTGGAAAACAAAACCAACAAACAGCGATGCTGCGACCACGGCGTTGGAAATTGCGTACAAGGATGTTGAGGACGCATTCGATTACTATATGGCTCACTACAACAAAGACTCCAATAATAATCCGCGCCCGTTTATTCTCGCAGGCCACAGCCAGGGCTCCAACCTGCTGCTCATGCTTTTAGAGAGGAGGTTCTCGGATGCAGCACTCCGGGAGCAACTGGTTGCCGCCTACGTGATTGGCTGGTCAGTCACAGATGATGACATGTCAACCTACCCCGCTCTCTCGCAACTCGGCATCTGCGGCAGCAAGACGCAAACCGGATGCATCGTCACGTACAACACGCAGCAAAATCCAGGGGATTTTTCACAAACTGGTCCTCCTCCGACCGGGATAGTGCAAGCGAACGCCTACAGTGTCAACCCGTTGACCTGGGTTGCAAGCAATCCGAACGAAATGGAGCCCGTTGCCGCTGCCGCCACTGCAAATCTCGGGGCTCTCTTCTATGAGTTTCAGCCGCCGCCCGTAAATCCCCAACTGGGGCCTCCCCCAGACACCAAATTTGCGCCCAATTGGGAAAATTATTTCATTGGTGGCGTCGATGTCTCCGCCGTAGTGATCGTCGGCTACACCGGCGCGCAAAACAATCATGGCGCTTTAGTCATTGACCCATTAGCGTTGCCAGCACCCGGAAACTACGGAAACCTAAACTATCCCTACGATGTGTTACCGGGTTGGTACCACAACTACGATTATAGTTTTTTCTTTTTCAACCTTGAACAGAACGTCATCGATCGGATCGCATCTTATAACGCCAGCCAATAACCAAGGACAAAGAATGAAGGGAGGGGCGTTCCAAATTTTAGGGAATTGGAAGTTCGAGTAAAAATATGGGGCTGACCACGAATTCCCTTAATCCTGCCACTCTTTTTGTTTCCGTGGCCTGCCTGCTGCACCCGGTTTTACTTGTTGCCCAAGCGGTTCGACAATTTTATTTTAAAAACAAAAAACATGGTCTGTCCCCTATTTTATTACTTAAGCATGATATTAAAGTGAAAGCCTAACAAGGCCAATTCAGCCGATGCAAGAAAACGTGCGGCTGATTACCGACGTTGAGGAATATCGCAGGAAACTCGCCTCTCAAGAAAGCTACTACAGTGACAGCTTAGCTCCACCTTTCACCCATACATAAAGGTTGATACTCGAACTATATTTTGAAATGTCGCGTGGTTGAATTAATTCGCTCCTTGGCTATCCGCTTATCAGATAATATCTTGGCTCATCATAATTATTTCAAAATCTCGCACTCACACCTCAGCCTCCTTCCAATCCGCTCCTCAATCATATCTCGAGCCTCAAAAAAATCATATCCCGCCTCCAAGCAGTGGCGTTCGAGCAATTGGAAGAGTTTCCAGTTCGGGTTCTGTCGATTATGATGCTCTCCGCATGTGTAATAACTGTGACTGAAGCTGCCGTTACAGACCATGACATTGATCGATTGAAGGTTGGATTTGAGTAGGTCGAAGTATTGCCGGAAAAATGGCACAAAATATTCGTCCTGGCTCAAGCGGAGGAAGGTATGGTTGGGGTTAGGGTTCTGGGTGGCATTTTGAAGTTTGTTCTCGCGAAACTGGCAGAAGGCTGGCGATTTACGGGAAGGTTCGAAAGTCTGATTACCACTGTTTTGGGTTTGACAGGCCCGGGATGCTGGGGGTAAAATTCTGATATACAGATGTTATCTGAAAGGATTCCTCATCGTTGGATATCTTAAATAGATCATGAACGTATCTGTAATCTCGCCAAATTTGTGTTAGTCTTAGCGGGTAAAATCGAACCAACAAAATGTTACAGATAGCGAAATGACGAAACAATATGACTCAAAATTCAGCCAACAATTTCTTCTCACGATGCGCAAAAAGCCACGGTCGTTGAGGGTTATGTCAGCTGCGCTTAGAAAAATTCAACAAATCCTACTGATATGTACTTTTATCATGTTTGGGTGTTCGAAATATCCTCAGAATGATAGTTCTTGGATAGCATTTTGGAATGACAATTCAGAGCTTATGGGATTCAAGGACCAAAATGGCAAAATAAGAATTGAACCCAAATATACTGGCTTCACCACAGCAAGAATATTCGATAAAATAATTGCGGTTATGGAGGAAAAAAATGGCAGGCACGAAACTTACTACTTGACAAAATCCAGAAAAACAGTTGGAACAAACCAAGTCTATATTTTCGACAACGGTCCAGATTGTGAGTGCGAGGGGTTTATAAGATTCAGAGATAATAAAACGGATAGGGTCGGTATGTTTAATAGCGAAGGTGAGGTCGTTATCCCGGCAGAATATAACGATTTAACCAATGTGAGAAATGGATTTGTCATAGCCTTGAAAGGCGCAAAGAAGAAACATTCGAACGGAAACGATGATTCTGGCCGCAACCACTTTACATGGGCAGAAGGAAAAAAGCATCTTATCGATACCAATAATCAAATAATCATTGAAAACTTTGAATATGACTCGGATTTAGATTTCTTCTCGATTAAAACAGAACCTGACCCCGCTCAAGATCCTGTTCGACAAAGCTTCCCTGGTGCTGATGACGGGTATTACTCGTTTATTGACTACAAAAAAGAATTTAAAAAATGGCTTGATTCAGCTCTGCTTGCTTCCGTTTCTAAGGAAAAATTAATTGAAAGTTCGTACAGAAGAATTTACATTTGGAAAGAACCTATCGGTTGGACAAGCGAAACGAGTAGTGAATTTATTGATGCCAACTTTGAGCTTATTAAGACCAGGCTGGCAGAGCTCAATAAGGAAGAATCGGACTATTTCGTTTCAATAGACGGACTTAATCCATTTATTTATGATGGGATTGAATTTAATGCTTATTACAACAACTGCGGTGAACCAAAAGAGTGGAAATACCCGGTTATGAATGTCACCGTCAATCATAAAACTGAAAGCGATTTTTATCAAGACCACTTCGAATTTTTAAGAACAGAAAATGGGTACAGATTAATAAGTGTGACAGTTAGAAATGGAATATTAAAATAACGGTAGTCAATCTTACTGAACAGCATGATGGTAATATTACAGCAACCTTGCCTCCTAAGAAACCAGACATACTGGAAGCTTGCCCCACCTCAAATCGAAATCGTAATGCTCTGATATTTTACCCATCGAACTGGTTCTTCATCGATTTGTCTTTATTCAAACATCTCACTTGGCTTAACCAGTGAAAATATTATAATCAAGCCGATAATGATTAACCCCCAAAAGCCATAGACTACAGATTGTTCATGAGTTTGAAGCCACCTGATTAAAACAAATTCCCCATTGCTAATTTTGACCTGCATGTTGAGAAAAAACCGAAGAGCAAGTGGAATCAGCGAAAATGCCATAATGCAAAATAAAATGAAATAGAATGAGAGTACCGCTGTTACGCCTTTAGGCCCTATCATTTCTTTGGTTAAGATGCCTTTTTCTTCGAGAATATTTCCAATTACAGCAGAGACAATAATTAGCCCAAGAGACCCCAAAAAAACTATGGTGAATAATTTTATATTCATGCGTCTGGTCCCTACTTGGCTTCGAGGCTATGGTTTAACTCTCCTGTATTTCTCAACCTCCCTGGTATCACCATAATAAAAAGTCAAAACACCTCCTTGTAATGATATTTTCGCATCTATTATTTCGACTTCAGACACACTGTGCTTGAATTCAAACCGCACATTCCCGTTATTATCAAGAGCGTAGGTTCCACTTACAGCCATTCCCATATCATCGACAGCTATGAAGGTGTGATCGTCTTTAAATTCCAAAATTGCTTTATTCTCAATCTCCTGCCATTTACCCGTTAGATTTTGGGAATGCTGGCAGGACACAAAAAATGCAATCGCTGTAAAGGCAAAATTAAAAATCTGTAAATATTTTAGTTTGCTATTCATCATCCCTATTATCCCTTAACCTTGCTTTTTTGTCTATTTTACCACCCAACTCTCGTCAAGATGAAGATCCATCTCACCACCCGGCCACTTGAATTTCATCGCAGCGTATCGAGTCATGCTGGTTCGAGGCCACGACCTTCCCTTCGAGGCGGCGCACTGTCCAATTCCCGAGAGGCCCAAGCCATCATTCACAAACTTATAGAGACCTGCGGCCAATCCGATAGGGAGCAGTTTTGTGTTGTCCTGCTCAGTGAAGATGAATAAAAAGCCCATGCTACACCATCCGCCCGGTGGAAATCGTTGAACCTGGAGCTTGTGGCGAGGGGCGTTTTTCGGCATCGGTGTTGAATTTGGAATAATGTTGCTTTTGCAATCAAATGGGATTATTGGTATGGTGAGTTCAAGGATAATCAGGTTCGTTCTATGGGTTCATGGCGCTCTCTGTGTCCGTAACAAGATAATTCACAAAGGAGGAGGTAGCGCTATCATGGGAACCCGAATCGCCTACCGCATCAATTACGAAAAGGCCATCGAGGCCTTGGTTTTTCTCGCCGAGCAACAGCCTGGGATCGACATCTATCACGTCGCGAAGGTCCTGTTCTACGCTGATAAAATGCATGTGAATAAATTCGCAAGGCCTATCCTTGGGGATACGTATATTTGCATGAATCATGGTCCCGTCCCTTCCGGCGTGCGGGATCTGATCACAGATAACCCCTGGTTAAGCCCGGACCTGGTAGACAAAAAATGCACCTCTCTTGAAATAGAAGGCAGTCGTTTTAATCTCACAGCGAAGCGCAAGCCTAATCTCGATTATTTTTCCAAAACCGATTTAGACTGCCTTCGTACGGCGTTGCTCGAACATGGAAAGAAGCCCTTCGGCGAGTTACGAGAACAGACCCACGATGAGAAATGCTATATCGAGTCCGGCATCAACCAACCGATCGACTATGCGTTGCTGGTCGATGACGATAACCCGAACCGGAATGCTATTTTAGAGGAGATGGAAGAGGCTGCGGCCTATGTCCAACTCTAATGCGTTAGCCCCCGGCGATGTCATTCTGATTTACTGCAGATTTATCTCCACCCCGAAACCCAAATACGCTTTGTGTGTGTGCCCTCAACGCCCTCTTTTCTTTTTTATCAACTCAGTCCCACGGATAAGCAAGCCCGATGCTCAGCTCCAGGTTTCTCCAAGAGACTTGCCATTTCTGCAACATGAATCTTTCGTGAACACCGGCGAAGTGGTGACCTTCGGCAAAATGGACCTCTCCAAGGCTCAATGGCTTGGTCATTTGCCGGACCCCAAAAAACGGGAGTTGGCCGCCCTCGTCTCATCATGTCCTTACCTGACCGCAGGGCAGATAAAAATCGTTTTAGATAGTTTCTCATAGCGGGCCTTCGCGACCTCAAAGGCGGCAACGGACAGAAAATCAGGGAACCCCATGGGACGGTATCCCGAACCTTCCTGACCTGTTGTCAAGTCCCGCACTTTCCATTATATCGCGCGTAATCCAACCTGACCAAGAAGGGGGCTATCGGCGCACTATCTCGTATTTAAATTCAGGGGGAAGGACCGCGACCGTTGCCGAGTAATATGTCGACAGCCATAGCTCGGCTGGATCGCCAGGTGAATTTTTCAGATACACCCCACCATTGTAGAAGGCAGTATCAACAATAATTCCTCTGGGAGATTGGAAATAGACGCCTTCGCCATCTTCAAAAACAGGCACGTATTCACCGGTCAGAAGCGCCAAGGTTGCGGTGTGCGGTTTAAAACTAAAATCGCTGGGAACGATCAGGCGTGTCTGCATCAGACTGTAGCCGCGAAAATCCCGATTCCGTTCTATCAATCTGGCGCTTGAGCACCCGACAAGTGCAATCAGGCATAGGAGGGCAATCTTTTTCATGGACGGGTATCCGTTGCCGATTTAATGGAGGTGAGAACAGCCGCAATAGTCGGAATGTCCATGATTGCCCCCTCTGGTTTTTTCAAATCAATTTTAGCCAGATGAAAATCAAAAACAAGAGCAATCAGCGGCTGAAGGTTGGAAATGGGGCGGGAAACGCTTTCGCCAGGAAAAAAACAAGGGCTCAGGATTGGCTCCTAAGCCCTTGTTTTTATTTGGCGGGAGCGACGGGGATCGAACCCGCGACCTCCGACGTGACAGGCCGGCGCTCTAACCAAGCTGAGCTACGCCCCCGTAATCCGGTGCTGCGAAAATGTGATACGATTGAACGCGCAAATTTCGTTCAGCGAATCTGTCCCTCCCGCGACCCCGTGTTGAAATGGTAGGCGGAACAGGGATCGAACCTGCGACCTTCGGCTTGTAAGGCCGACGCTCTCCCGACTGAGCTATCCGCCCGCAAGCGAATCGCACAACAGTGGTAACTATCAACTTGCGGCAACACTGTCAAGTTGAATTTCGGCAAGGCCGCGCGGCTAATTGATGGCCGGCCCCTGCTTGGCCTTCCCTTCGGCCGGCGCATCCAGCCGGATGTCTGCCTTCTTGAAAATGGATTCGCCCGCGCGCACGATCAGCGCATGGGAGAGCACTTCGTCCATGTGCTCGACGAAGGCAATGTTCATCTGGCTGGAGATGCTCTTGGGCACGTCCTTGAGGTCCTTCTCGTTTTCCTTCGGAATGATCACCCGCTTGACCCCGCCGCGGTGGGCAGCGATCAGTTTCTCTTTCAACCCGCCGATGGGCAGCACCCGGCCCCTGAGAGTGATCTCCCCGGTCATGGCGAGGTCCCGGTGCACCGGCCGCTTGGTCAGCGCCGACACGAGCGAGGTGCACATGGAAATGCCTGCCGACGGTCCGTCCTTGGGGATGGCTCCCTCGGGGATGTGGATGTGAATGTCGTACTTGCGGTGGAATTTTTCGTCGATCATCAGGTACGCGGCACGCGAGCGCACGTAGCTCATGGCCGCCTGAGCCGACTCCTGCATGACATCCCCGAGCTTGCCCGTGACGGTGAGTTGGCCCCGTCCGGGCATCAGCAGCGTCTCGATGAAGAGCAGCTCCCCGCCCACCGGGGTCCAGGCCAGCCCCGTCACCATCCCGATCTGGTCTTCCTGCTCCACCTCTTCCTGGCGGAACCGGTAGGGTCCCAAATGTTTCGGAATGGATTTTTCGTTCACGACGAACTCGTTTTTCGCCTTATCGGTCACGGCCTCGCGGGCCAGCTTGCGGCAGATGGAGGCGATCTCACGCTCGAGGTTGCGCACGCCGGCCTCGCGTGTGTAGCGGCGGATCAAGGCGAGGACCGCGTTCTTGGAAAAAGCGACCTGCTTGCCCTCCAGGCCGTTCAACTTGATCTGTTTGGGCACCAGGAACTGTTCGGCGATGTGGTACTTTTCCACCTCGGTGTAGCCCGGCAGCCGAATGATCTCCATGCGGTCCTGCAGCGGCAGCGGAATGTCGGGCAGGGTGTTCGCCGTAGTAATGAACATGATATCCGACAGATCGTAGTCGAGGTCGAGGTAATGGTCGTTGAAGGAGAAGTTCTGCTCCGGATCCAGGACCTCGAGCAGGGCCGCCGAGGGGTCGCCGCGGAAGTCCATGCTCATTTTGTCGACTTCATCCAGGCAGAACACCGGGTTGTTCACGCCTGCTTTTTTGAGGGACTGGATGATTTTGCCGGGCAGCGCGCCGATGTAAGTCCGGCGGTGGCCGCGGATTTCCGCCTCGTCCCGCACCCCTCCCAGGGAGAGCCTCACATACTTGCGGCCGGTCGCCCGGGCGATGGACTTGGCGAGCGAGGTCTTGCCCACGCCCGGCGGCCCGACAAAACACAGGATCGGGCCGCGCATTTTTTTCACCAGGACCTGGACGGCCAGGTACTCCAGGATGCGCTCCTTGGGCTTTTCCAGCCCGTAGTGGTCTTCCTCGAGAATCTGCTCTGCCTTCGGCAGGTCGTCGGCCACCTCGGTCTTCTCACCCCAGGGCAGGCTCAGGATCCAGTCGATGTAGTTGCGCACCACGGTGGCCTCGGCGGACATGGGGGTCATCATCTTGAGCTTTTTCAGCTCGTGCTCGACCCGCTCGGTGGCCTCCCTGGACATCTTCTGGTTCTTGAGCTTCTCCTCGATCTCCCGGATCTCGTCGTTGAGATCGTCCTCCGAGCCCATCTCCTTCTTGATGGCCCGCATTTGCTCGTTCAGATAATATTGCTTCTGGCTCTTCTCCATCTGCTCCTTGATGCGGGTCTTGATGCGCTGATCCATGCGGAAGACCTCGGTCTCCATCTTGATCAGGCTCAGAAGCAACGGCAGGCGCTCGGTCAGGTCGAGGATGTCGAGCAGGCGCTGCTTGTCATCCAGCTTGAAGGAGAAGTGCGAGGCCACCGTGTCGGCCATCTGGGAGGCATCCGTGATGGAGGCGATGTTGGCGACCAATTCCTTGGAAATGCTGCGGTTCAAGCCGGCGTATTCCTCGAACGTTTCGACAACGGAGCGCATGAGGGCGGTCGTTTCCGCCGGCGACAGGTCCTTTTCGACGACGCGCTCGAGCTCGACCCGGAAGAATTCCTTTTCCGGGATGAACTGGACAATGCGCGCACGGCTTTTACCCTCCACCAAGGCCTTGACGGTGCCATCGGGCAGCCGCAGCAGCTGGAGCACCTTGCCGATGGTGCCCATCTCGCTGAGGTCCTGTTCGCCCGGGTTGTCGATGCCGGCTTTTTTCTGGGTCGACAGGAATACGGTCTTGTCGCCGTTCATGGCCTCGGTCAGGGCGTTGACGGACCGGGCCCGGCCCACGAACAACGGCGCCACCATGAACGGAAACACCACGATGTCCCTGAGCGGCAGCAGCGGCAGCACGAGACGCGAGGAGCCGAGCTCGCCTTCCTTATAAAACTTCGGAATGTTCACCATATGTCACACTCAAAAAAGAGCTCAAAGCTCAAAGTCACACGTTATGGGTTAAATGCTTATCCAGACAGCCGGTGTTGTGGCGGCTTTGCAGAAAGACCCAAATTCAAGGCGGGCGGGTTTGGCGTTGCGAGGCGCACGTCCGTACGCGGCAGCAACCGTCGAACGTGGCCTGACGCGGAAGTTGGGCTTTTTGCGAAGCCGTCAAGCCTGCTTCTTGTTCTGTTCGAAAAGCAATATCGGGTCTTCCTTGTTGAACACGACATCCTCGCTGATCACGCACTCCTTGACGTTTTCGAGCGACGGCAGGTCGTACATGATGTCGAGCATGCACGATTCCATGATGGCCCGCAGGCCGCGGGCGCCGGATTTGCGCTTGACCGCCTCTTTCGCCACGGCGGCGAGGGCGCTGTCCGTGAAGCGCAGGTTCACCCCTTCCATCTCGAAGAGCTTCTGGTACTGCTTGATCAGGGCGTTCTTGGGTTCCTTGAGAATCCGGATGAGGCTTTCCTCGTTCAGCTCGTGCAGGGTCGCGATCACCGGAAGGCGTCCCAGGAACTCCGGGATCATGCCGTATTTGATCAGATCCTCCGGCTGCACCATCCTGAGGGTGTCGCTGACGGAGCGCTCGCTTTCCCCGACGATCTTGGCGCCGAACCCCATGATCTTCGGGCCCAGGCGGCGCTTGATGAGCTTTTCGAGGCCGGTGAAGGTCCCGCCGCAAATGAAGAGGATGTTGGCCGTGTCGACCTTGATGAAATCCTGCTGGGGATGCTTGCGGCCGCCTTTGGGCGGGACACTGGCGAGCGTGCCCTCGAGGATCTTGAGCAGCGCCTGCTGGACGCCCTCGCCCGACACGTCGCGGGTGATGGAGGGGTTGTCGGCCTTGCTGGCGATCTTGTCGATCTCGTCGATGTAGACAATACCGCGTTTGGCTTTCTCCACGTCGTAGTCGGCGTTCTGCAGCAGGGAGAGGATGATGTTCTCCACGTCCTCGCCGACGTAACCGGCCTCGGTCAGGCTGGTGGCGTCGGCAATGGTGAACGGCACGTTCAGAAACCGTGCCAGCGTCTGCGCCAGCAGCGTCTTGCCGCAGCCGGTCGGGCCGATCAGCAGGATGTTGCTCTTCTGGATTTCGACATCCCCGGCGTTGAAGGCGGACTCCAGCCGCTTGTAGTGGTTGTAGACCGCCACGGAGAGATTCTTTTTGGCCGGTTCCTGCTCGATCACGTAACCGTCCAGGCGCTCCTTGATCTCCTTGGGCGTCAGGATGTGCGCGGAGTCCTTGGCGTCCTTTTCGGTCTCCTCCTCGATGATCTCGCTGCAGAGCTGAATGCACTCATCACAGATGTACACCGCGGGGCCTGCAATCAGCTTCCGGACCTCCGATTGGTTCTTGCCGCAGAAGGAGCAGAACAGGTTGTCGTTTTCGTCCTTTTTCTTCGCCATGCTATTTCTCCGATTTTTCCATGCGATCGAGGTCGTCGCGGTTGGCGATGACGTGATCGATGATGCCGTAGGATTTGGCCTCGAGGGCGCTCATAAAGTAGTCCCGATCCGTGTCCCGTTGGATCTGGTCCATGGTCTTGCCGCTGTGCCGGACCAGGATCTGGTTCAGGGACTCTTTCATCCGCAGCATCTCCTTGGCCTGGATCTCGATGTCCGACGCCTGGCCCTGGAACCCGCCCATCGGCTGGTGGATGAGGATGCGCGCGTTGGGCAGCGAATAGCGCTTGCCCGCGGAACCGGCCGTGAGCAGCAGGGCGCCCATGCTGGCGGCCTGGCCGATACACACGGTCGTGATGTCCGATTTGATGTACTGCATGGTATCGTACACCGCCAGACCGGCCGTCACCAGACCGCCCGGCGAGTTGATGTAGAAGTTGATGTCCTTGTCCGGATCCTCGGATTCGAGAAACAGAAGCTGCGCAATCAGCAGGTTGGCGACTTCGTCGTTCATGGCGGAGCCGAGAAAAATAATCCGATCCTTCAACAGCCGGGAGTAGATGTCGTAGGCCCGCTCACCGCGGCTGCTCTGTTCAATGACCATGGGAATCAGGGGCACAGTGGTCCTCCTTCAGCGTGATTGATACTCGACGTCTTTTGGCTCCGATCGAAATCCTGCCATATCGTCTCAGATGTGATGTGTCGCTTACGCCCCCGTCGATCAATTCGCTTTAAGGGGTTGCATCCGGCGGCGCCTCCTCGATCGTACTGCTGTCGAAGATGAGTTTGAGCGCCTTCTTCTCGAGCAGGGCATGCTTGTAATAATCGAGCTTGTCTTCGTTTCCGCGATAATAGCCCTTGATCTCCTCGACGGATTGCTTGAAGCTGTCCGCCATGGACTGGAAGGCCGCTTCGAGTTCCTCATCGCCGATGCTCAGCTTCTCCTGGTCGATGAGGTGACCCAGGATCAGGTGACGCCTGACCTGCTTCAAAGCCGTGTCGCGGTACTTTTCGGCGATGATCTCGCGGCTGAGCCCGGCCTCCTCCAGGGAGCTGTTGCGGTAGGAAAAGGAGCGCTCGGCCTCCTCGATGATGCTTTCCAGCTCCATGGTCACCATCACCTCCGGCACTTCGAACTGCGTCCGGCTGAGCAGGCCTGCAAAGACCTGTTCGTTGAGCTCCTGCTCGATGCGTTTTTCGTAGCCCTGGGTAAGGTTGGCGCGGATCTCCCGTTTGAGATCCTCCAGGGTTTCGAACCGCCCGGTGCCCTTGGCCAATTGGTCGTCGATGTCGGGAAGGATTTCCTCCCGGATCTCTTTTAAAGACACTTTGAAATCGATGGCCTGGCCGGCCAGAGCCTTGTTCGCGTAGTCGGCCGGGAACGTCACCGGGAACTGCTTGCTGTCGCCGGGGTTCATGCCGACCAACGCCTGGTCGAATTCCGCGAGCGCGCTGCCGGAGCCGACTTTCAACGTAAAGTTCTCGGTCCGGGCCGTCTCGGCAAAGGGCTTGCCATCCCGGAAGCCTTCGAAATCGATCAGCACGTGATCGCCGTTTGATACGGGCCGGGTCTCGGCGATCTTCTGAAACCGCGCCAGGTTCTTCTGGAGCTGCTTCAGCTGCCCATCCACCTCGCCCTCGCTCACTGCGTAGCTGGACCGTTTCAGGGCGAGGCCCTTGAAATCGAAATCCGCGATCCGCGGGGCGACCTCGACGGTGGCGGCGTAAGCGTAGTCTTTGGGGCCGTCGAGCTCCGGCGGTTCCAGTTTCGGCTGCCCCACCACCCGGAGGTCCTTCTCCTTGATGGCATCGATAAAGGAGCTCTGGATCAGCCGGGAGGATACGTCGGCCAGCACGTCCTTCTTGAACATCTTTTCGAGGACGGAACGAGGCGTCTTGCCCGGCCGAAAGCCTTTGATCCGGGCCGTCTTCTTGAGCTGATCGTAAGCCTTGTCGATTTCGCGGACAACCTCTTCCCGCGGGATTTCGACGCGAAGATTTTTCTTGACGCTGCTGATGTCTTCTACCGTAACCTGCATGATTTTATCAGAAATCCTTTCTAATGCGTGGGGGCTTTTTCGCACCCCCTGGCAACGCGATGACCTGCCGGAGTGGTGCGAGAGGGGAGACTTGAACTCCCATTCTGTCGCCAGAGCTGGATCCTAAATCCAGTGCGTCTACCAGTTCCGCCACTCTCGCGTACTAACGGAACGCTAACGACTCAAGACAAACAAAATCCCACTTGAGCCCCTGCTCGGCCCTAACAGCGGGTAAAAACTCCAGAAAGGTATTTTTAACGCCAACGGGGCCAGTATAAAGACAAAACCTGTGGATGTCAACTCAACCCCGGGTTTTTGGAGAGCAAGGCGCCGGGAGCAGACATCAGAATGCTTGCCTTGGGGCCGGCTGCATGTTAATAATAGTTTTTATTCGGGGCGTGGCGCAGCCTGGTAGCGCACCTGCTTTGGGAGCAGGGGGCCGTCAGTTCAAATCTGACCGCCCCGACCATATTCCAAGCCTCTGCGAAGGCGTGGCACATTTTGCCCCCGCTCCGGACGCGGAATCCATCCCAGCCATATTTCAAAACAAAACAGCCGGTTAGAATCCGGATGTATAGTTCGTTCATCCGAGACTCGACTTCTTGAATGAAATCGGAAATGATCCTATCTGCCGATATTGCCGCCATTCACCGCCGGTTCAGGACCATCGGCGCCGCCCTCGGGCGGGTGAATCTCAACAATACCCACAGCGGGAACATGTCGCTGCGGAACCCGCAGGATCCCGGCCTTTTCTATGTAACCGCATCGGGCTCCCAATGCGGGGCGATGGCGCCGGGCGACATCGTTTCCGTGCGTTTTTCTGACCTGGGTTGGGAAGGAACCGCCCGGCCGTCCTCGGAAACGAACACCCATCGCCGGGTGCTGAGCCTGCCCGGGGTCGACGCCTGCGTGCATTGTCACTCGCTCGTCAGCACGCTGGTAAGCTTCGACTCGCCGGAGCAGCCCGTTCTCCTGACCCGACTCGCTCCGGAGCATGACGGGGACACCCGCTATTTTTTTCAACCGATGGATTTTTTCGGCGCCGGGCTCCTCGGTACGGTGCCGGTGGGTATCTACCGCAACCCGGTGGGCTCCGCCGAAATGGAGGAGCGGATCCCACGCTGTTTGGGGGAGCGTCCCGTCACCATCGTCGCCGGACACGGACCGTTTGCCCGGGGCCGCTCCCTTGCCGAATGCCTGCAGACCCTGAGTGTGCTCGAAAACAGCGCGGCACTGCGACTCGCCCTGCAGCGCCGCGGCACCGCCACCGCCGGGATTCAGGCCGCCCTTCGTTCCAAAGGGGTGGAGGCCGTCTTCGCCTGCCGGCCGCGGACATCGGAGGCCCTCGGGCCGGCCGGTCTGCCGGCGGATGACCCCGCGCTCGCGGCCGATTTCACGCGTTGGCTGACCTATAATTTCAATTTCGGCCTCGGCGCCTACGGCACGGGATCCATGAGCCGCAAGCTGGGAGCCGATGAAATGGTTTTCTGCCCGATGTCGGCCGCCCCGGAGGGCGTTGAGGTGCCCCTTTACCGCATCCCGCTGCGCGCCGCGGAGTCCGAAGCGACGGATGTGCGCCTGCATCGACTGATCTACACCCACACGCCGTTTACCGCCTGCATGGTCACGACAAGCCCCATGGCCACCGCCGAGGGCATGGCCGCCATGGCGGAAACCCATGGGCCGGCGGCCTTGCTGGGGAGGCCGGCCGGCATCGATTACACCGCCGGCCATTATCCCATAGTGGTCCCGATCGATGCGGAGGCTCAATATTACGACAACCGCCTGCCGGTGGCAGATCCTGCCTCTATCGCCGCAGATTCCCCGGGAAACCCGATTCCGAACCTGCTCGGCCGACACCGAGGCAGCTGCATCGTCGCGGGCTACGGCCTGATCGCCGCCGGGCGGACGGGCCTCGACCAGGCCGCCTACATCGTATCCGCGGCCGAGCGCAGCGCACGCTTTCGGCAGGAAGTACACCTCCACAGCCGGCTGTGGGGCGGCCCGCCGCCGACGGCGTTTGAACCCGAGTGAAACCCGCCCCGCCGCCGCAACATCTGCATGCCCGGGAATACGGTTCCGGCGCCCCGCTGATCATCCTGCATGGTCTGTTCGGATCCTGGGAAAACTGGCACCCGGTCGCCAAGGCGCTGTCGGGTCGCTTCACGGTGCATGTCGTCGACCAGCGCAACCACGGGAACTCGTTTCACAGCGACCGCTTCGACTACGATGCCATGGCAGAAGACATCCGGGATTTCATGAGTGCGCACCGACTTGCGAAAGCCGCGCTGCTCGGCCACTCCATGGGCGGCAAGACCGCCATGCGATTCGCCGCCATGTTCCCGGCCCAGGTGGAAAGGCTCATCGTGGTCGACATCGCCCCCCGGGGCTACCCGCCATCGCAGGCCGACGCGATCGACGCGCTGGCGCGGCTGGACCTCAGCCGTATCGCAACGCTCCGGGCGGCGGACGAGCATCTGCAGCCGGCCATTCCCGACCCGGGCCTGCGGCGTTTCCTGCTGAAAAGCCTAAAGCCTGTTGCCGACGGACGCTACCGCTGGAAGGTAAACATCGATGCCATCCGCCGAGCCTACCCCTGCCTCTGCGGCCCCGTGGCATTGAATCCCTGGCCCGGGCCATGCCTCTTCGTGCGCGGGGAACGCTCGGATTACATTCGCGACAGCGATTGGCAGGATATCCGGACCGTTTTCCCGCAGGCGCACCTCTGCACCCTGCCCGCCGCCGGGCACTGGGTGCACGCGGACGACCCGGCCGGCTTCGCGCACGCGGTAACATGCTTCTTGGCGGCGGCCGATCCCGGCATTTTTCTCTTGACTAATCACCCGACATCGTAAATTGGTAACAGGTTGGGCATGCGCGCGAGCAGACATGCCCCTCGCACGGGCGCCGTCCCAGCATCTCGCGCCAGCGACCCACCCGCCTCAAGGAGGACACATGGCACACCCGCCTGCCGCCGACCGCAGCAGTCGGCCGACCGAAGCTTCTCCGGGGATCCCCGAGCCGATCCTGCTCGGCATGTACCGGAATATCTACGCGACACGGCGCTTCGAACTCAGGTGCATCGAGCTCTACCGCCAGGGGATGATCCGCGGCTATCTGCATCCCTACCTTGGGGAGGAGGCCGTGGCGGCCGGTGCCTGCGCGGCCCTGCGGCCGCAGGACTATATCGCCAGCACGCACCGCGGGCATGGGCACTGCATCAGCAAGGGGGCCGACCTGCGGCTGATGATGGCCGAGATCACGGGCAAGGCCACCGGATACTGCAAGGGGCGCGGCGGATCGATGCATATCTCCAGCAAGCAGTTGAACCACCTCGGCGCCAACGGCATCGTGGGGGGCGGCATCCCCATCGCCACGGGCGCGGGCATGGGCATCAAGGTGCAGCAGACCGATCAGGTGGTCATTGCCTTCTTCAGCGACGGTGCATCAAACAACGGCGTGTTCGCCGAGTCGTTGAACCTGGCCGGCATCTACCAGCTGCCGGTCATCTACCTGCTGGAAAACAACCACTATGCCGTCTCCACTCCGATCGAGTGCGCCACAGGCTGCTGCGATCTTGCCGGTCGGGGACCGGCCTACGGGGTGCCCGGAATCTGCGTAGACGGCAACGACGCGCGCGAGGTCTACCGCGAGACCCTCCAGGCCGTCGCGCGCGCCCGCCGCGGGGAGGGACCGACCCTGATCGAGGCCAGCACCTACCGCCATGGCGGGCATCACGTGAACGACCCGGGCCTCTACATGAATCCGGAGACCCTTGCGGCGTGGAAGGACCGCGACCCGCTCGTGCTCATGCGCCGGGCGCTCGGCGACGAAGCCAAAATCCGCGCGATCGAGGAGCAGGTCGAGGCCGAGCTGGAAGCGGCGGTCACGTTTGCAGCAGAAAGCCCGGAGCCGTCGGTTGCGGAGTTTTTAGCCGGGATTCAAGACTGATTTCGCAGGGATAAGAGCAACGCACGTCAATTGGGGAAATAGCGTTATGACGGATATCATGTACCGCGAGGCCCTGCGCCGGGCGCTCGACGAAGAAATGCAGCGGGACCCGCTGGTGTTCATCATGGGGGAGACGATCGCCGAGCGCGGCGGTTCCTACAAGGTCACCGAAGGCCTGGTGAAAAAGTACGGTCCGCGCCGCGTGGTCGACACCCCCATCGCCGAGGCGTCCTTCACAGGCATGGCGGTCGGCGCGGCTTTGGTCGGCTGCCGGCCCGTCGTCGAAATCCTCTTCATCGATTTCGCCATGCTGGTCATGGACCAGATCGTCAACCAGGCGGCCAAATACGAGTTCATCTCCGGCGGGCAGGGCAAGGTCCCCATGGTGCTGCGCACCCAGGGTGGCGCCGGCAACGGGCTTGCCGCCCAGCACTCCCAGAGCCTGGAGGCGCTCTTCTACCACATCCCCGGGCTCAAGGTGGTCATGCCCGCGACTCCCCATGACGCCTGCGGCCTGCTCAAGGCCGCCATCCGGGATGACGACCCGGTCATCTTCATCGAGCACAAGCTGCTCTATATGACCCAGGGCCCGATCCCGGACGATGAGTACGTCATCCCCCTGGGCAAGGCCGACATCAAGAAGCCGGGCCGCGACGCCACCATCATCACCTATTCCTACATGACCCTGAAGTGTCTCGAGGCGGCCGCGGCCCTGGAAAGCGAGGGCATCAGCGTCGAGGTGGTCGACCTGCGCACCTTGACCCCGTTGGACAAGGAAACGATCCTCGCGTCCGTCCGTCGCACCGGCCGGGCGATGGTCGTCCACGAAGCCTGCAAGCGCGGCGGTGTCGGCGGCGACATCGCGGCCATGCTGATGGAGGAGGCCTACGACGATCTGGACGGTCCGGTGGTTCGGGTCGCCGGCAAGAACACCCCCGTCCCCTACAACGTGCGCATCGAGCAGGCCTGCGTGCCCTCGGTGGAGGATATTGTCGAGGGCGTGTTGCGCATGCTATAAAAACGACACATGGGTACATCGCTTCATAAATACGGCCGCATGCGTTGTACGGCTTTTGGAATTTGTCACGAACAATCGTAAATCATGGCGACGAAAATCTTCATGCCCCAAGCCGGCCAGGACATCACCGAGGGATTGGTGGTGCGCTGGCTGAAACACGAAGGTGAATCGATCCGCAAGGGCGAGGTCCTCTGCGAGGTGGAAACCGAGAAGGCGGTCTTCGAAGTGGAGTCCCCGGTCGACGGCGTTCTGCTCAAAATCGTCGCCCGGGAAGGCGAACGGGTTCCGATCTTCTCGACCATCGGCATCGTCGGTGCGCCGGGGGAAAAGGCGGAGTTGGACCCGCTGCCCGCCGGGGAGAAAAAAGCGGCGCCGGGTGTCGACGTGGCCGCCATCCGCAAGCGGCTGGAAACAGGATCGGAGGAGCGTGACCGGGCCAAGGTATCCGGCCGGGCCCGCAAGCTCGCCTCCGATCGAGGCATCGACGTTTCTCAAGTTCAGGGCAGCGGGCCTCAGGGTCGGGTCACCGAAAAAGACTTGCTCATCCACGTGGAGAAACAAAGGATGTCGGGGTTGGCCTTGCGGGGCCGGGTTGTCCCGCTCGCCGGCATTCGGCAAGCCATCGCGCGCCGCATGTCCCGGAGCAAACAGACCATCCCGCATTTTTACGTGACGGTGTCGGTCGATGTGAGCGCGGCCCTGGCGCTGCAAGACCGCCTCAACCCATCGCCGGGCGGCGACATCACGATCACCGACCTGATCGTGAAGGCCTCCGCGCTGGCCCTGAAGGAGCACCCTCACACGAACTGCCGCATCCTGGAGGACCGGATCATCCTCCTCGAGGACATCAACATCGGGGTAGCGGTCACGCTGGAAAACGGCGTGGCGGTGCCCGTCCTGCCCAGGGTCGATCAGCTCCCGCTGGGCGAACTGTCCCGGATGCGCCGGCAGCTGGCCGGCTTGGCCAAGGCCGGCAGGCAGGCCAACCTGGAGCCGGCCTGCTTCACGGTCAGCAACCTGGGCATGCTGAACGTGGACAACTTTATCGCCATCATCAACCCCCCGGAGACCGCCATTCTCGCGGTCGGCTCCATCCAGAAGCGGCCGGTCGTGGACGGCGGCGGGCTCGTCATCCGCGACATGCTCACCATGACACTTTCAATCGACCACCGCGCCTTGGACGGTGCCCTGGCCGCACGCTTCATCAACGCCATCAAGGACCGCCTTGAGGACCCGCAGACCCTGGCATCAGGCGGTTGAAAATCGAGCAGAAACGCAACCTTCAGCCACGATTTTCTCTACGGGTCTCCCGGAACATGACGACCGCGGAGAGAAGAATCAACACGTCTCCGGCCGGCCCCGCGCAGATGAGCATAATCCCGGAAAGCATGACCGAAAAGATCTGGACCTCGGAGTCGACCAGGCAGGCAGAGAAGCTTTGGGGGACGAACAGCAGGAAAATCAGGTCCGCCGCAGCCAGCACCAAGAGGCCCCATGCGGCCCAGCGCCCGCGGTTCCACAACCCGACACCACAGACGATCAGCGGGATGGCGGCCAGCAGGTATTTGAAACCAAGCAGTCTCAGGATCTCCTCCGGCATCACCGGCTCGTAGGCCAGCCAGAGCAGCGCCTTCAACATGGCCAGCCACCCGATCGCCCACGACATCCAGGGGAAGTCCGTACCCATTCGTTCCGCAGGAAACAACCGTAGCTTCATCATCACCCCGCCACCCGCACCTTTCGATTAATCTTCAATTCAGAGATCATGCCTGTTAAGCGATTTGCTCCGGGTTGTCAATTGCAGACCGACCCCATCGGCGAGGGGTTTGAAGGACGAAATCATCCGATGGCTTCATTCAGAGCCCTGGTTCAAGGCGCGCCCATTCCGCGTCATGAGGCACATGAAAGTTACGCCGCAGTGACAGCAGGATGAAGCGCGACATGGAATTTGGGCGCTCAATGTAGCCGTCACCGCAGCAGATTGAGAATGGACAGAACGATCAACAGGCAGGAAATGGAGCCGCCGAGAAGCCCGAAGAAGGTCGGGTAGCGGAAGAAAATGGCGTCGATGTCGTGGCTCGACCGATCGAGTCTCTCGACGAACGACCGGGTCTCCATATAGATATTCAGCTTGCGTTCGATGCGGCGGATGGTCGCGGGGGTAACCAACAAGCACAGGCCCAAGACCAAACCCAAAAAGCACGCGACCTTGCCGACCCAGGCACCCGTTTGAAAGAGTATCTCCCCGATGCTGGAGTTGTAGTTGGCGCCGAAAAAAATCCGAGTGAAATCGGCGATGTCGACCTTGAAAAAGAAGAAGATCAGCGCAAACAGGGAAGCGGCCACCAGGCAGCCGCCCATGATGACGGGATGGCCGTAAATCAGCTCATCGGTGCTGATGCTCTTGTCCAGAAAGAGGAGTTTCTTATCGACATCCATGCTGCGGTTTAAAATCGTGCTGAGATTCCTGGCGGTGGACGGCGCAAACAGCAACAGCAGGGACATGGCCATCCCCAGCATTCCGACGACCAGCGTCATGATCTCAACCGCCTGCAGCCCGATTTCGAAAAGTATGTTCATGGCTTCGACGATTCATCCTTTCGCCGCGGCAGCGGCTTATCCGGCCGGCGCCGGCCGCCGGGCGGCCGCCTGTCCTCCGGCACGAGCAGCCCCGCCAATTCCTGCATTTCCGGGTCGGCAACGGCGGCAAGCTTCTTCTTGACCACCCGCGAGTAATATTCCCGTTCAGTCTTGGTGAGGTGATGCCCTTTCAGGCGCTTGTAAACCAACTCCTTCTGCTTGTCCGAGAACAGCAGGTCCAAGAAGCGCTCCAACTGCGGAGACCACTGGCGCCGAACCGCCGGGGCCTGCGCCTGCGGCTGAACCGGTTTCCTGAGATCGCCTGCAAATTGTTTCAGGGCGGCGTACATGTCCGCGACGGCCACCGT
The DNA here is from genome assembly GCA_016219005.1 of Deltaproteobacteria bacterium. Classification (GTDB taxonomy): domain Bacteria; phylum Desulfobacterota; class Desulfobacteria; order Desulfobacterales; family SpSt-501; genus SpSt-501. The sequence goes on from JACRCN010000009.1 coordinate 103,243, forward strand.
GGGTCCGTTGACCAGCGGCACGGCATCGGCGGAAAGCAGCAGGGCATGCCTGGCCTTCAAGGTCTCGGCAATCTGCGACAGGTTGTTCGGCGCGGGGATGCGCTCGCGCAGGAAAAGCTCCGCGCTGACGAGAAGCAGTTTTTCCAGGTTCTGACGCTTCGGGCTGGCTTCCCAGTATCGGGCGAAAAGGCTCTGACTGTCGAGCTCGATCCCGCGCCGCGCGCAGATGGCCAGAACAGCGGGGAACCGCGCCACCAGGGCGGGATCCTGCGCCCCGGCCAGCGCATCCAGAATGATCATCACCTGGTTGTCGGACACCATCCGCTGGGGGGAGGTTTCCAGAATGGCGTTGAGCAGGTGCAAGGCATCAGGGGATGGACCCTTGAAAACGCCTATCTTGGCAACATCCTTTTCAGTCATGATGCCTGTCCGAAGAATTGGTGACTTCAAGGAAACCATAGTACGATTTCATGCATCTGGCAAGCATAATTTGTATATATGAATACAAGAGTGGCTTGGCCGGCATGGTTAGACGTCAAACGCGTTGTAACCGAACCGCCGTAAATCAAAACGAAATTGTAGTCATATCTACAAGAAACACCAGGGCTGGCGGGAAATCGCTGCGGGTGGTCAGCCGCGCTGGTAAACGCGTTCGCGGGCCTTGGCGGCATTGACGAGGGTGGGGACATGGATGTCGATGTAGTCGAAAACCCGGGCCTTGTCCTTTCCGGGCGCCGGGCGCAGGACCCGTCCTAGATACTGGAGCACCCGCCCGCTGAAACGAACGGGGGTGGCGAAAAACAGGCTGGACAGGTGCCGGCAGTCGAAGCCCTCACCGATCAGTTGGCCGGTCGCGATCACCACCCGGACCTGCCTGGCGTTCAGGCGCTCCGTCACCTCCTGGCGCAGGGCGAGGGGCAGGTCGCCTGTGAGCAGCTCGGACTCGACCTTGAAGCGGTAGCGCAGCAGCGCCTGCAGGTTTTCGCAATGGGCTTTGCGGTCAGACAACACCAGGCAGATGCCGGGGATCTGCGCGGCTTCGCGGGCGATGTCGTTTGCGATCAGCAGGTTCCGTTCGGTGTCCGCCGTGAGCTCGGAGAGCATTTTGCTGTATTCGCTGACGGGGTCGTGGTAGGGCCGAAACCCGGTTTCGCGCCGGATGACCTCGGCCTCCAGCACTTCGCCGGTGTCCACCAGACCGGACTTGTCCACCTCGTGGTGCACGTCGCCGAGGTGCCAGAAAATTAACCGGGACAGGTGGTCCCGGCGATACGGGGTGGCGGAAAGCCCCAGCATGTACATGGAGTCAAAGCGGGTCACGGCCTCGGTGAAGATGCGGCTTGGGCAGCGGTGGCACTCATCGACCACGACGAACCCGACGCGTCCGGCCACCTGGTCGGCGCACTTGTAGAGAGACTGCACCAGGGCCACCGTGACCCGCTCCCCGGTCCGCGCCCGGCCGCCCGCGATCATGCCGCACTCCGCCGGCGGGATGCCGAGAAAGGTCTTGATCCGTTCGACCCACTGGGAGGCCAGGTCCTTCGTGTGCACGACGATGATGGCGGGCTGTCGGCGGTGCGCCACGAGCGCGAGCGCCATCACGGTCTTGCCGGAGCCGGTGGGGGAGCTCAGGGTCCCGAAGTCCCGGGGCAGCATCTGCTCCACAGCGGCCTGCTGGAAGGGCCGCAACTCGGCGCGGAAGTCGAAGTCGACCGGCGGCAGGCGCCTCCGCTGGTCTTCGATTTGGTAGCCGACCCCCATCTGCCGGCACGTCAGGATGAGCTGGCGCAGGTACCCGCGCGGGATCCAGAGGCCGTCCGTGCCCACTTTGTCGTAGAACTTGAGCATCCGCGGTGTTCCCCGGTTCCAGCGCCCCATGCGCTCGTTTTCAAGCCACTTGGGATTCGGGAACTCGAGCTTTTCCAGCAGCGCCTGTTTGAGCTCGGCGGGAACGCTCTTCAGCTGCAGGTTGGCGGTGATGGTGATGATCATGGCGATAGGGGATTCGAGCGCTCGATGGTGAAAGCGGATGACACGGGCTCACTTGCTTTCGTGCAGCAGGGCCCGCGCCGCCTCGATGTCGTAAGCCCGGCGGGGGTCGAAATTCTTACCGTCGTACATTTCCGCCGCCCGCAGAATGGCTGCGTAGGGCACCCAGTCGTGCTGTTCCCAGAGTTGGGGATCGGCGGCGCTCCACATGCGGAACCAGACGACACCCTCCGCCTCCTTCACGTACATCCGCATCTGTTGGTTGCCGGGGGAGGGATAATAGTACAAGCCGCGTTCGTCTTTCATGTCAACCGACCTTAAGTATTAAAAGAAAGGTTCAATCGCTTCGCGAACGCCGCGCCTCTGCGGTGAATACGGATGTTGATGGGAGGCAACCTTGGTCGCGTAAATCCCGGCCGCATACATGCCACATCATACGAAAAATGTAGACTTCTTTCACGCAAACCCCTGGGCATCCAGGAACTCTGCGATGGCTGCATTCACGGCCTGCGGCTTTTCGATCGGCACGAAATGGCCGGCCTCCGGGATGTGGGCCCGGCGGCTGCCAGGGATGTGCTGCGCCAGGAACTCCGCATACTTCGGCGGGGTAAGCTTGTCGTCTGCCGCAGATATGACCAGGACCGGCACCCGGATGGAAGCAAGCCGCGCGATCACGTCGAACCGGTCGCAGGCCTTGAAATCCCCGCCGGCGACCGCCGGCCGTGCCTTCAGGTGCTCTTCCAGAAAAGGCTGCTTCACGGCGGCCGCCGTTTTTTCCGAGAACCCCAGCCGGTCGACCATCTCCACGTAGGCGGGGAAGTCTTGTGCGATCATGTCAAACAGCGACGGCAGGACCCTCAGCCTCGCCCCGGAGCTGACGATGATGCCGGCTCGGAAACGGTCGGCCTGGTCGAGGAGAAGTTGCTGCGCGATGGCTCCTCCCATGCTCAGCCCGCAGGGGATCGGGTTCGGCGCGTCGATCGCGCAGATGAAATCGAGGAGATCCGCGGCATAATCCTCCACCCGTTGCTTGGCGCTGCCGTGGCTGCGGCCGTGACCCGGCAGATCGACGGCCACGGTGTTCGCGCGCTCCTTCAACCCGTCCACCTGGGCGTGCCACAGCAGCGAGGACTCCCCGGCGCCGTGGATGAAGAGGATCGTGGGCTTTTCCCGATCCAGAGGCCATTGGCCGCTGATGAACGCTACATCACCCTGCTGGCGTTTTTCCATGATGCACTCCTTCGCGTGTGATCCACGGCTGCTAAAAAGCCGGTGGCCCGCATTTTATAGAAAAGCCCGCACCGGCTGTCAAACCGGATCCCATCCGGCCGGTCCCTGCTTCGACATCCGCCCGCGCCCTTCACCTGGATGCAACTCTCGTTGTAGCGCTTGCAGCCTCCGCTCTTGAACTCTTGAATTCCGGCGTCCCTATCACAAGACCAGCGAAGTGATGAAGTCCGTGAGCTGGTTCAGATTCTGGCACGGCCGCACCGTGTCGCACACCGCCGCGAGCGCCCGCATCTCGCTGTCGCCAGTGGTCCAAAACTGCTCGGTCTCGGGATTCAGCCAGACGAGCCTGCGGCTGCGGCCGCGCATCGCTTCCAGGATGGAGACCTCCGGGTCGGTGTAATTGGAACGGCCGTCGCCGATGACGATCAGCGTCGTCTTCTTGTCCAGAATGTCCATGTAGTTCTGCCCGAACTCCCGGAAGGTCTGGCCGTAGTCCGTGGCGGCGTTGTAGTCGATGTCGGCCTCTTTCAGGATCTTGTCGATGGCCGGGTTGATCGCGTGGTCTTCGAAGACGTTCGTCACCTCCGCGACACCGGACACGAAGATAAAGCTGCGCACCCGGGTGAAGCACTCCTGCAAAGAGTAGAGCATGTTGAGCATGAAACGCGCCGCCGACCACACCGACCCCGACACGTCGCAGAGAACCACGATCTTGGCCTTCCGCGTCGGCCGCCGGCGGAAAAAGACCTCAAAAGGCATTCCCTCGCAGGCGGCGGCGCGGCGCAGGGTTTTTTTCACATCCAGGGTCCCCCGGCGCGCGGCGGCACGGCGCCGGCTGACCTTGTCCTTCAGCCGGCGCACCAGTTGTTCGATGACCTCCCGCATGGACTCCACTTCGCGCGGGGTCAGGGAGGCAAAATGGATTTCGCCCAAATCGTCGATGCGCTGGCGGTAGGAACGCGCCGGCCTGTCGGTGTCTGCGCGGGCAGCGGGCGGCTGCTCCAGCAGGCGTCGCGCGCTATCCAGGCGGTCCTGGAAATGCTCCAGCAGGTCGCGCCGATCCTCCCAGCCGAGCTCCGCGCGGCGCCCGGCAACGGCTGCCGCGAGCGATTCCTCCAGTGCGTCGATCCGCCCCGGAAGCAAACGGCGCCGCGCGGCCGCAGCCCCGCCGTGGCCGCCCGCTTTTGGCCCGGCGGCCGGAACCTGCTCGAGGAGCGCGGCAGGGTTCCCGTCCAGGAAATCAAGCAGCGCCTGCAGCAGCAGGTCGCTGCCGGCCGGAGGAGCCAGCGCCTGGAGAATGGCCTGGATCTGATCGGCAAGCGCCACCGACCGGGCGATGGACGGGTGCTGCCGCCGCTCGTGAAAAAACAGCTGGTAGAGCCGCTCGAAGTGCACCTGCTCGCGCCGGCTCTTGGCGAAATTGGTCTGAAGGACGGACTTGAACTGGGACTCGTCGAGCAGATCGACGCATTCGAGGTGACGCAGGCAGTCGAGTACCTCCGAGGTGGAAGCGCGCAGCCCCGCAGCACGCGCGCTGGAGACGAATCTGAGGACGAGAGGAACCATGGCGGAAGGACCTCTTGTCGGCCCGTCGGGCCCGTTGGCGAAGATCTCAACTTAGGATTTTGGCGATTTTCTCGGTTACTTTTTGAGCATCCGCGCGGTACTTGCAGATGACGTTCAACGTGTCGAGAACCACGTCCCGGGAGAGGTCCTCCACGTGCAGCGCGATGAGAGCCTGGGCCCAGTCCAGGGTTTCGGAGATCGCCGGCCGTTTCCTGAGGTCCAGGCTGCGGATCCGGCGCACGGCGTCGACCAGCTGCGCGGCCAGGCGTTCTGCGATCCCCGGCGTCTTGAGCGCCACGATCCGCAGTTCGAGATCGCGGTCGGGATAATCGATGTACAGGTGCAGGCAGCGGCGCTTGAGCGCGTCGCTCATGTCCCGCGCGTCGTTGGAGGTCAGGAAGACGGCCGGAATGCTGCTGGCTTTGCAGGTCCCGATCTCCGGGATGGTGACCTGGAAATCGCTCAGGACCTCCAGCAGGAACGCCTCGAACTCGGGATCCGACTTGTCGACCTCGTCGATGAGCAGCACGACCGGCCGCGGGGATGTGATGGCCTGCAGCAGCGGCCGGGGCTGGAGAAACCGCTCCGAGAAAAAGGCGTTCGCCTGGGCGGCGATCCGGTCCACGGCCTCCGGGACGGAGCCGGCCCCGGAGATGACCTCGTTGATTTTCTCCTTGAGCATCTGGGTGTAGAGCAGCTGCTTCGCATACTCCCATTCGTAGAGCGCCTTGGCTTCGTCCAGCCCCTCATAGCACTGCAGCCGGATGAGCTCCCGGCCCAGGCTGCGGGCCACCGCCTTGGACAGCTCGGTTTTGCCCACCCCGGCCGGCCCTTCGACCAGAATCGGCTTGCGGGTGGACTGGGCCAGGAACACGACGGTGGCAATCGTCCTGGAACAGATGTAGCCGGCCGCCTCGAGCCCTTCGCGCACCTGCACGACACTGGTGAATTCCATCAACAAGCTCCTTGCGCTTCTCGCGTGCTGCGGATTCTACCACACCGCCGCGGAGGAAAAAAGAGTCTGCGGCCGGTCGCCGGTCCATCTTTCAATCCGTCTGATTTCTGTTGATTCTTAGACCAAGATTCATTAGGCTCTTCCCGCGCAAACATTCACCCCGAGTCCGCGATGGAGGATAGCATGGACAAACCGTTGAACCACTACTGGAACATTCGCCTGGCCGACCTGAAGAGCGCCCTGGAGACAAATAACTTCGAGGTGCATCTCGCCGAGACCGCCGCAGACGCCCAGAAGATCGTCCTGGAGGACATTCTGGCCAAGACCGGGGCCCGCAGCGTGGCCTGGGGCGGGTCCATGACCGTGGTGAGCACCGGCCTCTTCCCGGCCGTCAAGGGCCGCACGGACATCGAGATGATCGACACCCTCGACAAACAGATTCCGGCCGAGGAGCAGATGGAGCGCCGTCGCCGGTCGCTGCTCGTGGACTTGTTCATCACCGGCTCCAACGCCGTGACCGAGGACGGCCAGCTCGTCAACCTCGACATGCTCGGAAACCGCGTGGCCGCTCTCACCTTCGGCCCCAAATACGTCGCGGTGGTGATCGGCCGCAACAAGATCGTGCCGAGCGTGGACGAGGCCATGTTCCGGGTGAAAAACATCGCTGCCCCGGCCAACGCCATGCGGCTCGACAAGAAGACCCCCTGCGTAAAAACCTCCTACTGCGAGGAGTGCAAGAGCCCCGAGCGCATCTGCAACAGCTGGACCATCACGGAAAAATCCTTCCCCAAGGGCCGGGTGAAAGTCGTTCTCGTCAACCAGGACCTGGGTCTCTAGTCGGGAGGTGTCATGAAGATTCTTGTGGCGTACGACGGTTCCAAAGTGGCGAAAGATGCACTCCGGCTGGCCATCCAACACGCCGGCGTATTTAAGGGGACCATCCTGCTGGTTCGTTCCATGGTCGGCGGGCCCGAGATCCCGCGCAAGGAGTTCGACGACGCCGAAAAGGACTTGCAGCAGCAGGAGCTCATGCTCAAGGGGGATGGGCTGGCCTGCGAGACGCTGCTGTCGGTGCGCGGCCTGGAAGCCGGGGAAGACATGGTCCGGATCGCCGCCGAAAAAAAGGCCGATGAAATCATCATCGGCATCCAGCGCACGTCAAAAGTGGGCAAGCTGCTGTTCGGCTCCACCGCCCAGTACATCATCATAAACGCCCCCTGCCCGGTGGTGACGGTCCGCTGAACCGCCGCGCCGGAGCAGGCTGTTCAGCAAAGCCAACGGACCTGGTTCCTGTGGCCGACCGCCGCGGAAACGGGACACTCGCATTCCCCTTTTCCGCGGCGCGGCGCAACGCTGCCTTCTCTTGCCACTCCCGGCCGATCACACGCCGGTGACGACACTGATCCCCGAAACGAGCTTCGAGACACCGGGGACACGCCTGACCTCGGCCTCAACCTTCCGTGTGTCGTCGAGGTTGTGGCTGATGCCGTAAACGTGCACGGTGCCCTTCTCAGGAACCTCCACGAAGATGGTGTTCATGTCCATGCTGCTTGCCACAAGAGCGGCATGGACCTTTTTTTCGAGCGCCAGGCGCTCCATGGCCTCCAGCGCTTTCAGGCTGCAGGTCCGGAGACACTCCGAGCGAGCCGCCTGAATGATCAGGGCCGCGGCGGTGTCGACATCCAGTTTTTCCGTGTGAATGATCAGGTCATAAAGCGACGGGTCGTTCAGTTCCAGGTGAAACGCAAAATTGAAGAAACCCGACTGTTCCTGGTCGCGCTTGCGGATCAGCTTCAGGGCCGCCTCCCGACTCAGGCCCTGCTGGGCCGCCATGTGGTCGATGCGCCGCTTGTTGGAGGAAAACACCCGTACGTGGAACGCGCAATCGAAATCGCGCAGCAGCATCTGGCTTCCGTGGCCGATGATCACCCCCTCGCCTTTGCGCGCCACTTCGTAAATCACCGATTCGAGAATGTCTAGAAACACCTGGGGCCGGCTGCCCATAAACTTGTCCAGGAACCCGGGCGCCTTTTCATCGAAGCGGCCGATTTCCTCGGAGGGGATTCCGCGAGCCTGGACCAGGCTCTGCAGCTTCCGATCGTCGAACAGTTCCACTCCCAGGCCGTCGGCCAGCTTGCGCGCAATGGCCATTCCATCTCCGCCGAAGTTCTGTGTGATCGTGATAAGCGTCATTTTTCACCTCCTGTATACGGTCAACCGCATGCACAGCACCCGCTTGGCATGGCCGGGTGTCATACGCCGCAAAATAGTACATCCGCAAAAATTTGCAAATCGCATGCGGATAACCGTTCGCGGCTTGACAGCCGTGGCTGAATTCACTATCCTTTGACCGAATTCGTTCAGGGGTGGCGGGATCAAGCCTGAGATCATACCCTTTGAACCTGACCTGGATCATGCCAGCGTAGGGAAACGAATTCGAGCTCACCGGCCCCGCTGCGACCTCGAAGCCGTTTCCAGGTGGAAACGGCTTTTATTATTTCGGAGGCAACCCATGACCGGAGTTCCCGAGGCGGCCGCGCGCAACCTGGCGGCCGTGCGAGAAAAGAAACCGCTCATCCACAACATCACCAATTTCGTCGTGATGAACTACACCGCCAACGCGCTGCTCGCCATGGGAGCATCACCGGTGATGGCCCATGCGCCGAACGAGGTCGAAGACATGGTGTCCCTCGCGGGAGCGCTGGTGTTGAACATCGGCACCCTCAGCGAGGCGTGGGTCGACTCCATGCTCAAGGCCGGCCGAAAAGCCTCCGCGCTCAACACCCCGATCGTCCTGGACCCGGTGGGCTCCGGTGCCACTCCGTTCAGGACCCGGTCCGCCCGGAGGATCATCGCGGAGACCCGGCCGCGGGTCATCCGCGGCAACGCCTCCGAGATCCTGTCGCTGCGCAATGCGGACTCCCGCACGCGGGGGGTCGACTCCCTGCACTCGGTCGACCAGGCCGCCGATGGCGCCCAGGCCCTGGCCGGGGAGTTGCAGACGGTGCTTGCCATCACCGGCCCGGTGGACCTCGTAACCGACGGCCGCCGGGTCGTGCGCGTCTTTAACGGCCACCCGCTGATGGGGTGCGTAACCGGCACCGGGTGCACCGCAACGGCGGCCATCGGCGCCTTCCTGGCGGTGGACCCCGACCCGTTGCGCGCCGCGGTAACGGCGCTGGCCTACTTCGGTCTGGCTGGCGAAACAGCGGCGCAGAAAGCCTCCGCCCCCGGCAGCTTCATGATCCAGATGCTGGATGCGCTCTACACGATCACGCCGGAACTGCTCGAAGCGAAATGCCGGATCGAAATCGCTTAGCAGGGCAGCGAACAGCGCGCATGGGACGGAAGATGCCCCCATGAAGCCTGAATTCATCGACTACTCCCTTTATCTCGTCACCGACCGCGGTCTGGCGAGGGGCCGTGGCCTGCCGGACATCGTCCGGGCGGCGGTGCAGGGAGGGGTAACCTGCGTCCAACTGCGGGAGAAGACCTGCTCCACGCGGGAGTTCATCGAGGAGGCACGGGCGGTCAAGGAGTTTCTGCGATCCCGTGGAGTGCCGCTCATTATCAACGACCGCGTGGACGTTGCCCTGGCGGTCGGAGCGGACGGGGTCCATCTGGGTCAGAAGGACATGCCGCTCGCCGTGGCCCGTGCCATCGTCACGGACACGATGCTCATCGGTATCTCCGCGGAGTCGCTGGCGGATGCCGTCGGTGCGCAAGGGGGCGGCGCCGATTACCTGGGCGTGAGTCCGATCTTCCCGACCCCCACCAAGACCGACACCGCCGCCCCGTTGGGGCTCGAGGGGTTGCAGGCCATCCGCCGGGCGGTACACATCCCGCTCGTCGCCATCGGCGGCCTCAACCGACAAACCGCCGCCGCAGTGGTCCGGTGCGGGGCGGACGGCATCGCGGTGGTGTCGGCCATCGTGGCCGCGGAAGACCCGGAGCAGGCGGCCCGAGAACTCGTACAGGCCATCCGGTCAGCGAGGCGCACATGGGCTTAAGAGACATCGGAGAGTTCGGCTTCATCAATCGGATCCGCCGCGGATGCCTGACTCGGCCGGAGTCCGTCATCCGGGGCATCGGCGATGACGCGGCCGCCTTCCGAACCGACGGCCGCCTCGTTTCCCTGATCACCACCGACCTGCTGGTCGAGCGGGTGCATTTTCTGCGGGAGGCTATCAGCGGCCTGGATCTGGGGTACAAATCCCTGGCGGTGAACCTGAGCGACATCGCCGCCATGGGCGGAACCGCCCGCGAAGCCTTTGTGAGCATCGCCATCCCGGAGGACTGCGGGCTGGACTATCTTGAGGACATCTTCGTGGGCATGAAAACGCTGGCGGCCGAGTTCGCGGTCAACATCCTGGGCGGCGACACGACCCGCTCCATGACGGATCTCGTCATCAATGTCGCCGTGTACGGGGTGGTCCCCGAAAGCGAGATCCTGACCCGGGATGCCGCCGCGGCCGGGGATGTCGTGTTTTCGACGGGTTTTCTGGGCGACAGCCGCGCCGGGCTGCACCTGATCCTGGAAAAGGCCTGCGCCGACACGCCGGAGCTCGAGGCCTTGCTCACCGCCCACCGGCGGCCCTCGCCCCACCTGCGGGAGGGGCGCTTTCTGGCCGGCCGGCCGGGGGTACGGGCCGCCATCGATGTGAGCGATGGGTTGAGCTCAGACCTGCAGCACATCGCCGAAGCGAGCCGGGTGGGCGTACGGCTGGTTGCCGAGAAGATCCCGGTCTCTCAAAACCTCACACACTATTGCGATCGCTTCAAACGCGCGGCGCTGGAGTACGCCCTTTCAGGCGGCGAGGATTACACCCTGATTGTGACCGCAGCGGCGTCAGCCGGCGGCGCCATCGCCCGCGACTTCGAACAGCGCTTTGGCCGACCGCTTTACGTAATCGGCGAGATCACCGCCTCCCCGGGGATCGAACTGGTTCACGCCGACGGCAGCACCACGGCCGTCGCCCCCACGGGATGGGACCACTTCAAGGGACACTGAAATGGAAAACGCACATCAAACACCCCGCGTCTACCGCCGGGTTCTGACCATCGCCGGCTCGGACAGCGGCAGCGGTGCCGGCATCCAGGCCGATCTCAAGACCTTTGCGGCATTGGGCTGCTACGGCATGTCCGCCATCACGGCGCTCACCGCCCAGAACACCGTCGGCGTGAGCGCCATTCACCCTGTCCCGCCGGACTTCGCCGCCGCGCAAATTGCGGCGGTGCTGGAAGACATCGGGGCGGATGCGGTCAAGATCGGAATGCTCTACTCCGCCGAGTTGATCCGCGTGGTCGCGGAGCAGCTTCAAAAGTTCAACGCGCGCAACATCGTGCTGGACCCCGTGATGGTGGCCCAGAGCGGAGACCGACTCCTGCAGGACGATGCGGTGGGCGCCATTGCCGAATACCTGATGCCGCTCGCGGATGTCGTCACCCCCAACACCCCCGAGGCAGAGGTGCTGGTCGGGCGCGGAATCCGCGGCATTGAGGACATGCGGCAGGCCGCTCGCGATCTCGGCCGCCACGGCAGCCGCAGCGTCCTCATCAAGGGCGGGCACCTGGAACATGAGGACAGCCGCGACCTGCTCTACCTGGCCGGGGAAAACCGTTTCGTGGAACTGACCGCCGAACGCATCCGCACGCGCAACAACCACGGGACCGGCTGCACTCTGTCGTCGGCCATCGCGGCCCACCTCGCCATGGGCAGCGGAGTCGAGGAGGCCGTGCGCCGGTCCAAGGAATACATCAGCCACGCCATCCGGGCCGGGGCCGGCTATACCATCGGCCGCGGGCATGGGCCGGTGCACCATTTTTTTCAGTTCTGGCCGTAACAGAATTTCCGGAAGATTCGGCTTTCGCGAAGTCGTCAAAAAAGACGGTAAAAAATGCTGGTACCGACCGCCCACAGGAGAACAGCGGCGGTGACGATGAGGCCGGCGACCGCAAGATTCTTCTGAAACGCGGTTTCGCGCTTTCGTTCGTGGTACCCGAGCAGGTATCCCGCGGCGGCGCCGGCAACAATACCGCCGCCGTGGCCCCAGTTGTTGATCCCGGGTGCCAGCAGCCCGAAGACGAACATGATGATCACCCACATGCCCACCTGCTTGTAGATAGCGCTGCCGTAGATCCCCCCGCGGCTTTTGCCGTAGTAGAGTGTAGCGCCCACCAGCCCGCAAACCCCGGCGGAGGCGCCGATGGTCAGTTGAACCCCCGCCAGGTAGGACACGATAAAGCCGGCCACCCCGCCCAGGGTATAGATCGTGAACATGCGGCTGGTACCGTACTCATGGATGACCAGGGTGGCGAGCTGTCGGAATGCGGCCATGTTGAAGAAGATGTGCAGGATCCCACTGTGCAGGTAATTCGCGGAGATCAACGTCCACCAGCGGTGGAATCGGTCGATGGGGATCGTCCCGGTGGCCCCCAGCACCAGAAGGCTCTGGTCCGACGGTGACAGAAACTGCAACGGATTGGGGGTCAGACGGGCCATCCGGAGGTCCAGAACCAGGGCCAGCGCGAACATCCCGATGTTGACGCCGATCACAACCTTGACCAGCAACGCCGGGTCCGTGAACAGCCGGTTGACCGACAGGCGCCTCCAGCGTGCGGCCGGCGCATTCAAGCCGCAGAACGGGCACTGGGCCTCCCGGGTGCTGATAAGCATGCGGCAGTTGGGGCAGAGCATTGAATTGCGTTCGTTCGACACGTCGCATCCCCCGTTTTGGGCCCATGATCTCGGCCGAATCATCCTTGCTTACACGTGAACCCTTCCACGGGCGCCCGCCCCTTTTTGGGGGAGCGGCAGCCATCCTCGAAGATCGCAGATGGAAACCACTCCCACAGGGAAAACCACATGCCGTATCGGATGGCGCCGGGCGATCCTGCGAATCGCTTTACGAAGACACCCAGGACAGCGAATCCGGGATCAGCGGCCCATCCACTCGATCGGAGAGTTTCTTCAGCGTCACCTGCAGCTCGCGCATCTTGGCATCGACGGTGCGGCGCTGGGGGGACCAGCCGACCGTGCAGGCCGTCTTCAGAAGTGCCAGTTGGGAGTCGATCTCACCGACAATGGCCTGCAGGCTGCCCGTGGAAGGCGTTACTACCTCCCGTTCGCCCGCGGTCAGACGATCCGTCCGGCGGATGACCTCGCGAATTTTCGACTTCCAGGCGGTTAACTGCTGTTCCAGCATATCACAATAGGATGCGGTGTCCATGGCATGATACCTCGCTTGGGTTGACCTCGCCGATGAATCGGAATAGCCTTCCAACCCCTCTGCTGAAACGGCAGGTCAAAAAATCGGATGCTACCCGTCTCTCGACGTCAGGGTATACGGTAAGGCAGCCCGGCCATGGGTCAAGGACCGAACGCTGCCGGACGCACGTTTTAGGGTTTGACATGCCGGCGATCTTGAGTGTATCGTTTCAGCGTTCTCCGGCAAACCATTTCTACAGCCTGGTACGACCTGTCATGCCCGATGCGCGTTCGACCCCTGCCCTTTCAGCCCCTGAAGCACACTCCGGCCGCGAGACCATCGTCGTTCTCTGCGTTCTGGTGTCTTTAGCTGTCATCGCCAGCGGGATCGCGATCGTGCAATCCCGATACAACCCGGCGGTGATCAATTTCCTGCAGGGTACAGCCGACC
>JACRCN010000057.1 GCA_016219005.1 Deltaproteobacteria bacterium
CAGGAGTTTCTCGATTTGGTAGGGGCCACCAACCTGATCCCCGGCCCAAATTCCACCGAGATGGCCATTCACATAGGATTTCTGCGTGCAGGGTGGCCCGGCCTGATTGTCGGGGGCGCATGTTTCATAGTCCCAGCCATGCTTATTGTGCTGGCGCTTGCTTACGCATATGTTCGCTTCGGCTCGGCCCCCCAGGCCGAGTGGCTGTTGTACGGGGTCAAGCCCGTGGTCATCGCAATCATTGTGCAGGCGCTCTGGAGCCTGGGGCAGAAGGCTGTAAAGGATTTCCTGATGGCGTTTGTCGCCTTGCTGGTCGTCGCACTCTACTTTCTGGGCTTTAATGAAATTCTCATACTCTTCGCCGGGGGTTTGGTGGCGATGCTCGCCAAGAATTTCAGACGGCTCCGAAGCCGAAGCATGGGGGCTTTTCTCGTTCCTATTGCGGGAGTGGCGGTTCTACCCCAGGTTTCAGTCTCATTCAGCCTTCTTCATTTGTTTCTTACATTTTTAAAAATCGGCTCTGTACTTTATGGAAGTGGGTATGTTCTACTGGCTTTCCTGCGGGCAGATTTCGTTGTCCGCCTCGGCTGGCTTACCGATCAGCAGTTGCTTGATGCCATCGCCATCGGCCAGATCACGCCCGGCCCCGTGTTCACCACAGCGACATTCCTCGGCTTCCTCCTTGGCGGAACATCTGGTGCGCTGATCGCCACTCTTGGGATCTTTTTGCCTTCTTTCATTTTCGTTGCTGTTTCAAACCCGCTGATTCCCCGGATGCGAAAGTCGGTATGGATCGGATGCCTCTTAGACGGAGTCAATGTCGCTTCGCTCGGGCTGATGGCCGCCGTGAGCTGGCAATTAGGACGAGTCTCGTTGGTTGATCCCTTGACGATATCTCTTGCAGTTGTTTCTTTGGCCTTGCTGGTGTGGCTAAAAGTCAATTCCACTTGGCTGATAGGGGGCGGTGCGCTACTGGGGTTGCTCAGTAGTTAGTTGCGATGAATTTCCTCACCGGGGCTATCCCTGTCTGACGCTCGATGCCAACATGGCTATCCTCTTAGAAAGCTCACAGCCTGGCGCAGCTGTCATGCCGGTGTCCAAAGAACGTAATGTGGTTACGCCATGTTCTTTATTCGTTCTCCCGCAAGGCTGTTAGGGCCTCTTGCAGTTGCGGTTATAGCCTTAGCCATGGGTGGCTGCTCTGCGCGCACTGAATTCGGGCCATCAAGGGCTCCCTTGCCTGGGGCTGTCACCGGGATGCACCACCTGCTCTTAACGGTTACAGAACTGTCACGCTCTGTGCATTTCTACCAAGACGTTCTTGGAATGCGGCTCGAATATAGCATGCCCCACTTCGTCATGCTGCGGGCAGGAGACTTTGGCGTGGCATTGAGTACGCATCCTGGGGACTTCGAAAAAAAGGGCGAGCCCAAGGGGATCGGAATGATCCCTCACTTCACGACTCCCAACATGGATGAATTCACGGCGCGCCTCAAAAAAAACGAGGTATCATGGCTCCGCGCACCGATTCGCGAATCCTTCGGAATAGAGGCCTTCATCTTAGATCCTGACGGCTATCAGTGGGCCATTCTTGCTCCCCTGGAGCCGTAGCACCCAAGTCCGTAGATCATTTTAGTCGATAGTTGTTGCTCTCGTCACAACGCACTTTGTCGATCAGCAAATTTGAAATGATTGAGATAACCGCAACCTACCCCAAAGGCTGGTTTACGAAAAAGCGCCGCCAGCCTGAATTAAATCTGCAATTTCCTAAACCGCCACCTTTGATCTGTTAATCGCAGATTCCTTCAGCCCGGATTAAGATTCGTTGCAGGCAATCCGAACGCTAGGGTGCAGGTGAACGAATAAGCTTTGCATGGCCAAATAACCTTTGAAACCCAGTTCAAGATGGACAGACCGTCTGCACGAGCTTAAAGAAAGGGTTTTCTGATCTACCCCATTTCTGCAACGCTGCTACCATTTGTGAATGTGTAGCTTTTGGTAATTATTTGGCATTCCTGGTATTTCTATTTATCTTATTGACAAAAAAAGCTGGAAGTTCCTAATTATTATATTTTCGCGTCTCTTCTGCAATGTCTCTCCCATTTGTTGGACTGACCATGTCTCTCGGGAGAGGCCGACGCGGGGACCGCCACGGTGACCGTCTTACTGCTCATGGGTCTTCAGCTAATCCCCGTCACCCGGGAAAACTTCAACATGGTCCTGGAGCAGCCCACCTGTTTCAGCAAAGGCATGCAGGCCCTCATGGAAGTTTTAGAACCCCTGGCTTCCGCGAGCGCTTCGAACATCTCGGCGGCGATGGATTCGAGGATTCGGGGAAAATCCTTTACTCAAACATCTGAAGGAGAAAAAACATGATAAAGCGGTGGCTGTCGGTGCTGTTGAGCTTCTTTTTCCTCGTACCCGGACTCTGCTGGGCACAGAAAGGAGGCTTTGTCTTCATGGCCAGCACCATTGGTCCCATCGACTCGGGGATCGTGGGGGCCCTGGAGGATCAATTCGAAAAGGAAACGGGTATCCGGGTCCGCCACGTCGGGGCCGGCACCGGCGCTGCCCTGAAAATCGCCGAGAAGGGTAATATCGATCTGGTCATGGCTCACGCCAAATCCCTGGAGGAGAAATTCATTGCCGGGGGCTACGGAACCGAGCGAGTCCCCCTGATGTATAACGACTTTGTCATCCTGGGCCCCGCGAGCGATCCCGCCGGGATCAAGGGGATGAAATCGGGTGCAGAGGCCCTGAAGACCATCGCCGCAAAGCAGGCCCTCTTCATCACCCGCGGTGACAGATCCGGGACCCACGTGGCCGAGATGGATATCTGGGGGAATGAGGGAATCAAGCCCGCCGGGTCCTGGTACGTCACCTACGAGAAGGGTACCGAAGGAAACGTCCCCACGACCCGATTTGCCGATTCGAAAGGGGCCTATGTTTTTATGGATAGGGCGACCTATCTCGCGCTGCAGAAGGAGATCAAGCTCGTCATCCTCGTGGAGAACGACGAGGCCCTGCTGAACTACATATCGATCATTCCCGTGAACCCGAAAAAGTTTTCCCGCGTGAACCATGCCGACACGATGACGTTCGTGAAATGGCTCACCGATCCCGCGAAAGGGCAGAAGATCATAGCGGAATTCGGCAAAGACAAATACGGCGCGCCCCTCTTCTTCGCCAACTCGAAGGAGTGGCAGGCTGCTCACAAGAAATAGACGAAAGCGTCTACCCGGACAAGAAGGAGGCATACCATGAAACGAAAGAAATTCATTCTCTGTCTGTTACTCGCACTTGCCATGACCGTATCCATGGCGAGTACCGCCGCGGCGCAGCCTGCACAGAAAAACATCATCATGGCTACCACGACAAGCACCCAGGACTCAGGGCTTCTCGATTTCCTGCTGCCTATTTTCGAGAAGAAGACGGGCTATTTTGTGAAGACGATCGCCGTGGGCTCCGGCCAGGCCATGACCATGGGCGCCAAGGGCGAGGCCGACGTGCTGCTCGTGCACTCGCCTGCTGCGGAGAAGAAGTTCATGGCCGATGGCAACGGTGTGGAGCGCAGGCTCGTCATGCACAACGATTTCATCATCGTAGGCCCGCCCAATGACCCGGCCAAAATCAAAGGTATGAAAAGGGCCGCAGAAGGCTTCAAAAATTTCGCCGGGACGGCCTCCCTTTTTGTTTCCCGAGGCGACAACTCGGGCACCCACGCGAAGGAGAAGGAAATCTGGACGGCCGCTGGGATCGACCCCGTAGGGCAGAAGTGGTACCAGGAGACGGGGCTCGGCATGGGGCAGACCCTTGGCATGGCGGCCGAGAAGAAAACCTACACGCTGGCCGACCGGGGCACTTACCTGGCCCTGAAGAAGAACATGGGCCTCGACATCCTGGTCGAGGGCGACGGCATCCTGCTTAACATTTACCATGTCATCGAAGTGAACCCGAAGAAGTGGCCCAAGGTCAACTTCACCGGCGCAAAGGCCTTCGGCGACTTCATGATTTCAAAGGAAACCCAGGACATCATCAAGACCTTTGGCGTCGACAAGTACGGCTCGGCGCTCTTCTTCCCCGATGCCGGCAAGAAAGAGGAGGCCCTGGGCAAATAATATGGATATCATTCTTGAAGGCATCCGGCAGGCCTTCATCCTGCTTGTCACCTTTGACTCCGAGGTCCTGGGGATCACGTGGTTTTCACTGAAGGTCTCGGGCACGGCGACATTGATCAGCCTCCTTATCGGGATGTCCATCGGGACCGTCGTCGCCCTGACGCAGTTTCCCGGCCGCAGGTTCGTGGTGAGCCTCATCAACACTGGGATGGCCCTGCCCCCCGTGGTGGTGGGGCTTTTCGTCACGATCTTTTTATGGCGAAACGGTCCCTTGGGTTTTCTCGAAATCCTCTACACCCCCACGGCCATGATCCTCGCCCAGGCGGTTATCGCCACACCCATCGTGATGGGGATTTCGCTCGCGTCGATGCAGCAGCTGCCGAAAAAGCTGCGCCTGCAGATCCTTGCCCTGGGGGCCACGCGCCTGCAGATGGTCCGGATTCTCATCCGCGAGGCGAGACTCCCGCTGCTGGCCGCCGTCATGGCCGGGTTTGGCGGCGTTATCTCCGAGGTCGGCGCCTCCATCATGGTGGGCGGCAATATCAAGGGATATACCCGCGTCCTCACGACGGCCACGGTCATGGAAACGAGCCGGGGCAATTTCGATATCGCCATCGCCCTGGGGATCATCCTGTTGTTTTTCGCCTACCTGATCAATCTCGTCCTCACAACCGTCCAGCAGCGGGAGAGGCCGAGATGAAAAACATCCTCGAAGCGAAAGACCTGAAGACGATCCGCGGGGGAAGTTTGCTGGTCGATGTCCCCGACTTGGGGATCTTCGAGGGGGAGACCCTCTCGATCATCGGGCCCAATGGGGCGGGAAAGACAACGCTCCTGCAGGCGCTGTCCTTCCTCATGAAGCCTTCTGCAGGAGAGATCCTTTTCCGGGGGCAGGCGGTGGGCGCAGAGCAGCGCGTCTTGGAATACCGCCGCAGGCTTGCCATGGTCTTCCAGGAGCCGCTGCTTTTCGACACGACCGTCTTCGGCAACGTAGCGTCGGGGCTAAAGATCCGCGGCATCGGCGGCGCGGAGGTCCGGCGCATCGTGGAGGCACAACTCGAACGTTTCGGCATTGCATCCCTGCGGGACCGCTCAGCAAAGACGCTCTCCGGCGGTGAGGCCCAGCGGGCCAGCCTTGCCCGGGCCTTCGCTATTTCGCCGGAAATCCTCTTTCTCGACGAGCCCTTCGCAGCGCTTGACCCGCCGACACGGGAGGCCATCGTCACGGACCTGGAAAAGGTCCTTGCCGAGACGAAGACCACCACGGTCATGGCCACCCATGACCGCAACGAAGCCCTGCGTCTCTCCAACCGCATCGCCGTCATGGAAGGGGGCCGGATCGCCCAGATCGACCGACCGGCCGTCGTCCTGAACCAGCCCGTCGACGAGTTCGTCGCCTCCTTCGTGGGAACGGAGACAATCCTGGAGGGGCAAGTCCGGGACGTCAACGAAACAGCCATGATCGTAGGGGTGAACGAATCCGAGATCGAAGTCGTGGGCAGTGCGAAGCCCGACGAACGCGTGGTTCTCTGCATCCGCCCCGAAAACGTCACCCTCACCGTTGCCGATGGAAACGGGAAACCAAGCGCACAAAATGTGTTCCGGGGGCGGATATTGAGGATCATCCCTCTGGGGTGCTTCCACAAAGTCGAAATCGCCTGCGGGTTCGCCCTGGTAGCCTACATCACGACGCAGGCACTGGAGGATCTGGCGCTGCGGGAAGGGGTTGAGGTGGCGGCCGCCTTCAAGGCTACGGCCATTCATGTCATCCGCAAAAGCGGCTTGTGTGCTTGCTCTGAAAAGCCTTTACGAAAGCTTCATAAACCCGGGTGACCTCCTTCATTGTCACTATCCGACAACCTTCCAATAAAAAGACATTCAAGCCGGTTTGAAGGAGCTTTGGCCGTAAAGAAAAATTTCTCTTGACAACTGCTTGTAATTTATGGAACATATGTTCCAAAATATATAATTATCTGGAACAGAGGTTGCAAGTGGCAGGAGAAAAAAACCTTTTTGATCGGATAATGGACTTAAAGAGCCTCACGAAAAGTGAGGCGAAGATAGTAAATTTCATTAATCATGCACATTCAAGGATTGCGTTTGAAAAGGTTACATCAATCGCCCAAAAAGCAGATGTTGGCAAAGCATCGGTTGTTCGCTTCATCTCCCGTTTAGGGTTTGATTCTTTCAAGGACTTCCAGAAGTGCGTTCAGGAGGAAATCAATGATCGCCTTGAAAAACCGATCGAGCGCTTCTTGTTACACGAGAAATCGGGTAATTATAGGGACGGCGATTCAGACATACTAGAGCAGAGTATCGCCCAAATCATTAAAAATTTACAAGGAGCTCATGATCGTATAACACCAAAGCATTTTAAAAAAGCCGCTCAACAGTTGTCGCAAACCAGCGGAAGCCTTTACGTGGGAGGGAATCTCGCTTCATTTGGTTTGGCTTATTTTTTCTGGCTATACGCACGCTATTTACGGGAGCGCGTTCATCTCATCAATAACCTTGGCTCCGTCCTTCCCTATCAGCTTTTGGATGTAAAAGCCAAAGACACGCTTTTTGTGATCACCCATCATCTTTATTCAAAGCAAACTCAACTCATAGTCGAATTCTTCGCTAAACAGGGCGCCAAAATAATCATGCTGACCGATACAGAGATTAACCCCTTTTCCCATCTTGCAGATATTGCACTGGTTGCGCCGTGTGAATCCAGTTCTCTATTCGATAGCTCCGCCGCATTGCTTGCCGTGATGGAGGCGCTCATTGCAAAGATGGAACGGGAGTTGAAGCCGAGCATCTATAAGCGATTCAAGGCAGCTGAAGATCTTTTTGGCCACTTGGATGTTTTTGCTCCCAGCCACTCCATGAAAAAAAGACAAACATGAACCAAGTGACGCTTCTGATATGTACCTTTGTTTGAGCACGACTTCTTGAAATATAGAGGGGATCAAAAAGATGAGCCGAATGAGTGTAGCTGAGGCGGCCCGCAGAATTGGATCGGCAGTGGATAGCATGGCTGATGAGTTAATCGAGTTCCTATGCGAAATCGTAAGAATACCGACCGAAAACCCTCCCGGGAAGAACTATCCCGAATGTGCAGCGGCCATCGGCCGAAAAATGGCCGACGCGGGTTTGTCGGTCGATTATATCGATGTGCCCAATGAGCTGCTCTCCACGTTGGCTCCCCACGGGGAGGGATTGCCTCGACCGAGCGTCTTGGGAAAATATGTTTGCTCAAACGATCGTCCGGCACTCCATTTCACGGGGCACTATGATGTCGTTCCGGCGGGTGAAGGATGGGACGTAGATCCCTATGCCGCGATCATTCGTGACGGCAAAATCATTGGACGCGGGTCTTCGGATCAAAAATCGGGAATTGCAGCCCAAATTTTTGCCATTAAGGCCCTGCAGAGAGCTGGATTAGAAATGTCCGGCACCATTGTTTCAAGCGCCACCCCCGACGAAGAAACCGGCGGATTTGCCGGAATAGGGTACCTGGTAGATCAAGGCATCATCTCGCGCGACAACACCGATTTTTGCGTCATAACCGAATGCCTGGATGTGGACCGGATTTGTTTGGGACACAGAGGAACGATGTGGCTCGAGCTTGAAACGCACGGGCGCCAGTGCCACGGATGTACGCCATTTGAAGGGGTTAATCCAGTAGAGAAAATGCTTGATCTGCTAAATGCGGTCAGGGCCGAGATCCTGCCAAACCTCGACACAGTTTCTCAATACCCGATTATGCCACCCTCTTGTCGAAAGAGCACCTTCACTGTCACTATGATGCAGGCAGGAATCAAAGCCAATATGGTACCTCCAACCTGCCGGGCGACGATTGACTGGAGGCTCATCCCCGAGCAAAGTGTCGCCGAAGCGAAAAACTCACTCATCGCACTTTGTAGAAAACTCGAGGAGAAGGATCCTTCATTCAAGTGTAGTGTGAAAGAGATCATGGTCGTAGACCCGACACTGGTGCCAAATGACACGGACGTAGTGAAGGCATTCCACGAAGCTGGAGGCGTGATCCTCGGGAAGGCCCCGGAATTTTCCGTCAGCCCGGGAAGCGACGACCAGAAATTCGTGGTGCAAACGGCAGGGTTGAAGCAGTGTATCGTCTATGGGCCTGGACCTTTGGCCATCGCACATCAAGCCAATGAATTCCAACCAATCGATGCACTGGTAAATGGAACCAAAGTGATGGCTCTTGGTGCGTGGAAGCTGCTGGGTAGGGATAAATAGGTCGAAATTATGCGAAAGCGGTCGACATGCTCGAAATCACTGGATTGAGCAAATCCTTTGGAGCGCTGCAGGCGCTGGATCGGGTTGATCTCCGTATCCAACAGGGTCGCATTCATGGCATCATCGGCCCCAATGGATCGGGAAAGACTACGCTCTTCAACTGTATCACCGGTATGCTCAAGCCAGAGGCCGGGTCCATTCGCTTTGAGGCCAATGACATCACCGGCTGGAAACCCGAGGTCATCGCTAATCGCGGAATCCGACGAACCTTTCAGGCGGGTAAGCTCATTCCGGGCATGACGGTGATCGAGAATGTTATGTCAGGGGTCAATGATCCGGTCGGCCAGGTGGCCCGGGACGCGGCCTTCCGGCTCCCATTTGTCCCCTCTCGGCGCGAGTCCGAGATCGAAGACCGGGCGCGGCGAATTCTTTTAATGGTGGGATTGGAGTTGTCAGCAAGCCGCTGGGCGAGCGACTTGGTCTGGGCCGAACGCCAGCTCGTACAGATCGCCCGCGCGCTTATTGCCGAGCCCCGGCTTCTTCTCCTGGATGAACCAGCCTCCGGCATGGGCACCAAGGAGATGGAGAAGGTCGAGGAGATCATCCGCAAGGTTCGGGAGATGGGCGTCACAGTGGTCGTGGTGAGCCATGACGTCAAGATGCTGATGAACTTGTCGGATTGGGTAACTGTACTCAACTTCGGGGAGCGAATTGCCGAGGGGGTCCCGGAGCAGATCCAGAAGGATCCCCGCGTGCTGGAGGCTTACCTTGGCATCGAATGACCAGACTCGAGCTCATGCGGATTCGCAGCAGGCCCTGCTCACCATCGAAAACCTATCCGTATCTTACGGCCACGTGAATGCGCTAAAGCATGCGAATCTACAGGTGTTCAAAGGTGAGATTGTTGTGCTGATCGGTGCCAACGGCGCAGGCAAGACCACTCTTCTGGAAACGGCCCTGGGCATCAACACCCCGCTTTCGGGCGCCATTCGCTTTAAGGGTAAACCCATCGGGGGAGCTGCAGTGGACCGCAACGTGCGTGCTGGCATCTGCCTGGTGCCCGAGGGCCGAGGCGTCTTCGCCTCCATGAGCGTGCTCGACAATCTCTTGCTCGGGGCGCACAACAACATGAAAAACGTGGGCAAACACCTGCAGAGGGTCTATGAGTGGTTCCCGATTTTGGAGAAGCGCCAGGACCAAATCGCCCGCACCCTCTCGGGCGGGGAGCGCCAAATGCTCGCTATCGGGAGGGCCCTCATGTCGTCGCCTGAACTCATCATGGTGGATGAGCCGTCCATTGGGTTAGCCCCAATCGTCGTGAACGACATTTTCAACATCCTCCGCATGCTCAATCAGGAGGGCTACACCATCCTGCTTTCCGAGCAAAACGCCAACAAGGCACTGAAATGCGCCCATCGGGGGTACGTGCTCGAGACCGGAACAGTTACCCTCAGTGGCACCGCGGCACAACTACTCGACGACCCGGGGGTTCGGGAAGCGTATCTGGGGGCATAAGACATGGAAGTGTTCATCGCCCAGGTCATCAACGGGATCTCCCTCGGGAGCATTTATGTGCTCCTCGTCACCGGGTTCAACCTGCTGCTCCTGGTGGCTATGATCATCCACTTTGCCTACCCCCAGGTGGTGGTCTTCTCCATGTACATCATCTGGCTGGTCCTCGAAGTTACCGGGAACAACCTTATCCTTGGGGCCTTGGCGGGGGTCACCTCGTCCATCCTGCTCAACTTGATCTCGGCGCCGCTGTTTCAGAAAGTGATGGAAAAACGCGGGGAGGTGGACATCAACAGCACCATGGTTATGTCCATGGGCATCGGGATGATCATCACCGACGTGCTTTCCCATGGCTTCAACAAGGGGCATCCCATCGCCTTCCCAGATACGCTCGCGGGTGGCGAAGCGATCCTGCGGGTCGGTTTGATCAGCATCCTCCCCGGCCAGGTTTCCGCCTTCGTGGTGGGGGTCATTGCCGTGTCTGGTTTTTTCCTGCTTCTTTACAAGACACGGCCGGGCCGCGCTTTCCGCGCCATCGCGGAGGACCCCAACGGCGCCCGTCTAGTGGGTATTCCGCTCCTGAAGACGGGACTCCAGAGCTATGCGCTCTCGGGCCTGTTGGGCGGCCTCATCGCGCTGCTCCTCGCGGCACTTATAGGATCGGCCTCGTCGGGGCTGGGTGAGCAGGTGGCGCTCAAGGTGATCGCTGTGTCGATCATCGCTGGTTTAGGCAACTTGGTGGGCGGGCTCGTGGTGGGGCTGTCCCTAGGAATCTTAGAGGCAATCGTTCAGGGCTACATTTCAGGGACCTGGTCGAACGCCATCGCCTTCGTAATCATGCTGCTGGTAATTCTGGCTAAGCCTACGGGGCTTTTCGGCCTTAAGCTATAGGGGGGACGAGGTGTCGCTACCTCTTTATTATTTTCTGGCAATTACCGCCGTCAATATCCTCATGAGCTGGGCGTTGTACGTACCCTACCGGATGGCCCACCTCCATTTCCTCATCGTGGCCAACATGGCCATCTCGGGCTACACGGCTGCCTATATGGTCCTGAGCTTACACCTTCCCTTCGGGCTGGCGCTCCTTGCGGGGTTTGTGCTCGGCGCGGTCATCGGTTTCGCTGTGGCCCTTTTCATCGGAGACGCCCCCACTTTCGCAGTAGTCATCGTGGGCTTCACCTTCATCTATATTACGCGGACGGTCATCGAAAATACCGAGGCCGTCGGCGGGACGATGGGCCTCTTCGGACTGCCCAATATCGGGGGCAGCCCGTCCGTGCACCGGTGGACGATCCTCGCGATCCTCTATGGGTTGGTTGCATTGGTGGGCTTCCTGATTCACCGCTTCGACCATTCCCAACTGGGACGAGCGGCCTCGGCCGCCTTCATTGACAAGGACCTCACCACCTCTCTGGGAATCGATATCAAAAAAATGGGAATTCTCCTGCAGACCTTCAGTTGCACACTGGCCGGAGGATGCGGGGTCCTCTACGGCTTCATCTACAAGAGCTTCCACCTCGACTACTTCACCTTCCACGTGGTCGGCATTCTCATGACCGTTATCTTCGTGGGCGGCTACACGACCCTGTGGGGGACATTGCTCGCCGCGCCCGTGCTCTATGGCGTGCCGCTGCTCTTTCCGCCTGAGGTAGCTTCATGGCGCATCGTGATCTACGGTGCCCTTCTCATCATTGTGCTGGTACTGAAGCCTGAAGGTTTTATCACTACCCGATTCGTTTATGGCATCGAATCATTTTTATCGCGTAAGCGAGGGAAACGAACCCCCCTAACCAAACCACAGGAGGACGTATGAAAAAGATGATGGCGGTAGGAGTGCTCGTAACAATGCTCTTTGCAGCAAGCACAGGGATAGCCCAAGACAAAGTGGTGGTCACCGAATGGCAAATACCTTTCCTCAACTGTCTGACGGGGCCCCTTGCAAGCCATGGATCCATGTATCAGTGGAGTACAAATCAGGCAGCTGCTGACATCAACAAAGCGGGTGGGATCGCCGGTAAACCTGTAAGGGTCATCGGCGTCGACACAGCAAATGACCCCCAAAAGGGGACCGTTGAGATGGCGCGCATTGTCAAGGAGTCGCTGGTAGCCCTTGGCCCCGTGCCCGAGCCGGTTATCATGGCGGCTATGCCAATCGCCGTAGAAAACCAGATGCTCTCAATAACGGGTACTACATCCTATGAGTACGCAAGCAAGTTCTTTCCTTGGAGTGTTGCATGGTTTCCTCCTTACCCGAAGCGGTTTCCACCTCTGGCAAAAGCTTGGGCACAAGAATTTAGTGATATGAAGCAGGTCATCCAGTTCGTCGAACCCTACGGACCTTGGCCGATGATGGCAGACGCCCATGTAGCCGGTTTGAAGGAGGCGGGGGCTAATGTTTTAAAGCCTATTGAGGTTCCTTCCGATGCTGTCACTTTCGGCCCTCTGGTCGTGAAAGCCCTGGAACAAAAACCGGATGGGATCATCTTTGCCTGTAACGCTGAAAAAATAGCCAAAATGATTAAGGAACTAAAAAGCAGAGGATGGAAAAAAATGGACCATCTTCTTGTTTTTAGTAGTGGCGATGATGCCCCGCTATACACCGTAGGCGGTGAGGATATTAATGGAATCCAGGTTTATAACTATGTAAACCCTGATACCGATAGCCCGCGCTGGAACGCCTTTAAAAGCGCATTCATGAAAGATCATAATGGCATGCCCCCATTCAGCCTCTCTACAAATTACTACGATGCCCTATTTATGATTAAAGAGGCGATTGAAAAGACAGGGGTTACCGGGGATCCCAGCAAACTCAAGGAGGAACGCAAAAAGATTGCAGACTATTGTGCGAATGTAAAAAAATTCCAGGGTCTCATGTTTAATTGGGATATGAAGGATGGCGTTCCGACAAACAAGCCTCTTTACATTTTTGAAATTCAAGGGGGCAAGAAAAAGCTTGTTAAAGAAATCAAATTAGCTGGTTAGCAAGATATTGGACGTCTGAAATGATGAAGAAATGAGAAAAGTGGCGCCTACGCAAGTGATTGTTGGGCGTAGGCGCCACGCTATTATCGAGAGAATCAAAAAGCGAAGCGTACATATCGGCGATTATATCCAATCGTTGGCGTTTTGATGGTTTTCATCTGCTAACCGCAATGCAACAGCTCCTAAAAAGTATGGGCACCATCATTTTCATGACCGAACAAGAAATGGGTTTTCCCGCGCCGGCCCCCCCGCAGCGTAAATAGTTTCCAAACTAAATCGGTGAAACCGGATCTTCGGATTCGACAGGCAATGGGCCAGCGCGCGCACGGGCTAACGCGCTTTCAAGCTCATGATCCTCCGCGCCTCTTCCGGCGTTGCCACTCCCCGGCCGAACTCGGCTGCCATCTTCACCATCCGCTCGACAAAGCGCTCGTTCGACGCCAGCTCTCCCTTGCGGAAGTAGATGTTGTCCTCCAGCCCGATGCGCGCGTGCCCGCCCATGAGGATGGCATGCGTGTTCATGATCAACTGGGCCGGCCCGATTCCGGCTACGGTCCAAGTGGACCCGGCCGGGAGGCTGTGCTTCAGGTGCACCAGGTTTTCGATGGTTGCGGGGATCGCACCCTTAAGCCCCATCACGAAATCGAAGTGCAGCGGTGTGTCCGCCAGGCCTTTTTCCGCGAGCTCGACGGCGTTGCGGATCATGCTCACGTCGAATATCTCCATCTCCGGCTTGATCCCCAGGTGCTTCATGTCGGCGGCCAAGCGTTCGATAAGCTCCGGGCTGTTGGCGTAAACCGAGTCCGCGAAATTCACCGAACCGGTGGTGAGGCTCGCCATCTCGGGCTTAAGCGAAAGCCGCTCGCTGCGCTGCTCGTAGGCCATTCCGGCCCGGCCGCCGGTGGAGATCTGGATGATGAGGTTCGTGCGCTCCTTCAAGCCGTGATAGATCTGCTCGAAGATCTTGAACTCCGTCGACGGCGACTCATCCGCCGGATTGCGCGCATGCACGTGGATGACGGCAGCACCCGCCTGCTCGCAGCGCACCCCAGCCTCCACGATCTCGGCGGGTGTGATCGGAACATGCGGGGTTTTCTTCCGGGTGGGCAGCGATCCGGTGACGGCGGCGGTGATGATCAGCTTCTCCATGTTTCACCTCTTGATAGCGATGTAGCCCCCATGCCGGTTGACGCCGGCAGCTTTATCGGACTATAGGTGAGGCCGGTTTTCAAGTCAATTATCCAGCGCCGACGGGTCCTTGTGGAGGCCATTGACAGGCGCATGGAATTGGGCAATACATAGAGCCTTTCACAATCTGAAAGGGCGTTCACACCGAAGCCGCTGCGACAGCGGTATCGCAAACCCCATCACCTGAAAGGAGGCTGCTCATGAAGTTGAATCGAAGGATCGTCACGGGTGCCGTTGCCCTGCTGCTGCTCTGCAGCAGCGCCTGGGCGCAGGGTGTCATCAAGGTCGGCATCGTCGGGCCCCGCACGGGAGCCGCCGCAGCCACCGGACAAGCGTTTGACGAGGGCATCAAACTGGCCACCGAGTATGTCAACTCCAAGGGCGGTGTTCTCGGCAAGAAGCTTGAGGTCGTTTTCGAAGACACGGCCGCCGTGGACAAGGCCGCCTCCGGCTTCGAACGCCTGGTCACCCGCGACATGGTCGTGATGGTGCTGGGCGAAAGCCAATCCTCCTCCGCCCTGGCCGAAATCGAAGTGGCCAATCGCCTGAAGATCCCCTTTGTCGTGGCGGAAGCCTGGGCGGACGACATCACGGCCAAAAACTACCCCTACGTGTTCCGGGCCGGCCCCTCCAACTCCGGCGTGGTTTCCCAGAGCATAGCGAAGTGGGTGCAGTTCGAGAAGTTCAAGAAAGTCTTCATCATCGCCGAGAACACCGACTGGGGCATCGGCATCGGCAAGCTGACCGAAAATGCCATGGCCAAGGCCGGGGTTCAGTTCGAGTCCATGATCACCGAGCGCAACAGCCAAGACCACTACGTCGAGCTGACCAAGATCAAGGCCTACAAGCCGGATGCGATTCTGGCGTACATCTACGGGGTCGGGCTGCACTACTTCGTGGCCCAGGCCGGGGAAACCGGGGTAAGCCCCAAGGCCGTGATCCTGGACGGCGCCGGCCCCCCCAGCCTTTGGCCGGACTACTGGAAGAACGTGGGCGACTACGGCAACCTGGAGTGCTTCGCGTCCTCCATGCACGAAAAAGTCGAGCTGACCGACCTCGCCAAGTACTTCCGCGAATCCTACGTCAAGACCTTCGGCAAGGCGCCCACGGACTACAAGTCCCGCTCCATTTTCGATGCCATCCTGATCGCCGCCGACGCCATCAACCGCGCCAAGAGCACGGATCCGACGAAACTCATCGACGCGCTTGAAAAAACCAACCTCAAGACCACCCGCGGGATGGCCAAATTCGGTATGGAGAAAGGCAGTCCGCGGTACCATCAGTGGGACCCGCCCATGCTGGTCATCCAATGGCAAAAAAAGCAGCAGGTGGTGCTCTATCCGCCCGAAGCGGCCACCGGCAAGCTGATGCGGTAAGGATGCTCTGAATCGACAGGGCCGGCCGGGAGATACGGTAATAACGTCTTCCGGCCGGCCCTTGTTCGATCAACGCGCCTGAACTGGGTATTAATAACAGCGCCTGAGGCCGTGATCCGGCGTTGTGCGGCTCTTGTAAATGCTCACATTCGGAGGCCATCCCATGTTTGCCATTTCGCTCATGAACGGTCTGGTGATGGGGGTCATCTACGCCTTGGCGGCCTTGGGCGTTTCCCTGGTGGTCGGGATCATGAATGTGGTCAACTTCGCCCACGGGGAGCTCTACATTCTGGCCGGCTATTTCAGCTACCTGTTTGCCTCCGCCCTGGGGGTCAACTTCGTGCTGGCCATGGTCATCGCCGTGGGGCTGGTGTTCTTCCTTGGGCTCCTGATCGAGTACCTGCTCATCCGTCCCACCTACGGCAACGACATGTATTCGCTCATCCTGACGTTCATTCTTTCGATCGTCCTGCAGAACGCCTACCTCCTGATCTTCGGGCCTTACCCCAACAAGCCGCCCCTGTGGGTGCAGGGCGCCACCGACGTCTTCGGGCTCTTCCTCTACGGCAACCAGCGCCTGGCCGCCCTTGCGGCCGGTGCGGCCTTGATCGCCGTCATCTTCGTCATCATCAAGAAGACCTGGTTCGGCCGCATCATTCGCGCCGCCAGCCAGGATCGCGAGATGGCGGAGCTGAACGGGGTCAACACCACGCGGCTCAACATGCTGAGCTTCGGCCTCGGCTGCGCCCTGGCGGCCGCCGCCGGCGTGATCCTGGCCCCGGTGTTCCCCGTGACCCCCACTGCAGGGGTGCCTGTCGCGCTCACCGCCTTTGTCGTGGTGGTGCTGGGCGGTATGGGATCCCTGTGGGGCTGCGTCGTCGGCGGGCTCACCCTGGGGCTGGTCGAGAACTTTGGCGCCGCTTTCATCTCCTCGGGGTATAAGAACGTCTTCGGATTCATGATCCTGATCCTGGTGCTGCTGGTCCGGCCCTCCGGGCTTTTCGGGCGCGCTAAAATTTAATACCTGACGAGGGTCAGCCTCTCGATTTTATTTTGAAAACAGGGTACCGAATAATGACTGGGAAAAGACTGGGTTTCATTTCGGCACTGATCCTGGCCGGCATGTGCATCCTGCCGCTGGGGCTCGGAATTTACCCCCAGCACGTGCTCATCGTGAGCCTTTTTTATGTCATGATGGCCTCCAGTTGGAACCTGCTGGCCGGCTACACGGGTCAGGTTTCCTTCGGACACGCGGCCATGGCAGGGATCGGCGCCTACACCTCCGGCATCTTGGCGGTCAAGGCGGGGATCGACCCCTGGATAGGGGTCTGCGCCGGAACGGCCATCGCCGCGCTGCTGGGCCTGGGGCTGGGCGCGCTGTGCCTTAAGATGGGCGGCATCTATCTGTCGCTCACGACACTCGCCTTTTCGCAGATCCTGCACATCGTGATCGTCAATGAATACGATGTCACGCGCGGCACCATGGGGCTGCAGGTCCCGGGACTCATGGCCGAGTATTCCAAGATCACTTATTACTACATCATGCTGGCAGCCGCGGTTCTGACGCTCGCGATTCTGTACCGGATGATCCACTCCAACCTGGGGCTGAATTTCCGGGCCGTGCAGAACGACGAGGTGGCGGCCAAGTCGATCGGCGTCAAGGTCCTGCAGGTGCGGGTCCTGGCCTTCACCGTGGCGAGTGCCATGGCGGGCTTCGCTGGCGGCCTCTACGGGCATTACCTGCTGCTGATCACCCCGGAGATCCCGTCCCTGGACCTGCAGTTCAACGTGCTCGCCATGACCGTGATCGGCGGGATGGGTTCCTTCATCGGCCCGGTCATCGGCGCCTTCGCCCTGAACATCCTGGCCGAAAAGATCCGCGACTACGGCGAATACCACGTGCTGGTGTTCGGCCTGGTCGCCCTGGTCGTGGCGCGGTTTGCCCCGAACGGGCTGTTGGGGATTTGGCGCAGGTTTCGGACCCGGCCACACGCCCGCTCGTCAAATAGGCTTCAGGACTGAATTGGCTCGGGGTCAAAAAAACATATATCGCAGCGGATGGGAATCGAGTCATGGCGTTATTGGAAGGTCGAAAAATCTGCAAAGCGTTTGGAGGCGTACAGGCGCTGCGCCAGGTGGATTTCGTTGTCGAGCCGGGAACGATCGTCGGCCTGATCGGACCCAACGGCGCCGGTAAAACCACCTTGTTCAACGCCGTCGCCGGAACCTTCAGACCGACTTCCGGCAAGATCATCTTTGACGGGGCCGACATCACCGGCCTTCCGGCCAACGCCGTCTGCCGCCGGGGGATGGCCCGCACCTTCCAGGTCACCCGGCCGTTTGCGGCCATGACCTGCCTGGAGAACGTCATGGTGGCCGCCATCAACCGGCACCCCGAAAAGCCTCGGTCCTTCATCGAGTCCTTCGCCCACGAAAAATTGAGTTTCGTCGGGCTGGACGAGATGGAGGGGTTCGAGGCCCGCCACCTGAACGTGATCCAGAAGAAGCGCCTCGAAATGGCCCGGGCGCTGGCGACAGAGCCCAAGCTGTTGATGCTCGATGAGGTGCTGGGCGGGCTCAACACCCAGGAGATCGGTCAGGCGGTGGAGTTCATCCGCAGCCTGCGGGACCGGCTGGGACTCACCGTCTTGTGGATCGAACACGTCATGGGGGCGATCATGAAAGCCGCCGAACAGGTGATTGTGCTGGACCAGGGTCAAGTCCTCATGGCGGGAACCGCCGCCGAGGTGGTCACCGACCAACGGGTCGTTCAAGCCTATCTGGGAGAATAGCAATGCCTGCGCTGCTGGAAGTGTCGCATATCGATCTTTACCGGGGTGAAACCCAGGTGCTGTGGGACATCTCTCTCGCCCTCGACCCGGGGGAACGGGTCGCCATCCTAGGCAGCAACGGCGCGGGGAAGTCTTCGTTTCTGGCGGCTGTCACCGCCGCCCTCACGCCCGTCCGGGGGGAGATCCGCTTCAACGGCCACTGCCTGGTTGGCAATCGCCCGCACGAGGTCACCGGGCTCGGCATCGCCCTGGTTCCCGAAGGCCGGCGGGTATACAAGGACATGTCCGTCAGGGAAAACCTGGAGATGGGCGCCTTCCCCAAGAGCGCCCGCGGCCGGCTGAAGGAGACCCTTGAACGCGTCATGGGGCTCTTCCCGATCCTGGGCCAGCGCAAGGGCCAGCCCGCCGGCACCCTTTCAGGTGGAGAGCAGCAGATGCTCGCCATCGGCCGCGCACTGATGAGCCGGCCCAAGCTCCTGCTGGTGGACGAACTCTCGCTGGGGCTGGCTCCATTGATCACCAAGTCGATCTACCGCACCCTGGCCGAACTCGGGACGGACATCACCATCCTGCTGGTCGAGCAGAACGTGGAGCAGGCGCTGAACTTCTCCCGGCGCGCTTATATCCTCGAAAGCGGCCGCATGACCCGCTCCGGCAACTCCGCCGACCTCATGCAGGATGCCGACATCCGCCGGGCCTATCTCGGCATGTAGCTGGCTGCCGCTCCAACGGCCGCGCGGAAACCGCTTCCGCCGGAACTCTCGATTCTTTCAAGTGTCCGGGGTGAACGACCGCATATGTGAGATGCTGGGGTATACCGCGGAAGAGCTTGAGGACCGCAGCGCACGCATGCTCTTCTCCACCGATGAGGACTCTGGCTTCGTCGGAAGGGAAAAATATCGGCACCCTGGCCGGCGGCAGCGCCCACGACTTCAACAACATTCCCGAGGAACGAAATCAAGAGGCTGCCATCAGGCGGCTTCGGGGCCGCCCGCGTCGGCCGCCTGGGTCGCACATTTAGCGCTTGCTCGGTTGAGCAGGAACTTGCTGAGCACGCAGACGAAGACGACGAAAAACGCCATCGACGCGTACTCGGCCCACTTGGGCGGGTTCAGCAGCCCGTGGACCCACGGGTCGGTGATCATCATCTCGCCGCCGACCTTTCCGAGGACTGCCGCCCCGACCCACAGGATGATCGGGTAACGATCCATCAGCTTGGCGAGCATGGTGCTCATGAGCACCACCATCGGGATGGAGAGAATCAGCCCGAACAACAGCAGGAACAGGTTGCCGTGACTGGCCGCGCCGACAGCCAGCATGTTGTCGATGCCCATGCTGAGGTCGGCCACGATGATGATCCACAGCGCCTGCCACAGGCCCTGAGCTTCCTTGTCCGCACCCGCCTCGGCGGCGGCACCCTGAGTGATCAATTTGACGGCAATCCATATGATCACGGCACCGCCGATCAGCTTGACGAAACTCAAGTTCAGCAACTGCGCCACCGCGAAGGTGCAGATCACGCGGACCACGACCGCGCCGCCCGAGCCCAGAATGATCCCCATTTGGCGCTGTTTACCGGTCAGGTTCTTGACCGCCATGGCGATGACCACGGCGTTGTCGCCGGCCAGCACCAGGTCGATCAGAACAATGCTCATGACGGCGATAAGAAATTCCCAAGTGAATGCAATTTGACCCAGCCAACCCATGTCGATCATAATCCCTCCTGCCTGCGCTGCGGGGCAAAAAAAAGACCTTTACCCGCGGCATGGTTAAACATGCTGTGAGTAAAGGTCTTGCAAGATCCCGATGCAGTCGCGATGCCGCGTCCGGGTGGCATACCCACCGTGCTGACGAAACGCGGCCCGGCGGAACCCCCGCCGGTTGCTACTCCCCTTTACGATTGCTTCATCATTACAAGGAAACCCTGGCGCTGTCAAGGAAAGAACCGAACAGATATATACGGGTTTTGTCAAATACCATTACATTCAAACTTTCGCGTATGATGTGGTGTTTGATTGTTTTTTCCGTTGACGCCGGAGAGGCTTCTATCCTTTCTGCTCCTGTTGCTTCTCAACAACACAATAAATCCCCCCGCCGGCCATGAGCGGCCCACGGCACAGGTTATCTGACAAACACGTCGCCTTCCGCCTGTCCCCCGCAGCCCATCGCGCCACAAGACCCGGCTCTCGAATAAAAGGTCTGCTCATGGAAAAATAATCGGCATAGCCTTCCTCGTAGAGCTTTTCGGCCAGCGGCAATGAACGAATCCCCCCCACCAGTATCACCGGCACCGTCAGTTTTTCCTTGAAAGCTTTGGCCGCTTTGCGCCAATAGGCCTCTTGATCCTCGGAGTCGATATCTTTGCGGCAGTGGTCTCCGGTGACGACGGTACCTCCACTCAACTCAATGGCACCGATCCCGGCGGCCTGAAGCATCCGGGCGGCCTGTAATGATTCGTCCACCGTCAGGCCGCCATCCATGAGGTCCTCGGAGTTCATCTTGATCAAGATTGGGAAGTCGTTGCCTACATAGCTTTTCATTTTCGCGAGGATTTCCAAGACGGCTGCCGTCCGGTTTGCGATGACTCCGCCGTATGCATCCGTGCGTTTGTTGAACGCGGGCGAAAGAAATTGGTTGATCAGGAATCCGTGTGCACCATGGATCTGAATTGCGTCGAATCCAGCCTCTTTTGCCCGCCGGGCCGCTTGCGCAAACGCTTCAATCATCGCCTGAATATCCTCAGCCGTCATGACTCTGCCTTCGGATCCGGCATAGCCATCCACCTTGGAAAGAACTACAGGCGTAAGCCCCGTCACCTTAGGATTGGATAAAATCCCGGCATGGGAGAGCTCAACGGCCACCCGCCCGTTATGCCGATGAATGGCATCCGTCATCTCCCGGAGACCCGGAATAAACGTGTCGTCGGATAAACCCAATTGCCGTGGCGAGCCCATCCCATCTCGCCGAACATAGGTATGGCTGGTGATGATCAAGCCTACACCTCCTTTTGCGAGCTCAACATAGCGTGCTTTGAGCTCAGGCGTACAAGTGCCGTCATCGGCAGCCAAACCCTCCCACGTCGCTGAACGCACAAATCTGTTGGCAAGCTTCATCCCGATCATTGTGGTCGCCTGAAAAAGCTTAGACATGGGCTTCTCCTCTTTAATTTTATTCGCTGATTTCAAGGCAACAATTGTTGCCGCATGGATGGACGGTTACGCCAATCCCAATTCGAGCAGCTTTTGAGCCTCCGGGCGCCCCAGCAGATCCCATCCCCGGGCCTGGTAGTACATGCGGCGCGCGGCCACAAACCGATCCTTGTCGATCCTGTCGCCCCCCGGCTGCTCGTCCGCCAGGTCCTCGGCAAAGAACCTGGAGGGCAACATGTCCTCTTCCACGCCCTCGCGCAGATTGTAAAGCCGCTCCAGGGTCCAGATCCTCTCGCCGATTCTCTTGAGGTCCTCGATCTTGAGATCGGCGCCGGTCAACGCATTATGCAGGTCCGTCAGCACCGGCCATGTGTAACCGGCGTTGCGCATTCCGAATTTGCAGGTCAAGAGAGAGTCGGCGATGGCCAGGAAATGCTCCTTGTCGAGGAGCGTGTCCATGTGAGCCTCAAAACCTTTTTCCTGAAACTCGCCGACAAAAAGCTCATTGACGTAAAGCTGAGCCCGCAAATGGCAGGCGCCGCGGCTGCTGGTGGCCAGGGAAAATCCGGTTCCGAAGGAGCGCCGTGATTCATAGCCGGGATACTCTTGCTTCTTGGCGTGGATGACCCGGGCCAGCGCCGACGGGCCCCATCGGGCGGCCGCACGATAGGATCCCTCGGCCAGCAGGTTCCCGATTCCCTGGCGGGCGGCGATTTTGGGGATCAGAGCCAGCATGGATTCATGCTGGCCCCATTTCATGGCAGTGCCGTCCAAGTCGTCGGCGGTGATGATTCCCGACTCTTGCAGGTCCATGAGCCAGGCGAAGATGTTGCCGCAGGTGATGGTGTCCATCCCCAGATCGTTGCACAGGAGGTTGGCCATCAGGATGGATTCAAGGTTGGAGTTGCCGCAGTTGGAGCCGAAGGACATCAGGGTTTCGTATTCCGGGCCCTCCACCTCTTCCAGCTTGTAAGGCCCGTCCTTCACCTGGTGGACGTTTCCGCACTTCAGCGGACAGGTGAGGCAGCCCCGGTCCTTGACGAAGTACTTGTCCTTGAGCGCCTGGGCGTTGATCAGGGATCCGTCCGGGAAATGGCCGCCACGGAAGTTTCGTGTCGGCAGGGTGTGCTTGGCATTGAAAAAATCAAACGCGATGGAAGAGCCGAACTTGGCAAATGCCTGGGCGACCTCCATTGCCTTCTTGCCGCCCTGACTCGAGATCGCCTTCAGTTTTTCCTTATTGAAGATATCCGTGCCGATCCTGCCTTTCACGACGATGGCTTTAAGCTTCTTGCTGCCCATCACGGCGCCCACCCCGCCGCGCCCGGCGGCACGGTGGCTGTTCATGAGGGTCGCGAACTTGACCAGGTTCTCGCCGGCCGGGCCGATGCACGCCACTTCGGCGCCGTCATGATCCGCTTTGAGTTTTGCTTCCGTGGCCAGGGTTCCAAGCCCCCACAGGTGGTCGGCGTCTTTCAGAGCGGCCCTGCCATTTTCCAAAACCAGGTAACACGGCCGCGCGGCAGCTCCGGTGATCACCAGCGCGTCAAACCCGGATCGCTTGAAAGCCGGTCCCCACTTGCCGCCGCAATGGCTAGCCGCCGCCAAGCCGGTCAGGGGCGACTTGGTGGTTACGTTGAAAAAGGCGGAAAAAACACCGGACCCGGTGTAAGGGCCGGTCGCCAGGATCAGTGGGTTTTCCGGAGCCAGGGGGTCGACTCCGACCGGCGCCAGCTTTGTCAATAACGCGATCCCCAAGCCACGGCCGCCCAATACCATCTTGAGCGCTTGGTCGTCCGTGGCCGCCACCGTGGTGGTCCCGCGGGTCAAATCCACCCAAAGCGTATGTCCCGTGTATCCGTTCATGGTCGCCGCCTTTCGAATACCATAAAATACGTTCAACTATCCCGCGTCCATCATGTTCGGCACAAAAGTGACGATCTCGGGAAACGCGATGACCAGAGCCGTGACGATCGCCTGCCAAAACAGGAAATAGCACGCCCCCATGAACACCTCGCCGGTGGTCACGCTCGACCCGGCCACGGCCTTGACCGTGTAGACGTTCATGCCGACCGGCGGAGTGATCACGCCGACTTCGCACAGGGTAATAACAAGCAATCCGAACCACACCGGGTCCCAGCGGTACGCCGCAACGATGGGCATGACCGCCGGAAGGGTGATGATGAGCATGGAGACCGGGTCGATCATGCAGCCGAGGACGATATAAAGAGCGATGATCAACAGGAGCACGGACAACGGCGAAGCGTTCAACCCCACGACGAATTTCACGAAAGAGTCGATGGCCCCGGACGAGCTGAGAACGAAGGAAAAAAGGTTGCCGAAGGTGATGATGATCAGCAACGAGCACGAAAGCATGCCGGACTGCAGCAGGGCTTGGTAGAAGACCTTCCAAGTAAAGCGCCGGCGCAGGAGCAGCACCACGATGGCGCCGCCCGAACCGATGGCACCGGCGGCGGTGGACGTGAACCAGCCCATGAAGAGCCCGCCGATCACGAGCGCGATCAGGAAGAAGATGGGGAAAACCCCCTTCAGGGCAATCAGCTTCTCCCGGAAGGGTATTATGTCAGTGTCCGGAGGCGGCAACAGGTGGGGCTTGACCAGGCCCGCCACCTGGATTCCCACGCCATAGGCGACCGCGCTCATAATACCGGGCACTACTCCCCCGACCAGAAGCTTGCTGATCGGCTGCGAGGTGATCAAGCCATAAAGGATCATCAGGATGCTGGGCGGGATCATGCACGCCAAGGCCCCGGCCGCCACGATGCAGCCTGAGGCCAGATGTCTGTCGTAGCCTTTCTCCAGCATTTTCGGCAGCGCGATCTTGGTGAATATGGAGGCGCTCGCAATCGTAGACCCCGAGCAGGCCCCAAACAGCGCGCACCCATAATTGGTGGCCAGGAGCATGCCTCCCCGCACGCGGCCCAGCCATTTGCTGGCCGCATCGAAAAGATCTCCGCTGATCCCGGCCTGAAACGCCAGTTCCCCCATAAGTATGAACATGGGGACGCAGGAAAGCGCATAGCTTTCCATGGCGCCGTACAGAATGGTCTTTATGAAGGAGCAGCCGGCTGTCCAATTGAGACTGTATACAATGCCGAAAAATCCAGCCAGTCCCAGGCTGAAGGCCACCGGAATCGATAGAAGCACCATCGCCATCATAGGCAGAAACCAGATCATACAGGCCTCACGAAATGTTATCGGAGATATCGACAGCAGGGGCAGCCACTGCTGTCTGAGGTTTTTTCCATTCGCGCAGTATTCGAACCAGCTCGATGATCAGCTGTATCGTGACCAGCCCCGTGGCGATGGGGATCATGACCTTGGCCGGATACATGGGCACCCCCACGTTGCCGCCCGTGTGCTCCCCGATCCTGACGCTGTGAATGGCTAGCGGAACGCTGAGCCAGGTCAGGAGACCGAACAGAAAAATTCCACACGGCGGGGTCAACAGCTGTAGAAATACCCGGGCTTTGGGTCCGAGCATGTTGACCATGATATCGATGGCGATGTGGCGCTTTTTGATCTGGAGGCTCAGCATAAATGCACAGACCGAAATGGGCATGATCGACATGACCAATTCGGTGGCGCCGGGAAACGGCTGGTTCAAGAGCTTGTCGGCAACCACGTCGGAGACGGTCACCACCAGCATCAACAATAGAACAAAGGCCCCGATTACGCTCATGCCCCAGGCAATTCGATCCATTATCTTATCAATCATCTTATCGATCATGAGTAGTGTCCTTCTTCAGCCCTCGGGGTCCCGGCGTCAGCGCAGAACTGTGGCCGGCATCAGGGAAGCTGTAAGGTGTCAGCCGTAAGCAGAGAAAAAGGGGTCGGCGTTCTCCGGATAATTTGAAAACGCCGACCGCTGATTCTCGCCTGGTTTTCTACTTCTTGCGAACACGGCCGATGGCCTGGTCCCAGAGTTTGATGATTTCCTCGGCATCCTGGCCCATGCCCTTTTTAGCCATATCATCCTTCCACTGTGCGCGGATGTCGGGCAGGCTTTCGATCCACTTCTGGCGTTCGGGGAACGGGACCAGGGTGATGCCCATGGTGCCGGCCTCCTTGATGGAAGCAGCCTCATAGTCGATGGTGAGCTGTTTGCCTTTCGCGGGCATCTCCTTCATTACCTGCTCGAACACATTCTTGACATCGTCGGGCAGCTTGTTCCAGCGTTCGAGGTTCATGACGCACATGGGGCCGGTGTTGACCCCCAGGTCCACCATGCTGATGTACTTGGCGACTTCGTTCACTTTGGTGGCGAGTCCCATCTGCACCGAGAAGAAGGCGCCGTCGGTCATGTGCTTCTGCATCGCCTCGAACCAATCGGCCTGGGTCAGGGTCATCCCTACCGCACCGACCGCATCATACAGTCGCGGCATGTAGGGGCCCCACGAACGGATTTTCTTTCCCTTGAGTTCTGCGACGGTCTTGATCGGCTGCCAGGACCATAGCTGGTAGCTGGGCAGAACCTGGACGTACATCAACTTCATGTTTTGTTTTTCCAGTTCTTTCGGGATGGGGCCCTGCCAGTAAATCGTCTTGGCCACCTCAAAGGCCTCCTCGTTGGTCCAGTTGACGAACCACAGCTGGTTTCCGCACTGGGCCAGGGGGAAGCGTGCCGGATAGTAGCCGGGTACCAGAATGGACATGTCGATGCCGCCTGAGCTTACCAGATCCGGCAGGTCAGGCGTCTTGCCCAGGCTTTCCGACCAGAAGATCTTAATTTTGACCTTGCCCTGGGTGCGCTTTTCAATCTCATCGGCGAACCACATCTCCCATGAGGTCAGCGTGGTCAATTTCTCTGTAAAAGGGTGCCCCAGATTCAAAGTGATCTCCGCGGCCCTGACCGGCGCTGCGGCCAATGCCAGCACCAACCCTAAACACGCCATCGCCAACCATGAAGCCACTGCCTTTCTTCTCATGCGAATTCCTCCAGATTTTAAGTTTACCGATCATTGCCTTGGGCACCCATAGATCTCCTCCAAGCGCCGAGATCTATCGCTCCCGTCCGTTCCGACCCCTCTTACATAACCTCCTGTTTGTCGCCTCCGTCTTTGCACTTGACTTGCAACCGGCTGGATTCAGAGATATCTTTTTTCCCGAAAAGCTTCTCGAGCGCATCGTCGATATGCGTTCGCACCAATTGTTCCAATTCCTGCAGGTCTGTATGCTCTTGCTCGAACAGGTTCAATATCCGTTCATGCACGTCTAACGCCATTTGGAAATCGAGCTTCTGGTAGCGATAGGATACGAAATACCAAAGGCGGTGCATGCGCAGGTTCTGCAAGATGTCGATCAACAGGCGGTTGTCTGAGGCTTCGATGAAGACATCGTGGAACTTTTTATGGTTCTCCCGGTAGGCCTCACGGTCCTTATTGCGCCCGGCCCGTTTCATCCCTTCCAGGGCTGAGCGCATCTTTTCCAGATCCGGCTTGCTCAATTTCCCATGGGCCAAACGGGCAGCCATACCTTCCAGGTTGGCGCGCACGGGAAAATTTTCTTGGACGTCCCGCGTGGTGATCTCTCGAACGAAGGTACCCCGGCGGGGCAATATGACCACCAGGCCCTTTTTCTCCAGATCGCGAAAGGCTTCCCTCAACGGAGACCGGCTGATTCCCAACTGCTGTTGCAGTTCCATCTCCAATAATTTCGTGCCCGGCGTTAGGGCCCCATCCAAAATGGCCTCGGCCAGCACCCTCGAGATCTGCTCAGTGAGAACTTGCGGGTTAAACCCCCGCTTGATGAGCCCTACCCCCGCCCCTTTCAGGGAACTCTCCTTCGCGGTTTCCGGGCGATGCGTCTGCATGTCAACCTCGCCTCCCTGATCTTAACCGTGCCTGTCTTTCGATGCATCCAAGTTGCCGCGGACTCATTTTTGTCGTTTGTCGACAAATTATTCAAATTAAAAGGTCAAGTCAAGAATAATTTTCCGACTTTAGTACTATGGATTTTACCCCACAGCGATCAAGCCGTTTTGATCAGCCGAAACCCCAGCCCGGCACCAAAAAAATCCTCGGCAAAGCCTAATCGCCGGCTGCAGCGTACGCTCCAGGCGTCGAGGTTCCAGCTGCCGCCCCGGATCACGCGCTCGCCGCCCCCACCCGAGGCGACGGGGTTGTCCCGAACAAGGCTGTTGAACGCACCTGCGTCGTAGGCGTCGCGGCACCATTCCCAAACGTTGCCGCTCATGTCGCAAAGCCCCAGGCCGTTGGGTGCCTTGCGGCCAACGGCCTGGGTGGACCTGCCGCTGTTTTCCAAATACCACGCCACGGCCTCAACATTGTCCCCGCCGCTGTAAAGCTCATTTTTACCGCCGCTGCGGGCGGCATATTCCCACTCCGCTTCGCTCGGCAGGCGAAAATGTTGGCCCCTGGGGGTAAGTGCATTCAGCCGCCGGATAAACTCGGCGACATCCCCCCAGCTGACCTGCTCGACCGGGTGCAAATCCCCCCGCTTGAAATGAGAGGGGTTTTCCGGCATCACCTTCAGCCACTGGCTCTGGGTCACCGGGAATTTTGCCATGAAGAAAGCGTCGACCCGCACCTCGTGCACCGGCAACTCGTTCGCCCAGCCGTCCCCGAACAGGTCACCCATCTGGAAGCTGCCGCCCGGCACGAAAACGAATTCCATGCCGGTGGCCGGTTCGATGAAACCCGCCTCCTCATCCTTGACGCTCGAAGTGTCAGGGGCACACGCCGGGCAGCACAGATGGCCGGGGGGAATACGCCGGCCACAGGCGGCGCAGATCAGCCGCGCGCTGCATTCCGGACAGAGCTTCCAGTTCTCCTGCACCGACTTCGCGCAGGCCGGGCAGACCGGCCGCCCGACGGGGGCTTCGCACACCGGGCACACTTTCCAGGTGCTTTTCAGCGGCTCACCGCAGGCGGGGCAGGCTGTGTCTCGTTGAACGTCATGAGGATCGCGCATGGCTGACATGGGCAAACGCCTTTTTCGGAGTCCGTCTTGAATGCCGGAGATAATATTTCCCAGGTTGTGTTTTACCCGAATTAGACCGGATTTTCAATTTGATGCCGGCCGAAAACGGGAGTAGAATATGGGGAGAACACAAATGAAAGGCCGATTATCATGGTTGCCGATTTGAAGATCAGATATGACGCGCTCGAGGCTAAACGTCAGAGCATTTTCACACTCCTCTATGGTCTAAACGCAGACCAGACCACCTTCCGGGATGGCCCGAGCCGCTGGTCGATTCTCATGGTCCTGGAGCACGCGGTCATTGCCGAGGAAATGGTGCTGGCGGACATCCGGCGCGCCGATACGGAAGGCACCGCACCCAAGTCACCGGAAGCCTTCCACATGGTCATCAAGGCCTTCGAAAAGGACATCCCGGTGGAAGTGCCGCTGCCGGAATTGGAACCCACTGGGGG
The DNA here is from genome assembly GCA_016219005.1 of Deltaproteobacteria bacterium. Classification (GTDB taxonomy): domain Bacteria; phylum Desulfobacterota; class Desulfobacteria; order Desulfobacterales; family SpSt-501; genus SpSt-501. The sequence goes on from JACRCN010000057.1 coordinate 28,781, forward strand.
TGTGTTGCTGGACGAGCTGATCGTCCGGTGGGAAGCTGCGCGCACAGGTCTGCGGCAGGCACTGATGAAAATCCCGCTCGAAACCCTCAGAGCCCCCATCTGCCACCATCCCGTGGCCGGGCCCATGGACGCCCGCGAAACCCTCGAGTTCCTCGCAGGACACCTCGATCACCACCTACGCCAGATCAGGCGCATTGGAGAAACGATTGCCAGAACCCGCATCTGACTTTACCAAGGGTGTTCAAATACGAGCATCAGGCCGTCAGCCAAGGCGTGCGGCGTTTTGGAAAGCGCAGCCTATCCTGAAATTAGGTGTTGCATTTACAAGAGCCGCGCAACGCGGGATCACGGCCTCAGGTGCGGTCTTTCAACATCCTTGGTACACCAGGAGCACTCTAACACACCGCAATCATCCTGGCCTTCAAACGTTCTAAAGACCCTCGAGAAAGAAGTGCCCGCAAGCCCGTGATAGACGCTTCTATCCCTCGCAACAACCGGCGCGGAATTCGGCCCTGACAAAGGTTCGGAGATTCCCGGCATATACACTAACTAAAAAGTGGCACTTGACACTTTTTATTTATTTCGTTAAGCTTCTCACCAACTGTTTGCCAATCGGCCGGGCGGCCCGGCGATTCGGGCTTGAGAAAATGCCCCGATCCGGCCGACGGAACAATCGTCCCAGGCGCGCTGGAAGGAAATACCATGACGCAGAGGCATGCGAAGCCCAAGACGGGGCTTAGAATGAACAAACTCGCGGCGGCCACCGGTGTAGCCAAGTCCACCATTCTGTTTTACGTGAGCGCGGGCCTTCTGCCGGAGCCGGTGAAAACGAGTCCCAACATGGCCTATTACGAACCGGCCTGCGTAGAACGCATCAAACTCATCCAACAAATGCAGGAACGACATCGCCTCACCCTTTCTGAAATCAGGAACTGCCTGGACGACACGGATCGAGGGGCCGGGCTCGGGATCTATCTTGAACTCAACGAGGAAGTTCTCGGCCCCGGCGGCCCCAAGCAGATGTTGGACGCCAAGGCCTTCTGCCGCGAAACGGGCCTCAACGCAAGCCAACTGGAGGATCTGCAGCAGGCGCGCCTGCTGTTGCCGCTCGAAGCAGGCCGGTTCGATGCGGAAGACGTCAGCATGGGCCGAATGTACCTGGGGGCGTTCAATCTGGGCATCCGGGCGGAGGACCTGTCCTACTATGCGGATCTGGGAGAAAAGATCGTGGACCGGGAAATGACCTTGCGCAGCCAGATGACCGGCCGCCCCACCTCTCAGCAGGATGCGGCCGCCACCACTAAAATGGTCAAGAACGCCCGCATGTGTCGGGCTTACGTCATCGATCGCTTGTTCCAGCACCGGGTCGCGTCCATGAAAAGTCTCAAGGAACAACCGGCACCGGAGCGAGAGGAACGCGAGCCATGGCTCGACTGATGCGCCATGTCCCGGTCATGGCATCCCCGGGCTGGATCCTTCCGGCCATCCGACCGGCTGCACCTTATTCAAAAGGAAAAACAAAAAATGGAAAGCCGCCTCACCATTGAAGCCTTGAACGGGTCGCCCCACGCGGGTGCTGGAAATACGGCGTGGTTGGCGATATCAAGGGGGGAGCTCGACGGCCAAACGGCCTTCATGAACGGCAAATTCACCGTCTAGGGGGACCTGACGCTTCTTTTTAAAATGGAAAAGCTGTTTCGTTGATATAAATCCAGGATGAACTCATTGGAATGGTATTCAAAAAAAATCCATTGTATGTTAATGTGAGTCAGCATAAAATAGGGAGTTAATCTCAATTTAAAGCCGACCCGAAAAGCGGGTGCGGGCGGTTGCGCAATAGAAAGCCCGGTTTGCAATCCAGCCGCTTCTTCCAGGAGGAGCGGCTGGTGCACATCAGGCGGCACTGCAATGTAAGTGGGCGTCGTTGGAGAAAAGCACATGCGGGAAAGAGACGTGCCCCAGGACGAAGGATTGAACCAGGGGCTGCCGGAGATCACGTACGCGGTCGATGAAAACGGCCGCTACGTTGGCGTTCCGAGCCTGGGGTGGGAACCCAAGAACATCGCCAATGCCCAGGCATGGGAAGTGATCTCTGAAGATATCAACACCCAAGCCCGTCTGGGCAGGGATGGCAAACGAAGCCCCCTGGCTTATCATTTGGCCAGGCATCTCATGACGGTCGGCCTGGTCGCCAGTTATGTTCGCCTGCCCCGCTGGCGTGTGAAGCGCCATCTCAAGCCCTCGGTTTTCAACAGGCTAAAACCGGAGATCATGCAGCGATACGCGGATCTATTCGGCCTTACCCTCGCGGAATTCAAACAAATCCCCGCAGCAGAAGTCAATTTACTGGACCAGGAATAGCCCTGACATGGAAATACCATTCAACCACCGTCAATCGGCTCACTGCGAAACCGGTGTTCTCGCGAATTTGCTGGGCCATTACGGGTTGACCATCAGCGAGTCGATGGTTTTCGGCATCGGTTCCGGCCTCTTTTTCGGTTATTTCCCCTTTATTCGCATCAACCGCCTGCCCCTTACGGCATTCAGAGTCCGCACGGGCGGCATTATGAAACGGGCCGTCAAACGCTTGGGCGTTTCGCTCGCCTGGGAAAAGTTCAGAAGCCCTGAAAAAGCGATGGCCGTTTTGGACCAGAAGCTGGTTGACGCGGTTCCGGTCGGATGTCGCACCGGTGCCTATTGGCTCAGCTACTTCCCTCGACGGTACCGGTTCCACTTCAATATGCACAACCTGGTCGTTTTCGGAAAACAAAACGGCAGCTACCTCATCAGCGACCCGGTTTTCCCCGAACCCGTTCGCTGCCCGCATGACGACTTGATGAAGGCACGATTTGCCCGCGGCCCGATGCAGCCCAAAGGCCGGATGTATTATGTGACGCATGTGCCTTTGCAGCCGAACCTCTCCGGAGCGGTCCGCCAGGGGATTAAAGAGGTTTGCCGCACCATGCTGAAGGCGCCGGGACCGTTTCTGGGCGTAAAGGGCATTCGATACCTGGCAAAAAATGTCGAGACATGGCCGCAGAAAATGGAGGCGCGCGAGGCCGCGCTCCGCCTGGGGCAGGTCATCCGCATGCAGGAGGAGATCGGGACCGGCGGCGGCGGGTTTCGCTTCATCTACGCCGCCTTCCTCCAGGAAGCGGCCGGCTTGCTCAACGATGATCATCTTCAACGGCTCTCCGACCGCATGACCGAGGTGGGGGACCTGTGGCGCGAGTTTGCGCTCATTGGGTCGCGGATTTGCAAGCAGCGCGCCGATGAAACGGAGACCTATACCGCATTGGCGGCGATCCTGCGGCAATGTGCGGACACGGAAACCCGGTTGTACCAGGATCTACTAGCGCGCATGGATCAGGAGTAGGAATGATCAGCAGCATGACCCTGAAAGATCAGCTCAAGAAACTCATCGTGGAAGACCTGAACCTCGAGCATGTCCTTCCGGAAGAAATCGGCGATGACGAGCCGTTATTTGGCGACCGATTCGGGCTGGACTCTATCGATGCCGTCGAACTGGTCTTCCAGCTCAAGAAACATTTCGGGGTCATCATCAAAAACCAGGGCGAGGGCCGCTCGATTCTTCAAAACGTCAACACCATTTGCGCGTTTATCGAAAAAGGGCAGGCGGCATGAACCGCCAACAGCCTGTTTCCGTCAGCGGCATGGGCTGTATCTGCGCTGCCGGAAAGAATCTGCCTGATTGCATGGAGGCTCTTTTTACCCAGGCCCCGACACCCGCTCCGCCGCGCTCCCTTCCCGGGGCGCAACATCCGGTCTTTGAAGTACCCGATCGGTTTCTGCCGACTTCCGATTCCAAAAATCCGTCCATGGTCCGAGCCGTTCGCCTGGCCCTGGCGGCAACAAATGAAGCGCTGGCGGATGCGGGGTTGACCCCGGCGGCGCTGCGGAAGAAACGGGTCGGTGTCGTGATCGGCACCAATGTCGGCAGCGGCGAGAGCAATCGGGCCCTCCAGAGAGACTTGACCGGAATCAATTGCAGCTGTTTGTCGCCGGCCGAGCGTTTCCTCATCGTCAACCCCTCCCAGTGGCTCGCACGGCATTTCGATTTCTCGGGACCGCATTTGACTATCGTCACCGCGTGCTCTGCCGGCAGCGATGCCATCGGCGTGGCCGGGACATGGATTCGCTCGGGACGATGCGATGTGGTCATCGCCGGAGGAACGGATGCCCTTTACGAAGTGACGTATTACGGTTTCATTGCCCTGTTGAACAGCGACACCGCCGCCTGCAAACCCTTCGATGTTCATCGCAACGGCCTGAACCTGGGCGAGGGCGCCGCGATGATGGTTCTTGAATCAGAGGCCATGCGGACGAACAGGGGCAAGAAGGGCCGGGCTTTTCTATCGGGCTACGGCACGGCGGCCGATGCCTACCACCTCACCGCACCGCACCCGGAGGGCTGCGGGCTGCGCGTTGCCGTGCAGGATGCCCTCACTTCTGCCGGTGCATCCCCGTCGGACGTCGCATTTATCAATGCGCATGGGACGGGCACCCGCGAAAACGATCGGGTCGAATCCTTTTTTTTCCACCAGGTATTTCCGGGCGTTCCGTTCGGGTCGACCAAGGGCTATACCGGCCACACGCTCGGGGCCGCGGGCGCCATTGAAGCGGCTTTCACCGTCGCCGCTCTCGAACTCCAAAAGATGCCGGCAAACGAGGGGTTTGACGCTCCCGACCCCGATTTGCCGGTCCATCCTGTCGTGGAGCCCACCGAAATTCGCGGCACAACCGCACTTTCCCAGACATTGGCGTTCGGGGGCAACAACAGTGTGTTGGTTTTCACCACGGGAAGAGGTGCATGAAGGCCTTCATCAGGGGAGCCGGCGTCGTCGGGGGGTTCGGCTGCAGGCTGTCAAGCCTGGAAGAAGCCATTCGCAAACGCCCCGCTCCCGATTCGGATCCCGCGGCCTCAGGTTCGAGCACAGAAGCGTCTGCCGTCTCGACGGCCACGGCGAGAACCGACCTGCTGGATCAGTTGATCCCACCGCGAACCCTGCGCAGAGTGGACCATTATGCCCGAATGGCCATTCTGGCCAGCCATCTCGCCCGCGAAGATGCGGGGATGGGTAACGGACTGCCGGAAAACACAGGTCTTATCGTCGCCACCGGCATGGGCCCGACGGCCAACACGCTGGACCTGCAAGCCGCGGACGTGGCTGCAACCGATCTTGCGCTCTCACCCATTTTGTTTTCAAATTCGGTGCAGAATGCTGCCGCGGCATACATTTCGATGTTGCTGAAGATCCGGGGGCCCAGCCTCTCGATCAACCAGTATGAGATGGCGGTACCGCTCGCTTTTCAAACGGCGATCGATTGGATAGAAGAAGGCCGCACCGAAACGGTTTTAGTCGGCAGCATCGACTGTTTTTCAAAAGCCCTGCACGAGGCCGCCCTGAACTGCCGGGATTTGAAAAATGGAAACGGCGGCCAACGGGCGGCTCCGGTCGGCGAAGGAAGCTCGTTTTTTATTCTCACCCGGTCAGGGACGCAAGACATCCGGTACCCCTTCGTCCGTCATGTCCTTATGGGGGGGACGCGCCGACAAAATGGGGCACCCATCCCGAACACACTGATCCTGCATAACGGGGCCGGCAGGAACACCGGCTTCATGGGTCATGACCCCGTGCATGCGAATTTCGCACACCTTTACGGGACCTTCCCTACCAGCATGGGCATGGACGTTGCCGCAGCGATGCTCCTCCTGAGAACCGAGCAGCTCTTGAGTATATCAGTGCCGCAGTTCGAGGCCGGGCCCGCGTTCCCGGAAAATCCCCTGATCTGTTGCCTGAAAAAAGGGGAGACCGGCGATTGGGGCATGATCGTCATCGGCAGATAATATCTCTATGCCGCTTTTCTAAGACTGACATGCATTCTGGCTTAGGACCCGGCCTTGATGAATGACCTACCTCAATCCAAGCTCATGACCTAAAATCCTGGTGACGAAACGTTCACCAAAGTTCTCTCCTGCAACCAGTTCGCGAATACGTTTGAAGGTTTCAGGTTTGCATCCCGCATTCTCGGCAGCTTTCATGGTGCAATCATAGGCCGCCCGAACATCCAGGCCGGCGATCTCGTAGCCATGGCCCTCGACCAGCCACCGCAGTGCCGCCACGCCTGCCTCTACGGCGAATCGCGGCCCGGTTTCGGCCATGTCCCAGGCAGCGCGGGTGAGAGTTCTGGGATCGCAGGGGTTGCGATTTGCCAGTTCAATCGCTTCATCGTACAGTTCTGCCGACTTGGCCGCGGCAAACCACTTGCCCTCGTTGCCCGGTGTGCTGGCAACAAGGTTTTTCAGAATATCCGCTGGTTTTATGTGTGGATATTTTTTGGCAATACCGCGAAAGGTCGCGAGGCGGGTGGATTTCTGATTGGCCTCGATGGCATAGCGACTGTAGGCTTCCTCTATCCGGCCGCTTGCCAGCAGGATTTCTTCACAGGCTTCACTGATCTTAAGAGACGGCTCATTCAAGCCCCGGGAGTTCTCGGCAAAGCGGAGCGCTTCGGCCTTTTTACCGATGGCCAGTAGAGCTTTCACGCCCCATTTCCGATCATGCCAGAACCTGTGAGGCGCACGTTCGAGCAGTTCCATGACTTCGGCATTTCGCCCGGCCTTCAAAAGTGCGCTCAGACAGGCGGCGGTGCCCTTGAAATAGCCTCGCAATTCCGGGTTGGGGCTCCATGCCATCCGCACCACCGCGATGAACTCGTCCGCCCAGTCTGAGGCGCGCTCGGGGGTGGCGCAAAGCTCCCCCCAATGGTCGGGAAGTACATCGAGGCAGGGGATGCCGTCGTCCTCCACGGCCTGCCAGAGGCGTTCCAGCCACTTGTCCCGCTGCCTGTCACTCGCCGGCGCATTGGCGATGATCGTCACCAATGCATCGATGGCATGTTAGGCGATTGGTGGAAGTACGTCTTGAAACAGTATGCCAAGCAATTGGCCACCTTCTGGCCGACTCCAATCCTGAGCGAGTTCGGCCATGAGCGTGTTTGTTGCGGTAAGCACTACTCCCTCGCGTTCCATGCGCCGCCGCGACATATCTTCGGAAAGTTCGTATGGCGATCCTGAAGCGTCCATAACTGCCTGTACTTGGTAGCCCTCGCGACAGGCACTAATTGCCGGATACACCAAACACACATCGGTGGTCACACCGGCCATGATGAGATTCCTGCGGCCTGTCGCCTCGACGGCCTTTTTGAAGTGCGGATCTCTCCAAGCGTTAACAATTCCGGCTCGCTGAACCCTGGCAGCAAACGCCTCAGGAACAATTTGTTCGAGTTCCGGAAGCAATGGACCCTGAACATTCTGCTCCTGCGAACTCGTAAGGACGACAGGGATGTTCAAAATCTTGGCTGTTTTGGCAAGAGCCAGCGTATTTCGTTTGACCACATCAAGCGGGATGTTCTTGATGAGCTTCATCGTCCCGACTTGATGGTCGATGAGCAACAAGGCACTGTCCGCGGACGAAAACGTACCGATCATTTGCGATTCTCCTTTAGGTTTGCGCCTAACGTTTGAGCTGAGCCGACCGTGGAGGCATGGGCCTTGGCCGCGAAGCGGATGATATGCATGACCGGTTCGTGGCCAAGGTGCCATGCCGGAGCGGGTCGGCTCAAGCGAAGGGTTAGGCGCCAGCTGGTGACGACCCAAGGCGCTCAGCGGCTGCTTTCGACGTGACGCGCAAAGCTGTTGAGGATGGCCTGCCAACCTTCACGCTGCTGCTCGACAGAGTGCGTGGACTCGGCGTCAAAAGTCTCACGAACGGTCACGCCATCGGGGCCAACTTCGAACTCGACCAGTAGTACACGGTCACCGAACGAGGCTTCAATCAACCGATGCTGCAGCACCCTTGTGTAGGTTCCGGCGAAGTCGAATCCCATGCTTCCGTCTTTGGCTTCCATGCGGGAAGAGAACTCGCCGCCAACGCGCAGGTCAACGGATGCCTTTGTCGTATGCCAGTCGTCAGACGCGGTGTTCCATTGCTTGATGCCGTCCGGTGTCGTCCAAGCGTGCCAGACAGCCTCAACCGGAGCCTTGACCAGCTTCTCAATGGTGATCTTCATGCGGCGACTCCTGTGTTTGTGGCGCCTAACGATTTAATCAGCGGCGCGCTCTTTGCGTCTGCTGAATTTATTTGTTAGCCGTTCCCAATTTTCTTTTGAAGCCTTTATATGGTTCAAATTCGTATCCTAATGATCTATAGAAACGACACGCCTCTGTGCGTTCCGCTTCAGTAACGAAGATCAGCTGACAACAATCGTTTTCAATGGCAATTTTTTCTAATTCTCGCATGAGATCTGATCCAACACCGCTCCGGCGTTGATTTTTGTGGACGATCAAATCCTCAACCACCATAAACGGTTTGCAATCTCCGTAAAGCTCCCAGCAAATAACATCCATGCCGAATCCAACTAGCTTTCCATTCTGCTTTGCAGCCAAAAGGGTGTAAGCTGGGTCATTTGATATCTTCAAAAAAGAGCTTTTCATCCTTTCAATTGACGATACTTCACCCCAGAATTGGGTGAACAATTCTGCAAGCGAATGTAGATCATATTCAGTTAATCTTGTTATATTCACAATTGCATCTCTTTGGCCAACGGCGTGCGTTACCCGCTGGTGGGTGGGACGAGACAACGCCGCTTTGCCGGAACCAACTTCGAGCCACGAAAACGGCTTGAAAACGCGGCGACTCCCACCAGTCGGGTGCACGCTGTGTTGGGCGTTTTCATTTTTCTTCGAAACCCATTATTTCTCTAATTTTATTTGCATTTTGTCTTGAAGTTAGTAACTCCAGTAAGATATACGCTACGTCAATCGCGGTTGAAGGATTCCAACAAGTTATAATATTCCCATCTTGTACAACTGGCTTGTTTTGTACATTTACGCTAAATGATCTTAATGTCTCTTGCCTTATAGGTTTCAAGTTGTAGGTTGTTGCGTTTTTGTTTTTTAGCACCCCACTTTTTCCTAAAGCTATTGCTGCTACGCAAACCGATGCAATTACTTTTCCTTGCCTATCAAATTCTCTGATTAAATTTTGGATTTCATCACTGTACGCTTCTTCCCAAAATCCATACTCTTCAAACCCGCCGGGTATTGCTAAGGCATCAAACTCGTTAACGTTTATATCTTTTATCAAGTAATCAACTAAAACCCTTTGGTCAAAGCTACTTA
>JACRCN010000062.1 GCA_016219005.1 Deltaproteobacteria bacterium
GCCTGGTTTCCATCTCCAACAGCCCGGTCTACCGGGGGGTGAAGGAAATCCGCACCATCCGGGAGGCCATCCCGCGCCTCGGCCTCAAGGAAACCATGAATGTCGTCATGGCCATTGCCCACAAGAGCCTGTACGAAACCAAGAACCCCCACTATCGACTGCTGATGGACAAACTCTGGGGGCACTCCATCGCCACCGCATTCTGCGCCAGGCTGATCGGCCAGCTCATCAAGCTGGGGGATGTCGATGTGCTGTTCCTGATGGGCCTGACGCACGATATCGGCAAGACCTTCATGCTCAAGGCCTTTTCCGAGGAGCCGGCTGTCAAGGGACTGGACATGAAACTGGTCGTCGCCAACATCCAGGAGGCGCACCTCGGCATCAGCAACATCATGCTCAAGCGCTGGGGCTTCAACGACGCCTTCATCCGGGCCGTTTCCATGCACGAGAAAAACGAATTCGACTCCGGGGTCACCATGGACTGCCTGGTCATCAACCTGGCCAACATGGTGACCCGTATGATCGGCTACAGCACAATGGAAGCATCCAAGATCGATCCTGCGGAGCTGCGCTCCGCCAGCCTTCTGGGGATGGCGCCGGAGACGGTCCTGAAGATCGCGGAAGATACCAAAGGTCTCGTCAGAGACCTTGCCCACCTGTTTTAGCCTTGCCGGTACAGATTGAAGAGGCAAAGAATCGAGAGCGGCTCGTCATGAACGAAAAATCAGCGCCCGCTGCCACTCCCGCAGAACAAGAACAGATGATCGAGACCGCCAGGATGGTGTTGGCCATGCTCGGCGAAAGGGATATTCGCCTCAAGCAACATTCCGAGCGGGTTGCCAACCTTTGCGCCAATTTCTGCGAGAAGGCCGGAATTCTCAGCGGCGACGACCTGCTGCACATTTACCTGGCAGGGTTGCTGCATGATACCGGATGCATTTCCATCCCCCGGGAGGTTCTGACGAAGGATCAGCCACTATCGGATGAAGAGATGCTGCTGATCAAAAAACACCCGGTGGTGGGTGTTCAGATCCTCTCTCACCATCGGCGGTTGGAAGCCCTGCTGCCCGTGGTGCGGCACCACCACGAAGCGTTCGATGGCAGCGGATACCCCGACAAGAAGAAAGGGGAGGAAATCCCGCTGGGAGCCCGGTTGATCCAGCTCTTCGATCGCTTTGATGAGCTGGCATCGAATTGCCGCAACGCGCAGGGGATGACCGCAGAAGAGGCCCTTGCAGCGATTCGTGAAAAGGCGGGAAAGGAATTCGACCCAGGCCTCATCCCCAAGTTCATTCATTTCATGGAGTCGAATGCGGGAAAAGCCGAAGACTATCTGCTCAAGAAGCAGGCGGCCTTCGTCAAACAGTCGTTTTCCAACATTCTGCAAAAATTCAGCGCGGGGAAAATCGTGCCGCCTGTGATGCCCCAGGTGGTGTTCGAGCTGCGCAACGTGATCAAACGCGAGGAGGCCACCGTCAAGGACGTTTCCGAGATCCTCGAGAAAGACCCGGTGCTTTCGCTGCGCCTGATATCGGTCGCCAGGAGCCCGATATACAAGGGTTACGGGGACGTGAAGAGCGTTCAGGCGGCGATCCCTCGGCTGGGTTTCAAGGAAACCCTGAGCATCGTCGTGGCCATCTCCAACAAAAGCCTCTACGAGGTCAAACTACCTCAATTCCGAGTGGCCTTGGACAAGATGTGGGGGCACTCCCTGGCCTGCGCCTATGCGTCCAAACTGATCTCCCAGAGCCTGTTCCTGGACGACCCGGAAACCGTCTTTCTGATGGGGCTGACCCACGACGTGGGCAAAGTTATTCTGCTCAGGGCGTTTGCCGAGATCCCGCAGGAAAAAAGCCTCGATTTCACAACGGTCATGACCGCCATCCAGGAAGCGCATCAAAGCATCGGCAGCATCCTGCTCAAGCGCTGGGGCTTCGGAGATGAATTCTCAAGGGTTGTCTGCCTGCACGAGGGGACGAATTTCAGCCCGCAGACGGTCAAGGAGATACTGGTCGTCCACCTGGCGAACATGCTGACCCGCAAGATGGGCCTCAGCTCTTTCGAGTGGGATGGCAAAAACCCGGTAGAGGTTGCCTCCGCCCAACTGCTGGGGCTGTCGTCGGACACGCTCGGACGGGTTGAGGAGAAGGTCAAAGAGATCATCAAGGACGTTGCTCATCTCTTCTGAGCTGTCGGTTTTTCGTTACACCCGCACACGCGAACACCGCGACCGGACCGCCCGCCCGACCGGGACGGCATCATCGCTGCTCTGGTCCTCACTGCCGCCTCCGGCCTGCCTCAGGGCGTTCACCTGTCTGTCCCCGGGTCCGGCGCGCGAGGCTGCCGGACTTCCCATGCAGATCGCCGGCTCGCGGCACCTCGACCTTGCAGCACATGCCGGCTTCTTTTTCGCCGGCTTTGATTTCCTCTGTTTCGGTATTATATTCCCCCGTAACACGTGGTGTATGCCAGGCCGGTCGCGGCCGGGCAGGAGCGTCGTCCGTGTTTCCGACCTGACAAAGGGGGGTACCCAATGGTCGACAAAAAAGCACTTTGCGATAAGATCCGGCAACTTTATCCCGACATCGGCGAGTGCGGGATCGATATCGACGTGGAGTTCGACAAATCCCAGAGCGCTTGGGTGGTGCACCTGAGGAAGGACAACCGGAAGCTCAAAACCTTCCTTGAGGAAGGCGATGCCGAGAAATGCATGCTGGGGCAGAAGTGCGTGGGACTCGGGATCGAAATCGCGCAGCTCAGGGCCAATATCGAGCGCATGAAAGACGCTTAGCTGAAAGTCGGGTTGGAGGTTTGGGTATTCGGCCCAACGCCCAAACTCCGACAGGCTGTCGAAAGACAGCGCCTCAAGCCGGGAACCGGCGTTGCACGGCTTTTTATAAATGCTCACCTGTTATGAAGTTGCTGCGCTTTCCAAAAAGCCGTGCGCCTTGGCGGACGGCCTGATGCATGTCTTTCAACAGCCGGTTAAACACTTATTCAGCAACGACGTTTTCTATGAGCCAGACCGCTTTTCGTAACGAAAAGGACAGCATGGGGGTGGTGCGGGTGCCGGCGTCGGCATACTACGGCCCCCAGACCCAGCGGGCGGTGGAGAATTTTCCCATCGGTGACCTCCGGCTGCCGCTTGAATTCATTCGGGCGCTCGCGCTCATAAAGCGTTCGGCGGCGGAGGTCAACCGGCGGCTCGGTTTGCTTGAGCCCGGCCCGGCCGAGGCGATTGCGACGGCCGCCTCCGAGATCCTGGCCGGCCGGTTCGACGACCAGTTCGTGATAGGGGTTTTCCAGACCGGATCCGGGACCTCGACGCATATGAACGTGAACGAAGTCATCGCCTCCCGGGCCAACGAAATCCTCACCGGCACCAAGGGCGGGAAAGCGCCGGTGCATCCCAACGATCACGTCAATCTCGGTCAGTCGAGCAACGATACAATTCCGTCGGCCATTCACATCGCCGCGCTGGTGGCGATCCGGAAGCGGTTGGTTCCGTCCCTGGCCCGGCTGCACCAGGCGCTGGCGGACAAGGCCCGGGAGTTTGCGGGTGTTCGCAAGATCGGCCGCACCCACCTGCAGGATGCGGTGCCCATGACGCTGGGCCAGGAGTTCTCCGGGTATGCCCGGCAGGCGGAACTCGCCCTCGAGCGGCTGAAAGCGGTCGAGCCGCGGCTTTCGGAGCTCGCCCTCGGCGGTACCGCGGTCGGCACCGGCGTGAACGCCCATCCGCAGTTTGCCGTCGAAACCATTGCCATGGTAGCGCGGGAAACCGGTATCCCGTTCAAGAAAGCCGAAAATTACTTCGAGGCCCAGGCCGCACGGGATGCGGCGGTGGAAGCGAGCGGTGCACTGAAAACCGTGGCCGTGAGTCTGACCAAAATCGCCAACGACATCCGCTGGCTCGCTTCCGGGCCGCGCTGCGGGTTGGGGGAGATCGTGATCCCGAGCCTGCAGCCGGGCTCCTCGATCATGCCGGGCAAGGTGAACCCGGTGGTCCCGGAAGCCGTGCTCCAGGTGGCCGCCCAGGTGGTGGGCAACGACACGACCATCACCGTGAGCGGGCAGGCCGGCAACTTTGAACTGAACGCCATGCTGCCGGTGATCGCCTACAACCTGCTGCAGTCGATCGACCTGCTGGCGGCGGCCGCACGGGTGTTCGCGGAAAAATGCGTGGCCGGCATCGTTGCCAACCCGGACGCCTGTGCGGCCTTCATCGAACAAAGCCTGGCTCTGGCCACCGGGCTCGTGCCGAGGATCGGCTACGATCGGGCGGCGGCGGTGGCTCAGAAAGCCTACGATTCCGGCAGGACGATCCGAGCGGTGTTGACGGAGGAGCGCATCTTGCCTGAAGAAGAGATCGACCAGTTGCTCGACATTTGAATTCGACCGGGGAGGGCTAAATATGGAGAAGAAAAAAAAGCGGTATACGGTCAAAACAGGTTGCCCCCAGTGCGGTTGCACCCAGACCACCGTGATGTCGGAAAAGGAATTGAAGGAACGTTACGGCCACGTTCCGAACTTCGACATGGAGTGCGGCGAATGCATGGCCAAGTTTTCAACGCCGGTAAAGGACGCATGCCCCGAATGGGATAAAGAGTGCCAAATGAAGTAGAAGCCATCTCAAAAATAGCAGATCACAGCCGAGAGCAAGGCGCACGCCTATGAAGAAGCACAGCAACCGCGTCAGGTTGTGAGCATTTTTCAGAGGCGTGCAACGCCGCCATCGACTGTCAGATGCATTTTTGAGATA
>JACRCN010000058.1 GCA_016219005.1 Deltaproteobacteria bacterium
ACATATATCCAGTCAAGCTTTTACCGCATATTCTGTGGCACTACCTTTTTGGTCTCAAAAAATCCCGCATGTAATGATTACAGAAGGTTATCCGCCACCGACCGCTAAAAAACAACGGCAACTGTCGAAGATCAGTCTAAGTGTGACCGTATCCGCAATGGCCCGATAAACTCGCCTCAAGTGAGAGAGTAGACACAATAATTACTTCCATCACACCGGTGCGCCTCGCTCGGCCAAGTCATGGAAAAGGCCGGTCATAAGACGCAGGGCGTCGCGCATGAGAGGGGCTAGGACGTGCTCGTCGGGAGCGTGTTGGGAGCAGCCTCCGTAGGAATGGGGGATCCAGACGGTGGGCAGACCCAGGATATCGGTGAAGGCATCGTTGGGAAGGGATCCGCCGAGGTTGGGGAGGACGGCGGGTTTTTTGCCGCTTGTTTTTTTCAGGGAATCGATGGCGAACCGGGCCCAGGGATTATCGGGGTCCAGGCGGGTGGCGGTGAAGTAGCCGCCGCGCAAGGGGATGAGCTCGATTTGGGGGAAGCCGCACTCGTCCAGGCGGCGGCGCAGTGCGGCCTCAAAGGCAGTGGGGTCGGTGTCCACGGTGAACCGGATGTGCAGGCGTGCCCATGCCTCGGGGGGGATGGCGTGGGCCGGAGCCTCGGGGTTGCCGCATTTGAAGGATAGGACCTCCAGTGTGTTCCAGCCGAAGACCTTTTCGGCCGGGGAAAGGCCGGGTTCCCCCCAATCCAGGTTGAGGGCGGGGCCGCCCTCGCCGGTGACATCCAACTCGGCCAGGGCTTGCTTGACCGAGGAGGGGATGGCGGCGGGGCGCAGCTCCGGCACGAGAATCCTGCCGTTTTTATCGACCAGACAGGCCAGGGCGTGGGCCAGGATGATGCCCGGGTTGGCCAGGAGACCGCCCCAGTTGCCGGAGTGATGGCCGCCCTCGCGGAGCTTCAGGCGCAGATCGAAGTTGACCACGCCCCGGGAGCCCCCGAAGATGGTGGGCGAGGCGGGGGCCAGGCGGGGGCCGTCGCTGGCGATGAGCACATCGGACTTGAGGAGCTCCTTATGCGCGGCGCAGGCCTCACGCAGGCCTGGCGAGCCCATTTCTTCGCCGATCTCGATGAGCACCTTGACGTTGAAGCCCAGGCTTCCCCGCTCCCTTAGAACCAGATCGAGGGCAGAAAGGTTGATGGCGTGCTGTCCCTTGTTGTCAGCCGCGCCGCGACCGTACCAGCGCTCGCCCTCGACGGTGAGCTTCCATGGCTCAAGGCCCTGGCGCCAGTGGCCCTCCATGCCCAATACGGTATCTCCGTGGCCGTAAGTAAGGACGGTGGGCAGGGCCGGATTCTCGATGCGCTCGGCAAAGAGCAGGGGGAGGTGGAGGACCGAGGGGTTGTCCAGCAACCGGCAGGCGAAGCCCAAGCCCTTGAGATACGGGGTAAGCTCCTGGGTGAGGTAGGCCAGGGCCTGAGGGGTGCTATCTTCGTTCTGACTCTCGGATCGGTAGGTTATCCAATGCTTCAACAGATTGAAGAAATCGCCGCGGTCGAAAAAGTCCTCGGCTTGTTTCAGCGCGTTTTCTCTGCTCATAATTCCTCCACAAAATGACATTCCACCAGGCGGCCGCCCTTGCGGCGGGGGACGGGAGCATGCTCCTTGCACTTTTCGTCGGCCTTGGGGCAGCGCGGATGGAAGGTGCAACCCGACGGCGGGTCGATGGGGTTGGGATAGGCGATGCCCAGACGAGTATCGGGAAGGCCCAGTCCGGGTTCGGGGGTGAGCACCGAGCCGAGGAGGGCCTGGGTATAGGGGTGCCTGGGATTGAGGAAAAGTTCCCGGGTAGGGGCCTCCTCGACTATGCGGCCCAGGTACATCACGGCCACCCGGGTGGCCAGGTGCTCGACCACGGCCAGGTTGTGGCTGATAAAAAGATAGGTGAGACCCAACTCGCGGCGGAGCCGCATGAGCAGGTTGAGAATCTGGGCCTGCACCGAGACGTCCAGAGCGCTGGTGGGCTCGTCGCAGAGCACCAGCTGGGGCCGCATGATGAGAGCCCGGGCCACGGCCACCCGCTGGCGCTGGCCGCCGGAGAGCTGGTTGGGGTAGTTGTGGCGCAGATGGGGGGCCAGCCCCACCACTTCCATGATTTCGCTGACCTTCTTGTTCCAGGAAGCCTTGTTGCCCACCTTGAGGGCGCGCAGGGGGAGAGAGATGATGGATCCCACGCTTTTACGGGGGTTCAGGGAGGCGTAAGGGTCCTGAAATACCGGCTGCACCTGCCGGGCGATCTCCTTGGAGTCGCAGTCGGTCAGCGGGCGGCCCTGCAGGCGGATGTGGCCCGACGTCGGGGTTTCCAGGGACAAGACCAGCTTGGCCACCGTGGTTTTGCCGCAGCCGCTCTCACCCACCAGACCCAGCACCTCGCCCTTTTCAAGGGTCAGGGTGATTCCGTTCACGGCGCGCAAGTCGCGTTTGCCCCTGAAGGCCCCGGCGCTGACCTGATAGGTCTTGGTCAGGTTTATAAGCTCGAGCACTAAATCCGGCATGGGGTTCCTCAGGGGTTTTTCAGGCGGCCGCGGCCAGGGCATCCAGGCAGCGCAGGGCCCGGTTCGGCCCTATTTCCCGGAGGTGCGGGTTCTCGACGGCACATTCCGGCCGGCCCTTGGGGCAGCGGTTGCGGAATGTGCAGCCCTTGAGCACGCCAATAGGGGTGGGCACCAAACCAGGGATGGAGCCCAACTCGCTGCCCGGCTCCACCCTGCCGGGTACCGGGATGCAACGCAAAAGACCCTGGGTGTAAGGATGCAGGGGCCTGGCGAAGACCTCCTTAGTCGTGCCGGTCTCCACCACCTGACCGCAATACATGACACAGAGCCGGTGAGCCACCCTGGCCACCACGCCTAAATCGTGGGTGATAAGGATAAGGCCCATCCGGAACTCTCGCTGAAGGTCGGCCAATAGGGCCAGGATCTGGGCTTGGATGGTCACGTCCAGCGCGGTGGTGGGCTCGTCGGCGATGATGAGGCTGGGCCCGCACATGAGCCCCATGGCAATCATGATCCGCTGGCGAAGCCCGCCCGAGAGCTGGTGGGGGAACTGCTTGAGCCGGCTGCCCGCCGCCGTGATCCCCACTGTCTCCAGGAGGAACACGGCCCGTTCGCGGGCTTCCCGCTCCGAAGCCCGCCGGTGTTGCAGATAGGCCTCCACCAGTTGGTTGCCGATGGTGTAGCAAGGGTTGAGCGAGGTCATGGGCTCCTGAAATATCATTGCCATGCGGTCGCCCCGGAGTTGGGCCATGGCATCCTCCGCAGCCCCGCTCAACTCACGCCCCTCGAAAACGAGCTTCCCTGCCCGGCGGATGGCCCGGGGGGGGAGAAGGTCCATAAGGGCCAGGGCGGTGAGCGACTTGCCGCAGCCGCTCTCGCCTACCAGACTCAGGGTCTCTCCCTGACTCACCTCAAACCCCACGTTGCGTACCGCCTGCAGCCTCCCTGCGGGCAGCGGCAGGTCCACGTGCAGCCCTTCCACTTCCAGAATCAGTCCCATCAGCGCCCCTCCGGCGCGGTGACGTCGCGGATGCCGTCACCCAAAAGATTGAAACCCAAGAGCAGGAGGAAAAGCGCCACCCCCGGAATGGTGATCAAATAGGGGTAAAAGAGCATGAACTCCTTGCCCTCGCTGATCATGAGCCCCCAGGAAGGGGTGGGGGGCTGGACTCCCATGCCAAGGAAGGAGAGCGCCGCTTCCAGGAGGATGGCTCGGGCCACCTCGAGGGTGGCTACGACGATCAGGTTGTTCATGAGGTTGGGCAGCATTTCCTGGGCCAGAATGCGGAAGGTGGAGCAGCCCGCGGACTTGGCTGCGGCCACGTATTCGAGGGGGCGGATTTGCTGGGTCGAGGCCCTTACCACCACCGCGAAGCGGTCCCAGACCAGAAGCCCCAGCACCAGGATGACGATGCGCGTGGAGCCGCCAATGAGCGACACCACGGCCACCGCCACCAATACCGCGGGCAAGGCCAGTCGCACCGTGACCAGAAAGCTTACGAACATGTCCATTTTGCCGCCGAAATAGCCGGCCAGAAGCCCCAGGGTGGTTCCGATGAGCCCGGCGATGAGCATGACCGAGAGCCCGATAAGCAGCGAAACCCGCGAGCCGTAAATGAGGCGGCTCAGGTAGTCGCGGCCCAGGTTGTCGGTACCCAGGGGGTGGTCCCAGGTGCCCTTCTCCTGCCAGACGGGCGGGATAAGACGCTGGCCCAAGTCCTGGGCGTATGGATCGTGTGTGGCCAGGACCGGGGCCAAAATCGTCAGCAGGGTAACCACGATGATCACGGACAGGCCCATGAGAAAGCCTTTGTGGTGCAGCATGGCGCGACGCATGATCTGCTGGGGGGAGGGAAAGACGACCTCCATGCCCAGGCCGGTCTCCCCCGGTGAACTTGACGAAGTATAGGATGCCATCACACTACTTCACCCGGATGCGGGGATCCAACACCGCGTTGAGGATGTCGGAGAGCAGGGTTAACACCACGTAGATCAGGGAGAGCATGAGGACGATGGCCTGCACCACCGGCAAATCCGAGCGGCCGATAGACTCCCAGGCCAGGTAACCGATGCCGTGCAGGGCGAAGACGCTCTCGATAATGATGGATCCCCCCAGCATGAACCCGAACTGCACCGCGGCCAGAGAGACAACCGGGATGATGGCGTTTCTGAGCGCATGCTTGAAGAGAATTTTGGGCCACCTGAGCCCCTTGGCCCTGGCGGTGCGTATGTAGTCCGAGGAGAGCACCTCGATCATTCCCGAGCGGATGAGGCGCATGAAGGCCGGCGTGGCGTAATAACCCAGTGCGATGGTGGGCATGACGAAGTGGCGCCAGGAGCCGGTGCCCGAGACAGGAAGCCAGCGCAAGGTCACCGAAAAGAATATGATCATTATCAGGCCGAACCAGAAGGAAGGCATGGCCTGCCCCAAGACCGCGATGGCGAGGGCCAAGCGGTCCACCCAGGTGTTGGGGTGCACCGCGGCCAGAATGCCCAATGGCAGGGAAAGCAGCACTGCGAACGCCAGGGAACACCCCCCCAGGGTCATGGTGACCCCGATTCGGTCGCCCATGATCTGACTCACCGGCAGGCGGAAGTAGGGGGACTCGCCGAAATCGCCCTGCAAGGCTCGCCAACTCCAATCCAGGTACTGCACCAAGAGGGGGCGGTCGAAGCCGTACTGCTCCCGGATGTGTTGAATCTGCTCGGCGGAGGAGGCTTCCCCTGCCAGGGCGATGGCCGGATCTCCGGAAACCCGGATGAGCATGAAGCTCACCAGGGAGACTATAACGGCCACTACAAGCGCCAGGGCGAGACGCTTCAGGGTGTAAACTATCATACCGCTCTTTTCGGCGAGTATTAACCAGAGTGAGGAGCCCCACGGCCTCTCAAGGTGTAAGGCGCACCCCGTTTGGCGAGGAGTGCGCCTATCATGGAACAATTCAAGGGTCTACTTCCATTTGGCCAAGAAGAACCGGGGCGTCTCGTCGCTGTTGGGGGTGAAACCCAGCTCCGAGCTGAAGCAGTAGTTGGTCACCCAGGTGAAGAGCGGCACCGTGTAGGCCTGGCTTGCGATGATCTGGAGTGCCTCCTTGTAGAGGGCCTTCCGCTTTTCGACATCCATCTCACTGCTAGCGGCCGTTAAAAGCTCGAGCACCTTGGGGTCGCGGGCGATGTCGTCGTTGGTGTGCATGAACCAATAATCGATAATAGCGCTGATGTCGTTGATGGAGTTGGAGCCCCAGGTCCAGAAGGCAAGCTGGACTTTGCCTCCCTGGAATTTTTCGCGCATGGCGGAGTACTGGAGCTGGACCAGCTTGGCCTTGATGCCAACGTTGGCCAGGGAGCCGACGATGGCCTCCGCGTAAGGCCGGTCACGGTAGACGTAGAAATCGACTTCGAAGCCGTTGGGATAGCCGGCCTCGGTCAGGAGTTGCTTGGCCTTGACCGGGTCATAAGAGTACTTGGTTACATCGCCGGTGCAGCCGAACTGGGTGGGGAAACAGACCGAATCAACCGGCTTGGACTGTCCGCCCGCAAGGGTCTTGGACATTGTGGCAGCGTCGATGGCGTAGTTCATGGCCTGACGGACTTTGATCTTGGTGAAGGGGTTGTCCTTGAAGGCGTCCTTGCTGACGTTGGCGGCGTCCATGTACAGGAAACCCACTCGCATGGTCTCGCCGGCCACCACCGTTAGGTTGGGCACCTGAGCCAGCTTCGCGGCTTGGTCGGGGGGGATAAGCCAGCACCAGTCCAATCCGCCGGTCATGAGCTCGGCTGCCTTGGTATTGACCTCGGAGATAGTGCGCCAAACGATGCGCTTGATGGCCGGCTTACCCTTGGGGCTGCCCGCGAAGTACTTGTCGAAAGCCTCCAGGACGATCTTCTTTCCCGGCTCGACTTGGACAACCTTGTAGGGGCCGGTGCCGATGGGCTTCACGCCGAAGCCCTTGGAGCCCACCTGGGAGTAATAGTCCTTGGGATAGATGGGCATGGCGCAGGAAAGAAACTCAATGGCCGGCGGGAAAGGCTTGTGGGTGATGATCTGGACTTTGTAGTCGTCTATCTTTTTGACTTCTTTGATCCAGTTGACGTAGGTCCAGTATTTGACCTTGCTGTCGGGATTGGAGGCGTAGTTGAGGATGTAGACCACGTCATCCGCCGAGAACTTGGCACCGTTGTGGAAGACTACGTCCTGGCGCAGCTCGAGCTCAAGGACCGTGTTGCTCAACCACTTCCAGGAAGTGGCCAGGAGCGGCTTGTGCTCGAAGGTGACGGGATCGCGATAGATGAGAAAGTCATAAGCGTGCTGGGAGAGCACGATGCCTTCCCTGGCGGTGTTGAAATACCAATCCAGGGTTTCGAGCTCTTTTTCCAGGGCGATATTGAGGGTGTCATCCTTTTTGCCCGCAGCGGCAGGATATGCCGTGAAGCTCACAAGCAGTGCCAAGGCCGAAATCAGAACCAGATGCTTGCTAATTCTCATGCCATCCTCCTAATTTTTTGAGGCGTTTATGGTTCTGAGGCACGGAGGATCAAAGGTTCTCCATGATCTGCTCTGGAAAAAATCCTGCGACCGCGGCCTCGCTTGGGGTCAACTTCTCTATGGCGTGTACCCACTCTGGCAGGTTCGGGAACCTTGACACTGAACCACTTACTGTAAAATAGAATTCTTTTTAAGCGCTTCAGCATTAGCAAAAACGGGTCGGGCTTGTCAACGATAGATCGATTGTCAGAAATAGGTTCCGTTTAGTGGGTGCCCCGACATATTTCATTTTTACGCCCAAAAGATAACAGATAGCCAATCCAGACATCAAACCGACTCAAAGTGGGTATCGGCGATATATAGAATCGTAGAAAGCTATTGGGTTTTTAATGGTGTTTGTCAGGTAATAGCAACCAAACTTTCATCGCAAAAATTGTGGGTAACATCTTGGCAGGGGAGCATCCCGATAGATTGTTTCTCCGAGATATACCCACAAAAAGTGGTTAGCGCTGAGCGGGTGTTACTGACAGCCATATAGCCAAAGATTGCGACTACCTGCCCGCGATAGTTAATCTCCCACCTCAGCGGCAGCGCCCAGGACGACGTCTCCACGCCGCCGCCACCCCGCCCAGGGCTTTTTAGTCCGTCCAACTGGAGAAACTTAACCAGAAAGCAGATACCGTGCCAGATTGTATCTTTTTGGATTTTATTAAGAAAACATCAGGTAAAATTGAATCATGCCAGCGTCCCGAACGCTGTGCTCTACCAGGCTGAGCCGCGTCCCGACTGAATTTGGCTATTCACGCCAGTCTCAAACCGATGTCAACCCATTACTCAGGACCGATCAACGCCGCCGGGCGGGTGCGGTCCGGGTGGTGCGCTTCTTGAGGTAGGGATTGCGCAGCACGATGGTTTGAGCGCGGTCGGGTCCCACCGAAACGATGTCGATCGGTGTTTCGGTCAGTTCCGCGATGCGGTCCAGGTAGCTGCGGACAACCTTGGGCAGCCGGCGGTACGAGGTGACC
>JACRCN010000059.1 GCA_016219005.1 Deltaproteobacteria bacterium
GGTCACCTCGTACCGCCGGCTGCCCAAGGTTGTCCGCAGCTACCTGGACCGCATCGCGGAACTGACCGAAACACCGATCGACATCGTTTCGGTGGGACCCGACCGCGCTCAAACCATCGTGCTGCGCAATCCCTACCTCAAAGAAGCGCACCACCCGGACCGCACCCGCCCGGCGGCGTTGATCGGTCTTGAGTAATGGGTTGACATCGGTTTGAGATTGGCGTAAATAGCCAAGTTCAGTCGGGACGTGGCTCAGCCTGGTAGAGCACAGCGTTCGGGACGCTGGGGTCGGTGGTTCAAATCCACTCGTCCCGACCACAACAAAATCAAATATTTAGATAGGGCGACTCGGTAACGGGTCGCCCTATCGTTTTGCTAAACAAGGATTAAACAAGCTACCGATGTAGTCTTGAACACTGCCGGCCTGGTCTATTCTGCAGAAAGCAGAAACAATGAAGCCGCACAGAAGCAACGTAGGCCCACAGGAAGGGATATATCCACAGACGGAGAAAATGAGGGGGTGTGCAGACGCGGTAATTTGACCGGATCCCCTGCAATGCTACGGAACTCAACCGGGTCGGTTGCCCCCAGGAAGAACAAGACCACCGCCAAGGGCGGGTCCACCTCGCCATACCGGCTGAAATCCTCACTGCCGAGCAGGGGCTTTGAAGACGCCCTCACCCGTTCAGCTCCAAGCCATTCTTGAAAGATACCTGTCAGCAGCCGACTCAGTTCAGGGTCATTATTAACCGATGGCGTGAGCACGGCCACCCGCTGAACGATAGGCATCTGATCGGGCCCAAGGCCGGCGCTTTGGGCAATGCCGTATGCCGTTTCCGTAACCCCCGTGATCAGGCGCTCCAGACTATCGCGACCCTGGGCACGCAACGAGAGCTCGAGAATGACATTCTCAGCTATTGTATTCCGGCTGGCACCCCCTTCCATTCTGCCCACGTGAATTACCACTGTCTCCCGCGGATCGGTGCGCCGGCTGACGATCGTCTGGAATGACATTACTAATTGGGAGGCAAGCACAATGGGGTCAACTCCAAGGTGAGGCGCCGCTCCGTGCCCTGGCCGGCCCTTGATGATGACATCCACCGACTGGCAGGCTGTGGTTACATACCCGTGGCCAATGGAAACAGTCCCCGCGGGCAGGCCGGGATCGACATGCAAGGCCAAGGCCCATTTTGGGCGCGGGAAACGCGTGAAGAGCCCATCCTGCAGCATCAGGCGCGCCCCGCCTATCGCTTCCTCCGCCGGTTGCGCTACAAACAGCAATGAGCCCTTCCAGCTGTCTCGAGATGCGGAAAGGACCCGGGCAGCTCCGATCAGGTTTGTGGTATGCAGGTCGTGACCACACGCGTGCATGACCGGGGTCACCTGGCCATCGGGCCCAGTCACGGTTTCGCAGCTGGCATAAGGCAAACCCGTCTTCTCCCGAATGGGCAGGGCATCCATGTCACCCCGCAGCATCAGGACCGGGCCGGGGCCATTTTCCAGAAGCCCGACTACCCCGTGGCCACCCACGCCGGTGGTCACCTTGCAGCCCGCCGCGAAAAGTTCCTCAGCCACCCGGGCGGCCGTGTTCACTTCCTGACCCGAAAGCTCAGGATGAGCATGCAAATGCCTGTAGAGGCCCAAGAGCGAGGGGAGCTGGCCCTCTATTTCTTCTTGAACTTTTCTTTTCAGATTAGCTGAGATGTTCATGATCGGGACCCCGACACACGTTCCGTATGTTTGCTGAAAGCGGATAACGGCATCGGAATAATCGGTGGGCGAAGGTGAAGGGCCTTGAGATTTTCACGTGGGACGTCGTGCAAGCGCAGCATTTCGGTGGCAATTCCCTCGCAACCCCTGCCCTGGCAAGGCCCCATGGCCAAGCGGGAAGGTTTCAAGGCGGTGAGATCCTGCTCACCCATTTTCATACGCGCCATGAGATCCCCTGCCCTGACCGCCTCGCAGCGGCAGATTACGGTTTCCGGGGTTATCGAGCTGTAATGGCCGTCCTTAGGCGTAAAGACCCGGTGAAGGGCATTTACATACGCCTGCAATCTTCTTTTCGAACGCAGCCACCGGCTGCTGAAGCTACCCAACTGGTCGCAGCCCATACGGTTCAGACTCCAAGATGCATGCAGGCCAGAGATGCGCCCCTGCACTTCGGACCAATCAGCCCCGCCCACGCCACCTCCATCTCCTGCAATATAAACTCCAGTTTGAGAACTCTGGCCCCAGGTGTCGGTAACAGGTGCAAAGTAACGCCGATCCGGATCGTACTCGGTTCGGCAGCCGATCAGGCGGGCCAGCCTCACATGGGGCTGCAGTCCGGAACCAATCCCTACCACATCGACGGGAACGATCCTCTCCGACCCGGGGATGGGCGCTCCGGAGCCATCAAGGCGCACCAAGGTGGCCTCCCTTACTCGGTCGTCGCCTGACAGGGTTTTCAATCCCCAGTTGAAATGGACCTTTACACCCTTGAATATCAGCTCGCTCATATAGCTGAAACTCTCGGGGAGAAGCCGCGGCCATGCCATCATCCCAAGACCCAAACTCATTAAACTCGTAAAAGATACAGCCTCGTAAACCCCCACCAAAGAGGCGCCCGCACCCACTACGGCCGCCGCAGTCCCTATCAATAAAGGCCCCGAGCCAGCCAAAAGAACCCGACCCCTGGGGGCGATCCCCTGAGTGGTGATCATCTTCTGCAGTCCACCCAAGGAAATAACCCCGGGAAGGGTCCAGCCCGGACATGGAATGATTCGTTCCTGGGCGCCCTCACAGATCACGAGTTTCTCATAACTCACCTCATAATTGCGCCCCGTCTGGTGGACGGAAAGCGTTCCGGGAGAAAAAGCACCCCACACGACCGCCCCATTGAGAAAAGTCAGAGACGAGCCCGCTTGCGCCAATTCCCTCCTGAGGGCATGACCGATGTTGTGGCGTGACGGCGCGAGACCAGGCGGCATGCTGAACTCCCCCGGGGGCTGCCGGTACACTTGGCCCCCAGGCAGGGGAGCCTGATCGATTAGGGCTATCTTAACTCCCGCGCGCGCAAGTTCGATCGCGGCTGCCATACCGGCCGGTCCCATACCCACCACCGCTGCCTGGAAGCGATGCGTCATGGCCGGGAGCCCCTCTTCTGCAACCTTCTGGATTCGACAACAAGCCCCGGGCTAACCAGGGTTTGGCAGGCCCGCACGCCGCTGACTCCATCGATTGTCATGAGGCAGCTGCAGCACTGCCCGATATTGCAGAAAACACCTAAGGCGCGGTCGTCATGGCTTTGGCAGCTAAGCAGCCCGGCTGCCAGAAGGGCTGTGGCGACCGTTTCGCCGGCAAACGCCGGGATCGCCTTCCCGTCTACCTTTATCTCTAACGCTTCGCCCCGCTTGACATCATCCAGGCGGAAAAACCCAGGCGTTTCATTCATGCCACACCAACTGCTTGCTCAAGTTTGCTGCTCCGTTTCACATTACCGAACCTCGACCAGGCAAAAGCGGACATGTCCAGGCTCGGGCACCCGGTCGTTATCCACTCGCTGAATAGCTTCCCCACAACCGGCCCCAGGCAGAACCCATGGCCGGAAAAACCGGAGGCCACCCAGAGGCCCGCGACACCGGGAACCTCATCCAGTATTGGGATCCCATCCGCAGTCCAAGTGGTGATCCCGGCAAAGGCGCGGATGATCTGGACATTGGCAAGAAATGGAAACACTTCGGGAAAATCCCGACCAACATCTTCGAAACTGGACATGGTCTGGCTGGTTTCGAGTTCCACGATCGGGATGCCCCTTACCCCCAAGTGGAAATTGCCGTCCTTGGCCTGGCGCAGGTATCCCTTGTCAAAACTGATAAATTCCTGAATGACGGGCGACAACGGTTCCGTCACGAGAATCTGCGATTTTCGGAAGGTCACGGGAAAATCGAACCCGATTGTCTGCATAATCTTGCTGGCCCACGGGCCAGCCGCGTTCACGGCTATGGGGCATCTGAAGAAATGCATGGACCCGACCGCACCGCTCAGGCGCCCGCCGCCGGTCTCGAGTGTCCGGATCTCCTCATGGCTGTATACCCCGACATCGGCACGCAAAAGCGCATGAGTCAGGGCACGCCCCATAAGAAGCGGGTTGGCGGTCCCATCGAGAGGGCAGTAAGTGCCGCCAAATAATTTGATATGTGCCGAGAGAACAGGAACGCGAGCACGGACTTGCTGCGCGGTAAGCAGCTGCACGGCAAGCCCCTGGGCCCGCTCCCGTTCCACTCGGATTTTATCTTCTTCGTGAAGCTGCTTGGTACGATGGAGGCGCAGGCTGCCGCCTTGCCAGTATTCGATACACTCACCCAGTTCCCTCGCAATATCATGCCAGAGGCGAACCGATTCCATGGCAAGCGGCAGTTCGGCTTTGTTTCGAAACTGCTGCCTCACCCCGCCGCCGCTTCGCCCGCTGGCCTCCCGGAAAAGAGGCCCCTTGTCAGCCAGGCAAACCTTCATTCCCTTCTGAGCAAGGCGCAAGGCAATGAAGCACCCGGTGATCCCTCCTCCGATTACCAGCGCATCGCAATCAACCTTTTGCAGCTTGCTCACTTTTCGGTCCCCTTCAAAGCAGAAGAAAGCCTTTCCAAACTGGAATGTTTCAGCCCCAAAACGGAGTTCACGATTTCCTCAGCCTTGTCGCATCCCATGCGCATGGCCGCCAGCGAACGGAATTTGGCCTTCAGTTCCTCCGCCGAAAGCGGGTTGGCAGAATCACCCCGCGGATGTTGCACGGTTTTGGAGAAGACGCCCTTCAGGCTGTGGACTGTGAGGCGAGCTCCTGCACGTCCTGGGAATTCAGTCTCTATGGCAGGGTCATGGTGAAGGGTGACCTTGCGGGCGAAGCTCGCAAGCCGTGGGCGGCCCAGAAGGTCGGCCGACATGGGCAGAAGCGCCTCTGGCCCCTCCAGGGCCGCTACTGCCAGGCAGAAAGGCAGCGAGAACTGAGCCTGCTCGAGGCTATTGGGGTCCGGGGAGTTGTTGAGGTTGATCGCGCGGTTGAAGGTGTAGACCTCTATTCGCTCCACATCGCCCGGGGTAAGCCCTTCTTTAACCACGGCTTGCCATGCATCCAACGCAGCATGGAGCCACCGGCAGCAAGCGTATGGCTTGAAGTAGGTCCGGAGGATCATCCAATCCTGACCGAAACCCTCTATGATTGCATCACCGCGGTAGTAACCAGGGTGGTCCCAGATATCCAACGGCCCAATGAAGCCCTGCGCCGATAGATCCACCGCGGCCAACCCGGTAAGTGTGCCCCACGGGATGCCTTCTTTGGTGTGGTGCCCCATCCTGCTGTAGGCAGAGGCCGACTGGATGGGTGCGTGAATACCGCTGATCGCGAAAGCCTGTGAAAGAACCTCGGGTCCCCTGCCCTCAAGCCAACAGCGGATCGCACCAGCCCCAAAACCGCACCAACGCCCAGTCGAAAACGTATCCATGGTGACGGGGTTTCGTGCAGCCGCTGCTCGAACGGCAACTTCGTACCCGATCACAATTCCGGCTAAAACATCTCGGCCGCCTGCTGATAGAGCCTGGCCGATCCCGATCGCAGATGGAACGAGCGACGCACCGGGGTGCCCGCCGGCCGCTCGGTGCCCATCATCAAGATCCAAGGCACTACCTGCAGCCGCGTTGCAGAAAGCGGCCCCCAAGGGAGACATACCGTCTTGAGAAAACCACACTCCTGCCGGCCCGCCCGGGAAAAACCCTCGTGCGAAACCCCGGGCCGATTGGGCCGAGTTCTGATTGAACCCAGCCATTGCCGCCCCCAAAAGATCCAGTACACATAAGGCGGCTTGGTCCAGTGCGGATTCAGGGATGTACTCGGTCCGCAGAGCGCAAACCAAGCTGGCGATCTTCCGTGTCGTGGTTGGTTCCATGTGATTGCTTTCCGGAGGACTCATACGATCAGTTGGCGGCAGCGGTCTCGTACAAGTGGCAGGCCACCTCACCCCCTCCCGCAAGCGCCAGAGAACGGGGTTCCTCCTGGCGGCACCGCTCCATCACCTTGGGGCAACGTGGGTGGAAGGAGCACCCGGATGGGAGGTCGATAGGACTCGGGACATCACCGGCGAGGAGCTTTCTCTGCTTTTTTTCCGCGCTGATCCTGGGGATAGGTATCGCAGCCATCAGCGCCTGGGTGTAAGGGTGCCGGGCGTTGCGGCAGATCTCGCTTTCCCTGTTCAACTCCACGATCTTGCCCAGGTACATCACGGCAATGCGGTCTGCAATGTGTTCGACCACCCCCAGGTCATGGCTGATGAAGAGATAGCTCAGCCCGAAATCATCCTTGAGGCGATCAAGCAGGTTTAAGATCTGGGCCTGGATGCTCACGTCTAGGGCCGATACAGGTTCGTCGCAGACAATCAGCGACGGATTCAGTGCCAGGGCCCGCGCAACGGCAAGCCGCTGGCGCTGGCCCCCCGAGAACTCATGGGGGTAGCGGCTGCTATGCTCGGGCCGGAGGCCGACCGTATCAAGGAGCTGCATTACGCGCCGTCGGCGCTGGCCCGATTTCAAGCCCTCATACAACATCAACGGCTCACCCAGCATGGCCTCGACGGACATGCGCGGGTTCAGGGTCGAAAAGGGGTCCTGGAACACCATCTGGAACTGCGGCCGGAGTCGCCGCAATTCCTGCTCGGGAACGCTCCCCAGGTCAGTCCCTTTGAAAACGACCTTCCCTGCGGTTGGCTGCTGCAGGTAAACGGCACACTTGCCAAGTGTTGTCTTGCCGCAGCCGGACTCCCCGACCAGACCAAGGGATTCCCCCGGGCGGATACTGAACGATACCCCGTTAACCGCATGAACGTGGCCAACTGTGCGTTTCAGCACTCCTTTACGTATAGGGAAGTGCTTTGTGAGATCGGTCACCTGGAGGATGGTAATTGTGCTTGCGCTCATACCCAGCCTTCCTCCACGGCCCAGCAGGCCACGTGGTGGTCCTTACCCTGCCGGATCAACTGCGGGGGTTTGGCCCGGCAACCTTCCCGGGCAAGAGTACACCGAGGATTGAACACACACCCATCGGGGATGTCGAACATGCTCGGGACCATCCCAGGGATTTCCGCCAGTCCCTTCTTCCCAAGAACGCTCTTGCGCCCAGGGAATGGGACCGAGGATAGGAGTCCCCGGGTGTATGGATGCAGCGGCCGGTTGAACAGCTCTCCGGCGGGGGCATCCTCGACCACCCTCCCCAGGTACATGACTATGACACGATCGGCCATCTCCGCAACCACACCCAGGTTGTGGGTGATGAGGAGAATAGCCGCGCCCGATCGCTCCTGCAACTCTCGCATGAGCGCGAGGATCTGGGCTTGTATCGTGACATCGAGAGCTGTGGTCGGTTCATCGGCGATCAGGAGCGATGGGTTGCAGGCGAGCGCCATTGCGATCATCGCCCGTTGCCGCATCCCGCCGCTCATCTCATGGATGTACTGGCGGGACCGTTGCGCGGGTTCCGGAATCCCCACCCGGCCCAGGATCGCCTCTGCGGAATTCCAGGACGCACGTCGGTCCTGGATGGTATGTTCCAGGTAGACCTCGGCGATCTGATCACCCACCGTGAACAACGGATTCAGTGAAGTCATCGGCTCCTGGAAAATCATCGCAATCTGATCGCCCCGGATGCGACGCATCTCTTCTTCCGAAAGGGTCAACAGATTGCTTCCTTCGAACTCGATCGTGCCGCCGGCGATGCGCCCAGGAGGATCGGGAATCAACCGCATTATGGATAACGCTGTTACGCTCTTGCCGCACCCGGACTCGCCAACTAGGCAGACGGTCTCCCCCGTGTGCAAGTTGAAGCTCACCCTGTTGACCGCAGGCACCACCCCCTCCGGGATCCGGAACTCGGTCGTCAGCTCGTTGATCCTGAGGATCTCTTTTGGGCTGTTCGCCATTGATGTCCTTGTGCCTACCGCCGCAGCTTGGGGTCGAGGATGTCCCTCAACCCGTCCCCGAACAGGTTGAACCCAATTACAGTCAGGAATATTGCGCCACCCGAGTAAACGCTCACCCAGTAAGCGTGCCCCATGAAATCCAGCCCCTCGCGGACCATTCTCCCCCAACTGGGCGTGGGCGGAGGGACTCCCAGTCCGATGAAGCTGAGGCTCGCTTCGGTGATGATGATCGCCCCCACCCAAAGAGCACCCATGACGATCACATCCCCAAGCACGTTCGGGAGGATATGTCGGAACATGATGCGCGTATCACTCATCCCCATGGACCGCGCGGCTTCGACGAAGTCGTTCTGCCGGACCGTCATGACGGCCCCGCGGCATAGCCTCGCAAACCGAGGGGCGATGCTGATCCCGATCGCGATGATCAGGCTCGTCATCCCTGAACCCAACGCAGCCATGAAGAGGATACCCAGGATCAGGGTGGGGAAACACATCAGGACATCGACGATCCGCATCGTCAGGTTGTCGACGTAACCGCCCCGATAACCGGTAATCAACCCGATGATCGTCCCCAGACCCATGGCGATCAGGACGGACAACACACCAACCACCATGCTGACACGTCCCCCCCAGATCACCCGGCTCAACACATCACGCCCGAAGTTGTCGGTCCCAAGAGGGTGTTCCAGGCTGGGTGCTTTAAAACGTTTCGACAGGGTCTGATTGACAGGGTCCGGCAGCGGCAGGAACGGAGCAGCAAGGCATGTAAGCACCACTATCATCGACAGGATGAGGCCGACCAGGGCAGCTTTGTTCTGGACAAACGTCCGAATAATCTTCTTGCGGGTGTCGTCGTTCACGGGACCCTGCTACTCGTAGCGGATGCGTGGATCTATCAAGCCGTAACTCAAGTCGGTGATCAGGTTGATCAGGATCACGATCGCAGCGTATACGGTCATGATGGAGGTTATAGTGATATAGTCCCTGTTCAACATGGAACCAACGATGAGGCTCCCCAGCCCGGGTCTGTTGAAGATGATCTCAGTCATCACGGACGATCCGATCAGGATCCCGGCATAGATTCCTAACACGGTCACAATCGATACACTCGCGTTCTTTAAGGCATGCTTCAGGATGACTTTGACCTTTTTAAGGCCCTTGGCATGAGCCGTCCGGATGTAATCGGATCCCAACACGTCCAACATGGTCGACCGAGTCATGCGCGTCAGATAGGACATCATCAACAAACCGAGGGTCAGGGAAGGGAGCATGAGATGGTGCATCCGATCCCAGAAGTCGCCCGCCCCTACCCCCATGACCGGCAGGAGGTCCATTTTCATGCTGAAGACCAGGATCAGCATCACGGCAATGTAAAACGATGGGAAGGACAGGCCGGCCAGCGATAAGAACCGGCCCAGGTAGTCCCAGAAGGTATTGCGCTTCAGCGCCAGAAAGATCCCTAAGGGGATCCCGGTGACCGTCCCTATCAGGAGCCCAAAGAAGGTCAGTTCAAGTGTGTGCGGCAGCGCGTTTTTAAGTTCCTTGATAACGGGCAACCCGGTGATCAGGGAGTTCCCGAAATCCCCTCGGATGAAGTTGAAAAGATAGAGGCCGTACTGCTCGATGATCGGCAGGTCCAGGCCCATCTGCTGCTTCAAAACCGCCATGGACTTTTCTGTGACGTAATCGCCCATAACGGCTGTGGTCGGGTCCCCCGGGATCACCCTGACCAGAATGAAGATCATGGTCAGGGCGACCCAAAGGGTCGGAATAGCCATTAGAATCCGGCGGACAGTGTAGGACAGCATCGCAAACCTTAATCTGTCACTTTATATCTGTTTTCTCCGTAAGCTGGTAGTGCAAGGTCATATTGGACTTGAGATCGTACCCCAGATCGATGTTGCCTTTGCGCAGGAATAGCACATAGGTGATCCGCAGTGGGTATGCCGGCAGGTCTTCCATGATTTTCTGCTGTGCCTTGACCCACAGGGCCTTTTGTTTATCCACGTTTGGCTCCACCCGCGCCTGATCCAACAGGTCATCAACGCCCTTGTAGTGGCTGAAGTTGGTTATGCCGGTAGGTGTTCCCACGATCGACTGGCTGTGGAAGAACTGGGTCAGCATCTCGTCAGCGATCGGGAACCGGGCCGCGCCATAGGGTACCAGTGCGTTCATGTCCTGGCGGATCATCTTGTGCATGGTGGGATGGTCGACCATCTTGATCTCGAAAGTGATACCCGCCTTCTTCAGCTGTCCTTGGAGCAGTTCTGCCGAATTAAGATAAATGGGGCTCGTAACGAACTCCCCGAGGTTTATCCCGTTCGGGTGCCCGGCCTCCTTCAGGAGTGCTTTGGCTTTTTCAGTGTTATATTCGTATTTGGACACCTGGTCGGTGAATCCCAGGTAGCCCGGTCCGATAACTGAGATAGCATCACCAGTGAGCGACAGACCGTAGGTCTCCCTGAACTCCTGGCGGCTGATCGCGTGGACAAGGGCGCGTCGCACCCGGATGTCGTCCAAAGGCTTCTTTGCCATATTGAAGTGCATCATGGTCAGCTCGCCGGGAGGAAGTGCATCGACAATGACATTTTTCTGGGTCTTCATCTTCTCGACCCACCACTCCTGCTTCACCCCCTCGGTCATGTCGAGTTCGCCCTTTAGAAAGGCCATTTCACGGGCTTGGTCGACCGGGACGAAATGGTAGACGACCTGGTCGATCTTGGGCTTGCCCCTGAAATACTGGGGGTGAGCGACCAGGATGGTCTTCTGTTTGGGCAGGTATTCCTTAAAGGCGAAAGGGCCGGTGCCGACCGGATTCAGCTTGAAATCATCCCCGTACTTCTCGACGGCTTTCTTGCTGAGCACCATGCCGCCGTGGAAGTTGAGCACCAAGCCGAGCATCGAGGGCACATTGTTTGAGAGGCTGATTCGGACCGTGTACGGGTCCAAGGCCTCGATTTTTTCGAAGGCGGTGTAGCCCGTGTACCAGATGCTGCTGTCTTTGTTGGCCGCCTTCTTTAGGCTGAAGACCACGTCTTCGGCGGTCATTTCACCGAAGCCCCGATGGAACTGAACTCCCTTGCGCAGATAAAAGGTCCATACCCTGCCATTGGGGGTAGATTCCCAGCGCTCGGCCAGATCGGGTTCGATTGTTTCCAGATCAACCGAACCGGGTTTCCAACGGACAAGCCCGTTGAAGATGGAATCCATGATCGGCAGGTTGGCGGTTGTTGCCGATCGGTGAGGGTCGAGAATCCCCATGTCGGCCGAGAAGACCCCGATGTTGAGGGTTTTTTCAGAAGCGATGGTGATATTCACTGCAAAAAATAAAATAATTAAAAATACGATAAAAATGCCGGGAATGTGTCGTTTCATTTTGGCTCTCCCTTCCTTAATGAGAGGGTTCAATGGGGCCGATGGACAACTATTGCCGGTATTAAAATAAAAATCCATTGATTTTAGATGATGGAAGCCTCCCTGGAAATCGCTAACAGTCTATTGAGCATTTGCTTCACTTTATTTTTATCGCTCCTTAACATGCTGTGTGGAAATGATGTTCCAATAGCGCCTTCTATTTTATTCAACCGAAAAATTGGAGCGGCATAATTTGACCATCCCAAAGAGATTTGCTGATGTGCTTCGGCGTAACCCTGCTTTTTTACCTTCTCAAGTTCTTTGATAAGTTTATTCTTATCAGTTAATGTGTAGGGCGTAAAAGCTGTAAACGCTGTATTTTCTATAATTTTATTTATGGCAATCGGATCGAGAAAAGCCATAATTGCTTTTCCTAAGCTTGTACAGTAAGCAGGAAATTTGGAGCCAATAGTGTGGTTTAACTGAGTGATAGTAGTGGATTTGATTCGATCAACAAACAAAATGTCAATGTTATCTAAAATTGCCAAATTTGCATTAACATCAAAATTTCTGCTCAATGACATCAAGTACGGGTTAAGCCTCGCTCTAAAATCCATATTATTCAAATAAGAAAACCCCAGTGAAAGAATCTTAGATGTAAGAGAGTATCTTTTTACGGTATCATCAGCTATTAGATAGCCTAAATCCTTTAGAGTACGAATGTATCGAATTGCAGTGGGAAGATTCATATTCGTCAGCTCTGCAGCTTTGCTTAAGCTAAGCGGTTCATTAGCCCTGGCGAAAGCTTCCAATACTGATAATCCGCGATCTAAAGAAAAAATATAATACCGGGGGCGGGTGTGATTTTTCATTATTTCACTATGCGTAATAATATTTTACAATGCATAATTACGTTTTTTCTCGCCCGATGTCAATAAAATTATTTCCTGAATTGAGTTTAAACTTTATAGTGACTCTCGCCCTGCCCCAGCTAACCTGCTTTTGATGCTCTTGGTCCGGAAAGGTGAAAATTTTCAGAACCGGATTAGTTCACGTTCATCGCCGCGGTCGAATCTCTTGGATTTCGATAGGTTGCATCTGCCAATATCAATTTCGATGCCCGTATCGGATCAAATAAGACCATATTTGGGGTGGCAAGTTAAAGGCAATCCGCTGTAGACTGCAGCGTTCCGGCCCATGAAGTGTACTTACTCAAAATACAGTATTCACCTACTATCCATGGACTGAATTTCCGACTAAAAAGGTTCCACAAACCTTTGTTCATCCTCAGATGGAAGGGCTTGTCATGAAAAAAGCCCCTGCTTCGGAGCCTGATCAGCCGGACCTGCGCGCACTGACGAAAAATCCTTCCCAAACGGTGAGCGGCAGCGCCACCGCTATCGGCGTCGAGGTCATCCCGACCCCAATTGACGAACGCCTTGCCGAACTGCGCGACCTTTTCCGGTCGGACCGCTTCAACCGCACGGACGAGCTGGACGTCTACGCCGGTGATTTTCGATCATTCCGGGACCTGGGCTCCATCGTCACCGCCGACATGCGCCATCAGATGGAAAGGCAGCTGTGCCCGCCTGATGAACCGGCGGAGTCGCGTTCAATCGACCTCCGACCGGTTTTAATAACCGGCTCGGCGGAGCGGTTAGCGATCAATAGGGAATTGCCGGAGGCGACCGAGCCCGCTGGGCAAGAGCATTCCATCCGCAGAACCCCCGAACTCTGCCTTCGCCGGCTCCCCCGCCATAACGGCTGCCGTCTGTGCCTGAACGCCTGCCCCTTCGGCGCGTTGCAGGACACCGGCGGCGGCATCGCTATCGATTATCGGCTCTGCCAGGCCTGCGGGGCCTGTGAAGCAGTCTGCCCCACCGGTGCTCTGCAACTCCGGGATCCTGCCCTCGAGGCGTTGCTGTCCTGCCTGCAAAAGAATCTGGCCGGCCGCGTGCAAATGGGCGAACAGGCGCCGACGTTGGTGATGCACGAGCCGGCCATGCGTACAGCCCGTTCGATGCATCCGTCCAGCGCAGGACCCGAGCAGCTCCTTTGGTTCGAAGTGGACGGCATCGGCCGGATCGGGGTGGAGATGCTGCTGGCGGCGCTCGCCTGGGGCGCTTTTCGTGTCGTCATAAGGCTGCCTGCGACACATTCCGCGGCCGTGAAAGCATCCGTGCAGCGCGAGGTACGGATGGCCCGGATCATCCTGGAGGGTCTTGGGCAGCCTGCCGGTCGGGTGTCGATTGCCGAAGGCATTATTACCCCTCGAGTGACCGGCTCCTTGGTTTATGCCGGCTCTCCAGCGCAGTTTGCTCCGCCGCAGGATAAACGCACTCTCCTGCGGTTGGCGGTCCGGCACCTGTTCGAACAATGCTTTCCACCCGCCCACGGGGTCGATCTGCCCCAGGGCTCCCCCTACGGGGCAGTATGCGTCTCCGCAAAGGACTGCACCTTCTGCATGGCCTGTGCTGGAACCTGCCCTACGGAAGCCCTTTCCGGCGGGAAAGGACATCCGTGCCTGCAGTTCGTCGAGGCCCGCTGCGTGCAGTGCGGACTGTGCGCCAGGGCCTGCCCGGAGTTGGCCATCTCCCTGGCCCCGCGCCTCCTTTTCGATCCCGGGAGTGCTGAATCGACTCAGACCCTGGTTGAGGAGGCGCCCTTTGCCTGCATACGCTGCGGAACGCCTTTTGCCTCGCGCAGCATGATCGAGCGTATGACAGCCAAGCTCGAGGGGCACTGGATGTATCGCCGGCCCGATGATCTCCTAAGGCTGAAGATGTGCGCCGCATGCCGTGTCAGGGACCTTTACCGTGCTGCAGGAGGCGAAGCATGATTCCCGCAACCGATCGCCTGGAAAGTACTGCCGCCTATGGCCGGGCACGCTCCGACATCTATGCTCTTCTGGCCGCATTGCTGATGCAACCGCCTTCGGCAGTAGTCCTCGAAGGTATTCAGAGCCTTGATGTGGAGGAAGCTCTTCCGCAACGACTGCACGCCGCATTGGTGATGTTGCGCGAAGCCGGCCGAAGCTACTCGCCGGCCGAGATCGAGCTGGAGTTCCGGGAATTGTTCATCGGTCTGGGCTGCGGGGAGATCGTGCCGTTTGCCTCCTGGTACCGCGAGAGACGCCTGATGGGCGGCCCGTTGGCCGAATTGCGCGGTGATCTGCGCGGCCTCGGTCTGTGCCGCTGCGAGGGCGCCTGCGAACCCGAAGATCACGCCGGAGTGCTGTGCGAAATCCTCGCGATGATCAGCCGCGCAGACTCCGGTGTGTCGTTGGAGACGCAGGGGTCATTTTTCAAGACTCACGCCCTGCCCTGGCTGCCCAGGTTTTTCAGGGATCTGAAGCAACTCCGGGGCGCAGCTTTCTACCGCGACGTGGGTATTCCGGGGGAAGTCTTTATGAACACGGAGGAGCGGTATCTATCACCAACCGAATTCACAGGAGATGCACCATGAAGAAGCAGTTTTCGAAGAGCCGGCGCAGTTTTTTTAAAAAACTCACCCTGCTGGGGGGGGCTGTCGCCCTGACAGGATTTGCCGACCGCAGATTCGGCATGGGGAAAAACGGGCCGAAAGCGATTGCCTCAGCCGGCAAGGGGTACCGGATGACCCCACATATTAAAACATACTACCGCACGGCGGAGGATTGAAGCTCAAATCCGATCCACCTTCGGCAGCAGGCCAATCCGCAGCAACCGGCCTGAAAGGAGTGAGTGCATGAAGCCATTTAAAAAAAGCGTGTCGAGAAAGGCTCCGGAGCAAGCCGGTGCACCTGAGTCCGTCGACCGACGTACGTTTCTGCGGCGCTCGGGGTGGGTGGTGGGCAGCGGTGCCCTTTTGGGACTGCTGCCGCTATCGACCATGCGGCGCACAGAAGCAGCCGATAAGGACACCCCGCCCCAGCCGGGCGTCAAAACCGAATACCGCCGCACCATTTGCACCCACTGCTCGGTGGGGTGCGGCGTCATTGCGGAAATACAAAACGGTGTCTGGATCGGCCAGGAGCCGGATTTCGACTCCCCCATCAACCTCGGGGCCCACTGCGCCAAGGGTGCTTCGGTGCGGGATCACGGCAATGGCCACAAGCGGGTGAAATACCCCATGAAGCTGGTGAACGGATCCTGGACGCGCCTTTCATGGGACCAGGCCGTCAACGAGATCGGCGACCGGCTGCTCAGAATCCGGGAGGAGTCGGGCCCGGATGCCGTTTTTTGGTGCGGCTCCTCAAAGGCCAGCAACGAAGGGGCCTATCTCCAGCGTAAGTTCGCGGCCTTCTGGGGGTCGAACAACTGCGATCACCAGGCCCGGATTTGCCACTCCACCACGGTTGCCGGTGTAGCCAACACATGGGGCTACGGGGCCATGACCAACTCCTACAACGACATGCACAACTGCAAGGCCATGCTCTTCATCGGCAGCAACGCGGCCGAAGCCCATCCGGTCGCCATGCAGCATGTGCTGCGCGGCAAGGAAAACGGAGCCAAGATGATCGTCGTCGACCCCCGTTTCACGCGCACTGCCGCACATGCCGACATTTATGTGCGGCTGCGGCCGGGCACGGATGTCGGCTTCACCTACGGGGTGCTCTGGCACATTTTCAAAAACGGATGGGAGGACACGCAATACATTTCCCAGCGCGTCTGGGGCATGGAGGAGATCCGGAAAGAGGTGGCCAAATGGCCTCCGGAGGTGGTGGCAAATGTCTGCGGGACCCCGGAGGAGCAAGTCGCTTTGGTGGCCAGGACTATGGCCGAAAACCGCCCCGGCACGCTGGTTTGGTGCATGGGTGGCACCCAACACCACATCGGCAACAACATCGTACGCGCCTTCTGCATCCTGCAACTGGCGCTCGGCAACATCGGGGTCTCAGGCGGAGGCGCCAATATCTTCCGCGGCCATGACAATGTCCAGGGCGCAACCGACGTGGGACCGAATTGCGACAGCCTGCCCGGCTATTACGGATTGGTCGAAGCCGCCTGGCAGTATTGGGCGGAGGTGTGGGGGGTAGACTACGAATGGCTCAAGGCACGCTTCGACCGCACCCGGACCTATGATGCCGGCAGCGGCCAGCTGGCCTTTACCATGAACATTCCGGGTATTCCGGTGTCCCGCTGGATCGACGGTGTGCTCGAGGACCCGAAAAACCTGTCGCAACGGTCCAACTTCAGGGCAGTGTTTTTCCAAGGCCACGCCTGCAACAGCCAGACGCGGGGAGTGGAGATGAAAAAAGCCCTCGAGAAGCTGGAGATGGTGGTGATCTCAGACCCGTACCCAACCCACATGGCCGTAATGAGCGACCGCAAGGACGGCATCTATCTTCTGCCGACGGCGACCCAGTTCGAAACCGTGGGTTCAGTGACAGCGTCCAACCGTTCGCTGCAGTGGCGGGAAAAGGTGATCGACCCGCTGTTCGAGTCCCTGCCGGACCATGTTGTGCTGTACAAGCTGGCTAAGAAACTGGGGTTCGCCGAGCAGATGTTCAAAAATATCAAGGTGAATCAAGATGAGCCCCTGATAGAAGACGTCCTGCGGGAAATCAACAGAGGGTGCTGGACTATCGGCTACACCGGACAAAGCCCGGAACGGCTGAAGCTGCATGCCGAGCATCGGCGCACGTTCGACACCACCACTCTGCAGGCCAAAGGCGGACCATGCGACGGCGAGTACTACGGTCTTCCCTGGCCGTGCTGGGGAAACCCGGGGTTGAAACATCCGGGCACACCGCTCCTCTATGACCCCAGCAAGAGCGTCGCCGATGGGGGGCTCGTGTTTCGAGCAAATTTCGGGACCGAACGCAACGGCCAGAATCTCCTGGCCGAAGGGCTGTTCAGCAAAGGGTCTGAGATCAAGGACGGGTATCCGGAGTTCACGGCCGACCTGCTTAAGAAATTGGGATGGTGGGATGACCTGACGCCGGAGGAAAAGAAAGCTGCCGAAGGCCGAAACTGGAAAACCGATCTGTCCGGCGGGATCCAACGCGTGGCGATCAAACACGGCTGCGCACCTTTCGGCAACGCCAAGGCGCGCTGCGTGGTCTGGAACTTCCCTGACGCGGTGCCGCTTCACCGTGAGCCGCTTTACACGCCGCGATACGATCTGGTCTCCCAATATCCCACCTACGCCGACCGGCAGGCCTTCTGGCGCCTGCCGACTCGTTATCGTTCCATCCAATCCACAGATCACTCCAAAAAATACCCGCTGGTGTTCATCAGCGGCCGGCTGGTGGAATACGAGGGCGGCGGGGAGGAAACCCGGTCCAATGCCTGGCTGGCCAAGTTGCAGCCGGAGATGTTCGTCGAGATCAACTCCGTGGATGCCAACAACACCGGGGCCAAGGACGGGAGCTACGTTTGGCTGGAAGGCCCGGAGGGCGGGCGCATCAAAGTGCGCGCGATGGTCACCGAACGGGTGGGGCCGGGCGTGGTTTGGACCCCATTTCATTTCGGCGGCTGGTTCCAGGGCAAAGACCTGGTGGACCGCTACCCGCCCGGAACGGCCCCCTACGTACGCGGGGAAGCCTGCAACACGGCCACGACCTACGGCTACGATTCGGTGACCCAGATGCAGGAAACCAAAGGAACCCTCTGCCGCATTTACCCCGTATGAAAGGAGACCCGTCATGGCACGCATGAAGTTTCTGTGCGACACCGAACGCTGCATCGAATGCAACGGGTGCGTCACGGCCTGCAACAACGAGAACAACGTCCCCTGGGGGATCAACCGGCGGCATGTGGTGACCCTGGGGGATGGGCGGCGGGGTGAAAAATCCGTTTCGGTCGCCTGCATGCACTGCACGGATGCGCCCTGCGCGGCCGTCTGCCCGGTGGACTGCTTTTATACCACCGAGGACGGCATAGTGCTGCACGACAAGGACCTCTGCATCGGCTGCGGGTACTGCTTTTACGCCTGCCCGTTTGGCGCGCCTCAATACCCGCAACAGGAGGCCTTCGGCGTGCGCGGCAAAATGGATAAGTGCACTTTCTGCGCGGGGGGGCCGTTGCCAGACAATTCCAAGGAGGAATTCCTCAAGTACGGACGCAACCGCATCGCGGAGGGGAAGCTGCCCCTTTGCGCGGAAATGTGCGCGACCAAGGCGCTCCTCGCCGGGGATGGCACTGTTGTTTCCGAGATCTACCGCAAACGGGTGATGAAGCGCGGCGGGCGGCCGGACGCGTTGGGCTGGCAGACCGCCTACCCGGCCGAGAAATGAAAGGGGGCGGCCATGCGGAAAACATTTTTCGGCGCGTTGTGTCTGCTGATTCTTGCAGGCTGCTACGGGCCCGTCGACATCGCCTACCACGAACCAGCCCGCTACATGGGGTCCATGGACCCGCTGCTGGCCAAAGAGCGCAGCCCCGAACAGCAGGAACTGCTGCTGCAGCGATTCAACAAGGGTCAAACCGACCGTTGATGGGACGAGGGATGCCTTATGAAACCCATTCGTTACATTTTAGCGATCGTGCTGCTTGCGGCTGCAGGGGGATGTTCCCAGGTCAAAGAGCCTTGGGTGACGGGGGACCACCAGCTCAAGCAGGAACGGGCGCGGTCAGGTGAGGTTCATGAGGTCCTGGTTCACCGACTGTGGATGGGCCAGACCGACCGCTGACCCTTTGGGGCTTGACCTGCGGGTTGTTTCCCGCGCTCGGAACAACTGGCTCGCGTCTATTTATTCAAGGAGCATACATTATGAAGCGATATTGGAGCATCGGCATGGCTATCTTCACCGCAGCATGGCTGATAGCCGGCTGGACAGGCGAGGCGGTCTGCGGGTCCGACGCCCCGTCCCCCGGCATCAACCGGCGGGCCGATTTCTGGCGCGGGGTCCGGGAAGGCGAGGCCGGCACCACGACCTCCGCCTCGGAGGGTCATAAGGTCTTGATCCAAAACGGCGGGCAGAACTGGCGCCAGATCCGCAACGGTCCGATAGCCGGGGCAGCGCCGTGGCTCCTTTCGGCCGTGGTGTTCGCCATCGGGGTCTTTTTTGTGCTCGTGGGAAGGGACCGGCTGGAAGAACCTCGCAGCGGCGTAGCGATCCCGCGCTTTTCCCTGTTCGAGCGGATCCTGCATTGGTTCACGGCCTCCCTGTTCATTTTGCTGGCGTTGACCGGTCTGAGCATGCTGTTCGGCCGTGCGGTGCTGATCCCCGCGTTCGGGCTGGGCGCCTTTGCCGCCTACATGCAGGCAGGCTTGCTGGTTCACAACTTCAGTGGACCATTGTTTTTTGCCGGGGTCTTAGTGGAAGCCATTACGTGGGCCAAGGAAAACATCCCCAAAAGGATGGACCTGGTGTGGTTCAAGAACCTCGGGGGCATGGTCGGAAAGGGGCCGCGGCCTCACGCCGGCCGGGTCAACGGCGGCGAGAAGGTCTGGTTCTGGTTCATGCTGACGGCGGGTCTGGTAAGCGGCGTCACCGGGCTGGTTCTGGATTTTCCGATCTTCGGCCAGAGCCGCCTGACCATGCAAATCGCCCACGTCATCCATGCTTCGATGGGTATCCTGTTTTTGGCAGCATCGTTCGGTCACATCTACATCGGCACTATCGGGGCCGAGGGTACCTTCGAGGGCATGTGGCGGGGAAAGGTGGATAAGGTCTGGGCTAAACAGCAC
The DNA here is from genome assembly GCA_016219005.1 of Deltaproteobacteria bacterium. GTDB lineage: Bacteria > Desulfobacterota > Desulfobacteria > Desulfobacterales > SpSt-501 > SpSt-501. Next base: position 19,911 of record JACRCN010000059.1, read on the forward strand.
AATGATCTTTGGTATGAACAAAAAGCTAAGGAACTTCACCTCGGGACCAATTAAAACATCCCCATTGGCGTCAGTGCCTTGATCGGAATCGACTTATATGGGGATGGACGCTTGAATCTGGCAGCAGTCGACAATGGATCCGACGGTGTTCATATGGGGTGTAGCTGGATGGTTGGGGCCTCCCATCCGCCACACGGGGGTGCCTGCCAGACCTTAGGCTGCATCCTTCCGATAATCTGCCGGTATGCGCTTTCACATAAGCTGTCAGGAGATGGCTCAGGCCCACAGCCTTACCGTTCAGCTTCAAAGAAACGATATTTTAATGATGGCCTCTAATGACACACTCGGCCTCGTCGGGTCGGGTCTTTACTACCGTGCGGATGAAAAGGCCCTTTTGGTCCGTGACAATATCGACATGGACTGGTTTCTCCTCCGTGAAACGCTTCGCTTGTCCGACAACAGCCTCCGTGATTGGCCGGAGCACCTCGAGGCGAAGGTTCGGATCGCCCCCGAAGGCGCCAAGGGCGGCGGCAACGTCCAGTCCGCTCAGGCCATTGGTGCCCGGTATCAGGACAGCAATACCGTTCTTGTAAATGTTGGGATCGACCCATACGGCAATGGACTCAGGGTCACTATCAGGCAGGAGCGAAGCTGCCGCCGCAGGGGAGAGGGCAATGGCGACCGGTTCCGTGCAGCCAAGGGCTAAAGCGACCTCTACTGCAAGGATATCTTTCACCTTAAAAGAAGTGGATTCTGAACTCATTTTCGATCCCTGTCATGGTTTACCCGAATTGAATCCACATGCCACTCGGGGGACGAGTATCTTTCTGTTCATCCGGATGCCTTTGGGCTGAAAACTCTTCAACTTCCCCTTGGCGGACAAATCCCTGCCCTGTTCAGGCCACAGTTGAGGAGGCATCTGGGCACTCTTTAGCCGGTCGGACCGCACCAACCATCGCTGAGGTCATGTGGTTCATGCTCATCATTTCTCAATCTGTTTTTTTCGAGTGAAGTTAACCTCGCAAACCCTATGACCTTGGGCGATCGTTTTGCCAAGATGGAACTCGAACTCCTCGAAGCGGCCGGCGATTCCGCGATCGCCAGACATCGCGATATCGCAGAGCGTCGCAAGCATCTCTCCCTCGATGCCGATTTGTTGCCAAGCCGTGACAAGGGGGCAATAACCGTACTCCAGTTCCAATTCCTCCTCGTTGATCTTCTTCACTTCGATTTCGAACACCTTCTTGATGTCTTCAGTGAAAAAGGTATTACCGAAGGAGACCAGACTGCCCGGAACATCCATCCGCTCCTTGATGCTTTCTCCATGAATGCATCCAGCCTTCAGTACCGCTGAATGACCGATCAGTTCCCAGTCGAACCCCCTTTCCTTTGCTTCCTTCAGGATGAGCCCCATCCACAATCCGCGATGGATAATTGCGCCTCGCAGTTTATTGATGACATCGTCTTGCGTTCTCTTCGGCTGATTCAATTTGCTCATTGTGATATCTCCTCAAATTTGAATGCAAACAGACGTTCCATTTGTCTTTTGCTTGCACAACAATACCCCAGCAACTCTGGCTTTAGGAATAACCCAGGAAATCCAGGCAGACGCCCTTCAATGCCGCAGCTGGATGTTGCGGATCAAGTCGTTGCCCCGGTCACGCCCAGATACGCCCGGCGGATGGCGTCATCCTCGCGAAGTTCCGCGCAGGCCGCCTCGTGGGTTATCTTCCCCGTTTCCATAACATATCCGTAGCGAGCCACTTGCAGCGCCAGGTTCGCGTTCTGCTCAATCATGAGGATGGTCTTGCCCATGGCGTTGATCTGAACGATAAACTCGAAAATCTTGTCCACCAAGATGGGGGCGATACCGAGACTCGGCTCGTCCAAGAAGAGGATGTCGGGATCAGACATCAGGCCACGCGCGATGGCGAGCATCTGCTGTTCACCGCCAGAGAGTGTTCCTCCTTCCTTTTTTCTCCTTTCAGCCAGCCTCGGAAAGAGCTGATAACTGCGCTCCAGCAGATCCTTGACTCGCGCCTTGTCAGAGATGATGTATGCCCCTGCATACAGATTCTCCTCCACCGAAAGTTCAGAGAATATCTTCCGTCCCTCTGGAACGTGGGAGATCCCACTTCGCACAATCGCCTCGGAAGCGTGATTGAAGATGCTCTTTCCCCGGAAGGAGACGGTACCCGATGTCGCGTGGACCACACCCGAGATGGCGCATAGCAGCGTTGTCTTACCTGCACCGTTGGCACCAATGAGGGCGACGAAGTCTCCCTGCTCGAGCCTCAAGGAAACACCTTTGAGGGCGTTGATTTTCCCATAGTGGACCACGAGGTCTTTCACATCTAAGAGTGCCAAGACTACGCCCTCCTCTTGCCTAGATAGGCTTCGATGACGCGGTCATCGTTCTGGACCTCCACCGCGTTGCCCTCAGCGATCTTGACACCATAATCCAGGACCGTAATTCTGTCAGCGATACTCATGATCAGCCTCACGTCGTGTTCGATGATCAGCACTGTGAGGCCGTCCTCCCTGAGGGCGCGGATGAACTGGTCAAGTTCTTCGGTCTCCGCGTTGTTCATACCTGCTGCGGGTTCGTCCAAGAGCAGAAGCTTCGGTTTGCTTGCTAAGGCCCTCGCGATTTCGAGCTTGCGTTGTTCGCCATAGGGAAGGTTCCGCGCGTATTCGTGCCGCTTGTCCGCCAAGCCAACTTTCTCTATCAACTCCATGGCGAGTTCCCGGCTTTCCTTCTCCTCGCGCCGGTATCGGGCATTCCGGGAAATGGCGCCCCAGACGAATGACTTGTAGTGGTTGTGGGTGCCCGTTATGACATTGTCGAGGACGGACATGTAGGCGAACAGGCGAATGTTCTGGAATGTCCGCGCAATTCCCTTGGCTGAAATGGCCTGAGGAGATAGCCGCTCGATGCGCTCGCCTTTCCAGATGATCCGACCGGAATCGGCTGGGATGATGGAGGTAATGTTGTTGAAGAAAGTCGTCTTGCCAGCGCCGTTGGGACCAATCACCGCATGGATGGTTTCTTCTTTGACGGAAAGATCCACGGCATTGACTGCGGTAAGACCGCCGAACTTCTTTTCAAGCTTGGTGATTTCAAGAATCACTTGGCACCTTCGACTTTCTCGCATTCGGCGGAAAATCCACTTCTCAAGAACGAGAAGCGGCGAGCGCCGGAAGCGGGGGCAAACAATCCCTTCACGCCGGCCAGTCCTTCGGGTTTGACCACGATGACCAGAATCAGGAGGGCCCCGTACAGGACCATGCGGTATTCCGCGAGGAATCGGAAGGCCTCGGGGATTATGATCAGGATCAAGGCGCCGATGATGGGGCCGATGATCGAACCGGTGCCGCCCAAGGCCACCATGGTGAGGATCAGGAAAGACTCGTTCATGCCGAATTGGTCGGCGCTGATGAAGGTGATGAAATGGGCGTAAAAAGCCCCTGCCAAGCCAGCTATCAGGCAAGCGATGGTGAAGGCCAGAACTTTATACCCAAAGACCGAAATCCCCATGCTCGAAGCGGCGATCTCATCCTCGCGGATGGCCACCCATGCGCGCCCAACTCTGGAATGGTAGAGCCGGAAGATGAGGAAAACCATCAAGATGGCGAAAACCAGGATCAAATAGTAGTATTGGGTGGAACTGACCAGCTCGAATCCCAGGATACTTGGGGGCGGGATGCCCGGAATGCCCATGGGCCCTCGGGTCAAGGAAGGCCAGTTCATAATGAGAATACGGACGATTTCGCCGAAGGCCAGGGTGCCGAAGACCAGGAAGGTCTGCCTGAGTCTTAAAGTGGCCAGGCCCAAGAAGGCTCCCACCAGAGCGGTGAGGATCCCCGCAATAGGCATGGTCACCCAGAACGTCCAGTCTAGATTGATGGCCAGGATCGCCGAGGTGTAAGCACCTATCCCATAGAAGGCACCGTGTCCTAGGGAATACATCCCAGTGAAGCCGATAATCAGGTTGAGGCTGGACGCCAGGACCACGTAGAGGGCCATCATGGTGGCTATCTGAATAAGATAGTCACTCCCTCCCAGCAGCCCGGGGACAGCCAGAACAAGCACGACCGCTCCAATCCAGAAGGGCGTTTGGTTTCTCTTTAACGGCATAGCCATGAAAGTATTCATCACAGAGGCCCCTATAGCTTGGTCTTTTTTCCGAGGATCCCATTGGGGCGGAAGAGTAAAAAAATGATCAAAATGAGGAAACTGACGAAGTCCCTGTACCCCGAAGACATGAACTTCACGCTCAGATTCTCGATGGCTCCCAAGAGATAGCCTCCGAGAATCGCTCCTGGGATCGAGGTGATTCCACCGAAGACCGCGGCCGTGAAGCCTTTGATTGCTGGGACGAAGCCCATGCCAGCGTTGACCGCGTTGTAGTAGATGGCCGCCAAGACTCCCACAAAACCCACTAGCGCTCCGGAAAGCGAAAATGCTAAGGAAGTCACCCGATCAACCTTCATCCCCATAAGGCTGGCGGTTCGGTAATCCAGAGCCACGGCGCGCACTGCAAGGCCCACTTTGGTGCGGTAGAACAGGAGCTGGAGTAGGACCATCATGATGATGGCGACGGCCACCATGAGCACCTGAAGCCAGGAGATGTTAGCTTCTGCAATGGTGAAAGCGGTCTGGGAGTAGTAACTGGGCATCGATTTGGTCTCGGCTCCGAACAAGGTCGAAGCGGTCTCCTTGAGGAAAAACGAGAAACCAATGGTGCAGACCAGCGAGGCGATGTGAGGAACCCCGCGCATGGCCTTGAAGGCGACCTTTTCGATGAGCCACCCCACGATCCACCCGACCATGAAACCTGCGAACAGCGCCACCCCGAGGTTTGGTGTTACATGCATTACCACCAGCCACCCCGCGTAGGCTCCCAACATGTAGAGCTCTCCCATGGCGAAATTAACCATTCTGAGAAGCCCCCACACCAATGAGAACGAGATGGCGATGAGCGCGAACAAGCTGCCCTGCGCTATGCCGTTGATGAGCTGTTGCAGAAACATAGAACTCTCTCCTCATGGATCCCCTGGTCGCGCGCAAGACCTGAGAGTGTCTCCATAGTGGCCGGGCTATTCTACCAGTTGGAACTCTCCATTGATGACCTGGACCGGCTTATACGTCTTGATCGCGTTGCGCTCAGCGGTGAACGTGATAGAACCAGCGAGCCCCTTGAAATCCTTGGAACTGGCCAGGGCGTCGCGTACGGCATTCCGGTCAACGGAGCCTGCCCGTTTGATGGCATCGGCCAGAATGTAAACACAGTCATAGGCCAAGGCTGCGGCGAAGTTAGGGGTGTTGCCGAATTTCTTCTCGAAGGTTGAAACGTATGCCTGAATACGGGGATCCGGGTCCTTGGCGAAAAAGCTCACGTTGGAGTAAATGCCGTTCACCGCAGTGCCTCCGAGCTGAATCAACTGGGGAGAATAGAGCGCACTTGCTCCGATGACCGGAAGGTTCCAACTCATCTTTTCCCGTTGCTTGCTGATCAGAGCGCCATCATTATACATGGTCGCTAGGAACAGAGCATCAGGCTTGAACTCCTTGAGTTTGGTTAGCACTGCGTTGAAATCGGTTTCGCCTTGGAAGTACGATTCGGTGGCCACGATTTTTCCACCTCGCTTCTCGAAGTTCTCCTTAAAGGATTTTTGTGTGTCTACCCCCCAGTCGTTGTTGATGTATAGCAGAGCCATGTTCTTGAACTTAAGCTTGTCTACGGCTAAAGCAGCCATGACAGGCTGCTCCCAATACTGACTTCCGTAGACGCTAAAGCTCCACTTAGAGCCGGAGGCGAATTTGGTATGGCTAGCCGTAGGCGAGAGTTGGATCATGCCTGCTCGGTTGTAGATAGGTTGCGCAGCCATGCAGCAGGTGGAAGTGAAATCACCGATCTGCGCCACGATTGTGGAGTCTGAGGTCCATTTCTGTGCCAGCATGGCAGATTCCTTCGGGTCTCCCTTGGAATCGCCGACGCTGAGTTCGAATTTCTTGTTCAGCACGCCACCATTTGCATTGATTTCATCGATTGCCATTTCTACCGAGTGTTTGAAGTTGTTGCCATATTCCGCGTAGTCGCCTGTTATGGGAGCCGTGAGCGCGATATGGATGATTGAGCTATTTGGAGTACCAGCCGCCCATGCTGCAAATCCGCTGCTGACCAACAGAACCGTGCTGATAAGAGAGATCAATTTTTTCTTCATTGAATTTCTCCTCTTAAGTTTGTGATGGCGGGTAATCCATCCCTTATTGATTGCTTGACCCACCGTTTGGATAACTCGCGCCCCCATCTTCTAAGAAAATTCTGCATCTTTCCGTCTAGTTAGATCCACGATCGTGCGTTTCATTTAACATTCTCATTCTACTCCTTTTTTTTACCCTCCTTTGCATCCGTAAGCCCTTTCAGACGCCCCTTGGCTTCAGCCAGCCGATCCTCCGACTGCGGCATCAGGGCAATGCGAAAGTAGCCTTCTCCATACTTCTCGTGCATTGATCCGGGGATCATCCAAACCGCGATTTTTTCCAACACATCAAGGCACGATTCTTTCGACCTCTCGACTCCCTGGCATCCCCTTTTTTGTCCGATCAAAGGTGTGCACCTCGGTTCAACCATATCACGGACTCGACGTGCGTACGTCAATGCATGCAGTATGCATGCATGTTTGATACCTATATGCACGACCATTGCATACATGTCAAGTTATTTTTTTACTATCTATTAGGCTGTTTTAATTTCATTATTTATTTACAATACACTTAAGCATAGATGTCTTCTCCTTAACTCCAGGCGCTTTTTATATGAACTAACCGAAATGGCTTGACTATTCCAAAAGTATGACGCATACATGTTGCATACAGGCGGCATGTGCATAGCTTCTTACATATTCAAGGAACGGATTGATATGAATAAACAAAACAGCAAACGATCAATGGATCCTTCCTATATCTATTCAGACCTAAAAGAGAAAATTATTTGGTTGGATCTAGAACCCGGAGACACTCTCAATCTGGTTGAATTAGCAAAAGTTTACGATGTCAGCAGAAACCCAGTAACCATAGCAGTTACTCGCCTGGTTTCGGAGGAATGGGTGGAACATAAGGGGACACAATACGTAGTCTGCCCCCTGACTTTTACCAGAATCCGGGAAATTACTGAGATCAGATCGATTCTCGAGACTCAAGCGAATCTGTGGGCGATGCAGAGAATCACTTCTGAGGAGGTTAGGCAGTTAAAGGAGTTGGCTGCAGAGATTCAGAAAATGAGTGAATCAGCATCCAATAAGGAAATGGTCAAACTGGATGTCAGATTCCACTCCATTTTGTTCAGAGCCACAAGAAACAGCCATTTAGCTACTCTACTGGATCGGATGCTTTGCCATTACCTTCGTTTCTGGCTCTCTTTCCCGCACCGCATCAACAAAGCATCTTTTTTTGATCAAGCATTGGAGATGATCCATGCGATTGAAGCGAAGGACGAAAACCGTCTCAAGGCTGCTAGCGCGGAACATATCGAAGTATCTTTGGATGAAATCATGGGGGTCCGAAAGGCCAATTAAACGATCTGGCAGAAAGAGCTAACTTCTTTCTAAGCTCCTGTGATCGTCAACAGCATATTGAGGATAGAGTAGTATGGCTATGAGGGATTGTCAGGTTTCTTCCTTTCATAAAGTCCTTGAACATGTTTAACCAACTCAATTGTCGTTTCCGTGGGCGGCTCAAAGCATTCGTTACAGATACGGGCATGGAAGCTTGCAGCAAAAGCCGGCTCCCGTTTGAGTTTGCCACATTTCTTGCAGATCATGCGTAGCTTATCGTCGACCATTTGACTCCTGCTCAATTTGGAGTTGATCGCGATACCGGTACATCAATCTCGTATTGGTCGTAAAGGTAGACGCTGGTCGCCCCCAAAGGCAGGCTCAAACGCAGGTCACAGGGCCGTGTTCCTTCAAATGGTTTCGATCACCGCCAGGAGATTGTCGAAAATGGTAATTCTGACATCAATCTGGGTTGTTTTTAGAAAACTTGGCACCTGTCAGTGAGATGTCCACCATCAAACCCTTGACGTCGAAAACGAACACGATGATGGGATCGTTCATTCTGATGAAGTCTATCCATTTACCACCGCTGAAATTCGCCAGCGCCACGTTTCCGTCGACTCCGACCTCCCAGCCCTTGCTGCCTTGGAACTTTCTTAGGGCTTCATCCGTCATGAACAGGATTACAACATCCTTCGCCTGCTCTCCGATCTGCAATCCGATCGGTCCGGAAGCGAGGTTGTAATAGGATTCGGTCTTACCTCCGACCCGGAGGGCGCCTTCCCCGTACTCACCCCCAACGATCAAGCCAGCCTTTACCACACTAGGCATCACCAGCACGCCTTGGGCCATAGCGAGCATCTCTCTCCCGCCCTTTATCACAGTATGAAAGCGGCCCAGGCAATCACTTACGCTGGTCTCTATTTCTTGAACGGTCTCGGCCTGGGCGCATACAGCAGCGAAGCTCAACATCACGGCCACCGCTATGAAGAGCGAGGTTTTTTTAAGGACTGGCAAATATGTTATAGGTATTCCAGTTTGCATTTCGAGGCTTCCCTTGCCGGTACGCGAGATACCATTCCAGCGCCTTAGCCAACCATCCCGTGTTCGAGTGATATCAGTAGGTACGGCATCGTCACGATTGATCATCACGCGCTTCTGGAGTGCACTCATTCCTCTCATAGCAGCCTCTCTGGGTGTGGTTTCATCTGCGGCTTCATTGATGGAACGGGCTTAGCCACATAGCGCTCCGGCCGAGAAGAGCTTTGTTGGTTTCGAAAGTCCAATCGCACCCTACTCCTTTATCGTCGTGCACGCGGACTTCATCTCGCCGGAGGCCGTGCTATAAAAACGACTTCTTCACCGCATCCGGGGGGATCCAGGCCTGATCGACAAAGAAATTGCCGATGTCTATGGCGATCTTGTCCGCCAGGCGCTTGCCGTCCGCCTCCACCGTGGCGCTCGTCATTTCGGTGCCCCCGGCCACAGCGCCGCTCACCACGGTCGACATCAGCAGGTGGCCGGCGATGGCCCCGACCCCCATCATCTCTCCCATGCCCGGCTTGTAGCCGCTCTTGGCAGTACCCCGCAGCGTGTCCACCTTTTGCAGGCCTTGAGGAGTCAGCTCGTATATCTGCACGTTGGCCTGCACGCTGGTCCGGCCGGCACCCAGTCCGATGGCCACCCGCTCGGTACGGTTGCCCTCGTCGATGGACAGAAACTGCCCCTTGATCATGAGAACCTTGCCCTTGCCGTGAGGATAGCCGAAGCCCCGTTCCGCCCAGAGCCCGTAGCCGCGGATCTTCTTGACCAGCTCCTCCGCCACAGCTTCGGCTACCTTGTGGCCCACCTTGATCTCCTCGGCGGTGCGAGAGGTTCCCTTGTGTTGTTCGTATTTCTGCATCAGCTCAGCGCTGAGCCCGGTGTCGAGCTTGACCTCCTCGGGCGACACGGCGAAGTCATAGACAAGAATGACGTCGGGCCGCGGCAACTGGGTGGGGTTCATGCTCTGCTGTTGCACGCTGGTCGGCGCGCAGCCGGCTGCAACGGCCATAACAATAAACGTGAGAAGTCCGAATTTGATTCCGGGTTTCATAATTAGGCTCCCATGATTAGAGCGGTTCAACCCGCTCTGATGCTAGAACAGCGTGTCCTTGAACAGCGCGGGGAGTACCGGTATCACCTCAAACCGCACCCCCCAGTGCCGTCCGAAGTCATCCGGGTGAATGGCCATGTAGTCCACCTCCGCGGTGAATTTCACCGGAAGCGGGCCGACCTTGATCAGCTTGCCGATCCCCATTGACCGCGGCTTTCCCCACGATGGTCAAAAAGCAGTATGGCGACACCACGCCGCCTCGGGTCGGCGCCATTGCCAGGCTGACGTATTCTTGACGGTCGATTGGCCAAGTCAAACCCGCTAAACGGAGGTCAAAGGCAAACTCTGAAATACTGAATTATGGAAACCAATATAGACTGTCAGCCTGCCTGACAATAGGGTGAATTATGTATTCCTTACCGCAGTGTATTGCGTCATGCGAATCCGCGATCGGCACCTGCCCTTCGAGCAAAACAGGCTGTCCGACTCCCGGCAGGTTCGGTCTATCTTCCGCAAGCTCTTAAGACTTACAGCCGGTCCGGCAGGGAGCCGTTCTGTGCCGTTCTGCCCAACAATAATTCCGAGCCTGTGTTGAAAGCGGCAGGTCCGGCTTCTTGATTCCCTGATTAGACAGCCAAACAATTATTTTTTCGATGAAAGGGCATAATTTTCTGGACCTGAAAAATAATCGAAAGGAATCGGAAGGTTGCTATATTTTTAATGTGCAGTTTGCTATAGTAAGTAATTTAAAAGCAAATTTTTGCTTGACATAATGCCAATATAGTAGTATACTGAATTTACATAATCATGGAGAGAGGCGCGAGGGAATTGGCCCTGTGACCGCCCGGCATCCTGATCCACAAGGTGCCAAAGCCAACCCGTAAAAGGGAACCATGAGGCGAGGCATTGCAAATGGAATGTTTGGACCTCCCCTTTGGGAGGTTTTCCATTTTGAAGCCATGAAACGCTCGCCTTATGTCTCTCCGAACCGAACCGGAACCGACCGGATCAAGCGCTTCGACAAGGTCGGGAAAAAGCTTGTCGCGCAACTAAAATTGGTGTAAAATTTTTTCCATCATTCTAAGCCCTGCCAAACGCCCCTGTAGCTCAGTGGATAGAGCAACGGATTCCTAAAGCGACCAAGGCAAAAAATTAAAGCCGGTGAAATCATACAATTAAATGGTTTCATTGGCTTTTTTTGTGACCGTGATTTTGGGAAAAATTAGATGTTTTTTGCAAAAAGTAAACGCGGCAGGCACACTTTGGTACACAGTTTGGGAGGTTCTGGAGGTGTACTTTCCACGAAAAAGTCCCCTCCTACGCTTTAACTTGAAATTTAGGGACACAATCGATTTTAACGGGCACACCAAAAGACACATCAGTGCTGCCGTTCGGGTCAGAAACGGGTCTCGCTGCACATTCATCTTTGCTTAATTCAATTATAATCTATGGGGACTCGCATTTGTGGGAGTCCCTTGCTTTTCAGGGATAAAGGCTCTGGCCAGGACAACATCAGATAAGCTATTTTTGATATCTTTTGAGATATTTTTTGACTATCGAAAAATTCCCGAATCAACCAGGTGCGCTGCTACGCTGTAACACCTGTTTAATGCCAACCGCTTTTTGTTAAATATATCGCCGATATACGTAACAAATACCTCCTATGAGTCATGCAATGAGTCCATGCATCGCTATTCGAACGCTTACAGCCCCATTTTTGAAAAAGCCCTTATGGCTCAGAAAGGCTTTTCAACTAAAGTCAAGAGCCAATCTGCTGCTGTCCTGTGAATCCCGATTTATTTTGTTTGCCCTGCAAACGGCACGAATTGCATTGACTATTCTCCCTTTAGGCTCGGCGAGGACGATCACGCGGTGAAAAATAGGGCTGAGGAAAGCTCATGTGTGCAGCCGATTGGCAAGTCGAAGATTCCACCACGACATGAAATACTGGTTAGGCCGATCAATACAATTTCAAGCATCATCCTGTCACAGGTATCCGCACCTCGACCGAGTGTTCCTTATGGTCGTCAACAAGCGGGATGGTCTTATCGTGTTGCTCAATTTCATCCACACTCACGCGCATCTCACCATTCCCGGAAGGAATTTGCAGGACCGCGATGTGGTAGACCGTCTCCCGATAGCGGTAGTGCATCTTGAACCCGGCCCAATCCGCAGGAAGGCACGGCGCGAAACGCAGCTTATCCACTTCGAGTCTGAGCCCCAGGAGGGACTCCAAGATCAGCCGATACATCCAGGCGGCCGATCCCGTGTACCATGTCCAGCCGCCTCGGCCGGTGTGCGGCGATATCGCATAGACGTCGGCCGCAACGACGTAGGGTTCCACTTTGTAGGTGGCGGTCTCCGCAGCCGATCGTGCATGGTTCACCGGGTTGATCATGGTAAAGAGCTCCCACGCGCGCCGGTTGTCCCCCAAGCGAGCGAAGGCCATTGCCGCCCAGATGGCCGCATGCGTGTACTGCCCGCCATTTTCTCTAACTCCTGGGGCGTAGCCTTTGATGTAGCCCGGATTCAGCGCCGACGTGTCGAAGGGCGGATCCAGAAGTTGGATCAGCCCGTGATCGCGGCGAACGAGGCGCTCATCCACCGCTTCCATGGCAATGCGCGAACGCTCATGATCTCCCGCACCGGATAGCACCGACCAGCTCTGCGCAATCGAATCAATCTGGCATTCGGGGTTAACCGACGACCCGAGCGGCGAGCCGTCGTCGAAATAGGCGCGGCGGTACCACTCGCCGTCCCAGCCATGACGCTCGATATTGCGGCGCAGCCCGGCAGCCTCCCTTACGCAACGCTCAGCGAAAGGCACGTCGCCATGCGTGCGGGCAGCCTCAATGAAGCGCATGAGCACTTCGTAAAGAAAAAAGCCCAACCAGACGCTTTCGCCTTTGCCGTGTTCGCCCACCAGGTTCATGCCATCGTTCCAGTCACCGGAACCGATGAGCGGCAGTCCGTGGTCACCGAATGTGAGGCTGTTCAGGACGGCTCGGACACAGTGTTCGTAAAGACTTACCGCCTCTTCAGAGCGCCCGGGCAGATCGTAATAAGAGTCTTCATCCGCGGTTACCGGGCGACCCTGGACGAAGTGGACGGGCTCCTCCAATACGCCGGTGTCCCCGGTGGTCAGGACGTAGCGACAGGTCGCAAGCGGCAGCCAGAGGTAGTCGTCCGAACAGTGAGTACGCACACCCCGGCCCGTTGGAGGATGCCACCAGTGCTGCACATCCCCCTCCGGGAATTGACGGGCCGCGCACAGGAGCAAGTGTTCGCGCACGAGCTGCGGCCTGGCGTGGATGAGCGCCATCACGTCCTGCAGCTGATCGCGGAAACCGAAGGCGCCCCCCGACTGGTAGGTTGCGCTACGCGCCCAAAGGCGGCAGGCCAGCGTCTGGTACAGCAGCCAGCCGTTGGCCAGCACGTTGAGGGACGGATCGGGTGTTTCCACATTTACCGCGCCGAGGGTATGCTTCCAGTGCTGCCACACCCCATCGAGGGCACCGCGCGCAGCGGTTGACCCTCGGAAGCGATTGACCAGATTTCTGGCATCGTCGGTGTCGCGTCCGACCCCGAGTCTGAAGACGATCTCACGCTCCTGACCGGCAGCCAGGTCGAAGCTCACCTGGATCGCAGCACAGGGGTCCAGGGCGGCCCCCACCTTGCCGGAAAGGCAGGTGCGGCTCATAGAGGCAGGAGCGCTTAGGCTGCCGTTGCGCCCCAGAAATTCAGTTCGACTGCCGCTTGCGGTGCGATGCGTGTCGTCCACGTCGAAGAACGCCGTACGGTCGCGGAACTCCGTGTTGTAAGGGTTGCGCGCGAAGAGCGCGCCGCTGTTCGGGTCAATTTCGGTGATCACGTGCATGGCCGACTTCGGCCGCAGGTCGCCCAGCACCCATTCCGCATACCCGGTGGCGGAGAGCCGGCGGGGTCGGCCCAACTCGTTGCGCACTTTGAGCACCGCGAATTTTATCGCTGCGTCCAGGGCCACGTAAACCGTCAGCTCGGAGTGGATGCCGCGCTCGGTGTGCTCGAAGACGCTGTAGCCGAATCCGTGCCGCGCGACGTAAGGCGTTGCCCCGCGGCAGGGCAGCGGCGTGGGCGACCAGTAGTGGCCGCGCTCTTCATCACGGAGGTAATAAGCCTCGCCTGTCGAATCGCTTACGGGATCGTTCCCCCAGGGAGTGAGGCGGAACTCGTGGGCATTTTCGCTCCACGTGTAGGCAAGGCCGCTTTCCGAGATCACGGTGCCGAAGTGCGGGTTGGCCAGCACATTCACCCAAGGTGCCGGCGTCAGCTGCCCGTGCGCGGTGGTAATAACATACTCGCGACCATCCGGGGTGAATCCGCCCAGTCCATTGTGGAACATCAGATCGTGGCGTGGCAACGGGGCGACCTCCAGGGGTTCAGGGCGGAGGGTTCGGGTCGGGATAAGGAGGGGCACGGTTGCTTCCACCAGGCCGCGGACGTTGATCTGGTCTGCCAGCGACCCCCGGCTGTCGGTGATGATGGCGCGAGCAACCGAGCGGATCAGGATGCGGTCTTCCTCCGCTATCTGGTCCGCAGGCCTTACGAAAATACCGCCGGGCCGATCGGTCACGTTGGCTTCGATGCCTGCGGCAATGAGCCCCATGATCTGGTCATGGAGGAGTTGCCGGTAACCGGCGTGATCTTCGTTCCAGATCACCAGGTCCACCGCCAGTCCTTTCAGACGCCAATAGGCGTGGGCCTGCACGAGCTGGCGCACCAGGTCGATATTGGCAGGGTCTTCAATCTCGAGCAGCACAATCGGCAGATCGCCCGAGATGGCGTATCCCCATAGACCGGACTGTCCCCGTTCGTTCTTGATGAGGACGCTCGGGTCGGCTCGCAGCGTCGCATTGGCGTAAATGATCGAACCGGCAAGGCGCCCATAGAGTTGGGCGTCGGCTTCTGAGACATTGAGTTGGCGCAGCAGCACCTGACCATGCGTCCACGCCAGATCAAAGACGCGATCCGCCAGTCGCCGATCCTGGTATTTTTCAACCAGGCTCAAGGCCGCATCACGGGTTTCACCGATGCCGGTGACCATGTTTATCGTCGTCGATTCTTCCGGATCGAGCGTGATCCGGTAGCGGATGGCAACCACCGGATCGAGCACGGAGCCCTCGCTGCCCGAGAGCGCCTCCATAAAAATACCAGCACCCCCGCGCATCGCTTGCGGATCGGCAACGGTGTTCCCGCGGCCGATGAACTGCATGCGATCGGTCTCATAGGAGACGTCGGCGGCCATCGCACCATGCACGGCCATCATGTGCAACATCCAGGGTGCCTGATCACCTTGGGCGCGGGGCCGGCGAGTGCAGAGGATCGCTCGCTGCCGGCGGATGATCTCGCTCTGCACAAAGAGATTGCTGAACGCCGGATGCAGGGCATCCGCGGCCGGCGGCGCCAACACCACTTCCGCGTAACTGGTTACGTCTATCGCCCGGCGCGTCCCGGCGCGGTTGGTGATGCGGACGCGGCGCAGTTCGATGTCATCCTCGGGAGAAACAGCGATCTCGGTATGGGTGTCATAGTCGTGGTCGCGACCGCGAAACTCGGCTCGCCCTTCCGAGAAGATCGCCTCGAAATGCTTCGATCGTTTGAGCGTCGGCTGGTATGCGGTTGACCAGAACTCGCGGCTTGCCACGTCGCGGATGTAACAGAATGTGCCCCAGTTGTCGCGGGTGCGGTCTTCGCGCCAACGGGTGACGGCAAAGTCCTTCCAACGGCTGTAACCGCCGCCGGCATTGGTGATCATCACGTGGTACCTGCCGTTCGAGAGCAACTGCACTTCCGGGTTCGGCGTGTCCGGGCTTGTGAAAACGCGTATCGGTGTGTCCGGAGCGTTGGAAGCCGTATGGTGCTCGGATAGCTCGGAGGTGTGCGCATAGACAGCCGTCGCCTTGGGGATGCGCTCCTGGAGCAACAGCATGGTCGCCTGGAACAAGGGATCCGATTCGAAGCGCTTCTGCATCGGTCGGTCCAGGAGCAGATGCGCCAAAGACAGGAAAATCATGCCCTGATGATGGGCCATGAAGGACCGAACCACGCCGCTCAATTGTCCGCGCGGCAGACGTGACGGAGTGTAGTCGATCGCCTCGTAGAAACCGAATGGCCCTTCAAAACCTTCAGCAGACAGGCGCTCGAGGTTCAGACACGCCTCCTCGGGCGCCACCATCAGCGCCAGCGCCGAGGCATAGGGTGCAATTACGAGGTCCTCGGCGAGCCCGCGTTTGAGCCCCAGACCGGGTACACCAAAGGCGCGGTATTGGTAGTTGAGATGCACATCGATGGCATTGTAGCCGCATTCCGAAATGCCCCACGGCACGGCGCGCTCTTTTCCATAGTCGATCTGCCTGGCCACAGCCGCCTTATAGGTCTGATCGAGCAATGTGTGATCGTACGTCGGCATCACCAGGAGCGGCATCAGGTATTCGAACATCGAACCGCTCCACGAAAGCAGGATCGGCTCTCCACCGGCGGTCGTGAGCAGGCGTCCCAGAGCAAACCAGCTCTCCTGCGGCAGTTGTCCCTGCGCAATCGCAACAAAATTGGAAAACCTCGCTTCCGAAGCCAGAAGATCATAGTAGCTGGAGTCCCGGCGGCGCTCGCCGACGTTATAGCCGATAGCCAGCAGATGACGCGTCGTATCAAACAGGAAGTCATATTCCATCCGGGCGAGTTCGCCGCATTGCAGTACAAGTCGTTCGATGGCCGCAATCCTGGCTCTGGCGTGCTGGCTCGCCGCCGTCATGAGCCGTCGGATTTCATCCCGGAGGGATCTCTGCGCGGGCGTTGCCTCAGCGCTCAGTGACTCTTCGATAACTGGTGGAAAGGCTGCCTCAAGGTCGGCCAATTGGCGCAGTGTTGGGATCTCGTCAAGGTCGGGAAAGTCTCCGGGGCCACTCTGGGAAGACAAGAGATCTGTCCACGGAGCAAGGGATGTCAGCTCGTCGAGGGCATCCCGGCATTGCCCGGCGAAGGCACGGGCCCACCATCTCAATTGGCTCTGGGAGGCGGCATCCAGAGCCTCCACGCCGGCGACCACCACCGCAGCGGAGGCTGCCAGCTGATCCAGGCACCGCCGCGAAGCGACGAGCGTGGTGGGTCGGGAGCGGGTCGCAGACTCCAGGTCCTGCTGAAGTTGTGCGAGCCGGGCCCGGGCATATGCACCCGAAGCGGCTCCTGCCGGTGCGGCGGCCGCAGCGTCTATCAGAATCCTGAGCGTGTCGCTTAAGCCTTCGAAGAACCGCGTTCCAAGAATCTTGCGATCGGCAAGGCCCAGCAGGCCCGGCCGCAAGGTCAGCAGGTGGCCTGCGAGGTTCCCGCTGTCCACCGACGAAATGTAGAGCGGTGGCAGTGGCTTCAGGGATTGCGTGTCGTACCAGTTGTAGAAATGGCCTCGGTGTCGTTCCAGGCCTTCCATGGTATGGAGTGCCTTCGCCGTTCGATCGATGAGGTTTCCGGCCGAAATGACGCCAAAGTCATACGCGGACAAATTCGCCAGCAATGCAAGTCCCATGTTGGTCGGAGACGTGCGATGCGCGACCACGGGTGCAGGATGCTCCTGGTAGTTGTCAGGCGGCAGCCAATGATCATCGGGGCCGACAAACGTTTCGAAGAACGCCCAGGTCTTCCGGGAAAGCTTCCGCAGAAAGAGGGTCTGATCCGCTGTCAGCCTATCTCGGCGCCGAGCAAGCGGCCGACTGATCCACCAGGCGATCGCGGGGGAGGCAAACCAGAGGCCCAGTATGGGCCCAGCCACAGCCAACGCGGCCGGTCTGGATGCAGCGAGCGCAATCGTCGCGGCAGCGGTGATGAGCGGGCCGGCCCACATGGTCCGCCACGAGCCGGCGAGGTCCGTGCGGCTTTTGCGATCCGAATCGCCCGACGGGTCCCATTGGAGCAGCCGCTTGTGCGTGATCAGCATCCGCCCGGCGGTGCGCACCATTGCATCCAGGCTGAAAAAGGCTTCATACGGCAGGCACACGAGCGCAAATGCGGCCTGAACGAAGTGCCGGCCGGCCGAGCGCACTGCGGCTGCCAGATGCTGCCCCAGCGTCACATCGATCGGCTTTTGAAGTACATTCAGGACCGAGGCTATCAATGAAGGGACCAGGATGATGCCGGTCACCGCCAGGGTCCAGAACCAGGCCGATGGCAGCACGGTCCAGCCCAACAGCAACAGGAGTGTCAAGGCCGCGGCCGTCAGGCTGCGCCGCAGGTTGTCGAAGATTTTCCAGCGGGAGAGCATCGAGAGCGGATTCTTCCGCAGGCGCGCATCGGGGCCGGGAACACCGGGCAACAGCCAGCGCGCAATCTGCCAATCGCCGCGGATCCAACGATGCCGGCGGCTCACATCCGCGCTGTAGCGAGATGGGTATTCCTCGTACAACTGCACGTCGCTCAGCAGCCCGGCCCGGGCGTAGCAGCCTTCCAGAAGATCGTGGCTGAGGATCCGGTTGTCGGGAAGACGCCCCCCCAACGCGCGTTCGAAGGCGTCAACCTCATAGATGCCCTTGCCGATGAACGAGCCTTCCCCGAACAGGTCCTGGTAGACATCGGAAACGGCGCGTGTGTAGGGATCGATGCCGGGCTCACTGGCGCACATGCGCGCATACCGCGACCGGTTCGTGCCGGGCAGGCTCACCGCCACCCGCGGCTGAAGAATGCCGTACCCCGCAACGACACGCTGCTCCCCTTCGTCGTAGCGCGCACGATTGAGCGGGTGCGCCATTGCGCCCACGAACTGCCACGCCGAATCGCGTGCCAGCTGCGTATCGGTATCCAGGGTGATAACGTACTTCACGTCCGATAAGCACGTGGTTTCACCGACGACGAGCACAAAGCGCTCACGTGATCCGCCACGCAGAAACCCATTCAAATCCGCAAGCTTGCCGCGCTTGCGCTCGTACCCCATCCAGATCCGCTCCATGGGATTCCAGCGGCGCGGGCGATGAAAGAGGAAGAAACTATCGCCTGTTGTGCTGCGGTACTTCTCGTTCAGCTCTTCGATTCTCTGCCGGGCCAGCCGCAACAACGGTTCATCCTCCGGCAACGTTTCTGCGATGGCGTCGCCAAAATCAGTAAGCAGGCCGAAATGGAGGTGGCCATCCCGATTTGCCAGGAAGCGGACTTCCAATGCCTCGATCAGGTCCTCGATGGTTTGAGTGCTCGTGAGCATCGTCGGGATCACCACCAGAGTCCGCAATCCCTGCGGGATACCCTTGGAAAAGTCCATGCGCGGCAGCGGGCGCGGGGTCGCCAGCAATGTGGCCAGCCAGTTCACCAGGGCTACCGCCAGATGACTGGCGCACAGGAGCGAGAGCAGTCCAACCAGCCCGAGGGCCCACCCCTGCAGCCCACCGGCATACGCCTTTGCCGCGAAGCACCCGGCGAAAATCGCCGTCATGAGCAGGATGGTGCCGCTGTACAGCAATAGCGGAAACCGGCGGCCGACCTTGCGCAGAACCTCAGTGGCCGATAAGCGCACCCCCGCCATTCGTTCGAGCTGCGACAGTCCCTCGTCGATCAGGTAGAACCCGACGTGTGCCGAGCGGTCGTCGCTGCCTTTCCGGGCTGCTCCCTCATGCGCCAACCAGACCGCTTTGCGCGCGACCTCGCTCTCGGTGTGCGGACTGATCTTGGCTGTCTTCTCCACGACGTGGCGGTAGCGATCACGGGTGGCAAAATCCATCTTGCCGTAAACGCCTGCAGGATCCTCACCCAGGGTCTGCTCGACAACGCTCAGCGTCTGGACGAACTCGAGCCAGTCCATCGCGCCAAGGAATCGGAGGCTTCCGATGCTATTGCTCACCGAGACCTGGTCAGCAGCCTGTTGTTGGTTCTCCGAGCGCACCAACTCGTCGATGGTCAGGCCGGACTCGGACAGTCGCTGTTCTATCCAGGTGAGCGGCAGGGCCAGAGCGGGACCCTGGCCATGCAAACGACGCGTAAGCTCCGCAACAAACGAACTCACCATCGGGGGGTCCGACCGTGCCATGTCGGCGATCGATAGAATCAGGCTCTTGGGGTCCTTCGCGGCGATCTCCGTCATCTGGTCGGCCCAATAGCCGGCGCGGTTTCGATCGATCCTGTCGGCTGCGATCCGGGCGGCAACCCGCCGAAGATTTTCGATCAGGGCCAGGCGCAGCATGATGGGGATGGCCCAAAGTTCGCCCAATTTCAGGATGGTCACCGACTGGTAGGCGGCTACGAAACGGCTGAGGGTCTCCGGATCCAGCCGGCCATCGCCGTGCGAGATCGTCTCCAGCGCGATGTCATACACCCGCGGAAGTCCGGCCGACGGGCAGTCCGACAAGCGCGGCAGCTCCCGGCTGTAACCCTTCGGCAAGTGTCGCCTGGCCGTGCGAATCTGCTCTTCGATCACATAGAAGTTATCGAGCAACCATTCCCCGGCCGGTGCAATCAAGCGGTCCGCCTTAACGGCCTCTGTCAGCAGGTTGTGGACCTCAAGCAGCAGACTTTCATTCTCGGCCAACCGCGCCAGAAGGCGGTCCCGCGGGCGTCCGGACTTCACCCGGTGGACACTCGCAAGGATATTGCCATGCTGCTCCATCTGATCGGCACTGAACAGTTCCGCGCGAAGGGGCAGTTCATCGCAGGCATACTTCTGTGCCGGGTCACTTCCGCCGAGGCGCACCCACAACCGGAAAAAGGCGCCACGCACGGTCTTGCCGCTCACCTCCATTTTTGATGTCTCCTTTGGACATATTTTATCCCCAAGCCATATGACCAAGATGAACCCAACCCGGGCAACAACTTGCGCCATTGGATTACGGCCTGGTACGTGCAAAGCCCGGCACAAATTCCTCGGCTATCAAAAAGTATTTGAAATGTTGAACCAGGCCGAGGCGCATAATTCGCTTCAAGATACATTCCGCCCTTGCCGCATTTATGCATGGATGCAGGATACTGGTACCCAGTTCGATCGTCTATTATGGTGACGGGGGAACCTTGCTTGATTCGCATGGCGCGTCTATTTTCCATTCAATGGTCCCAATTGCGGCTGCCTGTTCCTTTATGATCCTTGAAAATGCCGTCACCCGGTTTCGATTAAACTTCTCGCATGCACGCGTGGAACTGTCGAGGAGAACCGATACCCGATGGGAAAGTGGAGAGGACGGGAGCACCCCCTTCGGTTATAAAGGGGGCGCCGACGTCAGGGTGGAAATTTAGGCCGTCTTTACGTTGGCGGCAGACTTGCCCTTGGGCCCGTCTTGAACATCGAAGGTAACTGCTTGACCCTCTTGCAGGCTTTTGAAGCCGCTATCCTGGATAGCACTGAAATGCACGAACACGTCGCTTCCGGTTTCGACTTCAATAAAGCCGAAGCCTTTGCTGTCATTGAACCATTTAACTTTTCCTTGCATCGTCGTTTTTATCCTCCTTTCGTAGATTTTTTAAAGGGAGGATTTTAACGACGGGATAAAAAAACCACCGCACTTTGAAGAGTGTGGTGGTTAATCCCTACACCGCAAAATGGTTTTTAATCCAACCTTGACGGCAACCGATTCCCGCAGGGGATTTTCCGATGCCATAGTGCATCTAAATTAGGACTGTTAGGCTTATATGTCAACAGAACTATTTAAACCCGACATCCGCGATTGGTTTTGTTTGAGGCAGCCTGCTGGGCTGTGCCATAAAAAAAATCAGCCCTGGCCGCCGTTGGTATTCAAAGAAAGGCGGGAAGAGCCGTTTTCAACTCTGTCCGGTCCTTCTCATTACTATATCAATTTTCCTACAGCAAGAATGGCTCGGTTCTTTGCGACGGCGGGGGAGTCTCCAAGGCTTGTCAGTTTGGCGAGCAGATAATCGCCGCCGATGCTAGCCGATTGAGCAACTGATACGGAACAACGTCAGCGAAACCGCCAACGCCAAAAGGAGCGCCCAAGAGGCGGGGAATATCTTCGAAGAGTAGATAACACGAGGCGGCAACCAGGGGCCGGCGCAAGCCGGCCCTATGCATTAAGAGACTGAAGGGGTCGCTGATATGCGGTATGCTCACCGGTTTCCTGGTGCTCTGAGGAATGTTGTGGAACTGGAGGGGGGAAAGATGAAGCACGAGGCATAAAGCATTTCTGTTGGAAATTTGCAAGGATTGCGTTATGATCCGATAAAACTCCGTTCAGACCCCTTTATAATGGCGATTGCTAATACACAATCATCTAAAAATGAGCTATCGAGTCGCTATTACATAGCAGAGGTGTCTATTTGGCTACTCGGTGGAGTTCTTCTTGTCGCCCGATTCATCGGTCTCGCTCCATCCCAGAGCATTCCACTGCTCAACATAACCCTTGAAAATCAGCAGTATCTTCCGCGCATTTTGGCGGCCTTGCTTGTGGTTGTCGCCCTGTACTTGTTTGCCGAGTGGGAGCTGTCTTCTCAACAAGCGCGCCGCTTATTTTTGCAAAAGGTTCGATTTAGGTTAACTATATTGTGGATTTGCGCCACTCTTTGGCTGTCTTATCCACTTATTGCTGAAAATACATTTCTATCTGGGATATCACCTGCTTGGTATTTCGGTTTCCTTGGAGTTGGCTTTGCGCTCGGAAATTTTGTTTCTCTTCTGGTCTTTGCTTCACTCATGATCCGGACGCATGTAGAGTCCAAGAAGCTTGATCTTCCACGTGTCCCGGCAGCGGCTATTGCTCAATACAAAGCTTGCCCTCCAATTGTTCTGCTTTTGCTGGTTGTCTCTTACATCCTATGGCGTTTCTCTCCAGAGGCCATCAAGTGGATAGGACTATGCTTAATTGTTGTGGCTTGCCTGTTTGTGATCGCAATATTTATCGCCCCATTTTTCTTCACTAAAGATGAAAATGGCTACCGTATTCCCTATGCAAAACGCATTGCAGGACTAAAAGCCGCTCACGATACCCATGACTACCGTTACTTAATCGGTGGCATAGGTTTCAAGGCAATACAACAGGTGGATTTTCCAAAGGATTCATCACCTGAAGATAAGCAAAAGATAATGCAGCAAAAATTCTCAGGTGCGACGAATAATGAGCCACATAGATTTCGCGTGCTGCAGCAAGACGAGATTCAGGTCTCCTTCAACCACAAGGACGGAAACCAAAATAATAAAGCGCCAAGCAACTGCGGAGTAAAGATACTGAAGCACCAAGGCAAACAGGATCTGATGCGGGTTCTTATTGAGTGGGAAAATCACAAAAGGCCACCAAAAGAGATGGAGATTCTAATAAGCGTAGTTGAAAAGTATGCTGAGGAGTATTTATCGACCCACACCATTGAAGCCGAGTTAATACCAAGAAAAATACTCTCCTACGCAATAAATCAAACCGTAATAGACGCTATGCTAAGCGAGGCGGGGCCGGTATTGTTTAGGGCTGTCTTCACAGGGCGAGAAGAGGTGATTAGGGAGTTGCTGAAAAAGGAAGTCGACGTCAATGAGCGTGCCGAACACGGCTGGACTGCAATCCTCGCAGCGTCAGCACAGGGCTATCCAAGGATAGTGCGCCTTCTTCTTGATGCTGGTGCAAACCCGGACATTGCAAACCTTCTTGGAATCACCCCATTAATGTATGGTGCTCCGTATCGCAACTCAAAGATATGCCAAATCCTCATAGAGTATGGGGCCAATTTGGATCTCACAGATGTCTATGGGATGACCGCTCTCATGGTGGCCACTCTATCGGGGCATGAGGGCATAGTACAGAAGCTTATTAAAGCTGGGGCGGATATTACGATAAAAGATCGAAAGGGTAGGACAGCCCTTGATATCGCACACGAGAAAAAACGAGGTAAAATTGCGATGAGACTTAGGAAGGCGAAAATTAAAAATTAAGCTA
>JACRCN010000060.1 GCA_016219005.1 Deltaproteobacteria bacterium
ACCTGCGGTAATTCCACGGATGAGGTGGCGAGGGGCCTTCCGGCAGCCTTGCGCCGGGTGAGGAGACGATGGTCCTAATCCTTACAAAGGATTGGGTTGACGGACAGGGGCGCCAATGTTAGGGATCTGTCAGAATTTTAGCAGGATAGGCTGAAGCCAACCGGATGCAGATCGAACTCGAAAAAGTCTCCAAGTCCTGGGGTGAAGTGCAGGCGGTGGACCAGGTCAGTTTCACGGCGGCGGCCGGTGAGCTCATGGTGGTGCTGGGCCCGTCGGGCTGCGGCAAATCCACCGTCCTGCGGCTCATCGCCGGGCTGGAGACCGTCAGCGCGGGCGCCATCCGCATCGAGGACAAGGACGTCACGGGGCTGCCGCCGGCCAAGCGCAACCTCTCCATGGTCTTCCAGTCCTACGCACTGTTTCCCCACCTGAGTGTCGCCGAGAACATCGTTTTCGGCCTCAAGGTCCGCAAACTCAAGGCGGCCGAGCGCCAGCGCCGGCTGGAGCGGGCGGTGGAGCTGCTGGGCCTGCAGGGCCTGTTGCTTCGCAAGCCGGCCGAGCTTTCGGGCGGCCAGCGCCAGCGCGTCGCTTTAGGCCGAGCCATCGTCAGCGAGGCGCCGGTCTGCCTTATGGACGAGCCCCTGTCCAACCTGGACGCCAAGCTGCGCCACGAGATGCGCCGGGAGATCCGCACTCTCCAGCAGCGGCTGCGGATCACCATGATCTACGTCACCCACGACCAGGTCGAAGCCATGACCATGGCCGATAAGATAGCGCTCCTCAACGCCGGTCACGTCGAGCAGTTCGCCCCCCCGGAGGAGCTCTACGCCCGCCCGGCCACCATCTTCGCCGCCGGCTTCATCGGCACCCCGCCGATGAACCTGCTGCCCCTTGACAACGCCGATGTCCTCCGTTGGGCCCGTGCCAACCTGGCCGGCAGCCTGCCCCAGGGAGTGCTCGAGGGGCTCATTTTGGGGGTGCGGCCTGAAAAGATCAGCCTGGCCGATGCAGGCTTGGCGGCGGACGTACTCAGCCTGGAATATTTAGGAGCGGACAGCCTCGTCGCCTGCCGGATCGGGGCGTATGAGCTGATCGTCCGGCAGAGCGGCCGGGTCAAACTGGCCGCCGGCGACCGAATTCACATAACGTGGCCGAAGGCCGAGAGCCATTTTTTCGAAGCCCGCAGCGGCCGGCGCCATGCGGGGTAACGGTCAAGCAATTGCCCGGACCGCGCATGGCCCGGGCCAACAGGAACCCAACAGGAGGAGGCTCGAAATGAAACATGGCGTGATCAAGGCTCTGATCTGGCTCGCGTTGGCAGTCTGCGTCCTGGGCGGGACAGCAGTCCAGGCAGAGGTTGAACTCAACATGTATTACCCGGTGGCTGTCGGCGGACCGATCACCAAGGTCATCGACGACATGATCGCGGAGTTCGAAAAAGCCAACCCGGACATCAAGGTCAAGGCGGTTTACGCCGGCAACTACGACGACACCCGCGTCAAGGCCCTGGCCGCCCTCAAGGCCAGCCAGCCGGTGCAGCTGAGCGTGCTCTTCTCCATCGATGTGTTCGAGCTCATGGACCAGGACGTTCTGGTGCCCTTCGACGAGGTGGCGACCTCGCCCGAGGACAAGCAGTGGCTGTCGGGCTTCTATCCCGCCCTGATGGAGAACTCCAAGGCCAAGGGCAAAATCTGGGGCGTGCCTTTCCAGCGCTCGACCATCGTCATGTACCACAACAAGGATGCCTTCAAGGAAGCCGGCCTCGACCCGAGCAAGCCGCCGGCCACCTGGGAGGAGATGGTTACCATGTCCCAGAAGCTGGTCAAGAAGGACGCCGCCGGCAATGTCACCCGCTGGGGCGTGCAGATCCCCTCCACCGGATACGCCTACTGGATGTTCCAGGCCTTGTGCATTCAAAACGGCCAGGTGCTCATGGACCAGGACGGCAAAAAGACCAACCTCGACCATGTCGATGTCGTCGGGGCCCTGCAGTTCTGGCGCGACCTGGCGGTCAAGCACAAGGTGATGCCCGAAGGCACGGTCGACTGGGGCACCCTGCGCCAGAAGTTTCTCGAGGGCGCCACGGCGATCATGTGGCACACCACGGGCAACCTTACCGCGGTGCGCGACGGGGCCAAGTTCGACTTCGGTGTGAGCATGCTGCCGGCCAGCAAGCGCCGCGGATCTCCCACCGGCGGGGGCAACTTTTACATCTTCAAGAAGACCACCCCGGCGGAGCGTACGGCCGCCTTGAAATTCATCAAGTTCATGACCGCGTCTGAGCTGAGCGCCCGCTGGTCCATCGCGACGGGCTATGTGGCCACGAGCCAGGCCGCCTACGACACGGCGACCCTTAAAAAATATGTAGCCGGCTTCCCTGCGGCGGCCGTGGCGCGCGACCAGTTCCCATACTCCGTGGCCGAGTTCTCCGTGCACGAGAACGCCCGGGTGAAGAAACTTCTGGATGACGCCATCCAGAGCGCCCTCACCGGCGGCAAGCCGCCCAAGGATGCCCTGACCGGCGCCCAGCAGCAGGCCGAGCGTGTGCTGAAAGATTATCGCTAAACGACAACTGGGAGGCTTGGAGGCTGGAAGGCCAGGGGGCTAAGTAAATCAGTACCCTCCCGAGCATTCCGGCCTCCCGACCTGCCAGCCTTAAACCCATGTTTTATTATGCGCCTGAGTCACAAAACATCCCGGTGGGTTTACGCCTGGCTGCTGCTTCTGCCGGCTTCGGTGTTGATGGTGACCTTTACCCACTACCCCATTGTCGGCGGCATATTCTCGAGCTTCTTCTCGACACCGCGCCAGGGCCGGCCGAGCCGGTTCGTCGGGTTGGACAACTACGCCTACATGGCGAACGACCCGGTGTTCTGGCAGGTGCTTAAGAACAACTTTGTCTACGCGTTCGGCACCATCCCCGTCAGCGTCTGCCTGGCGCTGCTCATGGCCGTCTGGGTCAACGGTAAACTGCCCGGCCGGGCGGTCGTGCGAACGGCCTACTTCACCCCGACCATTCTGCCGATGATCGCGGTGGCCAACATCTGGCTCTTCTTCTACACGCCCCAGATCGGCATCCTCGACAACATCTGCGGCCTGTTCGGTATACACAGCCACAGCTGGCTCGGCGACCCCAGCACGGCCCTGGGCTGCCTGATGGTGCTGGCGATCTGGAAGGACGCCGGCTTCTTTATGATATTTTTCCTCGCGGCCCTGCAGGGCATCTCGCCCGAACTCGAGGAAGCGGCCCTCATCGAAGGCGCCGGGCGCTGGTACTTTTTCCGCCGGGTGACGCTGCCGCTGTTGATGCCAACGACGCTTTTCGTCCTGGTCAACTCGACGATCAATTCCTTCAAGCTTGTGGACCACATCTTCATCCTGACCAAGGGTGGGCCGGACAACGCCTCTTCGCTTCTGCTGTACTACATCTACGAAGTCGCCTTCGGTTTCTGGGACACGGCCTACGCCTCGACGCTTACAGTGGTGCTCCTGCTCATCCTGGGCGCGCTGGCCGTCACGCAGTTCAAGTACATCGAGAAACGGGTCCACTATCAATGAGAAGAGTCCCCCGGGTTTGAGGGGCCAAGGGTTCAAGTGGCAAGATGATGATCCGGGAATCCGACTGGGGGCATTACCTTGAAGTGGCGGCGGCCTGGCTGCTGGCCTTCATATGGGCGGCACCGCTGCTCTACGCCACCTGGGCGGCGTTCCACCCCATGGATTTCGTCAGCCGCTTCGACCTGCTGTCGCCGCTGACGCTCGACAACTTCCAATCGGCTTGGAACGTGGCGCCCTTTGCGCGGTATTTTCTCAACACCTTCATGCTGGTCTGCATGACCCTGACGGGCCAGATCGTCCTGTGCACCCTGGCGGCCTACGCCTTTGCCCGTTTCGAATTCCCCGGCAAGGAAACCGCCTTCATCCTGGTGCTGGTCCAGATCATGATCATGCCCGACGTGCTCATCGTCCAGAACTACCTGACGACGAGCAAGCTGGGCCTGGTGGATACGATCCTGGGGATCGGTCTGCCCTACATCGGCTCGGCCTTCGGCATCTTCCTGTTGCGTCAGGCCTTCAAGCAGGTGCCCCGGGAACTGGAGGACGCGGCCCGGGTGGAGGGCGCGGGGTGGTTTTCCATTCTTCTGAAGGTTTATGTGCCGCTGGCGCGACCGACCTATCTCGCCTACGGCCTGGTCTCGGTGAGCTACCACTGGAACAACTTCCTGTGGCCGGTGATCATCACCAACTCGACCCACACCCGGCCGCTCACCGTGGGCCTGTCCATCTTCGGCGCGCCCGAGTCAGGGGTCAACTTCTCCGTCATCTCGGCCGGAACCCTGCTCGCCGTCTCGCCGCTGCTGCTGGCCTTCCTGCTGTTCCAGCGTCAGTTCGTCCAGAGCTTCATGCGCTCGGGCATTAAATAGAATCCTTAATTGAGGGGTAATGACAAGAGAAACTTGCCTCACCTAAACTTTGTTAGCCAATATTGTGGAATGGGTTTATATGGTTGTCTTGTTCCCTTGCTGCAATTAAAGCAAGGCTTACCTCTTTAACGCCTTCCACATTCCCGGCAAGGTTTTTTATCTCAGCCATGACTTCTTTTTTTACGGTTAAGGAATCATCTATATTACCGATAGTAACTGCTCCATCATCGGCCGTGACTTTAACCATCGGGGCAATTTTCATCAAATTCGCCTGCACTTTGGCAGATAGCGCTAAATCACTGATAATTTTCTGGGATTTCGATGTTGTTCTATTCGAAAAACCCCGAAAGGTTTGGCTGCTTCCAACGCTATGACCGACATTTTACAGATTTTCGTCTTCCCGCCCTGCATACAAGGGTTTTATCAACGTGATGGACGGCCGGGGCACGGGAACACATGCCGGGTTTGGAGCTCATACTGATCATCGGCGGCGGAACAGGCGGCGCCCTGGCGCACGACCTCACCCCGCGCGGCTTCCGGGTCACGCTGGTGGAAAAGGGCGAACTGCTCTCCGGGGTCAATCCGGCGCGCCACCTCGCCGAACTGCGCCGCCTTCTGGCAATGAATGGACGATCTGGACCGGGCGTTCGGAGTCGATAATTAAGGAGGCTACAGGCATGAAGATCTATCAGGTGGATGCATTCACGGACAAACCATTCACGGGAAATCCTGCGGGGGTCTGCGTGCTGCCGGCGGCCAAGGACGACGCCTGGATGCAGGACGTTGCGCGCGAGATGAACCTGGCCGAGATTGCCTTTTTGATGAAGCAGACCGACGGGTTCAACCTGCGCTGGTTCACGCCGACCGTCGAGGTTGAACTCTGCGGTCACGCGACACTGGCATCGGCCCATATCCTGTGGGAAATCGGCCGGCTGCCCCTTGCGGCACCGGCACGCTTTCACAGCCTCAGCGGGCTGCTGACGGCCGTCCGCAAGGGCAACGAGATCGAACTGGACTTCCCCGCCACCCCGGATGAGCCGGAGGCGATGCCGGCCGGCCTGGCCGAGGCGCTCGGAGCCACACCCACGTATTTCGGCCGCAGCCGCTTTGACTGCGTCGCGGAGGTGGCGTCGGAAGACATCCTGAAAAACCTCCGCCCCGATTTCGCTCGCGTGAAGGCGCTGCCGGCCCGAGGCCTCATGGTAACCAGCCGCGCTTCCACTCCGGGCTTCGATTTTGTGTCGCGCTTCTTCGGCCCGGCCGTGGGGATTGACGAGGACCCGGTGACCGGCTCGGCCCACTGCTGCCTGGGGCCCTACTGGAGCAAGCGCCTGCGCAAAACCGAAATGGTCGCCTACCAGGCCTCGGCGCGCGGCGGGGTGGTCGGGGTCAGTGTCCAGGGGGATCGGGTGCGCCTGAGCGGCCGCGCGGTCACGGTGCTGGTGGCGGACCTGGTGGTGGCTTGAGCGGGTGTTGAAAATGGCGCCTCAGGTTGCGATCCGGCGTTGCGTGGCTCTTGTAAATGCCCACCTTCCAAGTAACTTCACGTTAAGTATTTGAATTTACGAAGTTGCATTTTGGGGTTGTAGTCCGGCAATTTCAACAAGGGAAAAGCTCAACTCTTGAGCTTTGCGTTTCAAGTTTTGTACAACCCGGGTGCGATAGCGTTCTTCGTAGTATTCTTGCCCGGCATCGACGTAGGCGGTACCATGCTTCAACATCGTGTAGACCAGTCTGGCCAGTTTGTGGGCGGTTGC
>JACRCN010000061.1 GCA_016219005.1 Deltaproteobacteria bacterium
CCCCGGCCAGGGTGAGAATGAAGAACGCAATTACGGGAACCAGGGACAAAACCAGGTAGACCCGGTTCAGGTTGCGGATTAGCGAGTGAGTCTTCGTCAGGGTGCGATTCATTGCGCCTGCTCCATGCTGGTTCCCGGAAACATTCCTTACCAAGATACCCGTCTCATCGGGTGCAGCAGATCATCCCGAAGGAAAACGAAGCGAATACATAGGTATTATCGGCAAAAATAGAAATTTCTAAAACTTGTTCCGCGATAGAGGAAAAATCTCTATGATGGTCGGCGATCTTCAGCGGAATCGATACGGGTGTTTATTTGCGAGGTCTGGTCTTTGCGGATTCAAGCGATATGAAGGTTTTTGCCGTAACCTTTAATCATCCCGGGGCGGGGCGCATTGCCTGCCACGGGAGCCATCATTGTCAAGGTGGTTTTTCTAATGGCCTATCGATTTCACATCAATCGGAGGCCTATGCTGAAGCGCGAAACCGCCTCTTTCTGATCTTCAAGGTCTCGGCACCATACCACTCTGCCGGCTACTGTATTCGGAAACGAGGAGTGCAATGGTTTGTCAAATCGGACCTTGATGATTTCACCTGGGCGCATGACGAAATCAGAGAAAAGCATCATTCCTTCGGCACTGAAGTTTTCCAGGTGAGCATAGCTGAGTATCTCCGCGCGCGGCTTTTCGATCATAACGGTTTCTGAGCGTGCGTAGCGTAAGCTCTTTCTTAGTTCCGGCCCAGCATATGGGGAATTAAGGCAATTGTTGAAGCCTGCAAAACCGGTATGCGTTGAAAAGGACGGATGGCCGCTTGCTTTCTGGGCTGTGGCGCTCATGCGCTGTTCCCCGGCGGATCGAACCCGAGGCTCCATGTTGCAGCAAAATGGGCAGGATTTCCCCCTAAGCCTGGATCGAATGGTGGCTGCCCACTCATGCCCATGCGCGCAGATCCACCACATCTTCTCCCTTTGATGGACAGAAACCTCATTGGCCTTCAGATCCAAGTTCCTGGATGGATGCCACTCCTTCAAAAGCTCCAGCTTGGCATCTACCATCCGCTGGTCCCCGTGCTTTTGCAAACTCAGGCAGAATGAGCACCGCATGCCACGGGTCCTGCAGCGAACGGATGCAAGCCACCAATGGCCCTTTTCACAAAGCCACCAGACTTTTTTACGAGACCCGGGCGTCACATCTTTAGCACTCAGGTTGCCGTTTCGGATGGGGTGCCATTCCCTGGCAAGATCGGGCCTGAGGGCATAAAGATTATAAGATTCCGAAAGTTTGGGCATTGGGTGTTGATTCCAGACTGTTAGGTCGTCAAACAATAATGCTTGGAAGCCCCATGTGAGGTAATCGATCAATTCCTACTTGAGGTGAGCGAAAAACGAAATGGGGTAGATCATGTATTTTCGATGATTACGGTAGAATCGAAGGGTGGGTCGAAATTCAAGCCGAATCATACGGCCAGCCTCGGTTGCCCTCTGCCGCCTGTATAGGGTGCAGACGGTATTGTTCCGATTAGCCGAGTAAGATATTAGACAGGCCATAAAAGTTCATTAAACCAAGGGAGGTTCCCCGTGGATGTTACCGTCAACAAGAAGTTTCCTTCTGCCTGGAAGGACCCATTAGAACTGTGTGGCAACTTTGTGCGGTATCTGATTGAGGGGGGGCGAGATTTAAATCAACATCGGGAATTTCTGCTGTTTTTGGTCAGCAAATATGGGGCTGACTGGGTCTGGGAGAATCGGAGTCGGCTTGTCGCTTTGGTGGTATTCCTGTATTCACTGTGAACGAACCGGATAAAGCATAAGACCCAACCCCTGAAGCTTCAGAATTTTCACAGCTTACCAAATCCAGAAGCCATCTTAAAAATAGCAGATCACAGTTTTGTTGCGCCTTCACTACGGGGCGAGCCCGTATTCTTTCATCTTGCGATACAATGTGCTGCGGGCGATCTTGAGTTGACGCGCCGCCACGGACACATTGCCGCCGGCTTCTTCAATAGCCGTCTGGATTATCTCCCGCAAGCCTTGCTGCATGCTCCTCGCGCCTGCTTTGGCTTGCGCGGGCTTCCTGCGGGAGCGCGGAGACAGATGCTCCATACATACCCGCTCACCCTGGCACAGGAGTAGCGCACGCTCCAGAACGTTTTCCAGTTCGCGGACATTCCCCGGCCAGTGGTAGTCGAGCAGGGACTCCATTACGTCCTCGGACACCAGTGGCTTGGCGATGGCCATCTCCTGGGACAGACGACCCAATATGTGGTTCGTCAGCAGGCGGATGTCGTCCTTCCGGTCCCTCAGGGGTGGAATCAGGATCTCCATCACGTTCAACCGGTAGTAGAGGTCTTCGCGAAAATGGCCCGCCTCCACCTCATCCATCAGGTCGGTGTTGCTGGCGGCCATGATGCGTACGTCGACCGGAATCGTGCGGGTGTCGCCCAGGCGCATGATTTCGTTCTGCTGCAGCACGCGCAGCAGCTTGGCCTGGAGGTCCAGCGGCAGTCCGTTAATCTCGTCCAGAAAGAGAGTACCCTTGTGCGCAAGCTCGAATTTGCCGATCATCCCTCTCTCCCGCGCGCCGGTGAAAGCGCCCCCCTTGTACCCAAAGAGTTCGGATTCGATCAGGTCCCGCGGGATTGTCGTGCAGGAAATGGCCACAAAGGGGCCGTTGCACCGATGGCTGTGGCTGTGGATGGCCTGCGCGAAGAGTTCCTTACCGGTGCCGCTCTCGCCGATGATCAGCACCCGGGAGTTGGACTTGGCGGCGATCTTGGCCAATTCGATCTGCTTGAGAAATTGAGGGTTCCGGCCCCGGATGTCGTCGAACTCGTACTTCGAGTAGTTGCCGCCGATGCGTTTGGCAATATCGATCATCCGGCGTTTTTCGGCCATGGTGATGATTATTCCCAACATTTTCTGGTTCGGCGTCTGGATCGGGTCGACCCGGCATAAAAACGTTCGCGGCCCGTCCGGGGATATGAAGCTGATCTCGGTGGCCTCTGAAAAATCGAGACTGTCGATCTGCTTCGCGAGCACCTCGCCTGAAACTACGAAATCGGTAACGGGCTTGCCGATCAAGGGCTCGGCCGATAGGCCGAGCATGTTGCTCGCGGCCCGGTTGAGGTGGGTGATCCGATGTTTTTTATCGAGGGCGATGAACCCCTCGGAGATCGAGTTGTAGATGGAGGTCAACATGGAATTGAGCCGCTGGGCTCCCTCGTTGAGATCCCGTTCGAGCAGGCGGCTTTCGATGCTGCCGGCCGCTGCGTTGACCAAAGCCAAGGTATGACGATGCAACC
This sequence comes from Deltaproteobacteria bacterium, assembly GCA_016219005.1. Taxonomy (GTDB): domain Bacteria; phylum Desulfobacterota; class Desulfobacteria; order Desulfobacterales; family SpSt-501; genus SpSt-501. Next base: position 3,303 of record JACRCN010000061.1, read on the forward strand.
CGAAAACGCGGCCGGACAGGGTGGCAGCGCCGATCAACTCCCCCCGGTAGTGGATGGGCGCGGAGGAACAGGTCCATGGATGGTGGTTGACATTGAAGTGCTCGGCCCCGGTGATCTGGATGGGGCTTCCCATATCCAGGCATAGGCCGATTCCGTTGGTGCCGGCATGCTCCGTTGAGCGCTGGCAGCCGGGAACGTAGAAGTTTTTCACAGCCATCTCCAATACATCCTGATCGCCGCGCACCTCTAACACGTGGCCTTCTTTTTCGGATAGAGTGACGATAAAACCGGTGCCGCGGACCGAGATCTCAACCATCTCCAGCACCGGTCGAGCGACTTCGATAAACTCACGGTAGCGGAACTGCAGCTCGGCCAGCCTGCTCGTGGAAATGACCACCGGGGGGGTTTTGCCGAACGGATCAAGTCCCAGCCCCCGGCAGCGGATCCAGGATTCCAGGATCACCTTGCGTACCGGATAACTCGGTTCGCGCCGATGAATGATCACATCTTCCCAGGCCCTGCGGATTGGGTCGTCGGAGGGCGATAAATCCGGTGGTGATTTCGGAAGCTTCTCAGAAGGCTGCACGGTGTTGACCTCCCTTGCTTCAAGATCATGCTTTGATTAGCGAGAGATTATACCCACGGATGCTTAAAAGTAAATTAAAAACGGGCGACAAGTGTCTCATTTTGAGTCAAGAGTCCGATTTTAGGACACCGCATGCGAGGTCGGTCTTGATTCCTGTTCTTGCAGACTGCCGGCGACAAGGTGATATATCAAACGATTCAAACAGGTTAATAGACAGACTATCGTGCAGTCTGAGGATCAAGGCTGCATGGCACCGGCATTGCAAAAGCACAGTAGACAGAAGATCGATCTTCACTGCCTTTCAGAATTTCACCCGACCCTGGGAGGACCGTCATGAAATTGAGCAAGGAAAAACTCCTTTCCTTCTACCGTACAATGCAGACCATTCGGCTCTTCGAAAACCGCATCTCCGACCTGTACGCCCGCGGCACGGTGCCGGGGCTGGCCCATCTCTACATCGGAGAGGAGGCCGTGGCGGCTGGGGTCTGCGGCGCCTTGAGGCCGGACGACTTCATCACCAGCACTCACCGCGGCCATGGGCACGTAATCGCCAAAGGGGCTGACCTCAAACCCATGATGGCAGAACTTTTCGGCCGGCGCACGGGCTACTGCAAAGGCAAGGGCGGCTCCATGCACATCGCCGACATGAACATGGGCATCCTGGGCGCCAACGGCATCGCCGGCGGTGGGCTTCCCATCGCGGTGGGCGCCGGCTGGTCTGCGAAATGGCGGGGCACGGATCAGGTCGCGGCCTGCTTCTTCGGAGACGGCGCCTCCAACAACGGAACCTTCCACGAAAGCCTGAACCTGGCCTCTCTCCATAAGCTGCCCGTAATATTCGTGTGTGAGAACAACAAGTATGGCATCTCTGTCTGCCAGCTCAAGCATCAGCCCATCATTGATATCGCCACCCGGGCGACGAGCTACGACATGCCCGGCAGCGTTCTTGATGGCAACGACGTGCTGGAGGTCTACGAAGCCGTCGTCAAGGCCGTGCGCCGAGCGCGGACTGGCGAGGGTCCGACTCTGCTGGAGTTCAAGACCTACCGCTGGCGCGGCCATCACGAGGGCGACCCCAACCAAGGCGAACGCTACCGCACCAAGGAGGAAATCACGCAGTGGATGGAGAAGTGCCCAATTCAGCGCCTGGCGGCGAAGCTTGTCACCAAGAAAATCGCCAGCCGCCAGGCCTTGGACGCCATCGACCGCGAGATCACGACGGCTATCGATGCGGCCGTGGAGTTTGCGACCCAGAGTGAATTTCCTGCCCTTGAAGAGATGTACGAGGACGTTTACGCGAGCGAGGACATGGCCAAATGAGAGAGATCACTTATAGTCAAGCGTTGAACGAAGCGTTGCGCATTTGCATGACCGAGGACGAGCGGGTGGTCCTGCTGGGGGAGGACATCGGCTGCTACGGGGGCATCTTCCAGGTGACCAAGGACCTTCAAACCGAATTCGGGCCGGACCGGGTGGTGGATACCCCTATTTCGGAGGCCGGCTTCGTGGGCGCGAGCGTCGGCGCCGCTCTGACCGGCATGCGACCGGTAACCGAGATCATGTTCATCGACTTCACCACGGTCTGCATGGACATGATCATCAACCAGATGGCTAAGATGCATTACATGTTCGGCGGCAAGGGTAAAGTCCCGATGGTGTTGCGTGTCAATATCGGCGCCGGCCGCGGCACCGCAGCCCAGCATTCCCAAAGCTTCCACTCCATCTTCATGCACGTTCCTGGCCTCTGCGTGGCGGCTCCCTCAACCCCCTACGACGCAAAGGGCCTGCTGATCGAGGCCGTCAAGAACGACAACCCCGTTATTTTCGTCGAACACAAACGCCTGTATAACACTCGCGGCATGGTGCCCGAGGAGAGCTACCGGATCCCCTTCGGCAGGGCCGAGGTCAAGCGCACCGGCAAGGATGTTACCGTCTTTGCCACCCACGCCTTGGTTTTAAGCGCGCTGGAAGCGGCCGAGGAGGCAGCCCGAGACGGCATCGACGTGGAGGTGATTGACCCGAGGACGCTCGCGCCCCTCGACAAGGATACCTTGATCGCATCGGTCAAGAAGACCGGCCGGCTGCTCGTGGCCGACGAGGACAACAAAACCTGCGGGGTGGCTGCCGAAGTCTCCGCCATTGTTGCCGAGGACGCCATCGAATACCTCAAGGCGCCCATTCTCCGGAACTGTTCGCCGGACACGCCGGTGCCATTTTCCCCGCCGCTGGAGAAGTCCTTCATGTTCGGCAAGGACCGGCTGTTGGAGTCCGTCCGGCGCCTGATGGCCTATGCCTGAGAAAGGAGACGCCGCGTGGCTACCGAAGTAGTCATCCCCATGCTCGGGGTTACCATTGAAACCGGCATCATCGTCGAATGGCTGAAAAAGGAAGGAGACCAGGTCAAGAAAGGCGAAAGCCTTTTCGTGGTGGAGGCCGACAAGGTTGTCGCCGAGGTGGAGTCGCCTGCTTCCGGTCTTCTGGCCAAGATTCTCCTGCCCGTGGGACAGAAGGTGCCGGTGCTGACCGTGGTCGCGGTCATCACCGATCCTGGCGAAAGCGTGCCGGCCCGTTATCTTAGCGGCGCACCGGCCGCGGCCGCAGCGGAGCGGATGCCCTCTCCGGTCGCTGCCGTGCCGATGACAGCCCCCACCGCGCTGCCCGCACCCGGACCGGTGCGGGCGGTCCCGGCTGCACGCACGCTTGCGCGCGAAAAGGGCATGGACCTCAGCGGGATCAAGGGCAGCGGCCCTGCAGGCGTCATTCTCCATAAGGACGTGGCCGAAGCCGCCGCGGCCCCAAGCGTGGTGGTTTCGCACCTGGCCAGGCAGGCCTCGGAAAAAGCCGGCCTTCCTCTGGGGGCTATCCCTGGCAGCGGAGTGCGCGGCCGGGTGATGCAGGCCGATGTGGCGCGCGCGGCCGCGGAGGCTGCCGCCCCGCGCCTGGGCAAGATCATCCCCATGGACCGCATGCGCCGGATCATCGCCCGCCGCATGGCGGAAAGCGCTTTCACCGCACCGCATATTCACTTCTTTTCGGACGTGGGCATGGACGCCCTGCTCGCCTTTCGCGGACAGATCCTGCCGGAGTTCGAGACACGCCTTGGCTTGCGCCCGTCGGTAAACGATTTCCTGATCAAGGCCGCGGCCCTGGCCATCCGCGACTACCCACTGCTGAACGCGATCGTAAAGGGCGAGGAAATTCACATCTTGCCTGAGATTAACGTTTGCCTGGCCGTGGCCTTGCCCGACGGCCTTATCACCCCGGCTGTCTCCAACGCGGACCAGTGCGGATTAGCGGAGATCGTCCGCTTACGCGCGGACCTGGTGCGGAGGGCGCGCGCCGGTGCCTTGACCGTCGCCGAGCTGGAGCGCGGCACATTCACGATTTCAAGCCTCGCCCAGTACGACATCAGCCACTTTACGGCAATTTTGAACCCGCCCCAGAGCGCCATCCTTTCGGTCGGCAAAACCCGGGACACTATCTATCTCGAGAACGGCCAGGTGCGCTCGGCGCGGATGGCCACGTTAGGCCTGTCGGTGGACCACCGTATCATCGACGGCACCCTGGCGGCGGAGTTTCTCCAGACGCTCAAGGCATACTTGGAGAAGCCGGCTTTCACATTTCTGCACGTCTGAAGAGGGCGAGGCTCGGAACCATGTACGATCTGGCGATCATCGGCGGCGGACCCGGCGGATACGTGGCCGCCATCAGTGCAGCCCGGCTCGGCATGAAGGTGCTTCTTATCGAAAAGGAACGGGTAGGCGGGACCTGTCTGCATCGCGGTTGCATCCCCACTAAAAGCTTCTATTACGACGCCAAGCTCTTCCACGCCGCGCGTACCTCGACCGTGCTCAAAGGCAATGACTCCCTGGCCGTGGACCCGGCGGGTCTGCTGACCCGCAAGCGCCAGGTGGTGAGCAGCCTCCACGCAGGCCTTGATCACGCCATCCGCAGCCATGGGGTCACCATCACGGCGGGAACCGGCGAACTGGTCTCACCCCGGCAAGTCCGGATTGCTTCCGCCGGCGCCGAACCTTGCATGGTTAAGGTCGGTCAGGTGATCATTGCGACCGGCTCTCGGCCGGCCGTCCCTGCCGCCATCCACGTCGACGGGTACCGGGTGCAAACCACTGACCAAGCCCTGGACTGCGAGGAGATCCCGCAACGGGTGGCCATCATCGGCGGTGGGGTCATCGGCCTGGAAATGGCCGCGATCTACCTCAACTTGGGCTGCCAGGTGTGCATCATCGAGCTGCTGCCGGACATCCTGGTAACGGAGGACGCAGACATCCGCAAGGCCATGCGCCAGCTATTGCTGCAGCGGGGCACGGCCTTGCACCTTCAGTCCCAGGTCCTGGAGGTTGCGGAGGGGGACGCTGGGACCATGGTCGTGTTCCGCACCGGCTCCGGTGAGGTCCGCCGGGAGGCGGCCGACCGCGTGCTGGTTGCCACCGGCCGCGCACCGGTCGTTGCCGGCATCGATGCGGTGCGTCTCGGCCTGAAGATGGCCGGCCGCTTCGTGCGCGTCGACGACTGGCTCCGGACAAACCTTCCGGGTGTTTATGCCATCGGAGATGTGACCGGCGGCATGATGCTCGCTCACAAGGCTACGGCCGAAGCCGAGGCGGCGGTGGCCAACCTGCGAGGTGACCGGAGGTCCGTCAAACCGGCCCGGGTGCCGCGCTGCATCTGGGGGCTGGCCGAAATCGGTGCCATCGGCCTCTCGGAGGAGCAGGCCATCGCGGCGGGCCGCCGAGTGAAAGTCGGGCGGTTCCCTTACATGGCGAGCGGCGCGGCGCATGCCCTCGGCGCTACGGAGGGATTCGTCAAGGTCGTGGGCGACCCTGACAGCGGGGAGATCCTGGGGGTCCACATCATCGGCGCCCATGCCACGGACCTCATCAGCGAAGCGTCCACGGCCATGACCCTTGAGTCTTTCGTCGAAGATCTGTCCGAAGGCATCAAGCCGCACCCCACGCTGAGCGAGACCGTAAGCGAGGCGGCCTTGAGCTGGCGAAATATGGCCATTCACCTGCCGGCTGCCGGGGCTATCCCATGAATGCGAACCGCTGGTTCCGGCCATGCCCTCGCTGAAGTCGGAGGCACTTTAGATGGACTGGGGGACGACACTGGCCGTCCAAGGTCTGCACGGCATGGTTTACGGAATGCTGCTGTTCCTGGTGGCCTCGGGGCTTACCCTCATCTTCGGGATGATGGGCGTGCTCAACTTCGCCCACGGCGCTCTTTACATGCTCGGGGCCTATTTCTCGTTTTCGATCCTGAGGTGGAGTGGCAGCTTCTGGGTGAGCCTGCTGGTGGCCCCTCTGGGCGTGGCCGCAGCCGGCATGGTCATCGAACGCTTTTTCCTGCGCAAGGTACACGCTCACGGCCACGCCCACGAGTTGCTGATAACCTTCGGGATCGCTTATATCATAGAAGAACTGGTGAAGATGATCTGGGGCAACAAGCCTCTGCTGGTGGTGCTGCCGCCGGCGCTGAGCGGTTCGGTGGCCTTCTTAGGCATTCAGTACCCGGTCTACCGCCTGTTCATCCTGTTCGTGTCATTGCTGGTCTTCATCCTGCTTTTCACCGTTCTGTTCAAAACCCGCATCGGCATCATTGTGCGCGCGGCGGTGGCGAACAAGCAGATGACGGACGCCCTGGGGTTCAATGTACCCTTGATCTTCCTGCTGCTGTTCAGCATGGGGGCCTGGCTCGCGGGGTTGGCCGGCGTCATCGGCGGGCCATACCTCATTACCAACCCCGGCATGGCGGCCACTATCATTATCGACCTCTTCGTGGTGGTGGTTGTGGGCGGGCTGGGGTCGGTGGAGGGCGCCCTTATCGCCTCGCTTCTCATAGGTTGTCTGCAGTCCTTCGGCATCCTGTTCCTGCCCCAGTTCGCCATTGTCTTCGAATTCCTGTTGATGGCACTGGTCTTGATTTTCAGACCTCACGGCCTGTTGGGGGAGGCCAGGTGATGAAAATTGCCCTTCGCAACGCGGTCCTGCTGATGGCTCTTCTTTTGCTCCTGGCGCTGATCCCCAGGCTGGTCTCGGAGTTCAACCTCAACCTGATCATCAGCATGGCGATTTACTCCCTCTTCGTGCTGAGCTACAATATCTTGTTCGGAAACGCCGGGCTTTTGTCCTTCGGGCATGCAGCCTACTTTGGCATGGGCGCTTACACTACAATCATCCTCTTTAAAAAGCTGAAGTTCGGGATCCTGGCGGGGCTTTTCGCCGGCGCCGGAACCGGCGCCCTGCTCGGCTTGGTCTTCGGGATTTTCGTCGTGCGCCTGGGCGGCACCTACTTCGCCTTGCTAACGCTCGCCTTCAACCAACTGGTCTATGCGGCCGCAGAGAAATTCCGCTTCCTCACCGGCGGGGAGGACGGCGTCGCCGCCATGCGCCCCAAGCTGGCGCTGCCGGGGCTGGCGCCCATCGACATGTTCTCGTCGGTCAACTGGTACTACCTGGTCATGGTCGTCGTCTTGGCGGGCGGCGCGTTCTGCTGGTACTTCACCCGCACGCCCCTCGGGCGTCTGAACGAATGCCTGCGAGAAAACGAAGACCGCGCCCGTTTCATCGGCTACAACGTGTACGCCTCCAAGCTTGCCATCTACGTGATCTCGGCATTCTTCGCCGGGCTGGCGGGAGCGCTCGCCGGTGCATTCCAAGAGTTCGTCACCGTCACCTTCATCAACCTGGACAAGGCCGCGGAGGTCCTGATCATGACCTTCATCGGCGGCGCCCGCTATTTCTGGGGACCCATCCTGGGGGCCTGTTTTCTGACCTGGGTGAACGACCTGATCAGCAGCTGGACCAAGCATTGGCCGCTCATCCAGGGGGCGTTGTTTGTCTTGCTGGTCATGTACGCCCCCAACGGCTTGAGCGGCCTGGTGATGAGCCTGAGGGACAGGCTGCTGGCGAAGGCCGCCGCCGGCCCGCGGCCGGCGGTGTGAAATGGGGGGACCGGGAATGCTCGAAGTGACGGCTCTCCACAAACGCTTCGGACCCGTGAAGGTCATCAACGGTATCCATCTCACGGTCGCCGCCGGCCAACGGCATGCCATCATCGGCCCCAACGGAGCCGGCAAGACCACCCTGTTCCATCTCTTCTCCGGCAACTACACGCCGGACCACGGCGCCATCATCTTCGACGGCCGGCCCATCGCCGGGCTGCCGCCGCACCGCATCAACCGCCTGGGGTTATCGCGCTCCTTTCAAATCACCAACATCTTTGCCGGTCTCAGCGTGAATGAAAACGTCCGCGCGGCCGTCCTTTCCAAGCATGGCGTCCGCTTCGATTTCCTCCGCCCTGTCGGCCGCATGGCGGCCATCAACCGCGCGGCCGCGGCGATCCTCGAGCAGATCGGCCTGGCGGACAAGGCCGACCGGCTGGCCGGCGAGCTCGCCTACGGCCAGCAGCGTGCCCTTGAAATTGGGATTACCCTGGCCTCGGAGCCCAAGATGATACTCCTGGACGAACCCACCGCCGGCATGTCCATCGACGAAACCCGCGAGGCGGTGCGGCTTATCGACCGGGTGACGCGGGGCAAGACCCTGCTGATCATCGAGCACGACATGGAAGTGGTCTTCTCGCTTGCGGATGTGATCACCGTGCTGAACTACGGCGAAATTCTTGCGAGCGGCTCGCCCGCAGAGATACGGGGGCATCCCAAGGTCAAGCAAGCCTATCTGGGAGGTCACTGAGCATGCTTTCCCTCAACGCCGTGAACACCTTCTACGGTAAAAGCCACGTGCTCTTCGATGTGTCGCTTGAGGTGCGCCGGGGCGAAATCGTCGCTCTGCTCGGCCGCAACGGGGTCGGCAAGTCCACCACCCTCGGGACGATCATGGGGCTGGTCCCTGCGCATAGCGGCTCCATCCGTTTCGGGGAAACGGAGATCCTCGGACGCAAGCCGCATCAGAATGCCATGGCGGGGCTCGGCTTCGTCCCCGAGGAGCGTTGGATCTTCCCCAACCTCAGCGTGCACCAGAATCTCCTCATGGGCATCAAGCCCGGCTATTTTAAAAAAACGGCCGGAAGCGGCTGGACCATAGAACGCGCCTACGACAGCTTCCCTCAGCTTGCCGAACGCAAGGATCAGCTGGGCGGAATCCTCTCCGGGGGCGAGAAACAGATGCTGACCATCGTGCGCACGCTTCTTGGCAACCCCGAGCTGATCCTGATCGACGAGCCGACGGAAGGATTGGCGCCTATCATTGTTGACCGCGTTAACGCACTGATTGCCGACATCAACCGGCAAGGGCTGACGGTTTTGCTCGTGGAGCAAAACCTGCAGACCTGCCTCCGCTTGGCGCACCGCATCTACATATTGAGCAAGGGAGCGGTCAAGTGGACCGGAACACCCAAGGATCTGGAAGAACGCAAGGATATCCGCAAGCAATACTTGGAGATCTGAAGGCAGGCGGCAACCGTGTTTCACCACCCCTCACCCACCACAAAGGAGGAAAGAGCATGAAAACGATCACTGCACTCACTCGGATCCTGGCGGTCCTGGCGGCGGCGGCCACCCTGGCATCGACCGGCTTTGCACAGGACACGGTCAAGCTGGGCATCAACGAGGTGCGCTCAGGCGCGTTCACCACCAACGGCGACCGGGTCGTGTGGGCCGTTGAGGCGGCTGTGAAGGAAGTCAACGAGGCCGGCGGCCTTCTAGGCAAGAAGATCGAGCTTGTCATCGAAGACAACCAACTCAAGGGGGAGATCGCCGTCCAAAAGCTCAAGAAAATGATTCTGGAAGACAACTGTCAGATAATCATTCAAGGCTCTTCCTCCGGGGTCGGCGGCGCTATTGCCCAGCAGATGCCGCGTTACAAGCGCATCTATCTGTGCACCAACGCCGAGGCCATGGCCATCACGGGTGAAAATTTCACACCGTACACCTTCCGGACCTGCCTGAACGCCGCCGAGCACGTCAAGGGCCTGGCCAAGTATTTCGGCAGCAAGGGATTGAAAAAAGCCTTCCTATTGAACCAGGATTACTCCTGGGGCTACGACGTGGCCAAATACTACGAGATGTACGTGACCCAGTACGCCAAGGACGCCAAAGTGGTAGGCAAGGAGTTCCATCCCATGTTTACCAAGGACTTCGGCCCCTACCTCAGCAAGATTCAGGCCGCCGGCGCGGACTATGTCCTCACCGGCAACTGGGGCACCGACATGACCCAACTCATCGTGCAGGGCCGCAGCCTGGGGTTGAAGATCCCCATCGGCAGCACCTTCATCGACGATGACGCGGTGGGTGCCGTCGCCGGGGACGCCTATATCGGTGACATCGGCGCCAACATGTACATTCTCGGCGTGGATACGCCCATGGCCAAGGCCTTCGAAGACGGTTTTTTCAAGAGTTCCGGCGGCAAGTGGCCGTCATTCGTCGCGATGGAAGCATACATCGGCACCAAGATGTACTTCGAGGCCGTGAAGAAGGCCAAGACCTTCGAGACCGAGGCCGTCATCAAAGCCTTCGAGGGTCTGGCTTACGAAGGCCCCATCGGAACCATCATCATGCGCAAAGAGGACCACCAGGCCCAATCGCCGGTGGTGGTCGGCGAGGTGGTGAAGAAAACCAAGTACTACGACTTCCCTTACCTCAAGCCGGTCATGATCATCCCGGCGGCTGAGGTTTCAGCCACATTGGAAGAAAGCGGCTGGAAGCCTTACAAGGAATAGCTTATTGGAGCTCCGGGCGGGGGTTACCCCAGCCCCTGTCCGGCGTGTGAAGGGTACCTGCATGGATGTTCGCTGGCACCACGTGGCGATGGCGGTCCGGGATATGGACCGGATCGTACCTTTCTACCGGGACCTGCTCGGCTTCGCGGTAGACTGGGAGAAGCCGCATTACAGCGGCGAGGGCCTGTCGCGGGTGGTCGGACTCGAAAATGCGGAGGCGCGGGTGGTGATGCTCAAAGCCCCCGGCGGCCGCATGGAGCTATTCCAGTACCTTACCCCTGCCGGCGCGAACACGCGGCGGGGCCGCCAGTGCGACTTCGGCCTGACCCACGTGGCGCTGGAGGTCAAGGGCATGCAGGCCATGTACCGTCGGCTGAGGGAAGCCGGCGTGCCGTTCAACTGCCCGCCCCAGAACCTCAGGCCCGGTGTGTGGGCGACTTACATGCAGGACCCTGAAGGCAACACAGTCGAGCTGATCGAATACGAGTGAGGTAATGCCATGCTTCTGAAAGATCAGGTGGCGATTGTCACCGGCGGCGGCAGCGGTATCGGCCAGTCCATCGCCGAGGCCATGGCCGTGGAGGGCGCGCATGTATCGGTCTGGGATGTGAACGAAGCCCAGGCCCGCCTTGCAGCAGAGGCAATCCGCGGCCGGGGGGGCGCGGCCTCCCATCTGACGGTGGACGTGTCTGCGGCCGGTCCGGTGCACACCGCGGTCGAGCATGTGCTCGCCGGCCACGGCCGCATCGATATCCTCGTTAATAACGCCGGAGTCTGCCGGGTAGCGCCCATCGCCGCCATCACCGAAAGCGATTGGGACTTCGTCCTCGCGGTCAACCTCAAGGGCACCTTCCTCTGCTCGCAGGCCGTGATGGAAGTGATGAAACGCCGGCGCCGCGGGAAGATCATCAACATGGGCTCGGTCGCGGGCAAGGTCGGCGGGATCGCCGTGGGCGCCCACTACTCGGCTTCCAAGGCCGCCGTCATGTGCTTCACCAAGTCCCTGGCGCGTGAGCTCGCCCCCTACGGTGTAAACGTCAACGCCATTGCACCGGGAGTGATCGCGACCGGCATGACCCAGTCCATCACCGGTGGGGACTGGGAAAAGTACCTATCCACCATTCCCTTGGGCAGAGTTGGATCGGTGCAGGACGTGGCCCAGGTGGCGCTTTTTTTATCCTCCGAGCGCGCCGGGTACCTCACCGGCGAAATCATCGACGTCAACGGAGGCCAGTTGATGGACTGAATCCCAGCCGCCCGCGCAGCGGCGCGGCTCTGGAGCCGCCCGTCCGCGCACGGTATTTTGAGCTGAATCTTAAAAATTGGAGACCGCATGCCGGCACGAAATTTTATGGAAGCCCCATTGACCGTACCGCAGGCCATTGCCCGAGTTCTGGTGGAATGCGGCATTGACATGACCTTCGGGGTCCCCGGGGGCAACAGTATGCAGATCTACGACGGGCTGTACGACTGCCGTTCCGAGATCCGTTCGGTCCTGGTCCGGCACGAGTCCCTGGCGGGAGTCATGGCGGAGGTCTACGGCCGTCTGACCGGCAAACCAGGTGTCGTCATCGGTCAGGGGCTTTTCCTGTTGTCCAACGCCCTGCTCGGCATCCTGGAGGCACGCCTCGGTAGCTCACCGATGCTGCTGCTGACCGACCTGACCGACGGTGCGCCTTTTTCGCAGCATGCCCCTTACCAATCGGGCACCGGGGAATACGGCGCCTGGGATGCCAGACTGAGCTTTTCAGGAGCTACCAAGGCGGTTTTCGAATCCCACAACGCCGTGCAGGCCGTCCAGCATACTCAAATGGCGGTCAAGCATGCGACCGCGGGCCAGGCCGGCCCGGTGGCTCTGCTGTACCACAGCACGGCACTCAAAGGGACGATGAATCCTGGGACAGAACCGCACCTGTACGCGACGCAGGGCTACCGGGTCCGGCAAACGCACCGGCTGGATGATCTGGAAATCGAACGAATCGTGGAAAAACTGGCTGCGGCCCGCCAACCGGTCATCATTGCGGGAAATGGTGTGCGCATCAGCCGGGCGTATGACGCGCTGCGACAGTTGGCTGAAACAGTTGGCGCACCGGTCGCCACTACCGCCAGTGGCAAGGGCGTCTTCGCGGAAGACCACCCGCTTGCGCTGGGGGTCTTCGGCACCTTCGGCCTGCCGGCCGCCAACGCGTTCATCGCGGGTGCAGATGCCATCTTGGCCATCGGGACCAAACTCGCCCCCAGCGACACGGCCTTCGAAAATACGGCCCTGATCGACCCGCGGCGGCAGACCTTGATCCAGATCGACATCGAGCCGTGCAATGCGGCCTGGACCTACCCGTGCGACCACGCCCTCATCGGCGACGCAACGGTGTTGCTCGGGCAGGTGTGTCAGGCCGCCGCTGCTTCGGGGAGGTTCGGGAAGGCCGTCGTGGAGACCAGAACCCAAGCCGTGCGATCCGTACGGGCTAAACTCGGATACTTCGACGAGCCGGAGTACGCGGCTCCACAGGCTCCCTTGCTGCCCCAGCGTATCGTTGCCGAAATCATGAAGGCCACCCCACCGAATGCCATGGTCACCTGCGACGCGGGCGAGAACAGACTCTTCATGACCCGTTTCTACCAGACTCGTTCCGCAGAATCATTCCTTTCACCGGCCGCCACCGGCGGCATGGGATACGCAATCCCCGCAGCGATAGCCTGCAAACTTCTCTATCCGGATCGACAGGTTATCGCCGTGTGTGGTGACGGCGGTTTTGGAATGTCTATGAACGGCCTGCTCACGGCCAAGGAAGAGAACATCCCCATTGTCGTCGTGGTGATGAACAACAACGCTCTCGGCTGGGTGAAACATTTCCAGCGGGGGCGGGAGATCGCATCGGAGTTTCCCGACATGAACTGGGCACCGGTCGCCCAAGCGATGGGATGTGCAGGATTCCGCGCGGAAACCGCCGAACAGTTTGCATCTGCGCTCAAGGAGGCACTATCTTCCGGCAAACCGGCGGTGGTCGATGTCGCGGCGGCGCTGGATGTCAGCTACCGGGATATTCTATCCCCGTTGGCCGCGGGTTGACGGCGCGATTGTTCCGCTATCGATAGGCGGTAGCGTAGGATTCCGCATGCACCTGCGTATGGAGGAGTGATTCCTTGGGACGGGGCGTCTTGCGCTCATCCGGATACCCGATCGCCACGATCGACTCCACTTTGAGCTGTGACGGGAGGCCGAGCAGCCCGCCCACATACATCTCGGATGTCTGCCGGTCGTCGTGCATGCGGTCACGGATCTGTATCCAGCAACTTCCGAGATCCAGGGACTCCGCCGCCAGTTGGATCATGATGGTGGCGATCGCAGCATCCTCCACCCAGACGTCGGACTTCGATGCATCGGCGCATACCACAATGCCGACCGAGGCATTGTTCAGGAACGCCGATCCATGCACCTTGGCCTGGGCGAGGCGCGTCAGCATCCCGCGATCAGTCACCACAACAAAATGCCAGGGATTGACTCCGCGCGAGGAGGGCGCCCGCAGCCCCGCCTCCACCAGAAGGTCGAGTTTTTCCTTTTCCACAGGTTTGTCTATGAACTTGCGGATGCTTCGGCGCTTGCGGATCAACGACATGAACATGGGGATTAACCTCCTTCCGAAATGTATGCATTGACCATGTATCGGCGGTTACAGGCCATCGGTTTTTTTCAAGGTACCAGGATGGGTTTCAGCGTTCGGCCGGCCTCGGCTTCTCTAAATGCCTCCTCGGCCCTGTCCAAGGGATACGGCTGGCAGAGCAACTTCAGGTCGATGGCGTTCGTGCGGATCAAATCTATGGCCCTGCTGTAATCGCGATAGGTCGAGGCATAGGCGAAGTGAAAGGTAAGCTCGGCCCGCACGGCCGCCGAGGGGAAAAAGGGTAATTCCTTTGCGTACATGCCAACCACCAGAAGGTTTCCGCCGCGGCGCAACAGACGGATGGATGCCTCCAAAGCCGAGGTGGCGCCCGAGGCTTCAATCCACAGGTCAGGCTGCTCCCCCTCGCAGTGGCTTGCAACCGCTTTCGGAAGCGCCACTTGATCGGTGTTGACGGCAGTATAACCCATCTGGCGAACGGTTGGAAGCCGCGCACTTTCGTCGGCCGAGGTGCCGCAGACCAACACCTCGGCCCCACCCCGGGCTGCCACCGCTGCGCAAAGCAGACCGATGGGGCCGGGACCGGTGACCACGGTCTTGAGCGCCGGCCGCACCTCCACCCTGGACAGCGCGTGGACGGCCACCGAGAGCGGCTCGGTCATGGCGGCCAGCAGCGGATCGGTCCCTTCCGCCAAACGGATGAGGTGCCGGTGATTTACCACGGCGTGGGTTGCCATTCCGCCGTCCATGTCTAGGCCAATCACCTTGCGGTTATAGCACAGGTTCGTATCCCCGCTGCGACAGGATCGACAATACCCGCAACCCTGGATTCCAATAACGACCACCTGATCCCCTTCCGCAAATTCGCTTACCGCGCCGCCGGCCGCCTCCACGGTACCCGCAAACTCGTGGCCGAGCGTGACGGGCGGTTTCACCCACTCGTAGCCGCTGCTCGCACGGTAAGCGTGCAGGTCGCTGCCGCAGATTCCGCAGCTATCAACGCGGACCAGGACTTCCTCCGGGCCGGGCTGTGGTACCGGTATCTCACAGAGACCCGCCTCATAGGGGTTCTTGCCGTATTTAACGAACGCCCTCATTTCGTCATTCACATGCCGAGGTAAGCTTTCTTTACATGGGGATGGCCTGAGATCTCCCGGGTGGAACCTGAAAGAACGATGTGGCCTTTCTCCATGATGCAAGCGAGGTCGGCGATGGCCATGGTGTGGTGAACCTGCTGCTCGACCAGGAGAATCGTGACCCCCGAGGCGGCGATGGTCTTCACCATGGCGAACATCTGTTGAACCAGAAGCGGGGAGAGCCCGAGAGACATCTCGTCGATCATGAGCAGCCGCGGCTCGGCCATTAGACCGCGGCCGATAGCGCACATCTGCTGTTCACCGCCCGAAAGCGACCCCGCCATTTGGTTGCGGCGCTCGGAAAGAACGGGAAAGAGCGAGAATATCTTCTCGAGATTCGTCTTCAACTTGGGCTTGGCACGGCGGGAATATGCCCCCATCTCCAGGTTCTCCTTCACCGTCAGCGTGCTGAAAAGCTTGCGGCCCTCCGGCACGTGGGCGATTCCCAATTCAACGATGTCCTCGGGCTTCCTCAGTCCTATGGGCCGGCCGTCGAAGACGATACGGCCGCCGCGGTGGCGGATGATGCCGCTGATGCTGCGCAGAGTGGTGGACTTGCCGGCGGCGTTGGGCCCCAGAATGGACACGATCTGGCCTTCGGGGACGTGCAGGGAGACATCCCGCAGGGCCTGGAAATCCCCATAGAAACAGTTGATGTTCTCGATGGTCAGCAATTGGGCGTCTCCTCGCCGAGGTAGGCCTTGATGACGCACTCGTTGCTGGTGACCTCCTGCGGGGTGCCGCTCGCGATTATGGCGCCCTGGTCCATGACCAGTACCCGCTGGGACACCGCCATGAGCGCGTCCATCAGATGTTCGATGATGAAGATGGTCACCCCCTGCTCGTGAACCTGGCGAATGATCGGCAGGTTCTCGCTGATTTCGGTCGGGTTCAGGCCAGCCAGCACTTCGTCCAGCATTAGGAGTTTAGGCCGGGTGGCGAGTGCACGGGCCACTTCGATCCGCTTGCGTTGAGCCAGGGTCAGGCTGTCCGGCTGGGTGTCCGCCAGATGCTCCAGCCGCAACAGCGCAAGTACCTGCATCCCTTCCTCACGCGCCTTGCCCATGTGCGGGTCGCGCGCCAGCAGCGGCACCATCACGTTCTCCAAGACGGTCATCGCAAAAGGACGTACGATCTGAAACGTGCGGCCCAACCCGGCCAGGCTGCGTCGCGGCGGCGAGAGCTGGTTGAGGGGCCGGCCATCCAGGGTGATGTCACCTCCCTCCGGGTGGAGGATACCGGAGATAAGGTTGAACAGGGTCGTCTTGCCGGCCCCGTTGGCGCCGATCAGGCCGACGATTTCGTCCGAGTGGATGTCGAAGCTCACGTTGTTGACGGCCTTAAGACCGCCGAAGCGCTTGGTGAGGTTTTTGACCTGCAGGAGCGGCATGTCAGTGTGCCTCCGTTGCGCCGGAAGGAGACCCGGAGCCGTTGGAGCGATTCGATGATTTCAGACGTACCAGTGAAACGATTCCGCCAGGTATAAAATTTACGGTGACGATCAGCACCACGCCGTAGACCACAAAGTTCAGGCCCTGCTGGATCGTGCCCAGGTAGACCCGCAGGTACTCGCCGAGAGGCGTCATGATGACGGCGCCGATAACCGGGCCCCAGATGGTCCCGATGCCGCCGATGATGCCGTTCAGGGCCGGTTGCAGCGAGAACAGCGTTGTGGAAAACATCGTGTTCGGTTCCACGACATAGATGAAGAAGACGTAGAACACTCCGATCAGCCCGGTCAAACCGGAACTCCACAGCAGGCCGATGAAATGCGCGCGGCGGGTGTCCACTCCGAGTGCCTGGGCCGCCTCGTCGTTGGAGGCCGACGCACGCAGGTGAAAGCCGAGCGCGGAATGACGCAGGCGGTAAGCGATGAACACCACGGCTATGGCCAGGATCAGGGAGATGAAGTAAAACGGCGCGCCGCTCTGAAAGGTCAGATTGGCCCAGCCGGGCTTGAAGGGGATGTTCAAGCCGACGGACCCGTTGGTCAGGCTGCGCCAGTCGATGGCGATCATGCGCAGGACCTCGGCAAAGGCGATGGTGGCCAGGGTGAAGAACGGCCCGCGCAGACGCAACAGCGGCAGCGTCATGATGACGCCACCCAACAGCGACACGGCCACTCCGGCCGGCAGCCCAATCCAGGGCGACACGCCGAATTTGACGTAAAGAATGGCGCCCGTGTAGCCGCCGATGCCGAAGAAAGCGGCGTGGCCCAGCGACATCTTGCCGCCGAATACCGGGATATTCCAGGCAGAGGTCATTGCAATGGAAAAAAAGATCAGTGTCAGCATCTGAAGGATGAAGCGGGAGTCCACGAACGCCGGAATTACGATCGCCGCCGCAAGCAGGGTGATACCCAAGAGCTGCAAACGTTTCGCACTCATTTTAGCCCGATCTCCTCTGTGCCTTTGCCTTTACCGAAGAGCCCCTGGGGTCTGACCAGCAGCACCAGGATGAAAATCCCGAAGTAGATCGCCTCTTTCAAGGCTGGCGAAACGTAGGTACCGCCGAAGGTCTCCACCACACCGATGAAAAGGCCCCCCAGGAACGTGCCGCTCATGCTGCCCAAACCCCCCAGCACGACCACGATGAAGGCGATCAGAGTGAAGGGCACCCCGACCGTGGGATAGACGGCGGAGAACGGGATCAGCAGGATGCCCCCCAGGGCGGTGAAGGCCGCCCCCAAGCCGAAGGCTAATAGGTAGAGGCGCTCCACCCTGATACCCATCAGGCGGGCCACGGTGTTGTCCTCGACGATGGCGCGCAGGGCCTTGCCGACGAAGGTGTGTTTCAGAAAATTGTAGAGCAGCAGGATGGACGCCAAGGCCACCAGAAACGCCACCAGGCGCGGTACGCTGACGAAGATGTTCATGACCTCCAAGGTGGACATGGCGTAGGAGGTTTGGATCGTGCGGAAATCACCCTTCCAGAAGATGAGCGCTATGTTCTGCAGGATCAGCGAGAGGGCCACCGTGGCAAAGATCTGCATGTTGGCGGAAGCTTCCTGGATCGGCTGCACGACCACCCGCTGCAGCAGCACCCCAAAGAAGAACAACGCCGGCAGCACCAGCAGGGCTGATAAGTAAGGATCCATCCCGTAGACTTTGTTCAGCCAGAAGGTTGCGTACATGGCCAGCATCAGCACCTCGCCGTGGGCGAAGTTGATGATGCGCACCACGCCGAAGATCAGATTCAGTCCGACGCTGATCAACGCATACACGCCGCCGATCAGCAAGCCGGACACCAGCACCTGGATCATCAATTCCATCTAAACCCTCACCTCCTGGCGTCATCCGGCCGGCTGCAATAGAACGCTGACCGGGCGGTTCTGCGGGCAGGCAGCGCCGCCCGGCCGGGATGGCCACGAAACCGTTTATTTGGGCAGCACCGCGTCCATGAGGGCGGCGGCCTTCGGCCAGACGGTCACCAGCTTGCCGCCGCGCCACTGCATGATGAGCGGGTCCGCACGCAGGTTCTGGCCGTTCTCGCCGAACTTCACCCCCCAACCGGTGCTGGTGGTCCCTTCCGGGAGGTTCATGGATAGGGCGGCCTTGCGGAACGCATTCGGTTCTACGCTGCCCTTGGTCTGCGCAAGAATATCAAAGAGCACTTTGGTGCCCATGTAGTTCGCCAGGGAGTGCCCGGACTTGGGGTCTTCCTTGAAGGTTGCCTTGTACAGGGCAACGAACTCCTTCAAGCCCGGCGTGAAGGCGCTGTTCACCTCGTACTGGGTGAAATCGACGTTCAGCACTCCCTCCACCTTGTCGCCGAGCGCTTCCTGGAAGCTCTTGAGGCTGTGGCCGCCGCCCGTGCCGAAGAGCGGGATGCCCAGTTTGAACTCAGCGGCCTGGCGCGACAGCAGAATGGCGTCTTGGGCGTACGAAACGGCTATGATGACGTCCGGTGCGGTTTTCCTCAAACGGAAGATCACCGGCGACAAATCGGAGGTGTTGGCCGCGTAAGGTTCCACGGAGACTACTTGAATCCCGAATTCCTTGGCGGCGTTTTTGAAGCTGTCCGCCACCGAGGTGCCGTAGTCGGAGTCCTCGTGGGCGATGGAGACCTTTACCTCCGAAGGCTTTTTCTTCAGCTGGGGAGCCAGCCACTCGGCAATGAATTTGGACTGGGACTTGCTGAAGTTGAAGGCCGTGGCGCAGGTGCGGTAAACGGTCTGGTAGCCTCGCTCGGTGACGGAGTTGGCGATGGCGCCGAGCTCGAAGTACACCGCGTTTTTGCGGGCTGCCACCTCTGTCGCCGCCATGCTGCGGGAACTCGCGTAGGAGCCAAGGATGAGTCCGAGCTTGCTTTGCTCGATCAAGCGTTCGGCTTCAGAGTGCGCCGCAGCGACGTCGTGGCCATCGGCGTTCACGAACACCACCGAGTCGCCGCCGATGCCGCCCTTCTTGTTGATCTCCAGGCGCGCGATCTCGGCACCGCGCCAGCTTTCCTCACCCAGCAGCGCCAGACTGCCGGAGCGCGGATACAACGCCCCGATCTGCAGGTCTTTGGCGGCGACCGGGCCCGACGCCGTCAGCGCCAGCAAACCGATCAGGAAAAGCCACAGGGTCCACGACTGTCTTTTCATCAGGTGCCTCCTTGGATTAGGGTTGTTGCCATGGTTCAACCTCTCGAAGCCCGTTGGGCGAACCCGCGGACATCGCCGGCGTGCATGGCCTCGTAGAGCGGCTTGAGCCGCTCCCGGCTCAGCCCCACCGGGTTGGTGGGCCGGGGGTAGCGCGTCAGACATTCCTCCACCATCTCGTCCAGACTTTCGGCCGCGATCCCGACCTCTTTAAGGGAGCGGGGCATGCCCAAGTCAGCGTTTAGATCGTCGATCCACAGCGCCAAGTCCTCCGCCGCGGCGCCGGGGGATTTCAGAACGACCTCGGCCAGAGCCTTCAGGCGCTCCGGCTTGACCGTGCAGTTGAACAGAATGGTGTAGGGCAGCGCCATGGTGCAGGAGATTCCGTGGGGCGTGCGCGTACGGTTGGCGATGGTGTAGGCTACGGAATGCCCCACCACCACCCCCGCGTTCAGGCACAACCCGCCAAGGTAGGCCGCGAAGATCATAGCGCGACGGGCCTCCAGGTTCGCACCGTCGTCGTAGGCCGTTTTGAGCCAGCGGGCAATGATGCCGGCAGCGGTCAAGGCATGGCCGTCGGTGAAAGGATTAGCCCGGATCGACATATAGGCCTCGCAGGCATGGCTTAGGGCGTCCAGGCCGGTTGCAGCCGTCACCCGGGGCGGCAGGCTCAGGGTCAGAGAGGGGTCCAGCACCGCCGCCAGCGGAATGAGCTGCGAGCTTAAGACAATGGACTTACGGCCCTCGATGGAGAACATGGACACGCTGGTGGCCTCGGCCCCGGTTCCGGCGGTGGTCGGTACCAGGGCGAGCGGGAGCGGCGCCTTGGGAAAGGTCGCAATTCCCAGGTAGTCCTTGACTCCGCCGGCGTTGGTGGCAAGAGCCGCGGCCAGCTTGGCCATGTCCATGGCGCTGCCGCCGCCCACTCCGACAACGGCCCCAAAGGCCTGCCCACGCGCGAAGTCTGTCAGATCAAGGGCCGTCTCGAGCAGCGGCTCACCGACGATGGCATCGAAGACCGCGGCCTCAAATCCGCCGACCGCCAGCGACCCCCTGATCGCATCGATCAGGCCGAGCCTGGTCACCTCACGGTCGGCCACCAGCAGCACGCGGGCGGGCTGCACCTGCCAGCCTTTCAAGAGGTCGGCCAGCTTCGCCGAAGCCCCGTCACCCATCATGACCTGGCGGGGCGTGGTGAAGGTGCCCACCCCTGGATTGTCGAAAGAAATCATCGTATGCCTCCTTTTCGGATCTGTCCGGCTGACGGGTTCAGGACGACAGCCAGCCCCCGTCTATGAAGATGACCTCCCCGGTGAGGTAGTCGCCGGCCGGCGATGCCAGATACAGAACTGCATTGCCGATGTCGTCAGGCTGGCCGAAACGCCCCAGCGGGATGCGTGACAGCATCCACTCCTGGCGCTTGGGATCGGTAAAGGCCCCTTCGGTCATAGCGGTGCGCACGTAGCCGGGCGCTACGGCATTAACGGTAATGTTGTATGGAGCAAGCTCCAACGACAGGCTTTTGGTCAGCGAGAACACGCCACCCTTGGCCGCCCCGTAAATCGAGATATTGGGGATTCCGATCTTGCTGGTAAGGGAGGTGAGGTTGATGATCTTGCCGCCGCCCGCCGCCTGCATGCCCCTCGCCAATCGCTGGCTCAGGAAAAATACCGACTTGAGCTGGACCTGCATGATCGTGTCATAGTCCGCTACCGTCACCTCCAGAAAGGGCTTGCGGATGTTGGAGCCGGCGTTGTTGACCAAAACGTCGATATGGCCGAACCGCTTCAGGGTTGCATCTACGATGGCCGCATGGCTGGCAAGATCGCTAACGTCCGCGCAGACCGTACCGGCCTTGCGACCGCAGGCAGCGAGAATTGAGTCTGCGGCGGCCTTCAGTTGGGTCTCGGTTCGTGAAACGAGCATGACCTCCGAGCCCGCCCCGGCCAGAGCCTTCGCGATTCCGAGGCCGATGCCCCGCCCGCCGCCGGTAACTATACTGACTTTGCCTTCCAATGAAAACTGCTTGAGACCATTCGTCATCGCCGCAACTCCTTTAAAGAAGTTCACTTGGTAAAAGACCCGCGTCCGGTTTTTTGCGGATGTCACGAAATCGGCGCTACAGCATCAATGGAATTGCATTTTAGGCCCGTCAGCCGAATGGTATGCTGGCCATGCTGAATGGGGAAAACGAAATAATGAAGGTGGGACGCTGGAACCCCCCGGCCTGAAATGCCTGCGGGCAGTATTCTGCAATCCAAGTGCCATGGCACCGAAGTTCCAACCGCAATTTTGTAAAATAAGAAATTTCTAATCTCTATGGATAGTTAAATATTAAGGCCGGACGGTGGCGTCGGAAAACCAAATCAAAAGGTCGTCCGAAAAATGTGTTTCGAATTAGAACAAATGTTCTAAAATCGAACAGGCGTTTTGTTTCAGATTGAGAAACTAAGGAAAGAAATTTGCCGGTTCTATAGCCAGCCGGGGCCGAGCGGTTCAGCGCAGGCGGGCCAGTGGCCGCTTTTTTGAATAAACGACGAAAGAGGTCCTTGCTGAAGCGAAAATCAGGGAACTGGGGCTTTGAGAGATCCGCTGCGCCTTGCCTGCAGACGCAACCCCGCCGCCTGAGCCCGGCGAGGGGTTCAACGGCCCATCATCCTTCCAGACTGTTCGCGTTGGGGTAAAGCAGGTATTTCAATCCCGCCCCTTTTTCACATAGGTCGAAGGCCTGCTGCCATTCCTCCATCGGGAACTCTCCCGAAATCAGCGGGCCAAGGTCGACGTTCGATTCCGCCAGAAGCGCGACCGCTTTGGCCCACGTCTGATGATTGTGGGTGAAACTACCCTTCAAGGTGATCTCTTTCAGACAGATGCTGTCGTAACAGAGCTCGATGTTCCGGCCGGTGAGGCCGACCTGCACCACCTCACCCCCTTTGCGGACGGATGCCAGGCAGTCTCTCACGGCGGCCGTGATGCCGGCGCACTCAAAGGCCGCGTCTGCGCCGTTTCCACCAGTGATGAGGTCCACGGCGCCGCAAACATCTTGCTGGTCGCTGAAGACAATATGATCAGCGCCGAGGCGGCGCGCCAGCTCCAAACGGTCCCTGTCCCGTGCCGTTCCGGACAGGACCACGCGGGCACCTGCCGCCCGGGCCACTTGAACCACTAGCTGTCCGATTGTGCCGGGACCGGTCACCAACGCCACCTGCCCGCGGCACAGACAGCTTCTTTCCATCACGGCGTGCACCGCAACCGCCAGAGGCTCCGTCATCGCGGCCTCCTGGAAGGACACGTGACCGGGAAGGCAGTGCAGGGCCTCCTGACGCGCCACGACATAGTGGGCAAACGCGCCGTCTTTGGAAATGCCGAAGGCCTGGCGCTGCGGGCAGCGCTGGGTATCCCCCCGGCGGCAATGATCGCAATGCCCGCAGAAGGCCGCTGCCGACTCCACGGTGACGCGATCACCCGTTTGCCAGCTGCAGACGTCTGCGCCGACTTCCGCCACCACGCCGGAAAATTCATGGCCCAGCGTTACCGGAGGCTGCAGATTGCTATACATGTCATGACGGATGTGAAGGTCGGTCCCACAGATGCCGGCGCATCGAACCGCAACAAGTACTTCCCCCGATTGGGGCACGGGCCTGGGGAGGGCAACCAACTCAATCTGGCCTATGCCGCGGCGGAGTTTGCGCAACGCGTTCATACGAGGGGCATCCTTTTCCGGTAGGTTCACGAAGAGTCTATCAAAATGGCAAAATCGCTGAAACTTGTCAACGCTTCCTTAGAAAATACGAAGATAGTCTGATACTAGAATCGTGTGTTCTTCGGTAATTTCAGGATAAACCGTGAGATGCGCCGGGCAAAGACGCTGACGCGAGCGCTGGGTACGATGTCCCGTCTCAGCCGGAGGAGGGAGGGTGATCCCGAGCGAAGCCGGGAGAGCAGCACGGATGTCAGTCGCGTTCGCGGGTTCGCATAAAGATAATCTCCGGCCACTGCTTCGCGACATATTGCAGTCGCCATTCACTGGCGTCCAGGTAGGTCAGGCTTCCCTCCGAATCCAGGGCCAGGTTCGAGGGATTCGCCTTCTCGAAGGTTTCCATCAGCTTCGGATCAGCACAGCTCACCCAGCGGGCGATGGCGAAATCGACGCCCTCGTAAACCGCAACCACCCCGTATTCGGTTTTAAGCCGCGCCATGATCACCTCGAACTGCAGCACCCCGACCGCCCCCAGGATGTACTCGCTGCTGTACAGGGGGCGAAACAGCTGCACCGTCCCTTCCTCGGCCAGCTGGGCCAAGCCCTTCTGCAGCTGCTTTGCCTTGAGCGGCGACTTCAGCCGCACCCGCCGGAAATGCTCGGGGGCGAAGTTCGGGATGCCGGTGAACTTAAGCGGTTCCTTTTCGGAAAACGCATCGCCGATCTTGATGGTGCCGTGGTTGTGGATGCCGATGATATCCCCCGGCCAGGCCTCCTCCACGAGCGCCCGGTCCTGGGCCATGAAGATGATCGGATTGGACACCAGAAGGTCCTTGCCGATGCGGTGGTGGCGCACCTTCATCCCCCGATGGAAACGGCCCGAGCAGATGCGCAGGAACGCGATGCGGTCGCGGTGCGCCGGGTCCATGTTCGCCTGAATCTTGAAGACGAAGCCGGAAAAGGCGTCCTCGTCGGGCGATACCATGCGGGTGACGGTCGGTCGGGGCAAGGGGGCCGGGGCGATCTCGACAAAGGCATCGAGCATCTCCCGCACTCCGAAATTATTAACCGCGCTGCCGAAAAAAACCGGTGTCTGGCTGCCTTTGAGATAATCCTCCAGGACGAAGGGGCTGGCCGCCCCTTCCAGCAGGGCGACGTCTTCGCGCAGCTCAGCGGCTTGTCTGCCCAGTAGTTCATCCAGCAGCGGATCGTTCAGGTCGCCAATGGTGAGCATCGCGTCGGTCAGGCGCTCCTGGCCGGGGCTGAAGAGGTTCAGCTCCTTGCGGTAGAGATTGTAGGTCCCCTTGAAGCGCTTGCCCATGCCGATGGGCCAAGACAAGGGCGCGCACTCGATCTGCAGGCTTTCTTCGATATCGGCCAGGATAGCGAGCGGCGGCATTCCCTCGCGGTCGAGCTTGTTGATGAAGGTCAGGATCGGCGTGTTGCGCATCCGGCAGACCTCCATCAACTTATGGGTCTGTGTCTCGACCCCCTTGACGCTGTCGATGACCATCACCGCGCTGTCCACCGCCGTGAGCACGCGATAGGTGTCCTCTGAAAAATCCTGGTGTCCCGGCGTGTCGAGCAGGTTGATTTCGTAATCACGGTAGTTGAACTTCATCACCGAGCTGGTCACCGAGATACCGCGTTCCTGCTCGATGGCCATCCAGTCGCTGGTGGCATGCCGGTCCGCCTTGCGGGCCTTGATCGCCCCGGCCATCTTGATCGCTCCGCCGAACAGCAGCAGCTTTTCGGTCAGGGTCGTCTTGCCCGCGTCAGGGTGGCTGATGATGCCGAAGGTGCGCCGGCGTTTGATTTCCGCCTTCGGTGCATGACGTTCGAATATCGGTTGATCAGTGGTGTTCATAACCGCCAGCTGCCATCGTCAGTGGGTGAATTCAAAACAACCTCGACTCGAAGCCATCTCAAAAACAGCAGATCACAGCCGTGGGCAAGGTCCACGCCGCTGAAAAAGTGCCGCAACCGCATCAGGTGGTGAGCATTTTTCAGAGGCGGGCCACGCCGCCATCGACTGTCAGATGCATTTTTGTGATGGCTTCTCGGGAAATATCCGGGATCGGGGTCCACGGGACTACCATGGACTAAACGGCCCCCAGGTCATCGCCCCATCATCGCTCATTTGCGCCGCCATATCCTGCTCGGCGGCGAGCCGCTGCTTGATCACCATCCGCTGATACCGCTCATAGGCCGGTTGGTCTCCGGCATAAGCGCACTGACAATATTCGGCATCGGCATAGACGAATCGGGGCTCATCCGTGGCGGCAACGCTGAAGACCTTGCGCTGGGGCACGACACCCTGCAGTGCTGCCAGCTTCTCCGGCGTGTCGGCCATCCGCATTTCGAAGCCGGCTGCCGCGAGCATCTGTTGCGTCCGCGCGGCCTGTTGTTTTTGGATCGCGGTGCATCCTGCCAAGGCAATGGCGAGGGCTGCGACAATCCATCGGGCAGGACCGCGGGGGCTTAGCAAGAGGATCTTCCTTTTCTCGGTGTCGCGCATGCAGGTCGTTCGCCGATGGCGGCTCCAGCGTGGTATTTCGCCGCAACCCGCATCGCCATCGTGGGGGTGTGAAACGGTTGCGATCGCTGGCCGCAAAATAGGTGACGCCGATTGCCGTGTCAAGTGGGCCGGCCCGAGATGAAGGTGTTCCGATGTGCGAGGATATCAATTCTGAGTGCCCGGGCAGGGCGGGCATGCTAAATATTTTTCCGGGCATCCGGTGCACTCTTTGGCGGTGAAGTTCGCGGTAACCCAATGGGCCGGAAATCAGCTGCCGGCCGTGCCGAACAGGCTGCCGGCGGATTCCCGGTCGATTGAAACCTGAACGATGGTGTTCTTCAAACGATCGTTGCCGGCGAACAGCACCGGGAGATAATTGGCTGAAACACCTTTCAGCAGCCCGGTTGCGGGGTCTCGCCTGCCTTCCGCCAAAACCGCCGCGCGTTGGCCGATGAAGCTGCGGAAAAACCGGATGCGCTGTTGCTGCCCGAGCCGCCGCAACCGCCGGCAGCGCTCCTTGATCTCCCCCGCCGGAACCGTGTCGGGAAATTCGTAGGCGGCGGTCCCCGGCCGCGCCGAGAACGGGAAGACGTGCAGATAGGATACCGGAAGGCCTTCGATCAGGGAGGCGGTGTTGGCGAAAGCCGCTTCCGTCTCGCCGGGAAAGCCGACGAGAACATCCGCGCCGATGGCTGCATCCGGCATCATGGCGTGGATTTTTTCCACGAGTTCGCGGAAGAACTCGGGCGTGTAGGGCCTGCCCATGCGTTTGAGGATCTCGCGGTCTCCGCTTTGAAGCGGAATGTGAAAATGCCGGCAGAATCGGTCGGATCGAGCCACCAGGCTCAGCAGATTATCGGTCAGCTCCAGCGGTTCGATGGAGCTCAGACGGACCCGGATCGAGGATTTCAGCCCCGCGATGGCCTGCAGCAGCTGCAGCAGGCCGCTCGGCGGACTCAGGTCCCGGCCGTAATGCCCCAGGTGAATGCCCGTCAGCACCACTTCTTGCACGCCTTGCGCAACCAGCACGGCCATGCTTTCCAACACCGCCGGCAACGCCATGCTGCGGCTGCGGCCGCGGGCATACGGCACGATGCAGTAGGTGCAGAACGCGTCGCAACCGTCCTGGATCTTAAGAAAAGGACGGGTCCGGTGTGCGGACGGAACCGGTTTGGCAGCCGCAAACGCAGGGGGTGCGCCCGGGGCAGGTTGGATAATGACGGGTCGGGGGCATTTCTTGAGTTCGTCCCTGCCGATCATCGCGGCCAGTCTTTGTTTGCCGGCCTGGTCGACGATGAAGTCGAGTCCTTCAATTGTTGCCAGCGCCTGAGGTTCGGTCTGGGCATAGCAGCCCGTCACCATCACGCAAGCCCGGGGGTTGGCATGGATTGCCTGGCGCACGGCCTGCCGCGACTGCATGGCGGCTTTCTGCGTGACCGCGCAGGTGTTGATGATGCACAGCTCGGCTGCTTCCGAGGCCTCGGCGGGCTGCCAGTCAGGGGTTGCGAGCGTCTCGCCCAAGGCTTCGGACTCGGCTTGGTTGACCTTGCAGCCGAGGGTGATGATTTTGAATTTCTTCATGTCTGCGCGATAAATCCTGCCCCCAGCACTTCCTCGCCGTCATAGAACACCGCCGTCTGGCCGGGGGTCACGGCGGTCTGGGGCGTGTCGAAGGTGACGGCCGCGGCCTGCTCGCCCGCGGGTGTAAGGGTCGACAGGACCTCCCGGCTGCGGTAGCGCAGCCGTGTGTGAACCCGGATGGGACCCCGGGGCGGCGGTGCGATCCAGTTGATCCGCGCTACCCGGCACTCCACCGCGAGCAGGTCCTTTTTGGCGCCGACCACCAGTCGGTTTCGTTCCATGTCCCGGCGCACGACATAGTAGGGCTCCGCCGCCGGGCAGTTGATGCCGCGACGCTGGCCGATCGTAAACGCATGCAGCCCCGGATGCTCGCCGATGAGGTTTCCGGCAATGTCCTCGATCAGACCGGGCTCGAAGAGCTGCTTGCCCCGCCCGGCGATGAAGTCTTTATAAGTGCCTTCCCGGATGAAACACACATCCTGGCTTTCCTCTGCGGCGGCAGGCTTCAGCCCGCGGCCGGCCGCGATCGCCCGGACGTGCGATTTCGTCAAGCCGCCCAGAGGGAAAACGGCTCGGGCCAGCTGGTCCTGGGCCAAGCGCGCCAGGAAGTAGGATTGGTCCTTTTGCGGGTCGGCCCCCTTGTACAGACGGAATCGGCCCGAAGGGTCTTCAACGGCGCGGGCATAATGGCCGGTCGCCAGGGCAGCGGCGCCGGCAGCTTGGGCGAACCGCAGCAGTGCCCCGAATTTGATGCGGGGGTTGCAGACGATGCAGGGGTTCGGCGTTTCGCCCGAGAAATAGCTGGCGCTGAAATAGTCCACCACATCGCGCTGAAACTCCTGCCGCAGGTCGACCATCTGTACCGCGATGCCCAGCTGCCTGCCTACGGCGTGGATGTCCTGCGGCGTCGAGCCCGGCTCCGGTAGGGAAGCATCAGGCGCTTTTTCGAAGCCGGTGACGAAGTGGACGGCAAAGACCTCGTGGCCCTGCTCCTTCAGCAGATAGGCGGCGACCATGGAGTCGATGCCGCCGCTGATGGCAACGGCGATCCTGCGGCTCATTCAAAACAGGAGTTCTTGATCGCCCGGGCTTCCATCGCCCGGTGCGGGCAGGCGGGTACGCACAGCTCGCAGACGCTGGATTTATTCGGGTCGAAGATCACTTCCATTTCCGGGCGCTGGATCGACGACAGCGCTATCGAATACACCTTGTACCTCCCGGGTAACGCACGAAATTCCCAGCCAATTTAGCTTCATTTGCGGATGGTGTCAACATGCGCGCCGCCGCCTGCCGCCTTGCGGTAGGGAGGTGGAACCCGGCGCCGGGCGCACTCGGCGGTTGAGGTTGACCGGTTTTTCATCTATGATGATCATTAAAGCTGTTTTAAAACCCTCTGCCAGCAGACCGTCCATGAACCGATTCGCCTATCGCACGACCGGTCTTGCCATCAAGACCCTGTCCAACCTGTCGAAAGCCCGCATTCAACTGCACGGGCAAGACAACATCCCCGGCGGGCCGATCGTATTCGTCATCAACCACTTCACCCGCCTCGAAACCATCCTGATGCCCTACCTCATTAACCGGGCCACCGGACAGACGGTCTGGTCCCTGGCCGACGCGGAATTTTTCCGGGGCACGCTGGACGCCTTTCTGGACTCGGTGGGCGTGGTGTCGACCCGCAACCCGGACCGCGACCGGCTGATCGTGAAGACCCTCCTCACCGGCGAGGCCAGCTGGATCATCTTCCCGGAGGGCGGCATGGTGAAGAACATGAAGATCGTCGAAAAGGGGCGCTTCATGATCTCGTGGGCCGCCGGGAAGCAGCCGCCGCACACGGGCGCCGCTACCCTGACGTTGCGGACGGAGTTCTACCGCGAACGGCTGCGCCGCCTGTCGACATCGGATCCGCCCGAGACCGAGCGTATCCGGCGCCTGTTTCAGCTGGATGCGCTCGAGCCTGTCCTGAACTGCCAGACGAGCATCGTGCCGGTCAACATCACCTACTACCCCGTCCGGGCCCGGGAGAACATCCTGAGCGACATCGCCCGCCGCCTGGTGGACAACCTGCCGGAACGGCTGGTCGAAGAGCTCATGACCGAGGGGTCGATGCTGCTGACGGGGGTTGACATCGACATCCGCTTCGGAAAGCCCATCCCGGTCCACGGCCGCCTGCAGCGCCTGGCCATCGTCAGAGACATCGCCGCCCCGTCCCCCATCGGCTTCGACGACCCCATCCATTCGCGCAAGGCCATTCGGCGCGAAGCCGTCAAGCTGATGGAGCAATACATGACCGGCATATACGGCATGACCACCGTCAACCACGACCACCTGTTTGCCTCCATCCTGCGGCGGATTCCCGGCATCCGGATACGCGTCGACGACCTGTGCCGCCGGGTATTCCTGGCCGCCGCCGAACTGCGGAACATGCCGGGTATCCATCTGCACCGCGGCCTTTCCGGGAGCCAACTCCATCTGGTGTGCGACGACCGCCTCGGCATCGTCAAGGATTTCGTCGAGATCGCCCTGGACAAAGGCAACCTCCTGAAGACGGAGGATGGCCTGCGCAAAGATCGCAGAAAATTTTCATCACAGTATAGCTTTCACCGCGCCCGGATCGATAATCCCCTCGATGTGATGGCCAACGCGGTCGAGCCGCTCAAGGATCTTCAGCGTTGCGTGCGCCGGGTCGCTTGGCTGCCGGCCTTCTGGGTGCGCCGCAAGGTCAGGGAACACCTGCTGCGGGAGGCGGTCGAGGAGTACACGGTCGACTATAAATCTTTCTTTGTAGAAAACGAGTCCAAGCCCATGGACGTGGGCATGCCGTTGCTTGTCAAGGGCAAATCGCGCGAACTCGGCGTCGTTCTCTGCCATGGTTATCTGGCCGCCCCTCTCGAGGTAAAGGGGCTTGCCGAATACCTCGGCCGCCAGGGTTATTGGGTCTATGCTCCTCGGCTGAAGGGGCACGGCACGTCCCCCGAAGACCTTTCCATCCGCACCTGCCACGACTGGCTCCGTTCGATCGAATCCGGGTACGCCATCATGAGCAGCATCTGCCGGCGCGTCGTGGCCGGGGGATTTTCCACCGGCGCCGGGCTGGCCCTGCATTTAGCCGCCCGGGTGCCGTCGGTAGCCGGCGTGTTCGCCGTGTCCGCACCCATGCACCTGATGGATTTCACGGCGCGCTTCGCGCCGGCAGTGGACCTGTGGAACCGGCTAGTGAACAAAACCAAGAGCCCGGGTCCCAAGATGGAATTCGTGGACAACCACCCGGAAAATCCGCACATCAACTATGTCCGTAACCCGGTGGCCGGCGTGCGCCAGATCGAACGGCTCATGGAAGATCTGGAGCCGCGGTTGAGCCAGATCACCGTTCCGTCCCTGCTCCTTCAGGGCAGCGGGGACCCGGTGGTCGATCCCAAGGGGTCTCGCAAGATCTTCGACATGCTCGGCAGCGTGGACAAGCAATTCATCCTATTCAATTTCAACCGTCACGGCATTCTGGTCGGTGATGATACGGCCAGGGTCTATTGCACCATCAGTGATTTTCTGGCACGCCTCTGAGGACCCTTCCCGCGGCCGCCGAACAACCCCAGGCGGCTCAAATATAGCATATCATATTGAAATAAAATCAAAAATTTTGATTTCGAGCGTTTGGTTTTTTGACAACCCCGGCGACTTATTGTAGAATTAACAATAATATTCGGAAAATTGCCGATCGTCGGGGACGCCTGCCGCGCGGTCCCGGCGGTGAGGTCAGGGAAGGGCACAAGAGATTGAGATCGACCGGGTCCAGGATCGTGATGCTGCTTCTGTTCGTTTTGATGCTGGGCTGCGCCAATACCGAGCCCTACAAAGTGGCCGTCACTATGGACCCCATGGTGCAGAATTGTACCTGCCTCGGCTACCTTTCTGAAATAGCTGACATGGGGGCGCCCCAGATAAACCCCAAATTCACCTACGATGCCCAGGAAAGGGTGTTGAGAAAAGCCGACATGATGAATGCAACCCACCTGGTGTGGATCGGTGATTATTCGTTTGCAGCGGCGGCCATGATCTATCGCTGCGGCGATTGAGTCTGGCGCCAAACGTTCATCGGGATACGGGAGAGAATACGGACTTTATGGGACTCGACACGGCACTTGCCATGGGCAAACGCAAGATGTACAACACCACTCTGGATTCGGACTTGATCCGACAGGTTAAAATTCTGGCCGCGCAGCTCGAGAAACGCCAGAACGACCTTCTGGAAGAGGCGATCAAGGACCTGTTGAAGAAATACAATTTGGACAGCAACTGAGAGCCCATCCATCCGCCCCGCTGAGATCACGAGAGACTCCCCAATGCCAGAGCAGGACACTGAAAACCGATCCGACGCCCGGCTTCAACACTCGGCCAGGATCGTCCTGGAGAATTTCGAGGGCGGCGTGATGTACGAGGCCCGCCTGGCCAACTACAGCAAGAAAGGCATATATTTTGAATCGGACTTCTACCTGGTGCCCGGGATCGAGATCTTCGCCGGGATCCTCGACTCGCCGTTCGCCTCCGAGTCGGATGTGTACGAATGCTATCGGGCCCGCATCAAGTGGCGCAAGTTTCTTGAGGATTCCGTCTTCGACTACGGATACGGGATCGAGATCCAGTCCCGGGTCGACCGACGGAAGCAGGCGGGCAAAGGCGCCGAATCCCGCCGGCATGTGCGCAAACCGTGCGCCATCCCCACCCTGATCGAAGGCAAAAAGCACCGCGTCCGCGGCAAGATCCTGGATGCCAGCCAGGGAGGCGTGTTCATCAAGTGCGAGGAACCGGTGACCGTCGGGCAAAAAGTGTCGGTGTTGATCCCTCTCCAGAAAAAGCAAAAACTGATTGTGCGCGTCGGTGAGGTGGTGCGATCCGACTCGAAAGGCATCGGCGTCAAATTCCAGCCCCACCCGCCGGACAAGCCAAACCGCCCCTGAACTATTCCTGCCCGCCCGTTCTGGACCGACACCCTGCCTTTGATTAGAAGCTATCTCAAAAA
>JACRCN010000063.1 GCA_016219005.1 Deltaproteobacteria bacterium
CCTCCAAGACAGCGCCCATGCTGGGCGCACATAAAAAAGCCCCGGAGCTTTCGCTCCGGGGCTTTTTTGGGGAGAATCAGGCCGTCCGGCGGATGCTGAGGTGCCCTAAGTCAGATCAGAAATCGATCTGCCACTTGGCACCGGCGTACCACTGATAACCCTGGTTGTCTCCGGCGCGGTCATCCATGAAATCGATGTACCCAACTTCCGGGCAAAGGAACACACCCGGGGCCAGGGTGACCATGGCCTGCACATAACCGACCCAGGCTTCATCCTTCAGGGAGTAGCCCGGAGCGCCGTCGGCGTTGTCCTGACGATAGCCGAAGCCGGCCTCAAACCGCAGGGTATCCGTGAACTTCAGGGCCGGGACGATCATGGCCTGAAGGGTGTAAATGTCGGCAACGTCATCTCCGTCGAGCTTCAAAACCGGCAGGTTGGTGTTATTGCTGTTGTACCCGCTGGCCCATGCGGAGATGGCTTCGTTCATGCCATAGCTGACCTGGCCGCCGATGGAGAAGGCGCCGATGTTCCAGCTGCTGCTGACACCGAGAACCCAGGAGTAGATGTCGATGTCGTCCTGGACGGCCGAACCGCTGAACTCTTTAACCTGGTAATACTGGAAACCGCCGAAGGGCTTGATGTAGCCCGCGCCGAGCTTCAGCATGTAGGAGGCCTCGAACTTCGGCAGGTAGACATCCGGATCGCCGGTGGCATTGGCCTGGGCCAACGTGTTCACGTTGGTCGCGGGGGTCAGGATGCCGGTGGTGGAGCTGTTGATACCGCCCGTATTGCCCTGTTGCGGGGTCAGGAAGGCAATCTCAAAGTTCCCGAATCCCAGGGTGAGCCCTTGCGGACGCCGGCCGTAGAAGTTGCCGGTGCCGAGCATGTCGTTGTCACCATCGAACCACTGGCTGGAAATGAAGTCGGTGGTCGGGGAGTAGTCCTTGCCGACCTTCAGCCAGGCGTTGTCCGAGAACTTCCACACGCCGTAGGCGCGCCGGGTGTTGACCGCGCCGTCGCCGGCCGCGTCGGTGCTGGAGGCCGTCGTCGCCAGCTCGATCTGGCCGGTGACCTTGTCGGCCTTGACCTTGGCGCCGAGCCGGCTGTTGCCCTGCAGATACCACTGGGTGCCGGAGTCATTGTCATCGCCGTTGACTGAGTATTTGTCGGCGCCATTATCTTTGTTGACATACCACGTGGCCACGCGCTCGCTGCCATAGAAAGCCCAGTCGGCTGCGAAGGCGGGTGCTACAAAAAGCAGAACCGCGAAAATCGCAATAAGCTTCTTCATCTCTTCGATCCTCCCTAACGCGTTTGTAAATCTGTTTTAGCCTAGCCTAATAATTTCCTGCCTCTTGCCCGACTCTCCCGCTTGCCTCCTCTCCCGGGGAGGCAAGGGTCAGCGGGCGCCGGAGTCATGAAGCCTAATGACATGAATCCGGTTCCCGCTACAATATTAAAGATCTTAGTCCGGGGGTCTTTTCAAGTCAAGTAAATTTTTAGCTTCCTGAATCAATGGGTTGCGAACTGAGAGTTCAAGCGAACCGGCATTTTCCGTGCGGCCCCTGCGAACCCTTCCAGGGCGATCGAGCACTATTTCCGAATCATTGTTTTTGTGGGAGCGGCATCCTGCCGCGATCGATCGTGGCTGGAAGCCACTCCCACAACTAAAATTCTCTGTTAAGATCCGCTACGCTGGCCCTCTGCGTGCCCTACAACGTTCGTTTGAAGGCCCTCTCGATCACCCCGGCATCGTACCGCAACCACGTCGGCCGGCCGTGGGGGCAGTGGGATGAATTGGTGCATTCGTCCATCTGCCGCAGGAGGGCCTGCATCTCTTCGATGCTGAGTGCCTGGCGGGCGCGGATGGCGCCGTGACAAGCCGCGATCTGCCGGCAGCGGTCCAAGGCGCCGAGCGGAGCGGCGGCACCCGCCGCGGCGGCCGCCTCGGCGATTTCGACGATCAGCGGCCGCAGCTCCCGGCCGACCAGCACGGCCGGGACGGATTTGACCACCACGGTATTGCCGCCGAAGGGCTCGGCATCGAGACCGATCCCCCGCAGGGCGGGCAGGAGTGTCTCGAGCACTTGCGCCTCCCGGAACCCCAGGTCCACGGTTTCGGGGACGAAGAGAGCCTGGGAGGCCATCCGCCCGCCGCGGCCGAGCTGCTCGTAGAGCACGCGCTCGTGGGCGGCGTGCTGGTCGATCAACACCAGCCCGTCCTCCGCCTCGCAGAGGATGTAGGTGTTGTGCAGCTGCCCGATCACCCGCAGCCCGGCGAAGCCGCGCTTTTCCCAGATCTCCGCCTGGAGGCGGGTGGCTTGAGGTGAGAGGCTGGAAGCGGGATGCCGGGTATTCGTGTCCTCCCTCCCTTGGAGGGGGGCCATTTTTTGTGGGAGCGGCATCTTGCCGCGATCGTCGAGGCTGGAAGCCTCTCCCACAACGTCAGAACCGGAATGCGATATCCCGGTGTTTTGTGTCCTTTGTGGGAGCGGCTTCCAGCCGCGATCTTCAGGGCTGAACGCCCCTTTGCGGTTTTCGTCCCAAGCCGCCCTTCCGCCTTCCGAAGTGCGCGCGCAGCCCTCCGAACCTCGACCTCCGAATTCAAGCCGGTCCTCTGCAATCATGCCCCCCTGCTTTACTGTTTCCGGGAAACCGGCAGGTTTCCAGGAAGGCCGGTCCACATCGTAGACGGTCTGGGCGACGGCGCGCCGGACGGCCTCGTAGACCCCGTTCGAACGCGCGAAGCGCACCTCGGTCTTGGTCGGGTGCACGTTGACATCCACCTGGTCGAAGGGGATACGGATGAACAGGGCCGCCAGGGGGAACTGGCCCTTCACGAGCCGCTGGAAATAGCCTTGGAACAGGGCGTGCTGCACAACGCGGTCCCGGACGTGCCGGTTGTTGACGAAAACGAAAATGCCGCCCGCCGACTTGCGGTGGACCCGGGGGCTCGAGACCCAGCCGCCGACCGAGACCTCCTCCAGGCTCAGGCCGATGGGGTGCAGCTCGCCCCGGTAGCCGGCGCCGAGCACCTCCACGACGCGGTCGAACGGGTCGGAAGCGGCGGGCCAGTCTTTCACGATGCGCCCGTTGTGGGTAAGCCGGAACTGGGCCTGCGGCCAGGCGAGCGCCATGCCGGCGACGATGTCGGAGATGTGGGCCATCTCGGTAGCGATGGCCTTGAGAAACTTGCGCCGGGCGGGAGTGTTGAAGAAAAGCTGCCGCACCGTCACCATGGTGCCCGGCGCGGCCCCGGTTTCGGCCGCGCTGACGAGCTTGCCGCCTTCGATGACGACCTCGGTCCCCGAGTCGGCGGAGGCCTCCCGCGTCACCAGGGAAAACCGGGATACCGCGGCGATGCTCGGCAGCGCCTCGCCCCGGAAGCCCAGCGTGCGGATGCGGAACAAGTCCTCGTCGGTGTGGATCTTGCTCGTGGCGTAGCGCTCGATGGAAAGAAGCGCGTCGTCCCGGAGCATGCCGGAGCCGTTGTCGGCGACCCGGACCATCGCCCGTCCGCCCTGCTCGATGTCGATCAGGATGCGCGTGGCCCCGGCGTCGAGCGCGTTTTCCACCAACTCTTTCACCACCGACGCCGGCCGCTCCACCACCTCGCCGGCCGCGATCTTGTTCGATAGGATTTCAGGCAATATCCGCACGCGGGACATGGTTCATTTCCTCGGTCAAGAGGACTTTTTGATAGTATCGATGCTGGAGGCGCATCGAGGCTGAATGTACCACATCGCGGCTGGAAGCCGCTCCCACAAAAAAACATCCATGCATCAGATATCCTGTGGGAGCGGCTTCCAGCCGCGATTCCTTAGACCCTCCACCGGCAATACCAGAACGGCCAATCGTGAAAGTCCTTCACCATACCCGCCCTGACCGGGTTGTTGAGCAGGTAGAGGACAACATCATTTAGGACTTCATCCTTGCGAATGGCGTGGTCGTGGTATTGCTCCTGCCAGAACTGGCCGCTCCTGCCCAACAGGGCATTGATCTTGTTGGCGGTAAAGCTTTTGAAGCTATGTATCAACTGCGCCAACGAATCGATTCTGAGCGACAGGACAAAATGAACGTGCTCGGGCATGATGACCGCCGCTGAAAGATCCATTCTCTTTTCGGCCTCCAGCCACCGCAGCGACGACAAGGCAAGATGTGCCGCATCTTCGATCCGCAGCAACGGCCGGCGCTCATGAACCGTTGTGGTAACCAGGTATTGCTGGGACCTGATTGAAAAACGACCCTTGCGAAGGGATCGCGAACCTTTCTCCGGCCTCATGATCACACGCTAAAGAATCGCGGCTGGAAGCCGCTCCCACAGGTGTTTCTATTAATCTCGATGATTGAGGCACACCGAGGCTGAATGCACCTCATCGCGGATGGTAGCCGCTCACACAAACAAACATCCATGCATCGGATATC
>JACRCN010000064.1 GCA_016219005.1 Deltaproteobacteria bacterium
AAGCCGACGAATGTGATACGCTTTTTCATGACCTGCCTCCTTGGTTGTGGCTCTGTATAGGGTTATTCCAGATTCCTATATAACCCACGTTGCAAGGGGCAGGTCACTCCGTTTTTTAACTGTCAGCCATAATGTCTAATCCCAACGTCCTTGCCATCCTGGCGATGTTTGGACACGCAAACTCAACATAATTTAGAGAGGAATGATTAAAAAATATTAACTGCCACTGCTTGATGCACGGGCGGCATACAGGCGTGAGAGCGGGACCGCAGACATTCCATGCAGGAAAACGCTCAGCAATACAGTTAGCACTATTACCGACATTATCCGTTCATGCCCTGCCAAGCCCAGCTCGTTAACCACTATCAGCAAGTACAGCACTGAGGCAATCCCACGCGGTCCAAACCACCCGATAAGGCCGACCGACCGCCAATCCAATCGGGTTCCCTTGAGGCAAACCGCAACCGGCACCATGCGGATGACGGTCAGGCTCAAGATAGCATACAGCCATGCCTGCGCATCCCAATACATCGCCACCGCCGGCACCGCGACCAGCCCGAATATCAGGAAGACAAACAGCGCCAACTGCTGGCCTTCCGCCTCCCCGAATTCCTGGATGCGTTCGCGTACGATCGGCGTGTGGGTGCCCAACATCAGGCCGCCGAAGAATGCGGCGATGAAGCCGTTGCCATGAAAGATTTCAGCGAGGGCATAGGACAAAACCGCCAGAGACCAAGCGGTCAATCGTTGAAAAGTCGGGTTCATCCACCCGGATTTGGAAGCCTTGTCGACCAACCGTCCCCCCAGCCATCCCACCAGCGCACCCAGCAGCGGACCGAAAAGAAACTGTTTCAGCGTGAAAACGATCCAATACTGAGCGCCCAGCTCCTCCGCTGTAGCAGATGAAAGCACGGCAATGCATGCCAGGATTGGAGGCAACGCGATGCCGTCATTGAGCCCGCTTTCGACATTAATCGCTTCCTTGATGTTTTCCGGAATGTCCGGGTTTGTCACGACCGGTTGGCCCAATGCGGCATCCGTCGGGGAGAGAATAAACGCCATCAAGGCCAGCGCCCATGGATTTACATTGTCGAAAAGCGGCACGGCCAGTGCCAGGCCCAGGCCCATGGTCAGCGGCAGGCCGATCAACAGCAGCCGAAATGGCACCCCTTTTTCTCGAATCAATGAGTGCAGATTTATGGTGGATGCATCGACAAACAGTACGAGCACAAGAGTTATTTCCGCCAGAATTCTAACCAGCGGGGCATTGATTCCTTCTTTCAGGTAGCCGAGCCCGATTGGGCCGGCGACCATGCCGACTGTAACGAATACCATTGCCGCCGAAATCGGCGATCGCTCCGAAGCAAGGGAGAACAATCCAAATCCAAAGATCAACAAGGCGGCAAAAATGAAAATAGGATAGTCATGCATAAACAAGGCCTTTTCGTTGTGACCGAATTTAAAAACTGACACTGGTCTCCAGCACCAGCGCCAGTGCTTTGCCGATGTCACTGAACTCGTTCGGATGAAAGGTGTACTGGATACGCGCGTGACATAGAACCAGGGGCCCGCCTGGAATTTATGGCTGATATCAATGACCGTCTCGGTCCCTTTACCATTCAGTAGGGCATTTTAAGATTACTTGATCAAAGGTGCAAGATTTTCTGTAATTCAGACAGGATTCGAGTCAGGCACGCTATCCAAACCCGAAGCGTGGCGAAAAAATTTAAATCATACCTGAACCTTCAGAAGCCCCAGCCTTACAATAACTCCCCATTATCTTGCTACAAGGTATCTCGTCAGATCAGAGGGGCGGTCCTGTTTGGGTGGTCTTGCTATCTTCAGCTTTCAGAAGATACTTTTCGTAGGGCCTCATTGCGTAATGAAATACATTATAGACCTTATTCCTTCCTATGTCTTTTCGAATTACAAATGATGTAACTTCTGAGAATACCTACTTTACTTCTTGGCAGCCTTATTTGAATGGCAACTATAAGAAAACAATTGTTCCCCGAATAGAAGGGCAGGCAGCGTAAAGGATAAGAGCCGACTGTTTGAATATCGTAGTACCGAGCCACAATCGCAAGGGAGCGGATTGGGGCCACAAGCATGGAGGTGAGGAAATGGCAACACCATTCATCGGCAAGACGTTCACATTCACTCAACCTGACGGAACCAAGATTCAGGTGCGTGGCTGGGGCGATCAACACTATGCGGTGTTCGAGACTCTGGATGGATACACCATCGTCAAGAATCCCAACACGGGATTTTTAGAAATCGCCCAGCTATCGAACAATGGAACCGCGCTGGAACCAGCCGCCGGCCCTCAAGGCAACTTGGATGGTGCTCGCGCTGGGGTACGGCCCGGCCTGCGAACCGACCGTGAGACAGCTCGTGCCCGTGGCTTAGAGGGAGCGCTGCGATTGGGTGGCCGACGGTGCGATCAGCGACGCGAGCAACACAGGAATCTGGCCCGAGCGGCTCGTACTTTGCGTGGCCCCGTGTTCGCGCCCCCGCAAGGCGCGACCGTCGGTGATTTCGTCGGACTCTGCCTCTTAATCGATTTTTCCGACGAAATCGGCACGATTTCCCGAAACGAAGTCGACAACTTCTGCAACCAACAGGGGTACTCGGGTTTCGGCAACAACGGGTCCGTCTCCGACTATTTTTTCGCCAATTCCCTCGGCCGCTGCCGTTATACGAATATCGTGGTACCCTACTACCGGGCACAACACCCCAAGTCGTATTATACGAACCCCAGCATATCGCAGGGCGTCCGTGCCCGGCAACTCATTGTTGAAGCACTCGCCCATCTGAAAGCCAACCATTTCGATTTCACGCCGTTGACTGCCGACAACGACGGTTTTGTATACGCCATGAACGTCTACTATTCCGGTGAGGTCGTCAACAACTGGGCTGAAGGATTGTGGCCGCATGCGTGGCATTTAGAGACACCCATCTTGCTGGCACCCGGCAAGTCTGCTTTTGATTATCAGTTTACCGACATGAGCCACCAACTCAGTCTTGGTACATTTTGCCATGAGAATGGGCACATGTTGTGCGACTATCCGGATTTGTACGACTATGGGAACGAATCGAGCGGCGTAGGGGCCTATTGCCTGATGTGCGCCGGCGGCAACATCAACGAAAAGAACCCGACTCACATCTCCGCCTACTTGAAACGATTGTCGGGATGGGCCAACAGCGTGACG
Organism: Deltaproteobacteria bacterium; assembly: GCA_016219005.1. GTDB lineage: Bacteria > Desulfobacterota > Desulfobacteria > Desulfobacterales > SpSt-501 > SpSt-501. Next base: position 3,213 of record JACRCN010000064.1, read on the forward strand.
ACCATTCAGCACAACCAAGAGGTTGTGCTCCCCGCTGGTCAAAACGATTTTGCGATGTTTGCAAAAAACAGCGGCGAATACTTCATCGTCGAAAACCGGACGAAGCACGGCCGCGACGTGTCTCTCCCGGACGAAGGACTTGCGATCTGGCATGTGGACGAGGACGGGAATAACAGCAACGAACAAAGGACCCCCGCTCAACACTACGAGCTTTCCCTGGAACAGGCGGATGGAGCCTTTCGCCTGGAAACCACGCCGAATCAATTCGGGGATTCAACCGACCTCTATGGTCAGGCGAACAAACGATTCGCTGATACAACATTTCCCAACAGTAAATGGTGGGATGGAACGGCTTCCAATCTGGACATCTCAGAGATTACCGGACCGGGAGACACTGTAAGCTTTCGAACCAAACTGTCTGAGGATGGCGCGAACTCGCAAACAATCCGACGCGAGTCTAACCCGGGGCGGAACATCCCAGACAATCAAGTAGGTGGAGTGACGGATACCATCACCATCGATCAGGCTGAGATCATTGCGAGCGCCAAGGTGTCGCTCGACATTACCCATACCTATAGGGGCGATCTGCAAGTCACTCTGCTGACTCCATGGGGTGCTGCCGTCCTGTTGCAGCAACGGAACCAGGGGGGCAGTGCCGATCACATCCAACGAACGATCAACGAGTCGGACCTGCCGGCTCTGGCAACCTTCCGCGGCCGCAGCACACAGGGCGAATGGCGGCTTTCTGTTCAGGATTTGGCAGCGGCGGATGTGGGCGTACTCAACAGTTGGGCTGTGGAGTTCACAACGGCCGGGACACCGCAGGGGCAGATCGTGTTGGAAGAGGCGCCGGGCACACACATCCCCGACAACAACGCGGCGGGGATCCAACGTTCTCAGACGTCCAATGCTCCCGGCTTAGTCGGCAGCGTGGAGGTGTCCGTGGATATCTCCCACAGCTATATTGGCGATCTGCAAGTCAGCTTGCGGGCACCGGCTGGCACGGAGGTAATCCTCCATAATGAGACCGGAGGATCCGGTGATAACCTGGTAAAGACCTACACCTCGGCTACCACCGCAGCGCTTGGGAGCCTTGCAGGACAACCGATCAGCGGGACATGGCGGCTGAGTGTCTCGGATCGCGCAGACCAAGATGTCGGCAAGCTAAATAGTTGGCGCGTGGTGATTCATCCTGCTCTGTAACGGCCGGGTAGTTTAGAACCGGCCTTGGTCGTCTGGGCGGCTTCGTGCATCTGTATTTTTGTTAACTTTGCCAAAAAGCAACCCGACTCAGAGTACGTATATCGGCGATTGAGGTAACCATTCCTTAAACTGCACCTTTGTACATCTAATCCCAACGTCCTTGCCATCCTGCCGATGTTTGGACAAGGCACGAAGTCCAATCCTCACCGGTTTGTCGATCTCACTTTTCGGCGGTTCGGGCACTTGCTGTGCGTTATTCCACCGACATCCGCTCGTCGGCTTTGCAGGCAATCGGGTCAAGGCTGACCGGATGCAACGGGTGTGCTTTTGATGCCTCCTGAAAATCTTGAGTTTATTGACTTCATCATCTTGCGCCAGTAAGATCGTCATATCCCTTCCGGAGTCACAATACCGAGGCTTTTGAAGCCGCTTCCGGAGTCAATCCATCGCAAGGAGAAATCCAACATGTCCGGCGAGAAGGGAATTCTATCAAGGCGAGAGTTCATTAAAGCCGCAGGTGCAGCCGGTTTAGGATCTGCACTCGTACCCTTAAGGTCTCTGACCGCGGCGGACGCCGGCACTTCAACGACGGGGTCGGAGCAAATGGTTGTGCCTACGCGGCCGTTTGGCAAGACAGGGGTGGACGTTTCCATCCTTTCACTGGGCGGCGTCTTGAAGGACACCGACCAACTCGTTTTCCGGCAGGCTTTTAAATCAGGAATTACCTATTGGGATACAGCCGATTCATATGGATGGGGAAGCAACGAAAAGGCTATCGGGAACTACTTTGCCAAGTTCCCGGGCGACAGAAAAAAAGTGTTCCTGGTAACCAAGACCGCCAGTTCAAACGCACAAGAATTGTCCGATAAATTGAATACCTCGCTTCAGCGAATGAATACTCCCTATATCGATATGTATCTCATTCATTATGTAAGCGATGTCAGCAAGGAGTTGACCCCAGAAGTCAAAGCGTGGGCCGAGAGTGCCAAATCCAAAGGAACAATTCGTCTATTCGGGTTCAGCGCCCATAAAAATATGGAAAACAGCATGCTGGCGGCAGCCAAACTGGGATGGGTCGATGGGATCATGATGAGTTATAACTACCGGCTGATGGTAAAGGATGAAATGAAAAGAGCAGTGGATGCCTGTGCCAAGGCCGGCATCGGGTTGACCGCGATGAAGACGCAGGCCACCTTCTCGGCCAATTTTTACGCCTCGATCGGATCCGAGACCGATGATGCACTGAAGATGACGGAGAACTTCCTGAAAAAAGGATACACCACCGAACAGGCCAAGCTCAAGGTGGTTTGGGAAAATACCCATATAGCCAGCATCTGCTCGGCCATGCCGAATATGACGATCCTCCAGGCCAATATTGACGCAGCGCTGAATAAGCAGCGTTTATCCGAGGGTGACAAGCAACGGCTGGAACAATATGCTCGAGAAACGGCTCCCGGCTACTGCTCCGGGTGCGCTCATATCTGCGAATCAGCGGTCGACCTGGGCGTCCCGATCAGCGATATATTGCGCTGTTCCATGTACGCTCACGGCTATGGCTGTCGGGATATGGCGTTGAGCCTATTTAATAGGTTGCCGACCGGCGCCAGAGATAATGTCTTTAAGGCCGACTATTCGAAGGCAGAAAAATCCTGTCCCCAAAAAATCCAAATCGGCAGAGTCTTAAAAAGGGCATGCGAGGATTTGGGATAGCCGAAAGTGTTTTGAAAATGATCACATTACTTTTGGCTTCGAGCCGCTATGACTTTTTCCAGGACGGCTGATGCATTATCCGCTTCTTTTTTTCCGACTTTCAATTCGAGCACTGATATCAAGCTCCTCATCTGTGCCAGGGTCAACCCTACATTAAACCCCACGTTGAAATGGCCTTGGAGTTGGGGATTGACGCCGGCCATGCTGGCCAAGGCTGAAATGGTTGCTATCTCTCTGCTCTGGAAATCCAGGTTGTCGCGTCCGAAGATATCCCCGAATAGGTGCCCTTTCAAAAACTTGTCAATGGCGGGAGCGAAAGCAATATACTTTCCGGTGGCCGGCGCCCCTATCAGCCTTGTCTGAATTTCCGTTCCGAGATCGATGATGCTTTTGTTGGCAGGCATAGGGCTTGGTTCTTTGCCAAGCTCGTCCTTGATGCCTTTCTGCTCCCGTTCTTCCATGACGCCTATGAAGGTGTTGATACCGTTCAGACTCCGTGGAAAGCCGGCGTAGGCATACAACTGCACGAGAATTTCCTTGATCTCGTTGACCGTGAGCCCGGCCTCCAGGCCTTCATTCAGGGCTGTTTTCAGTTTTTCCTGGTCGCCATTGGCCGTAAAAGCCGAAATGGCAACGATGCCCTGTTGTTTGGGGCTTAACGCTTGAGTATTCACCGTCTGTGCCTCAGCAATGGTTACAATGCTCAGCATCAAGGCAAGTGTAACTGCCAGAATCGTTGTGTTCATGATCAACTCCTTCATTTGCCGTTGTATTGTTCGTCACTGACCTTTTCCATCCATTCAACGTTTTTGCCATCAAGTGTTCCCGTGATGGCGATATGAGTCATGGCGGTGGTGGGGGAGGCTCCGTGCCAATGCTTTACCCCTGGCGGACACCAGATCACGTCGCCCGCCTTGATCTCATCGACCTTGCCTTCCCATTCCCCGGTTCGGCCGACACCGGCCGTGACGAGCAGGTGCTGCCCTTTCGGGTGAATATGCCATGCAGACCTGGCGCCGGGCTCGAAGGTGACATAGGCGCTGGAAAAGGGTGCCGAATCATTTGCTGGAAACAGGGGGTCGACACGCACATTCCCGGTAAAATACTCGGCAGGCCCTTTGACGGAAAGCTGAGAGCCGGCCCGTGAGATTGTTTGCGATTTTTTAATTGCCTCGGCGGCAACTGCCTGGCTTTCAAAAGTGCCTGTTGATAAGAGCAAAGAGATCGAAAAAAGCATTGCTGTGAATTTCATTTTTCATCCCCTCTATACAATGATTGTGGCAGTGGATAACTCTCAGTTCTTTTTGCCCCTTTTCTTTTCATGACAGTTGCTCATAGATTCGTCATTCTCTCTAAATTTTCCGGGTAGCGATCCCCTTTAACAATGATTTTGGAGGTGGCATCATTGATGTCGCGGAGATCAACGGCTGAGAGTTCAACTGAGGCTGCACCGATGTTTTCGTCCAGACGATTCAGTTTGGTGGTGCCTGGGATTGGCACGATCCACGGCTTTTGGGCCAGCAGCCAGGCAAGCGCTATCTGCGCCGGTGTCACCTTTTTCCGTGCTGCGATCTTGGATAGGAGGTCAACCAGGGTCTGATTCCCTTTCCGAGCCTCCGGCGTAAAGCGGGGAAGGATGTTGCGGAAGTCGGAGCTGTCGTACGTAGTAGTTTCGTTCACCTTCCCCGTAAGGAAGCCCTTGCCCAGAGGGCTGTAGGGAACGAATCCTACCCCGAGTTCCTCGAGCGTTGGCAGCACTTCCGCTTCAGGCCGTCTCCACCACAGCGAGTATTCGCTCTGGACCGCTGTGACCGGCTGGACCGCGTGCGCGCGGCGGATCGTTTGCACACCCGCTTCGGAGAGGCCGAAGTGCTTGACTTTACCTGCCTGAATCAGGTCCTTTACCGCACCCGCGACGTCTTCGATCGGCACGTCCGGGTCGACGCGGTGCTGGTAAAACAGGTCGATGACGTCTATCTTGAGTCGCTTGAGGGATGCCTCCGCGACCTCCTTGATGTGCACTGGCCGGCTGTCCACACCGACTTGGCGACCGCTGGCTGGATCGAGTTTGAACCCGAACTTGGTGGCGATCACCACCTGCTCGCGGACGGGGGCGAGGGCTTCGCCGGCAAGTTCCTCGTTGGTGAACGGCCCGTAGACTTCGGCGGTGTCGAAGAAGGTGATCCCGCGCTCGACTGCTCCCCGGATGAGGAAGATCATTTCCTGTTTGTCCTTGGGCGGGCCATAGCCGAAACTCATCCCCATGCAGCCCAGGCCGAGAGCTGAAACTTCGAGGCCGCTTTTTCCAAGTTTGCGTTTTTGCATCGTGTTTCTCCTTTGGCTACTCAGCCTTCAGCGACGCCATGTCGATCGAGAAGCGGTACTTCACGTCGGACCTGACCATCCGCCCCCAGGCTTCGTTGATCTTCTGAATCGGGATGACCTCTACGTCGGCGGTGATGTTGTGCCGGCCGCAGAAGTCGAGCATCTCCTGCGTCTCGGCGATGCCGCCAATGGGCGAGCCGGAGAGGCTGCGGCGACCCAGGATCAGGCCGAAGGCAGAGACGGCGAGCGGCTTCGTGGGTGCGCCGACGAGGGTGATGTTGCCGTCGCGGGCAAGGAGGTTGATGTAGGCGTTGATGTCGTGATCCGCCGAAACGGCGTCAAGGATGAAATCGAAACTGCCCGCATGCTTCTTCATCTCGTCGGCGTTGCGGGAGAGAATGACTTCGTCCGCACCGAGCCGGAGCGCATCTTCCTTCTTTTGGGGTGAGGTCGTGAAGACGACGACGTGGGCCCCGAGTGCGTGGGCGATTTTCACACCCATGTGGCCCAGCCCACCGAGGCCGACGATGCCAACCTTTTTTCCCTTCGTGACGCCCCAGTGACGCAGGGGAGAGTACGTCGTGATCCCCGCGCACAGGAGCGGAGCGGCACCGGCAAGATCGAGGTTTGACGGGATGCGCAGGACGAAGCGATCGTCCACAACGATGCTGTCTGAGTATCCGCCGTAGGTGACCGGGGCGGTTTTGTGCCTGTCGGGGCCGCCGTAAGTCAGAACCTGGCTTGGGCAGAAATTCTCCAGGCCGGCTTTACAGTGGGGGCAGGTACCGTCCGAGTCAACCAGACAACCAACACCGACGAGGTCGCCGAGCTTGAACTTGGTAACCGCCGAGCCGACCCTGGTGACACGGCCGATGATTTCGTGGCCGGGCACGCAGGGGTAGACGGCAGGCAGGACATCATGCCACTCATCGCGGGCATAGTGGAGATCGGAGTGGCAGATGCCGCAGAAGAGGATTTCGATCTGCACATCGTGTTCGGTCGGATCGCGACGTGCTATCGTGGCAGGAGCAAGCGGCGATGTCGCACTCGCAGCGGAATAAGCTTTGGCCTTGTTCATGGATTTATCCTCCTATAATTAGCGTTCAGTTCAAGCCTTTTTTTTCTACAAATTTGGACATCAGGTCAGCTATTTCGAGATTGTTCAGGTCCGAGAATGGAAAGTGTGTGTTGCCGCGAATGCCTATCTCGGGCAGATGCACTACGGTGACATCACCGCCGCGTGCGTTCAGTGCGTCCCTCCATAGCCTTGCCATCTCCAGGCGCACACGCCATTGGTCTTGGCCGGGGTTTGTCGAAGGTTGCTCTGGAATATAATCCCCGTAATAGATGACAATCGGAATCTTGGTGAGCTTCATGAAATCGGATAAAGGTACGCCAACCGCCTCAAGCGTACCCCCGGAACTATGCATCGGAGAAGGCACTTCATCTTCCAGGAAAATGAAACCACTTCCAGGTTCATAGGAGACGACGGCTCGCACATTCGTGCTTTTAATCACAGTGCGCCAGCCCATGCCTCCGCTGTGCGAATGGGTGACAAGGATGCCTGGCCCAATCTTTTTGAATAGTGCAGCAACGGCGTCTGAGTTAACGTCGATATCGATAGGACCCGTGTCAGGCGTCATCTGACGAAAGTATTGCTCCAGAGCGTCCGGGTTATGAGAGAATTGCACGCCAGGAAAGAAGTTCGGCCAGATTCCGATGCGAAAAATGTTGAACCATCTTTGTTCATCGGGCACAGGCGTCAAAGTGCTCGGTTGGGTGCTGCGTCCAGCATTGCCACGACGAGGCTGGTCAACCAAGTAGACCCCGAAGCCCCGGCGCAGGAAGATGTTCTGATAACCCTCGCGTCCATCCGGTGTTGTTTCCCACGTCTTCGAGAACTGCCCGTAGCCATGCCAGAGCACGAGAGGTAATTTGCGAGCGTTCGCAGGAATCTGGTAAAACACATAGGCGTGATCGCCGTGGAACGTTTGTCCTTCAGGGGACATTTTGACAGGATCGAACGTGCCGGGGCTCGTGACCACCGTTCCGCCGACGGCAAAACTGCCTTGCTCCTGGATAATTAGCGACCCCAGTTTGCCTTTTACCGTGGCCGTTGAGCACGCTGCCACCATAAAGAAAACGGCAAGCATGAGCGTGACGAATGTTTTTTGGTATATCATCTTCATTAAGTTCATTAAGCAACTCCTTGAGAACGCTTCATTACTAAATAACGAGGAAACGGCCTGGCATTAGATAGAATCCAGGCTGAGTTCTTTTATCCTTGATTCCCCAGGCTTCGTGGTTTCAGTGTCCCATCCACGATCTTTGTAGTACTGGGTTAGCATGACATTGAATTGGTCCCGGTTGAGCACTGAGCCCTTCTTCGGGCCGACTGTGAAAGCATCTTCGAAAAAGCGGTCTGGAAGCCAGTCATCTTCACGGCGGAACCCCTCGCGATAATTAAAGAGCTTTTCCAGGTTGAAAACCCTTTCGCCGGTTTTCATGAACTCTGTTTTGTCGTACTCGCGGCCGGTTATCGCGCGGAGCAGGTCCAGTGTCGGCTCATTCAGCGCCGTTTCGATGGCGGCGAAATAGCACAGGCCCGTTGAATCCTGCATGGCCCGTGTGTTCTGTATGGCCGCGTCATTTCCGTTCAGGTGGCACGCCCCCCTGTTTGCGGTTATGTAACAAAGCGCTCTGGGCGGGTTTGCCTGGATATTGTGCGCGGCCAGTTCATGCCCCTTCACGTGGATGGCAAACTTCTCACTGCCCTGTCCGATCTGCCGGGAAAGGGCCTTCACACCTTTGGAGGCGAGATCCCCCACACCGTTCCGGAGAGCGATCTTATCGATCATCGCAAGAGTTGCATCGACACTTCCCCATTGAAGATCGATCCCATCCAGAAATTTCTGGTCGATCATCCCTTTCTCATAGGCTTCCATAAGAAATCCTATGACGTTTCCGGTCGAAATTGAATCTATGCCAAGATCGTCGACGTTGTAGTTCGCTTTCAGCATCCCGGCCATATCGGATATCAGAAGGTTTGAGCCCAGCATCGTGCCGCCTTCATACTCAGGGCCGTCATGGACGATGCCTCCGTAATTGCCCCGTGTCAGCCCGCTCTTTTTGCAGGCCAGCGGGCAGCAGTAGCAGGCAACGTTTCTTACCCAAACATCGCGCTTTGCAGCATCGCCGCCGATTTTGTCGGCCTCCGGAAATGTTCCCTCGCGATAATTCCGGACAGCCTCGAGCCCAGCATTACTGAGGTGGACAATGCCCCTTGCAGTCCCCTGCTCCACCATCGCCTTTGTGTGAGGCGAGTTCTTGAGGACCAGTCTGGCGTTTTTCAAGGCAGCAAGAAACCTCTTGTGGTCGGCAACGCCCGGCTGTCCGGACCCCCGCACCGCGATCGCTTTCAAGTTCTTCGAACCCATTACACAACCAACGCCACCCCGGCCTGCTGCCCGCGCCGAGGTATGAAGTATGCTGGCATACCGGACGAGATTTTCCCCAGCCGGTCCAATGTAGATCATCTTGAATCTCCGGTCCCCAAGTTCCTGCAGGATTGCTCTGTCAAAGGAATCCGTGCGCATGCCTCGGAACTTTTTGGCATCGCGAATTTCCACCTTGCCGTCGTCGATAGTGACGTAGCAGAGATCGTTGGCCTTTCCTGAAATCAGGATTCCGTCATAACCTGCAAACCGGATTTCGGGGCCAAAGAATCCGCCCACGTTCGAGTAGGAAACGGTTGAGGCGCAGGGGTAATCGGATCTTACCGGCGATGTCATGGGTGATTTTGTAACCACGCAGGTCCTGGAAGCGGCCGGGACAGGAAGGCCGGAAAATGGCCCGGGCATAAAGATAAGCGGGTTATCAGGAGATAGCGGGTCAACGCCTGGCTTTTTCAGGCGGTCCCAAAGGATTTTCATTCCGAGACCCCGCCCGCCGACGAATTGGTCGAGGTCTTTGGGTTTGAGGGCCACCTTTTCAATCTTTCCGCTCGATAGGTCGATATCCAGTATTGCGCCGTAGTATCCTGGTTTCCCGCTCATTTTAAACCTCCTAAATCAGCTGTTCCGTACCAATTCTTGGCAAGCTCAGCAGCGATCTTCTCAGGTGCAAGGCCGTAGTATTTCCGGTCGGGCTTTACCTCGGCATATGAGAGCGCCTCGAAGGGGCACCATTTGACGCATTGTGGATCACCGCTGCAAAGCGTGCAGATGCCCTCAGGCCTTTCCGTTGCAGGATCGATGCTGATTACACCGATTCTTTGCGCAGCACAGGCTTCGGCACAGCTCCAGCAACCGATGCACCGGCCGGCATCGTTGTGTACGGTGTGAGTCGTTTCATCGCGATAGAGGGCGCGTCTGCCGGTTTTGGGGTCTGGCTCGACCGGGCACGCATTTACGCAGGGGGTATCGGCACACATTGCACACACATTCGGGATATCCACCTCGGGGTTGTAGCTTGCGACCCGAATGTTTGAATAGCGCGGATTCCCGAGTCCGGGCAGCTTCTCTCCCCCGATTGTCACAGGCCGGTTGTGCGACGAACAGACCGCTTCACAAGTCCGACATCCGGTGCATTTGCCGTAATCGACAAGAACCATCTTAAGGACAGGATTTCTCGAATCGGCCAGTACCGCCGCATGGATTCCAAATTGGCCAAACAAGACCAGCGCGCCTCCCCCTATCCCGACGCTTTTAATGAATTCTCGCCGGCTAAGGTTTGCCCGTTCATTAGAGCCGGTCTTTTCCTTTTTCATCCTATCCATGATCGCCTTTGTCATGTGTTCCTCTCCTTGAATGGGTGCCGCTGTAGGCATAAGCGCTAATCAAAGAGTCCCCCGCCCGTGCGCTGGACCGCCAGCATTGTCACGTCGTCGTAGCGGGGGGCCACGTCGATGAAGCTGAAGACGGAGGATTTGACCCGCTCGATCAGTTCCCCGGCCGAGGCGAAGGGCTGAGTGATAATCGCCTTCAGGCGGGATCGCGTGAACAGTTCGTCCACCGGCGAGCGGGCATCGGTGACTCCATCGGTGTAGCCGACCAAAATATCCCCTTGCTCGAGCTGAACCCGGCCGACGCGGTAATCCGAATCCGGGAACATCCCAACGGCGGGGCCTGTGGGTTCGATAACGCTTTTGATTCCGGAGCTGTTTTTGACGTACAGCGGCTCGTGGCCGGCATTGATGTATTGCATGGTTCCGCTCTGGGGATCGAGAATGCCAAAGAACAGGGTGGCAAACATGGCTTCCCGATCATGGTTGCGGGCGATGTAATTGTTGGTGAGCGATACGGCCTTCAACCCTCTGGGGGGATCGATGATTTCCCCACGCGCACCGGCTTTGGAGTCGGACCCGATCCCGATGGAAGCCTGCTGGGCAAACACCCGGATCAGACTGCGGAAGAGCGCCATATAAAGCGCCGAGCCGACCCCTTTGTCGCATACATCGGCGATCACCAGCCCGATAGAACCGTCGGGCAGCTCGAACGCGTCGTAGAAGTCTCCGGAAACCCGTCCGGCAGGGTAAAAGCAGGCGGCGATCTCCCAATTCCTAAGCTGTGGCAGCTGCTGCGGCAGGAACTCCTGCTGGATCGCCCGGCCTTTCTCCATTTCGAACTCGATCAGTTTGACACGCTGCCATTCCCTCAACCCGTCGATCATGGTGTTGAAGCTCTGGGCAAGAGAGCCGACCTCGTCGGCAGAAACTATCGAGGCTTTTTGGCTGAGATCCCCGCGCGCCACGGCTGAAGCCAGTTCGGAGATTTCTTCAATAGGGCGGGAGATCCGTCGCGCGAAATAGTACCCCACAAACCGCGCAATGAGCAAAGCAACGACTAGAAAACAACTGAATGAGACTATTTGGCGGTGAATCACACCGCCAAGCCCCTCACGGAACGCCGTCAGCCGGACAACGTATTGGTTGACATCGTGTCTGCCGGTGATGTCGACAAACATCGAAAAGGTGTCTTCGCTGCAAAACAGAGCGGGTATTGCGCTGGAGACGAACTCTTCCTCCCCGCCCGCCTCGGCCTTGAAGTGGCCTGTCAGGGCGCGCACGAGTTTCGAGAACTCATGGAACTTCAGTTTTGCAAGAGAATCATCGGACGACTCTCTTTTCCGCAGCGTACCGAACTCGTCAAGATAGAGGAGATACCATGGGCCGTTTTCGGTCGATCTGGTGTAGAGAGCGATATCGGACACCGAATAGAAGATGGCGGAAAAATTGGCGAGCGTCCGGGTGAGGTCGGTGAGCCCGGGAAGCGGGCCGTCGACGCTGTGCCAGATGAAATCCGGCTTGGAGATTCCCTCGATCTGCATGACCTGGTTTCGGATCAGCTGCGCGGTGACCCTGGTGAAGTGCTTTTCCGAGGACCTGATGTACAGAAGCGCGGTGGCTGTAAAGACCACCAGACCGAATAAGATAAAATAGACGGTGATGCGTCGGGCGAGAGATGGCTGCCGGAGTTTGCAGTGGCGGCGCAGATACTCGATGGGTTTCATATTCACAACCCCTTTGGTTTTGGTAGACTCTTGCCTACCGATTTTAAGTGTTAGCTTGGTTCATGGTTACCTTATAAATCAGGATAAATGATGACAGGTAGACCAATTCTGCTTATTTCTTGCCTAATCGTCCGGGATTAGATAAACGGACTGTACCGGGATTCTGGAACCTGATTGTTGGGAAAGGGGGGCTACCTATGCGAAGGCAAGCCGTTAATCAGTCACTTGAAAATAACAGCATGGAAAGCGCACTCGAAGCTTTGGCAACGAGCATTGCCCGATGGACTACCGAGTGCGGCCGGCTTGAAACCGAGATTTCATCCCTGGCGCTTGCCCGTCTGGACGCTCCTACAGAGCCAATTAGCCATATGTACGAACCGAGCATCTGCCTGGTCGCACAAGGGGCCAAACGGGTGCTGCTCGGAGGCGATACGTATGTGTATGACGTGCGCCATTTTTTGATCACGTCCGTGGACTTGCCCACGGTTGTACAGGTCACCAAAGCGAGTCGGGAGAAGCCTTGCCTGAGTCTTTTGTTGAAACTTGATCGACGTGAGATTTCACAGCTGATGGTGGACAGCCATCTTCCCCCGCCGCATGCGCAGCAATCAAGCCGTGGAATGGCGACCGGCGAGGTTACGTTGCCGCTGCTCAGTGCCTTTCAAAGGTTGATCGACTTGCTGGCTGAACCGAAGGATATCCCCATTCTTGCGCCGATCATCCAGCGGGAAATTCTTTACCGCTTACTTGTTGGCGATCAGGGCACGCGTCTGCGCCAAATAGCGTCGGCAGGAAGCCAGAGTCAACAGGTAGCGCGGGCGATCGATTGGTTGAAAAGCAACTTCACACGGCCTTTGCGTATCGATGACCTCGCCTCCCAGGTCAATATGAGTCCATCGACCTTCCACCATCATTTCCGAACGTTGACGGCCATGAGCCCGCTGCAGTACCAAAAATGGCTGCGTTTGAACGAAGCGCGGCGTTTGATGCTTACCGAGAACACGGATGCAGCTACTGCGGCATTTAACGTGGGCTACGAGAGCCCTTCCCAATTCAGCCGAGAATACAGCCGGTTATTTGGCGCGCCTCCATTACGCGACATCACGAACCTCCGTCAAATTGCTCCTATTGCGAGAGCATAGGGCAATAAATGGGGTCTGCGTCGCTATAGGATTTCGTGATGAACCACGACGAATGCCAGCACTATATCGATCCGGTTTCAAGCCGTCTCAGGAAGCTCACCGAAGCTAACCGCTCACTGGCGGAAATAGAATCCCTGGACGACCTTTTCCCGCGGCTCATGGATCTTGCCAAGGAGGTGACGGCTGCAGAAGCCTCCCTGCTATGGCTCTATAATTCAGAGAGCCACTTCCTGGAAGTCATCTCGATCAGTGACGATCGATTTGGAGACAAAGCAGCTGAACTTTATAAGGGTTCGGTAAAGCTGAGGATAGGTGAAGGAATATCCGGTTGGGTTGCTCAAAACCGCAAGGCCGTCATAGTCGAGGATGCGCAAAGTGAACCCAGGTTTTCCAAACAGGCAGACAAGCAGCGGGGTTTAACTACCAGAACATTAATCTGCGTCCCACTTGTCTACCGGGAAGAACTCCTGGGTGTACTCAGCGTTCTCAACTCGATGAACAAGCCTTTCTTCGACAAGGAAGACCTCGCGATTCTGGAAAGCTTCGCCGATCTGGCAGCCGTAGCCATAGTCCGGTCGAGGCTGCTGGAACATCGGATAGAGCAGGAGAGATTTCGAGCTGAACTAAGTGCTGCGGCAAAGATCCAGAAGCTATTTTGGCCAAAAATACCAGAGATAGGAGAAGGGAGTCATGTTTGGGGTTTTTCAGAGCCGGCCCTCTCTGTTGGGGGGGATTTATATGATGTGATACCAATGCCCGACGCGAGCTGGCTGTTATATGTTGCTGACGTCGCTGGAAAGGGGCTACCTGCAGCACTGATGATGGCAGCACTTTCAGCCAAAATCCGTAGCATAGCGCCTCTTCAAAACGAGGTTCACAAACTAGTGGCCAATGTAAACAAAGAGATGCATGAACTCATGTCAGAAGAGGGTTTTTTCGCCACCATGGTCATGAGTAGATATTGGCCCAGAACAGGAAAAGTGCATATCGCACGGGCCGGGCATCAATATCCATTGTGGGTTATGAATAATGGATTTCAGGAGCTTTCCAACATCCCCGGGATTCCGATAGGTATTGAATTCGGGGCTGAGTACGAAAAGGCGGAATTTGTTTTATCACCCGGAGAAGCGATTCTCTTGGTAACGGACGGAATCACTGAGGCAGAAAATGAAAAAAGTGAGTTGTTCGGTAATGACCGTTTAACGGACTATCTCAAACTTGCTACCGGTCCCCCCTGGGCACAAGGTTTATTGGAAAAAATCGATTCTTGGCGCGGCGACGCTGTGATGAACGACGATTTGACCATATTGGAACTCTGGCGTGATCCTCAGGGGTAATCTTTTCAGGAATACACCCAAGCACAAGCACGTTTCATAGTTGAAGGTGTATATCGGCGATTGATAGAATCGTGGGGATTATTTGAATTTTTGGCAGTATCCTTCAGGTAATCGCAAGCAAACGGCTTACTGGAAAATTGCGGATATCATCCTCCATAGGAGAAGGTCGGATAGACGAAGTTTCTTATGATATACCCCACCCTAAGCGGGTAGATCAAAACGAATACTATTGATAGCATACCGGAGCTATAAAGAATCGAATCGTAAGGCGCTGTTCTTTATGGAGAGCGGGCTATTGCCCTGCAGTCACTTAACATTAGTGTTGATCTGATTTCCTCACACTGGTATGTATTATAGGTAGTCAGACATATCCCGGGCCGGTTTTGCCGGCCTCTTTTTTGTGGGGGCGTCAGGCGTTTTCAGTGGTCCTGATTCCAGCGGCATCCGCAACCTGCCGTTTTGTGAACTATCCGGACCGGCGGCATTAAATTCCGCGACGGCCGGAAAAACCGTCTGCCGGAATACCGGTGCGTAAGCCGGGCCCGCGCGCGAAGAACTGCGTTGGAAATAATAACTGCTTGAATTATTTAATAGATCGCTAATTATATGCATTGTTGGCACCTGGTTTGCATCATAGGCAGCGAAACGCCGGTGGGATCAAAAAAAGATTGACACCGTCCCGAACGTCAGGCTACAAATATAACTTCGGGCATGCCACATGGTGGGACGCAGGTGACGCTCCCAGGTGCGGCAGGCGCGGGAGGCAAGGGTTACATCCCATCGGGCGGCGGATTTCCGCCGAGAGCTATTCGGAGGGCACCAGGCGCAAGGCAGCAACTGCGCCAGTTCGGGACGATACGTTCAAGTACCGAGGTTAGAAACTTTGATCGACGCACATCGCGCATCGCCTTACGAACTTGTGTTCGAGGAACTTTCCGGGTTGTCCAGGGGCAGCGGGCTATTTCTGGCCGGGTGCCTTTTTGTATTGGTTTTTCTTGCGGGGCCGGCATTCGCCGCCCCGAATCAGCCGTCAGAAACGAATCCGCCCGGTTGCGCGGTCGTCAATAAGGCGCCGGCCAAGGCTAAACCCAAGGTGCAAGCGCTGTCCAAGGCCAAGCCCCCGGCGCAGGCCCCTTTAAAGGGCAAGACCACCGCCTCCAAGGCTAAGCCCAAATCCGGAACCAAAGCGGCCGTCGCCGCGAAAACAGTCGCCAAGGCCCAGGCCATCACGGCGGAGATTTCCCCAGCCCTGCCGGATAACCTTGAAAATGAAATCAGCAAGTTTTTTGGAATCAGCTACCGCCTGGGGGGGGAAGGCCCCGCGGGGATCGACTGTTCGGCCCTGGTCAAGAAAGTGTATTCCGACGTGTTCGGGATCAGCCTGCCGCGCAGTTCCTCCGAACAAAGCCGGCTTGGAAACCTGGACAATGTCGCCCGCGATGAACTCAAGACCGGGGATCTGATCTTCTTCGGTCAAAACCGAAAACGGGTCAATCACGTCGGGATGTATCTCGCGGGCGGGCACTTCCTGCATGCGGCGCGCAGCGAAGGGGTCACGATCTCCAAACTCGACGAGAGCTACTGGAAATCGCGTTTCATGTTCTCCAAGCGTATCCGAGGTCTGGAGACGGTTGAGGAGCCGGACGACGTTATGGGTTTTGAGAAGGACCTGGCGCGCGATTCGGCCTCCTTCGCGTTCTCCGACTTCGGGGCCGGCGGCTTGCTCAGCTCCCTGGAGGCGGGCGTCCGGGTGCACGACTCCCTGGAGTTGGCCCTGAGCGGCTTTTTCCAGAAAACCCTCTCGGACAGCGACCCGTCCGCGGACAGCTTAACGGCCGTATCCTCGATGCTGCCCGATTCGAAAGAATCAGAGAGCGGTTTCCGCCTTGCCGCCATCCTGTCTCCGGCGGAATGGTTCAAATTTACGCCGTCGGTGACCAAGATCGACAGTGCCGGTGAGCATTCGGGACGCGAGCGCGATCAACGTCAGAAGATCGGCCTGGAGTCCTGGATGGTCCTGCCGTCCACCCAGATGGCCGTTTTCATGGGCGCCCATGCCAACAACCAGGAAAACCTGCTTCAGAACCCCACGGCGGTGTCACCGGACTGGCAGACACTCAACTTCGCCATGGGGCTGCATTATACGTTGTCCGACTCGATGCGTCTCTCCCTGTGGGGCACGCACGCCTACACCACGGACGCGAAACCGGGTGATGACCCTGTCCGGCGAAGCAGCATGCTGGAGGACGTGGCGATCCAATTGGACGTCAAGTTCTGATCCCGCCCCCGTCGATCCTCGCGTGCCCAAGCCGTGATCCAGGCCCTGAAGCCGATCATCGTCACCATGGCTTACGAGGACAGATGCAAGAAAGAGCACCCGCCGGGCGCCAAGCAGCTTCTATTCCGTCGGCACTGAAACGGCGCCATCCATTTCACCCATGAGCCCACCGAACGGTGCCGTTTACTCCGACGTAAGCCGGGTGTCGCCCGCGATGAAGGGCGTGCAGCGCACGCCGACGCTTCCCTTCTTCACCCAGATCCGCATCATGGTGAGGGTGTTGCCGTCCACGTCCGCGATGCTCGGGAGTTCCTCCGCGAACGCGATGTCGGATTTCTCGAACTCGAAGTAAAAGGTGTTGGCGCTGTAAGGGTCGGCCACCAGCACGATCTTGTCCGGGGCATAGGGGTGCTTGCGGGGGCTTCCGGCGAAGGAAACGTTTTCCATCCGCAGCGCGCGGATGTCTTTCGGCCGGCGATAGGCCTGGACCGGAAAAGTAACAGTCTCTTGCAGGGGGTTCGACTTTTGCATGGTTCAACCTCTGGCGGATGGTTGGAAAACCGGGAAAAGCGTGTTACACATCCGGTCAAAATGTAAAACCAACCTGCCGCTGCGCGGCACGGGAGTCGATCGTTCTTTATGGGCCTCAAGCGAAGCGCTCCTCAAGCTCCGCAGGAACACTGCTCAAGGCTCGGCACGCCGCTCCCATCGCCGGCAAGCGGCAGCCCCATTCGTAGCAAAGGTTTTCTCGATATGCAACCGCTCACCGGTTCCCAGGCGAAATACCTGCGCGGCCTTGCGCATGGCCTCAATCCGGTCGTGTTCGTCGGGCACAAGGGCGTTACACCGGCCGTGCTCGATTCCGTTCACGAGGCGCTCGCCGCGCACGAGCTGATTAAGCTCAAGTTCATCGATTGCAAGGACCGGCGCCTGAAAGCGGCTATGGCCGCCGAGATCGAAGCGCAGACCGACAGCCGCCTGGCGGGGCTGATCGGGCATACCGCCATTTTCTACCGCAGGCACTCCGACGCTGAAAAGCGCCGGATCACCCTCCCGGGCAGCCCACGCCCGTCCGCGGCATCAACCGGCTGAAAAACCGGACCGTCCTTACGGCCCCGGTTTGCCGGAGCTGCCCACTGCCTTCACGTGGATCACGAGCCGCTGGCCGGGCTGAATGGGCTTTTTCGCTTCCAGGCGGTTCCACCCCACGATGTCCGCTACAGACACGTTGAAGCGCTCGGCGATGGCTGTGAGGGTGTCGGCCTCCTTGATCACGTAGACGATCGCATCCCCCTTGTCGTTCGCAGGCGGCATCAGCGGCATCAGCTGCGCCAGGCGTTCGATCAACCCGCTGGCCGAACCCGCAGGCACCAGGATACGGTGCGTCCCCGGGGCCAAACGGTAACCGCGGATTTCCGGATTCAAGTCCTTGATGATTTTGACGGAGGTGTTGGCCGCCTGGGCGACGGCGAGCAGCGGCGTCTCCCGGGCGATGTCCAGCGCGATGTGTTCGGACGGCTGTGCCGGGTAGATGTCGTCGGGCCTCAGGTGAAACCCGTAGCGGCCGGGGTCGGACAGGATGGTCTTCGCTGCAAGGATCCGAAACAGGTAGCGCTGGGTTTCCAGGGACAGGTACAGGCGGTAGTAATCGCCGCTGGCCTGGGCGGCGACCTCTTTGCGCAGCCCGTTTTCGCCCATGTTGAAGGCCGCGACCGCGAGCGTCCAGGACCCGAACATCTCCCGCAGCTCCCGCAGATATGCCAGCGCTGCATCGGTGGCGGCCAGCAGGTTGCGGCGCTCGTCTTTTTCCGGGTCGATCGTGAGGCCGTATTTGCGGCCGGTGGGCTCGATGAACTGCCAGAACCCCATGGCGCCCTTGGGCGAGCCGGCGTGGGGCCGGAGCGCGCTTTCCACCACGGCGACGTATTTCAGGTCCTGCGGCAGGTTGCGTTTGCGCAGGGCGGCCTCGATCGGCGCCAGGTACTGGCCGGAGCGTTTGATCCACATGATCACCTGGGGCGCGTTCCACAGCACCAGGAGCATTTCCCGTTCCATCCGTTCGCGCACGTCCGGGTCGTGGAGGGGGACCGGCTCCCCGCAGAAGTCGAGCGGGCCGCGCACGCGGGCCGCCTCGATCAGAGGCGTGAAGTCGAGCGGCGGGCCGGTATAGACGGGCTGCGCCACGGCGCTCGCGGCCATCATGGCTACGGCCATTGCAGCGATGAACGGAATCTTCAGACACGTGCGCATGACGCCGGCCTCGACCCGGTTCAGGCCCGCACGGCGCTGTAAATGGTCCACGCGCCCACGACCAGGAAGAAGATGCCGGCGCAGATCTTGATGGTGGCCGGCGAGATGAGGCGGCTCAGCCCGGCCCCGAGCAGCACGGCGATGAGGGAGCTCAACACCAGGGCACCGGCGGAGCCCAGGAAGACCGAGAGCCGGGAATCGCAGTCGGCCGAAAAGCAAAAGGTTGCAATCTGAGTCTTGTCACCCAGCTCGGCCAGGAAAACCAATCCGAACGTGGTCAGCAGAAGCTTTAAATCCATAATGCTCCTTCAGGTGGTTTGTGGCGCATGTGGTCGCTTTTAATGAAACAGGGCGGATGCTGCGATGAATGGGTTAGCGGCAGTGTCTCAGGCGTTTCATCCCAGCGTGTGCCTTGCTCCGCATTCACAGCCTTCTCATAAACTCCGGCTTCAAGGCGATGTTGCCGGCCAGCGCCCGGTCGATCAGCTCCAGCACGGCGGTCTTGTCTTTCGGAAGCCGGGCTGCGATCGGCAAGTAGTTGGAGGCATGGTTGGCATGAAAGAGCCCCTGGGAGAGGCAGGTTTCGGCGATCATCGTTTTCAGTTCGGCCAGCATTTCCGCAGGCTCGAGCAGGGGGAAACACCCCGCTCGGTGGTCTTCGTAAAGCGGTGTTCCGGGGATGAGCATCAGGCTGAGCGCACCCACGTAGTCCGGGTCGATGGCGGACAGCACCCGCCCGGTTTCACGTGCGTGCACGAGGGACCGCTCCCGGCCTGCGATCCCCAGGAGGACCGTGATGGACAGCTTGAAGCCGGCCTGCCGGGCCTTGCGCCCCGCGGCGATCATGTCCTCCGGGCCCGCGCCCTTGCGGATCGCTTTGAGGGTGACCTCGTCCCCGGACTCGAGGCCCATGTAGAGGATGCCCAGGCCGCGGGCACGCAGTTCTTTCAGATCCTCCGGACTCTTCAGCCTGAGACTCTTGGCATTTGCGTAGGTGCCGACGCGCGTCACCCAGGGCAGGTGGCTGCGGATCTCGTC
The DNA here is from genome assembly GCA_016219005.1 of Deltaproteobacteria bacterium. Lineage (GTDB taxonomy): Bacteria > Desulfobacterota > Desulfobacteria > Desulfobacterales > SpSt-501 > SpSt-501. The sequence continues at coordinate 23,006 of JACRCN010000064.1, forward strand.
CAGGATGCGCAGCAGCCGCCCCTGGGGTACGATCAGGGCGTCGCCGTCGCACAGAAAGACGCGGCGCTGCCTGCGGCAGTGGGCGGCGGCGAAGCGGATGTCTTCCAGAATGACCTCATCGGGCTTGATGCGAAACCGCTCGCCCTGGTACGTGCCGCAAAAAGTGCACTGGTTGCGCGAGCATCCCACGGTAATTTGGAGCAGGATGCTGTTGGCCTCGCTGGGCGGTCGGATGATGTTGCCTTCGTAATGCATCGTGGCTTGGGCTCCGTTGAAATGTGTTGAAGCGGCTTCCTAGGAAGCCCGGTTGCCGCTTTGGGCTTCGGCCCGCCTGCGCGGCGGCCTCAGACGCCACCCGGTATTTCCGTGGAGGGGTCGTCCGCATGTTCGCCGCAACATTGCCCGGCCGTGAGGTCGTTGCGGAGAAAATCGTAGAGCCTGCCGGTGTAGGCGCACTGAACCGCAGCTCTGATTTTGGTCATGAGATACTCTTTGAGCGCCGCCTCCCCGTCGAGGTGCAGGCGAAACGCCAACAGGCGCTGCAGGCTCACGTCGTCCTGGTCGCGATCCGGCACCATGCGCATCAGGCTCTGCAGCATCGCCCGCAGCGGGCCGTCCTTTTCTTCGATGGCAATTACCTTCCGAGTCATGCAATGGCTCCTTCGGATGGCCGGCCCGTCACTGGTTCCCGAAGCCGTTACCGGCCCCGCAGTCCGGGCAGTCCCACGTGATGGCGTTGCAGGACATGCCCCACAGGTTGTCCTGCATGCAGTCCTGGCATATGTTGAACCCGCAGCGGCACGTCCAGCAGAACGAGAAGGTTTTGCGGCAGCAATGGCAGGCGGGCTCGCGCTGCCTGCGGTGCCGGCGTTTATAGGGTGACGTTGCCGAAGAGTCTTTCATGTTCATGCTTGATGCAGCGGTCCATGACGACATCGATGCCGGCCGCGGTGAGCAGGCCGGCTGCCTCCGGGTTCGCGATGCCCGCCTGCATCCAGAAGACGAGTGGCCTCAGACGCAGGGCCTCGCGGGCGTGGGCCAGGATTTGCTCCGGGCTGCGGAACGCGTCGATGATGTCGACCGTGCCGGGCAGATCGTCCAGCGACGGATAGGCCTTTTCACCCAGGATCTCGACTTGCGCCGGCCGCACGGGAATGATGCGGTAGCCGTGGTCTTTGAGATACGCCGCCACTTGGTAAGAATCGCGGTCCGGTTTCGGGCTCAGCCCCAGAAGCGCGATCGTATGGGCGCGGATCAGCACCTCGCGGATGCGGCGGTCGTCGGTGAGGATCTGCCCTGTTCCCATGCGGGTTCCCTTCTTGCCGTGCGTCGGCGGGGGTGGTATAGACGACGGTGGCCGAAACTCGGGCCACCCATGACGTTTGATCTGAACAAAAATTCTAATGCAACCCCAACAGGGTGTCAACCGGCTTTGCCGGAGTCGGACCCCCGTGCGGGGGACATCTCGCCCGAGGTCGTGGAGGCATGCAACCACAGCGCACGGTCTATCTCATCGACGGCACCGCCTACATCCATCGCGCGTATCATGCGATTCATGGCCTAACCAACTCCCAGGGGCTGCCGACCAACGCCGTTTTCGGGTTCACCCGCATGCTGATCAAGCTCATGGCGGAGCGCACCCCCGAATACGCGGCCATGTTTTTCGATGCCCGCGGCCCGACCTTCCGCCACAGCATCTTCCCGCGCTACAAGGCGAACCGCCCCCCGATGCCCGCGGACATGGCCCTCCAGATCCCCTACATCAAGGAGATCACGGCCGGCTACCGCCTGCCGATTTTCGAGATGGCCGGCTACGAGGCCGACGACCTCATCGGAACCCTGGCGCGGCGTCTGGAGCAGGAAGATTTTGCGGTCGTGATGGTGACCGGCGACAAGGACTTCGTGCAGCTGGTCACCGGGCGGACGAGCATCTGGGACCCTATGAAGGAGACGAGCACCGATCTTGCCTCCGTCAAAGAGCAGCTGGGCGTCGATCCGGCGCAGATGGTGGATGTGATGGGCCTCTCCGGCGACACCGCGGACAACGTCCCGGGGGTGCCGGGTATCGGCCCCAAGACGGCTCTCGAACTCATCCGGGATTTCGGAAGCCTCGAGAATCTGTATGCCCGCATCGAATCCATCGCCCGCAAGAAGCAGCAGGAGAACCTGCTGCAGTTCAAAGATCAGGCGTTTTTAAGCCGCCGGCTGGTGACCATCCACACGGATGCACCGGTCGCGCCGGACCTGGAGGCGCTCAAGGTTAAACCGCCCGATGCCCCGAAGCTGGCGGCGCTGTTCAAGACCCTGGAGTTCCGACAGCTCCAGCAGGCCCTGCCGCAGCGGGCGGACCTGAGCCGGAAGGACTACCGGGCGATCCTCGACGCGGCCGCGCTGGCGGACCTCATCGCGCGCCTCACGGCCGCCGGGACGGTTGCCATCGACACTGAAACCACCTCCCCGGACCCCATGCGGGCGGAGCTGGTCGGCCTGTCCTTTGCCATCCAGCCCGACGAGGCGTTCTACATCCCCTGCGGGCACTTCTACCTCGGGGCTCCCCGGCAGCTCGACCGCGGCGACGTGCTGCAGCAGCTCAAGCCGCTGCTCGAAGACCCGGCGCGGCCGAAGGTCGGCCAGAACATCAAGTACGACTGGATCGTGCTGGCGCGCCACGGAGTCGAGCTGGACGGTGTCGTGTTCGACACCATGCTGGCCTCCTATCTGCTGGATCCTTCCAAGCGCGCCCACAACCTGGACCAGATCGCCCTGGATTTTCTCGATCACAAGACCATTTCCTTCGACGAGGTGGTCGGCAAGCGCAAGGACCGGCCCACTTTTGCGCAGGTGCCCCTGGAGGAGGCGGTCCCGTATGCCTGCGAGGACGCCGACGTCACGCGCATGGCCCATGCGGTGCTCGCGCAGCGGTTGCGCGAGGTCGGCCTGACCGAGCTCATGCACACGGTGGAGATGCCGCTCATCCCGGTTCTCAAGCGCATGGAGATGCGGGGGGTCAGCGTGGACGTCGACCGGCTGCACGGGCTGTCCAAGCACTTCGCGCACCAGTTGGGGGTTCTGGAATCCTCCATCTGCGGGCTGGCCGGCGAGCCCTTCAACATCCACTCGAGCCAGCAGCTCGGCTCCATCCTGTTCGAAAAGCTCAAGCTGCCGGTCCAGAAGAAGACCAAAAAGCGCACCGGCTATTCGACCGACGTGGACGTGCTGATGACCCTGGCGAAGCTGCACGAGCTTCCGGCGCAGGTGCTCCAGCACCGCACCCTGGCCAAATTGAAATCCACCTATGCCGACGCGCTGATCGGGCTGGTCCATCCGCAGACCGGCCGCATTCACACCTCGTACCACCAGACGGTGACCGCCACGGGTCGGCTGTCCAGCTCCGACCCGAACCTGCAGAACATACCCATCCGCACCGAGGAGGGGCTGGAGATCCGCCGGGCGTTCGTGCCCCGCGACGGATGGGTGCTGCTGTCGGCCGACTACTCGCAGATCGAGCTGCGCATCCTGGCGCACTGCTCCGCCGACGAGGTCCTCATTCGAGCCTTCCGGGACGAGGAAGACATACACACCCGCACGGCCTCCGAGGTGTTTCAAGTCGAGCCGTCGCGGGTCACTCCCGAGCTGCGGCGACAGGCCAAGGCCATCAACTTCGGGATCATCTACGGAATGAGCGCTTTCGGGCTGGCGCGGCAGCTCGAGATCAGCCAGAAGATGGCCAAAGTGTACATCGACCATTATTTCGCGCGCTACCCGGGAGTGCAGCGGTTCCTCGACCAGACCATCGCGGAGGCACGGCAGACCGGCCAGACGAGCACGCTGCTCGGCCGCCTGCGACGGTTGCCGGACATCGCAAGCGCCAACGTGGTGGTGCGTCAGGCCGCCGAGCGCACCGCCGTCAACACCCCCATCCAGGGCTCGGCGGCCGACCTGATCAAGTTGGCCATGATCCGGATCGACGCGGCGTTGTCACGGGAGCGGTTCCGGGCGGCCATGCTGCTGACGGTTCATGACGAACTGGTGTTCGAGGTGCCCCCGGAGGAGGTGGGTGCGGTGGCCCGACGGGTGGCGGAGATCATGGAAGGGGTCTGGGACCTGAGGGTGCCGCTCAAAGTCAACGTGGCCACCGGCGCCAACTGGGCCGAAGCGCACTGAGCATCAGCGTCCGTTGTGTGCGCCATATCCGGTGGGTCATGGCGCGGTTCGGAATCTCACGGAAGTCAGCGCTTCCCACCCGGCGCCTTTTGCCCCGTGCCTGGAGCTGTAGTTTCGTGCGCTTTGTCCGGCGGCGGCACGCGGGTCTTCACCGTCTCGTCGACGGTTTTGTAGATGCTTTGGAAGGTTTCGGCAAACCCGCTCGGGGAAAGCCGGCCGCACTCGATGAACTTGACCACGATTTCCTTGGCGGCCTTGAGGATGTGTTCGTCCATGGATGCCATCAGCGTCTCCTCTTTTGAAACGGCCGTCGCGAACGGCGTTTTCCCGTGCGCTAACAGAAAGAGCGGCACCTGTCAACCGTGCCGGGGCTTGGCGCCGGCGGCCTCGGGTGCGCGACCGGTTTGACAATCGCCCCCTTTTTTTCTATTTTCACCGGCGCGTGTTGCCGAAACCATTCCGCGGCCCGGCGGTGCCCGGCCATGACATCGTGAAACAGGGTGTGCGCTATGCCGTCAGCCGATCGACCTGCCGCTGAATCGAAAACCAAAGGCTCGGGGCTCGTTCTGGTGTTTCTGCTGCTGTGGGTCTTGGCGGGCTGCTCGGCCGCGAAAAAAACAGCCGACGCGGTCGCGGAAACCTCCAGCGACGTGGTCGACTGGGTCCTGCCGGTGGGCAGGGTCGATCTGCGGCAGACGGTCGCGCTGATCGGCGTCGAATCCTCCCTGCCGTCCGTGCAGGCCGGTTTCGCAGACCACTTCAGACAGGCGCTGCCGGGGTTTCTCAAAAAGGTTTGCGGTGAGGCCGTGATCGAGGCGGCGGCGGAGGTTGTGAAAACGCCCCCGCGGCTGCCTTCCGGCTTGCTCGACGGTTACGCCCTGGCGGTTTTAGGCCGCCAGCGCGGGGTGAACTTTTTTCTGATCGGGACCCTGGTCGACGTGCGGGTCAAGGACGAACTCAAGGGCTTCTGGCTGTGGAAGGACACCCGCTATTCCATCCAGACGGTCGTGCGGCTCGAACTCGTCGATTCCGCGACCGGGGCTAAGATCCTGGACGACACCTCCCGCACCGAGACGGAGATCGACAGCCTGAAATACGAGGAAATCGAACAGTTCAAGAATATCCAGTTCACCGACCTGACCTCGGCCGTCACCACGCTGTTCCGCAATGGCAGCAAACTGGCCTGCAGCGCGATGCACAGCCTCCCCTGGCGGGGTTTTGTGGTCGCCGCCGAGCGCGGCCGCATCACGCTTTCCGCCGGGAGCAGGGCGGGGCTCACCGTCGGCAGAACGCTCGAGGTCTTCGGCACCGGCCCCGCCTTCACCAGCAAGGACGGCCAGCGCTTCCTATCGGTCGGCGACAAGATCGGTGAAGCGACGCTCACCACCGTCTTGGAGGACCGCGCAGAAGCCGCGTTCGGCGGGGGGGAACGCCTCAAAGAGGGCGGTACGGTGCAGGTCAAAAAATAGGTATTTCAGTTCTCCCGCCCGAAGGCCTCTATCAATTCATACGCCTGATCCATGCATGTGATTTGACCTGCCGCGCTTCGCAGCACGGCGCCGTTTCGCATCCCTTTTACAAACCAGCCCAGGCGGCGCCGTATCAACCGGGTAGCGGTTTTCCGCCCGAAGCACTCCACGGTCAGTTGGGTATAGCGCCGCAGGACCTTGAGGCGGTTGGCGATGGTGTCGGCTGGAACGGCTTTCCCGTGCAGGCGCAGCCCGATCTCGGTGAAGATGCGCGGGTAGCCGATTGCCTGGCGGCCGACCATGACCGCGTCGCAGCCGGTTTGGGAGAGCATCCGCACGGCGTCGTCGGCGCAGGCAATGTCGCCGTTGCCGATGACGGGAATGGAAAGATGCCGCTTCAGGGCGGCAATGACCTCCCAGTCCGCGCGGCCGCTGAACTTCTGGGAGGCTGTGCGCGGGTGAACCGTGACGGCGTTGACCCCGCAGGCCTCGGCGATCTCGCCGAGGGCGAGGGCCTGCCGGCCGGAACCGTCCCAGCCGCTTCGGATCTTGATCGTGAGCGGAATGCGCACCGCGTGTCGCACGGCCCGCAGCAGCGCTTCGGCGCGCTGCGGTGTCCGCATCAGGGCCGCCCCCGAACCCGTCTTGATCACTTTCTGGACCGCGCAGCCGAAGTTGATGTCCAGCAGGTTCGCGCCGGAGCCCTCCACGATGGCCGCCGCCTCCGCCATCACGGCCGGGTCGGAACCGAAGAGCTGGACCGCGAGGGGTTTTTCCGCCGGCAGGCTCCGCAGCAGGTCGACAGCGTTGGGGGAGCCGTGGACCAGGCCGTCCGCGCTCACCATCTCCGAGCAGACCAACCCGCACCCGGCCTCCTTCGCCAGCAGCCGGAAGGGCAGGTTGGTGATGCCGGCGAGCGGTGCCAGCATGACGGGGTTCTCCAAATGCAGGGGGCCGATGTTCATGGTCGGAAGACGGTTCCTGGTTCAAGACTCATGGTTCTATCAGGGTGTTGAAAAAAAACGCGCCTGAGGCCGTGATCCGGCGCCGTTCATCGGTTCGCATAGCAATAGAGACAGCCGTGTCCGCACGGGTGGAGGTGATAGGAGCCGATGTCCACCGCCACCCGGCATTCGCACCCGGCTCGGACGCGCTGCCCGGTGTCGCGCCGGAGCGAAAGCTCGCCGCCGAAGAGTTCCATCAGCAGGCCGTTCGGGATGCAGGCCCCGGCCTGGACGGTCGATCCGGCGGGCAGCGCGGCGAGTAGTTCCTTTTCGCAGCAGGCGAACAGCCGGATACCGCGGGCGGCCAGCAACGCTTCCATGCGCAGCAGGACCCCGGCCTGTTCTTCGAGCGCAACTTCCACGAATGCAAAATCCGCCAGGCTTGACGTCCTCCGGCCGATTTTCGGGTAATGGTCCATGACGCTGGCGGTGCAGCGACGGATGCCCGCGGCGGCGGCGGCGGCCGCAATGCGCGTGAGGTCGCCGAGGTTGTCCCGGATCTGCGCGCCGTTGCGGCGGAAGAGGCAGACCGGGTCGAAACGCCAGTTGACGGCGCGCGGCCCATAGGTTCCGCAGAGATGCCGAAGCTGCTCTATCCGCGGCGCGAGCGGGGGCACCCGGGGCTCGAGCACACGGTCTTCCGAGGTGATGGTGAACTGGAAGAACAGGTGGTAGCCCATTTTCTGCAACCGCGGGCCGAAACCGCCGTCGATGAACGGGCCGAAGTTCTTCGACCAGAATACGATGGTGTGCACGGGCGGAGTCGTGGCCGGGACCCGGGTGACTTTTCGGTTGTGGGGGTTGACCACCTCGAATTCGCCCCGGGCGATTCCCTCCATGAACCACGGCATGTAAAAGGCGGGGATGTCGGTGCGCCGCGAGGCGGAGAGGACGATTTTTTTCACGCTGATAATGTTCGCATCCGGCTATCGCTTCTTGAGGTCGGCAAGGGAGATCACCTTGGCGCCGGCGGGGTCCCTGGCCGGCGCTTTGGGTTCCGGCAGTGTTGCGGGGGCTGCGGTCTCCTCCGGCACCTGTACCTTTTCCAGGCGCATTCGCTTGCCGTTCATGGTGAACTCAGCGCCGTCGATATACGCATCCCTCAGGATCCACGTGACGACCTGCACGGGCATCTGCAGCAGCAGCAGCCGGACGTGGTACCAGTTGGGCTTATGGTCGGGTTCGATCCCTTCGATCCGTGCAAAGGCGAGCGGCTTGTCTTCGAAATGGATCAGGACAATGTCTTTTTCTCCGGCCATGTCACCCCATCAGTTTCTTTGCGGATTGCGCCTCATCCGGCCGAGCGATAGGTCATGCAACGGGATGCGGTCGGCGTTGAAGCGCTTCATCCTTAATATCTATATACCCGATCCGGGAAAAATTCCAGACCGGAGCGCGCGACAGGACCGGCGTGCCAGGCAAGCCCGGCTTTCGGCTGCCACGTCCGGGTGGCGCGGCGGGTTGCTTTAGTTTTTTTGCTTTTTAGCCGATAGTGTAATAGAATTATCCTATCTCGATTAGCAAAAGGGGACATCTATGATGCCACGGCAAATCGTTTTCGCAAGGTGCATGATCTGCTTTTTAAGCATCGCCTTCCTGGCGCTGCCGGCGCTGCCGGCCATGGCGGCCGGCAATACCGCGGTCAAATCCCAGAAAGCCGCAGCCGGTCCGGAGTCGAGGGATGCCGAGACCTGGTTCCGCAAGGGTGCCCTCGTTGCCACCTATGGCAACAATAAAGCGGCCGTCGGCTATTTTACGAAGGCCATCGCGTTGGACCCCAACCACGGCGGCGCCTGGTTCTCGCGGGGCGTCTCCTACGGCCAGCTCGGCCTTTACCCCCAGGGGATCGAGAGCATCAACCGGGCCATTGCCATGGAGCCTCAAAACGGGCTTTATTATTACGGCAGGGCCAGGGTGATCCTGCTGTCCGGCGACCGGGAAAAGGCCCGGGAGGATTTCCGCCGAGCCGCCGACCTGGGGGACGAAGACGCGCAGAGGTACCTGAAGAAAAATCCGAAGTAGAAGCCTTTTTACGCCACAATCACTGCCTGGGATCGCTTCCCGTCGATCTTGATGGTGAGCGGCTTGGCCAGCCGGATGTGCCTGAGATAGGTGGTGGCTGTTTCCGTGCGTTGCGCCAGCAGCCAGTCCCAGTCGATGAAATCCGTCCCGTTGCCCGCGGTGGTCAGGTAGCTGATGTCCAGGGACGTGATGTTGTGAAAGAAGTGCGATCCCTGGGACGGGTCGGCTCGGAGGGCCTCGGTGGTTGTCTCCACCATGGCTTTGACCCCGGAAATGTCGGTCCACTTCACCGGGATGCCGAGCCAGCGGTCGGCCGAGCCCCAGCGGCCGGGACCGATTAGCAGGTACCTGCGCTTCTGAGCCTCGAGTAGCTTGTTGATTCGCCCCACCTCCGCTGCAATGTCGATCGTGCGCGCCGCATTGAAGGTGTCCGGGCTGACGAAGACGATGTCCGCGATGTCGTTGACCTCCCCGTTGCCCAGGGCCATCGTGGAGTAGCAGAAGGCCCGTTTGATGTCCTCCGACAAGATCTTGATCTCCAGCTTCTGCCGGGCCACGGCCATCGGGCGGATCTGCAGCAGGTCGAGATAGGGTTTCCGTCCGGCTTCCAGGTTGACCGCGAACTCGATCTCCACCGGGCACCCCATGCCCCTGCGGCCGATCTCCAGGATGTCTGCAAGGATCTCGGGCAGCGGAAATGCCTGGTATTTAAGTATGTTGGCGAAGGTGACGACCGGGAAGCCGCCGCTCTGGGCTCCGTCGCGGATGCGGTGCTCCTGGGGGTAGTAGGTGCTCGAGATCGCCTGCACGCATGCGTTGTCGTGGAAGTCGTCGACGGCCAGCCGCGCCAGCGTGGGGTCTTCGCCGATGCTCAAGTTTTCCGGGAAATCGGTCAGCTTCAGCGCATAGAGGAAGCGTTGGGCGTTCTTCAGGATGTCGTCCACGGTGGAGAACTGGGGCAGAAACTGGGGGTACTTCGGCGAGAAGCGCAGCGAGGCACCGCCCCCCACCACGGTTTTGCCGAGGCCGAGCGCGATGTGAGCGATGCCGTCCTCCGGCTTCATGTAGCCGATCGGGTAGAAGTTATAGGACTGAACCACCCCCGCCAGGGTTGGGTAGAAGTAGTCGCCGCAGGCCGCGCCGGTCAGGTGCTGGATGACCACCGCCATTTTTTCCTCCTCGATGCGGTGGTAGGTGCTCCGGGCGAAGGCTTTGGGGCTTTCGAAATAGGTCGAGGCATAGACCAGCTTGACGGCGGTGATCAGCCGCGCCAGGCGCACGGCGGGGTCGGGGTGGTTGTTGGGGAGCATGATCGTGCGGTAGATCCCGGCAAACGGCTGGAACTGAGCATCCTCGAGCAGGCTCGACGAGCGCACGGCCAGCGGGCAGGCCGTGTGCTCCATGAAGACCGACAGGCTCTGGGTGAGCCAGTCCGGGAAGCGGGCGGCCATGCAGGCGTCGGCGATCTCTGCGTCGCCGGCCTCGCGCGTGGCGAATTCGGCAAGGCGGTTTTCGCCGATGAAGGCGTCGAAGCCTTCCGTGGAGACGGCGACGGTTTTGGGGATGCGGATGTCCACGTCCTTGTACCGGGCTTGAATCTCCGGGTGCTGCTTGAGCAGGGTTGAAATGAATGCCAGGCCCCGGGCCTTCCCGCCCAGGGAGCCGCGGCCGATTTTGATGAAATCCGCGTCCGGGTCGAAACCGCCCGTGGTCATTTCGGTGATGATGCCCTTCTGCCGTCCCATGCGGCGCTCGGCGATGCATTGCACCAGGTGGGCTTTCAGGGCCTCGGTGCTCGGGAAGTCGCTGACCTTCAACGGCTTCAGTTTCGAGGCCAGCATGACCTCGGAGCGGGCCATGAACCAGCTGGAGAAGTGGTTGCGCCGGGCGTGGTGCTCCACACACTCGTCCGGGAGGGTGGGCAGCAATTTTTCCATGGCGCGCAGGTTCGAGGCGCGGGCGATTTCGCGGCCGTCGTCCGGGTGGCGGAAGACGAAGTCTCCGAAGCCGAGGTACTGCATGAAGAAGTCATGGATCTCGGCGTTCAGGGTCGGAGAATTCTTGTTGACGAAGACCGCCGGGATGTGGCGAGCCCTTTCGCGGTTGGCTTCCTCCGAACTCAGGTTGAGCAGCGGCAGGTCCGGGTTCTCCGAGCGGATTGTCTCGAGCAGGGAAAAGCCCGCTTTTTCGTCCGCCACGCCGTTGCGCGGGAAGCGCACGTCGCAGAGCACGCCCAGGAGATAAGGCTGGTAGCGCCGGTAGAGTTCCATGGCCTCTTCGTAGGATTCCGCCACCAGGACCTTCGGCCGGGCGCGCATACGGAAGATGCGGTGCTCGTCGTTGACCGACTCCTCCATGGCGGCCTGGGTCTGGGTGACGATCACCTTGTAGAGAATGGGCAGGAGCGCCGAGTAGTGGACGGGCGAGTCCTCCACCACGATGATGACCCGCACCTTGGCCCGTTCGGTGTCGTAGGCCACGTTCATGCGGTCCTCGAGGTTCTTGATGAGGGCCAGCAGAAGGTCGGAATTGCCCTGCCACACGTAGACGCGGTCAATGGACTGGCGGTCGAAGGCTTTGTGGTCGAGTACGTGCTGCCCCGTCTTGTGCACCAGGAGGAATACCGGCAGCTCCGGGAAGTTGTCCTTGATCGTGCGGCCCAGCACGTAGGCGTCCGTGTCGTCCACCAGCGGCATGGTGATCACGAGGTCGAACTTCTTGCGCCGCAGGGCGTCGAGCGCCTCGGCGGATGTAGACACCCAGGTGAGCATCGGCGGCCGGGAGAGGTTGAGGCCGCGGTACTCGTGGATGATACGCTCGGCGAGCCGGCCCTCCTCCTCCATGATAAAGGCCTCGTAGGGGCTGCTGACCAGCAGGATGTCGGTCACCTTGCGCGCCATTAGCTCGTGAAACACCTTGAAGGACAGGTCGAAGTCTTCGCGGCTGGCGATCAGCGGGAATGGGGCGGTCATTGAAAATCTCCAGGAAAAAGCGTCCGTACTTTCTATTTTCTGACCACTATAGAGGTGTGTTCGCGGAATTTCAAGAAAACCGAGAAGGTGCGGCGGCTATTCCGGGCCGACCCGCTTTCCCTGCCAGGAATCCCGCCGCTCCAGTTCGGCCCGGATCATGTTCAGCGTTCCGGCCTTGTCGCGGCACCAGGCCGGCGCCGCCCACTCCCCCGGGTGAGGGTCGCCGGTGAGGCGCTGCACGACGACGGCGGGGGGGAGGCGTTCGAGGAAGTCGCAGGCAAGCTCCGCATACTCCTGCTGCCCGAGGCAGCGGAATTCCCCGGCCTGGTGGAGCGCCTCCAGCCGGGTGCCCTTCACCACGTAGAGGGCGTGCAGCTTGACGCCGTCGATCCCGGCTGCGGAAAGGCGCCGGGCGGTGAAATGCATGTCCGCGCGGCTCTCGCCGGGCAGGCCCAGGATGACATGCGCGCAGATTCTGACCCCGCGGTTCCGGGTGGCCGCCACCGCCCTGAAAAAGCAGGCGGCGTCGTGGCCGCGGTTGATGCGGGCCAGGGTGGCGTCGCGGGCGGACTGCAGGCCGTACTCGATCCAGATCAGCCGGTCGCGGGCGTAGCCCTCGAGCAGATCCAGCACCGGCGCCGGCACGCAGTCCGGGCGGGTTCCGATGGCCAGTCCCACCACGTCTGCCACGGCAAGGGCCTCCTCGTAGAGGGCCTTGAGCCTTTCGACGGGCGCGTACGTGTTGGAGAACGCCTGGAAATAGGCAATGAACTTTTCGGCGCGGTAGCGGCGGGCCAGCGCTTTTTTGCCGGTGGTCAACTGCTCGGTGATCGAAAGCCCGCGGGCGTGGGCGCCGGTCCCCGACCCCCGGGCATTGCAGTAAATGCACCCGCCCGTGGAAACGGACCCGTCCCGGTTCGGGCAGGTGAGGCCTGCGTCCACCGTGATCTTTTGAACGCGGCAGCCGAAAAGCCCGCGCAGGTAGGTGTTGTAGTCGTAATAGCGGTTCTGCATGGCGGCTTGACCCACTCAACCGGGCCCGGTATAATCCGGCCCGGTTGAGTGTGCCCGGGGATGAACGTGTTTTGACATCATGGGTTTCGGTGAATTGACTCGATCGGATCGGCGCGTCGTCCCAGCGCAACCGAGTGTCGCATCTTTACCACACTTTGATCAGACCTCGCAAACGGCTGTAACAGGCAGGCCCCATGGCCTTCATCCCCAAAACCTGCGACGTGCTCGTCGTCGGCGCCGGTCACGCCGGCTGCGAGGCCGCGCTGGCCGCGGCCCGCATGGGCTGCCGCGTGCTGCTGCTGGCGATCGATCTCGACAAACTTGCGGCCATGCCGTGCAGCCCCTCGATCGGCGGCATGGCTAAGGGGCAGCTGGTCAAGGAGATCGACGCCCTTGGCGGCGAGATGGCGAAGATCACCGACCGCACCGCCATCCAGTACCGCACCCTGAACACCAAGAAGGGCCCGGCGGTGCACTCCTCCCGGACCCAGAACGACAAGCAGCGATACCACATGGCCATGAAGGCCCGGGTCGAGGCCCAGCCCGGGCTCGACCTCAAGCAGGCGCTGGTGGAGCGGCTGGTGGTGGAGGACGGGCGGGTGGTCGGCGCCGAGGACCACACCGGGTTCGGCTACCCGGCCCGGACCGTCGTGTTGGCGACGGGCACGTTCCTGAGCGGGCTGGTGCATATCGGCCATTGTTCGATCCGGGCGGGGCGGGCCGGCGAGTTTGCCGCCTACGGCCTGCCGGCCCACCTGAAAGAGCTCGGGTTCGAGCTCGGGCGGATGAAGACGGGCACGCCGCCGCGGCTGCGGCGCTGCAGCATCGATTTTTCGCGCTTTGCCGAGCAGGCCGGCGATGAGCGTCCGTCCCCGTTTTCCCTGTTTACGAGCGGGCCGCGGCTGCCGCAGCTGTCAAGCTTCATCGGCCACACCCGGGAGCGCACCCACGCGATCCTGCGCCGCAACCTGCATCGCTCCGCGTTGTACGGCGGCGTCATCAAGGGGACCTCGGCCCGCTACTGCCCGTCCTTCGAGGACAAGATCGTGAAGTTCCCCGAAAAGGACCGGCACCAGATCATCCTCGAGCCGGAGGGCATCGACACCGAGGAAGTTTATCCCAGCGGCTTGGGCAACAGCCTGCCGCTGGAGGTGCAGGTCGAGCTGGTGCGCTCCATCGACGGCCTGGAGTGCGCCGAGATCATGCGCCCGGCCTATGCGATCGAGTACGACTATGTCAACCCGATCCAGCTCAAGAACACCCTCGAGACCAAGCGGCTTGGCGGACTGTTCCTGGCCGGTCAGATCAACGGTACGTCGGGCTACGAGGAGGCGGCCGCTCAGGGCCTGTGGGCGGGAATCAACGCCGCCTGCCAGGTGCAGCAGCGGCCGGCTTTCCTCCTGGACCGCTCCCAGGCCTACATGGCCGTCATGGTCGACGACCTGGTGACCCGCGGGACCCGCGAGCCCTACCGCATGTTCACCTCTCGGGCCGAGTACCGGCTGATGCTGCGCGAGGACAACGCCGACTTGCGCCTGATGGAAACCGGCCATGCGCTCGGCCTGATCGGCGCGGAGGCGGTGCGGGAGCTCCGGGACCGGCGCGAGCACATCGCCCGCGAGATCCGGCGCATCCGGGACACCGTCATCCGGCCGGGCCCGGGAGTGAACGCCTATCTCGAGAGTCGCGGCTCGGCGCCCCTGCAGCAGGGCGCGCATCTCGACCAGCTGGTCAAACGCGTCGAGCTCGGCTACCACGCCGTCGGGAGCCTGGCGCCGAGCCCCGATCCGATCGTCCCGGCCGTCGCGCGCCAGGTTGAGATCGAAGTCAAGTATGAAGGCTACGTCCAAATCCAGTTGCGGGAGATCGAGCGCTTCAAGAACCTGGAAAAAGTCCGGCTGCCAGAGAATTTCGATTTCAGCCTGGTGCACGGGCTTTCGAACGAACTGAAGCAAAAGCTCGGCGCGGTCCGGCCGGCCTCGCTGGGACAGGCGGCCCGCATCGATGGGATGACGCCCGCCGCCCTGTCGGTTCTGATGGTGGCACTGAAAGCGCGCCGCGCATAGCGCGTTGCACGCAGGGAAGGCTTTTCTTTTTTCTTCCCGCGAGAGGCGAAGCGCTTCAGTGCGGCCGGCTTTGAATGCTTGACAGTCGAGTGCGATCAACTTATTGTATCAATTAAAATATTCGATACTTCAGGAGTCTGTCGCATGGCAGAAGATTACTACAAGACGCTGGGCGTGGGGCGCGAGGCCACCGATGAGGAAGTCAAGAAGGCTTACCGCAAGCTGGCCATGAAATATCACCCCGACCACGCCAAAGGCGACAAGGCGGCCGAAGAGAGATTCAAGAGAATCAGCGAAGCCTACGCCGTGTTGAGCGACAAGGAGAAACGCCGCGAATACGACACCTTCGGCTCCGAGGGGTTCCAGCAGCGCTTCTCGCAGGAGGACATTTTCCGGGGCTTCAACATCAACGATATCCTGAGGGAGTTCGGCTTCGGGGGGGGCGCGTCTTTCGGCGGCGCTCAGGCGGGCGGCGGCCGGCGCACTTACGGCGCGGGCTCCCCGTTCGGGCCCCGGGCACACCCGCAGCAGATCAAAGGGGATGACCTGATCTACGAGCTGCCGCTCACGCTGCGCGAATCCGCGTTCGGGACCACCAAGGAGCTCACGATGCAGCACCAGGGGGGCCCGGAGCGGGTCACCGTGAAGATCCCCAAGGGCATGACCACCGGCAAAAAGCTGCGTCTGGCCGGAAAGGGCAACCCGGGGCCTTTCGGCGGGCCGCGGGGTGACCTCTACATCCAGGTCGTCTTGATCGAGGACCCGGTGTTCAGCATCGAGGACCAGGATCTCACCACCCACCGGGAGATCAAACTCACGGAGGCCCTGCTGGGGACGACCATCTCCGTGCCAACCCTCGATGACAAGCAGTACAGCCTCAAAATCCCGCCCGGCACCAAGAACGGGACCAGGATGCGGCTGACCGGGCACGGGCTGCCCTCCATGAAGGGCGGCAAGAAGGGGGACCTCTTCGTCCGCGTTCACATCCAGATTCCCAAGCACCTCACCCACGAACAGAAAAAACTGGTCGAGGATCTCGCCGAGACCGGCATTTAGGGAGTCGGCTGAGCCCACACACTTTCCAACCTTCGGGTATTCATGCCTTTTCGCATTCCCACCGCCGCTCCGGAATTTGACTTTGATGGCGATTCGGGATAAAGTTATCTATATAAGATTAAACCGCCCAGGGCCTGCACCAGTGGCCGTGAGAGGATTTTGCTGACTGAATGACGCCTGAATTGATTCCGGTCCTCTCGGCGGAGGAAATCGATCTGCTGGTGAGCGACCTCGCACAACGGATTTCTTCCGATTATCAGGGCCGAGACCTCGTTCTGGTCGCTGTTTTGAAAGGAGCGTTTATCTTCCTTTCCGATCTGGTTCGGAAGCTTACCATTCCGGTGAAGATCGACTTTATCCAGGCGGCCAGCTATGGCAGCCGTGCCACGTCCTGCGGCCAGATCCGGTTGGCCAAGGAGATCGGGGTCGACATCAAGGGCTGCGACGTCCTGCTGGTCGAAGACATCGTCGACACGGGGCTGACGATCGATTATCTGCTCGACTACCTGCGGTCGTTTCAACCGCGCAGTGTCGCTGTATGCGCGTTGATCGACAAACCCGAACGCCGGGAGCGGGAAGTGCCTGTGGCCTACGTCGGCCGCGGGGTCGAAAAGGGATTTCTGGTGGGATACGGTTTGGACCACGCCGAGGACTATCGGCACCTGCCCGGCATCTTCCACCTCAAACTTTAATCAGCGGAGTTCAACCATGATCGTACACTGCGAAGGCTGTGAATCGGGTTTTCATGTGGACGAGCACCTGATCAAACCCACGGGTTCAAAGGTCAGATGCTCCAAATGCCGCCACGTTTTCATGGCGTACGCCCCCCCGGCTCCGGCTGACGATGCAGAGGAGCCCCTCATATTGAGCGATCCGCTGTCGGCCACCGAAACCGTCCCGGGGCCGGTGGAGTTGTCGGAAGACGACTTTAAGCTGGACGAGGCCTTCGGCGAAGCAGCCGGCGCAGAGCCGGAACTTTTAGACGTGGAAGACCTTCTGGCGGATGAACCCCCGCCGAAAGAGGCATTAAAGGCGAGCGCAATCGGCGATGAACTCGATCTGGATCTAATGCCGGCCGCGGCGGATGACGTAGGCGACACATTGCCGTCCCTGGACGAACTTGAAATCGACCTGTCCATGCTGGAAGGGACGGCGGAGACGACCGAGGCGGCCCCGGGAAATGATGCCCCGCAAAACGAAATCGAGATGGACCTCGACCTCGAGTCTCCGGCGCTCGAACGTGCCGAAACCGGCGGTGCCGCCGGCTCCGTTGCCGAGCCGAAGCCTGCGCCCGAAGCGGCGGTTCAGGCCGGTGACGCGTCGAGCGTTCTGCTGGACGAACTGGATTTAGAGCTGGAAATGGCGGAGACCAAACCCGCCACCCTGCCCAAAGACGCAGGCGTAAGTGCCAAATCCTTGGACATCGACGAGATCGACATCTCCGACCTCGAGAACATGCTCGACGATCTGGGGGCGCCGCCGGCGGGGACCGCCCCTCCGGCCGCGGAGGGGATCGAGCTCGATCAGGACTTGGAACCGAAAGCCGTCGCGCCGGTCGAAGTCGCGCAAGCGACCGACACGCTTGATCTCAACATGTTTGCGGAGGACCTCAAGGCGACCGGGGCTCCCGACTCCGCCGTCCGTGATGATGGCCTGGACTTCCCCCTTGATCTCGAGCCGGAGACCGGGCCCGTCCAGGTGGAGGTCTCCGCTGAGGCGTCGGCCGAGGCCGATGAGCTGGACTTCTCTGATATCTCCGCCATGCTGGAGCATGAAGACAAGCCCGTCGCCGCGGCCACAGACGAGTCGCTGGAAGACGTCGACCTGGTCATCGAGGACATGCCGGCCGCCGCCGAATCCGGCGAGGATTTGATGCTGGACCTCGAAACGCTTCTGGATGAGGGCCATGGCCCCGCCTCCGCCGGAAAACCGGACAAGGCCACCGAGGAACTCGATCTGGAGGTCGTGCCGGCGGAGGGGCTGGACAGCACCGACCTGGAAATCGAGTTGGAACCGGAGGCAGCTGTGCCCCCGGTCCATCGGCTGCCCGCTGCAGCGGCCGCCCAAGCCTCCGTGGCGGCTGCGGCCCGGGCGGCGGTGGCCACCGACAATTTCTCCACGGAAGAGTTTACCAATGTCGGCGCGCCCGGGGCGACCAGTGTTTTGGAAGCCGAGCCTGTCGCCGAACCGGCCGCCAAGAAGAAGCCGACGGCGGTCGAACCCCGGCGTGCGGGGTTCCGCAAACCGCTGCTGGCGGTACTGGGAGTATTGGTGCTCGTCATGGCGGCGCTGATCCTCCCGCGCAGCCTCGGCATCAACATCCCGTTCCTGAGCGAGATGGACATCGATATCCCGTTCATCAGCGACCTTTTCAAGTCCGAACCCGAGGACAGCGCCGGAAGGCTCAAGCTCGCCCTGGTGCCGGAAGGCATAGCGGCGGAGTTCATCACCAATTCATCCGCCGGAATGCTCTGTGTGGTCAAGGGACAGGTGCGGAACAACTACAACCAGCCCCGCAGCAGCATGCGGGTTACCGTCAAGCTTTACGCGGCGGGCAATGCCGTGCTCAAGACGGCCACGGTCTTCGCGGGCAACATGCTGTCGAACCAGGAACTGTCCTCCCTGGACCTGATCGCCATCAACGCCCGCCTGATGAACCGCACCGGCGCCAACAACATGAACGTGGGCGTCAAACCCGGCCGGACCGTGCCGTTCATGGCGGTGTTCAGCAACCTACCGGCCAGCTTGGAGGAATACAGCGTGGAGGTGGCCGACTCGACTCCGTAGGCAGGAAATTTGATTGACAAGTTCCCCGGTTTGTCGCTATATGGCCGGTGCTGGCGATGTAGCTCAGTTGGTCAGAGCATGCGGCTCATATCCGCAGTGTCCGGGGTTCAAATCCCTGCATCGCCACCAAC
>JACRCN010000065.1 GCA_016219005.1 Deltaproteobacteria bacterium
CCACGCTAATCAACGGGCACAAAGCACCAATGGCGATACGGTCTCCACATTCCGGCTGCCGATTCAACAGTAGCCGATTCCGAAGGATCTACCCAGTTACTTTCTGATAAATCCCCGCCGCGGGCGGGGTACGTCGCTAATCAGCCAATATGCTGCGCTTTCCAATACGCTACGCGCTCTGCCGGACGGCCGGATGCTCGTTTTTCAGCACCCTGTTAAGGCATGCGAAATGCAGCCGGGGAAAGTGTGGCGGAGAGACCGGGATTCGAACCCGGGATACCCCTTTCGGAGTATACTCGCTTAGCAGGCGAGCGCCTTCGACCTACTCGGCCATCTCTCCGTGTTCTGGAAGTCTGGTTGATTGGCGGAGGGAGTAGGATTCGAACCCACGTCCCGTTGCCGGGAAACGGTTTTCAAGACCGCCGCTTTCGACCACTCAGCCATCCCTCCACATTAATCTATATACGTATCATTCAACCGCGTAACAGGTCAAGAATTTTTGCTCGAAGCCATCTCAAAAATAGCAGATTACAGCCGAGGGCAAGGCGCACGCCGATGAAAAAGTGCTGCAACCGTGGCAGGTTGTGAGCATTTTTCAGAGGGGTGCAACGCCGCCATCGACTGTTAGATGCATTTTTAAGATAGCTTCTCTTTGCCATTCTCTGGCTTCACCATGCTGTCGAACCTGACGCATGACATCTGACCTGGAGCTAATCATCCTTAATTTTAAGGCGCGCAAGGGCGATTCCTCAGAATCTGCGCGGCCTTGTCTTAGAACACTTTGCCTGTTGACAGGTCAAACCGAACAGTATAGGGAAACAAAAATTGTCAGATTTAGGCGTTCAATCGACTGCGATCAACTGGAAGGAAATTGCCGACCATGAGACAGAAATACGAAATCGTCCGTGACGATGACAACAAGCGCTTGATCATCCGCGAATTTGCCGAGCTGGACAAGGAGGTGATGTCGCTGCTCTGCGAAGAAACCTACGACAAGAAATCCATCAAATCCGCTATGACCCTCGGCCGGGACGCCCTCATCGCCGCCTTGCGGACGAAGAACCTTTATCCGCCCGGCATGTACGCCGGAAAGATCGCCGAGACGGTCGTCGAGCTGTATGGCGCCAAGGGCAAGACCGCCGAGGAGCTCGTCTTCGACGATATGGAATTCCTGACGCGCGAGCATGAGGCGGCCCAAGCCGCCATCAAGTACGAGACCGAAACCCCGGACATCGACGAGCTGCTGGACGTGGGATTGGACGAGGAGAAGTTCGAGGAGGGCGACGAGATCAAGAAGCTCGACACGACCCTGAAGGTTGAAGACGACGAGTTTGCAGACATCGACGACGAGGGCTAACGCGGCCCGCATCGGCTGATTTTTCAATTGACTTGCCCGCTAATCGGGAATAATAGAAATTAGTGAACGGGTGAGCCTGACTTCTTCAGGCAGGGTCTCCTCCTGCCTGATCTTTCTTTTCCTGCATCTACAGTCTTGATGTTTCGACGTCCTGCCGGAGCTTCTCGGTTCCGGGCATGGTCGTGGAGTTGCGTGCACATTGGCAGCGGTGTGTAGTCTCATCAACAATCGCATCAAGGAGGTGTAAATGGACAAAGAAGAAAGAGCTTTTTATGAAAAACTGGAGGGCAAGGGGGTCTCCAGACGGGACTTCATGAAGTTCTGCACGTTTCTGACAGCGACCATGGGTCTGTCCTCCTCGTTCATTCCGAAAGTGGCCGAGGTGTTCGCCGCGCCAGCCCAGCGTACGCCGGTCATCTGGCTGCATTTCGGCGAATGCACGGGATGCACCGAGGCCGCGATCCGGGCCATGTATCCCTGGATCGACCAACTGGTGCTCGAGGTCCTGGACGTCGAGTATCAGGAAACCATCATGGCGGCCGCCGGGCACCAGGCTGAGGAACAGCTGCACAACGCGGTCGAGAAATACAAGGGCAAGTTCATCTGCGTCGTCGAAGGCGCCATCGCCACCAAGTTCAACGGCGGCTATGGCAAAGTGGCCGGCAAGACCTTCCTGCAGACCGCCAAAGAGGTCTGCTCCAAGGCGGCCGGCGTCATCTGCATCGGGCAATGCTCGTCCTACGGCAATATCCAGGCGGCCAAACCCAACCCCGGCGGTTACAAGGGCGTGGGTGCGGCGCTCGGCATCAAAACCGTCAATATCGCTGGTTGCCCGCCCAACCCGATCAACTTTGTCGGCACGATCGTCAACTACCTCCTCCTCGGCAAGCTGCCCGCCCTGGATGACATCGGACGCCCCCTGTTTGCCTACGGCCAGACCATCCACGACAACTGCCCCCGTCGGGGTCATTTCGAAAGCGGGGAGTTCGTCGAAGTGTTCGGCTCCAAGGAGGCCGCTGAAGGCTACTGCCTCTTCAAGGTCGGCTGCCGCGGACCCGAGACCTACAACAACTGCTCGATCGTCAAGTTCAACGGCGGCACCAGCTGGCCGGTCCAGGCGGGCCATCCCTGCATTGGCTGCAGCCAACCGGATTTCTGGGACAAGTTCACCCCGTTCTATCAGGAACTGTAGTTCAGGGGTCAGTAACCGAGACGAACATCCATAACGAAGATGGAGGAGATCATATGGCTGAGAGAATCACGATCGATCCGATAACCCGAATCGAGGGCCATCTCAAGATAGAAGTTGAGGTGTCCGGGGGCAAAGTGGTCAACGCCTGGAGTTCCGGAACGATGTTCCGGGGCATCGAGCTCATTCTCCAGGGGCGGGATCCGCGGGATGCCCAGCATTTCGTGCAGCGCACCTGCGGGGTTTGAACGTACATCCATGCTCTGTCCTCGGTGAGGGCAGTCGAAAACGCCGTTGGCGTGAAGATCCCGAAGAATGCGCGGATCATCCGCAACCTCATGCACGGTGCGCAGTACCAGCATGACCACATCGTCCATTTCTATCACCTCCACGCCTTGGACTGGGTGGACGTGGTCAGCGCCCTGAAGGCCGACCCGGCCAAGACCGCGGCCCTGTCCGACAACGTCTCCAACGCCCCGTGGGGCGGTGTTGCCTACTTCAAGAGCGTGCAGCAGCGGTTGCAGACCTTCGTTGACAGCGGCCAGCTCGGGCCGTTTTCCAACGCCTACTGGGGGCACCCGGCCTACAAGCTGCCGCCGGAGGCGAACCTCATGGCCACCGCCCACTACATAGAGGCGCTGAGGCTGCAGGCCAAGGCGGCCCGCATGCACGCGATCTTCGGCGGTAAGAACCCGCACCCGCAGCATCTGGTGGTCGGCGGAGTCACCTGCGCCAACGACCTGACCGCGGACCGTATCGCGGAGTTCCTGTACATCACCAAGGAAACCCAGGACTTTATCAAGAACGTCTACATTCCCGATCTGCTGGCGGTGGCCTCCTTCTACAAGGATTGGGGCGCCATCGGCGGAACCAGCAACTTCCTCGCCTGGGGCGATCTTCCGCTGAGCGAGAAGGAGCCGGAAAGCCTCTTCATGCCGCGCGGCGTCATCATGAAACGCAACATCGCCGGCGTCATGTCGGCCGATCCGACGCGGGTCACCGAGCACGTCGCCCGCTCTTGGTACGAGGGCAAAGAGCCCCGGCATCCTTACACCGGCGAGACCAAGCCGCTGCAGGAAGACCCGAAGTATGCCACGGAAGGCAAGTACTCCTGGCTGAAGGCCCCGCGCTACGACGGCGAGTCCTGCGAGGTCGGCCCGCTGGCCCGGACCCTGGTAGCTTACGGTCTCGGCAGGCCGGAAATCAAAGCCACCGTGGACAAGGTCCTGAGCACCCTCGGCGTGCCCGCCGCGGCCCTGTTCTCGACCCTCGGCCGCACCGCCGCCCGAGGCATCGAGACCCTGGTCGTCGGCGAGGCCGTACAGGGCTGGGTCATGGAACTCGTGGAGAACCTCAAGGCCGGCGATTCCAAGATCTACGAGACCTGGGAAATGCCGGACAAGGCCCAGGGCGTCGGCCTGAACGACGTGCCCCGCGGGTCCCTCGGGCACTGGATCGTGATAGACGGCAAGAAGATCAAGAACTACCAGTACGTGGTGCCTTCTACGTGGAACCTCGGCCCGCGCTGCGCCAAGGGCAAGATGGGCCCGGTGGAGGAGGCGCTGATCGGGACCCCGGTTGCGGATCCCAAGAAGCCGCTCGAGGTCCTGCGCACGGTGCACTCCTTCGATCCGTGCATCGCCTGCGCGGTCCACGTCATCGACCCGGATTCCAACGAAGTTTACAAGATCAAGGCGTTATAATAGCGCGCTGATGCGCCCGGTCTCCCCCTGAATACCGGGGGAGACCGGATTTTTTTTACCCGGATTGACGGCCTGCCGTCGGTTGGGATACAGTTCTCCCGCAGCTTTGGCAACCTACCGCAGCGTATGGGGCGTTTCGCGTGGCGGATCCCATCGGTTTTCCCCATGAAAGGACATTGCAGATTGGCGCAGCCGGACCGAAATCCATTCGACGACATCTACTCCCCGGAGGTCATGATCCTCGGGATCGGTTCGATCCTCTACTCGGATGACGGGTTCGGCATCCGCGTGATCGAACAGATCCAGCGCGATTACGAATTCCCGGACACCGTGCAGGTGGTGGACGGCGGCGTGCTGGGCATCAACCTGCTGGGCGTGATTTCCAAACCCAAGCAGCTCATCGTTGTGGACACCCTGCGCAACAAGGGGAAGCCCGGCGATCTCTACCGCCTGGAGGGGGACGCCATACCCGAGCGCATCCGTGCCAAAAACTCCCTGCACCAGGTAGTCTTCCTGGAGGCGCTGACCCTCTGCCAGGCCCTCGACAACGTCCCTCAAACCGTTATTATCGGGGTTGAGCCGGAGGACATCCAGACGCTCAGTCTGGTGCTGACGCCGACCGTTCAGGCGCAGGTGGAAGCGGTCATACGGATGGTTCTGGACGAACTCGGCCGTCTCGGCGTAAATTACCGCAAAAAGGAAGGCCCGGATCATGTGTCTCGCGATTCCTTCGAAAATCACTAAGATTGAGAACAACATGGCCGTCATCGACGTGGACGGCGTCAAACGGGAAGCCAGCCTGCTGCTGATCGAAGATGCGCAGGTGGGCGACTACGTCATCGTGCATGCCGGCTTCGCGATCTCGAAGATCGACGAGCAGGGGGCCCTCGAAACCCTGGCGCTTCTCAGAGAGGCCGCCGCCCTGATGGACGGCCGCGAGGGCGATGGAGGCCCGTCGGGCGTGTAGTCCATGGCGCAGACCTATGGGGCAAAGCGGCTGCTCGTCAACGGAATCGTCCAGGGCGTTGGGTTCCGGCCGTTTGTCTACCAGTTGGCCGTCCGCCACGGCTTGAAAGGGGAGGTGGCCAACACGTCCGCCGGGGTGATCATCCACATCGAGGGACCCCCTGAGCAGATGCGTGCGTTTGAATCCGACCTCACCGAAAAAAGCCCGCCGCTGGCGCACATTGTCGAGATCGAGAGCCAACCGGACATCATCCGCAGCTACTCTGGTTTCGAAATCGCCCGGAGCCGCGGCGCTGCGGCCATGACCACGCTGATCTCCCCGGACGTCGCCGTCTGCGGCGACTGCCTGGCCGAGATGTTCGACCCGGCCGACCGCCGCTTCGGCTACCCGTTCATCAACTGCACGAACTGCGGCCCGCGCTACACTATCATCGACGACATCCCCTACGACCGGCCCAAGACCAGCATGCGGCACTTCGCCATGTGCGCGCGGTGCCAAGCCGAGTACAACGACCCCGCCAACCGGCGCTTTCACGCCCAGCCCAATGCCTGCCCGGCGTGCGGCCCGCACATCGGCCTGTGGGACGGCCGCCGGAACCGGGTGGATGCGCCGGACCCCGTCGCCCGCGCGGCGGAGCTCATCCGCGAGGGGCTCATCCTGGCGGTGAAAGGCCTGGGCGGGTACCACCTGGCGGCCGATGCCACGCAGCCCGAGGCCGTGGACCGACTGCGGCAACGCAAGCGGCGGGAGGAAAAGCCCTTTGCCGTGATGTCCTTCGACCTGGCGACGATCCGCTCTTACGCCGTGACGGGGCCCGAGGAGGAAAAACTGCTCGCTTCGATCGAGCGGCCCATCGTGCTGCTGGCCAAGCGGCAGCCCTTTGTGCTGGCGGAGGCGGTGGCCCCCCGCAACCGCTACGTGGGCGCGATGCTGCCCTACACGCCGCTGCACTACCTGATTCTGCGCCACGGGTTTCCGGCGCTCGTCATGACCAGCGGCAATCTGAGCGAAGAGCCGATCGCCATCGACAACGACGACGCTTTCGAGCGGCTGGCCGGCGTCGCCGATTTTTTTCTGGTTCACAACCGGGACATCTATCTGCGCAGCGACGACTCCGTCGTGCGCCGCGCGGCGGGCGCCACACGCTTCATGCGCCGCTCGCGGGGCTATGTGCCCGTGCCGGTGTTTCTCAAGCACAAGCTGCCGCCGGTCCTGGCCTGCGGCGCCGAGCTTAAAAACACCGTCTGCATCACCCGGGGCAACCAGGCCTTCCTGAGCCAGCACATCGGCGACCTCGAAAACCTGGCGACCTACGAGTTCTTCCAGAAGACCGTGGCCCACATGCGGCGCATCCTCGCCGTGCGGCCGGAGATCATCGCCTGCGACATGCACCCGGACTATTTAAGCACACGCTGGGCCGAGGAGCAGGCAGGCATGCCCCGGGTGCGGGTGCAGCACCACCATGCCCATATCGTGAGCGGCCTGGCAGAGTTTGGGATCGAGGGGCCGGTGATCGGGCTTGCCTGCGACGGCACCGGCTATGGCCCGGATGGCACGGTATGGGGGGGCGAGGTGTTGGTGGCGGATGTGCGGGGCTTCGAGCGGGTGGCCCATCTCGCCTGCGTTTCGATGCCCGGCAGTGCCGCAGCCATAAAGGAACCCTGGCGCATGGGCCTGAGCTATCTGCACGATGCCTTCGACAACCGTATGTGGGACCTGGATCTCCCGGTCCTGAGAGAGAACGGCGACGCCAAGGCCAGGCTCATTGTGGAGATGATCGAAAAGCAGGTCAACTCGCCGCGCACCTCCAGCATGGGGCGCCTGTTCGACGGGGTGGCCGCCATCGCCGGCCTGCGGGGTCGGGTCAACTACGAGGGCCAAGCCGCCATGGAACTCGAGATGGCGGCGGCAGACGACACCGATTCCGCCTACGATTTCGCCTGGCAGGACGGGGAGCCGCTGCGCATCTTGCCAGCGCCGATCATCCGCGGCGTCGTCTCCGACCTGCGCGACGGGGTCCCGGTCCCGGTCATCAGCGCGAGGTTCCACAACAGCCTGGTGCGGATGCTGAGCGATCTTTGCGTTCTGCTGCGCGGCCGGCGGGGCTTGAACCGCGTGGTCCTGAGCGGAGGGGTGTTCCAGAACGCGCGCCTCCTCGGCGGCCTCATCCCCGCGCTCGAGGGCAGCGGGTTTGAGGTTTACAGCCATCGGCGGGTGCCGACCAACGACGGCGGCATCGCGTTGGGGCAGGCGCTGATCGCCGCCGCGATCAGCTTATAGCGTGCAGCGCGTCGCGGGGTGCCGCAGCAAGGACCAGGCCCAGTTTTGCGCTTTTTTCCGGCGCTGGCGATGAGCCGGCCGTGATGCGTTTCGAAAGGATTTCAACCGATGAGCATCAAGCACATAGAGGAGTATCGCGATTCCACGCTGGCCCGACAGCTCTCCGAAAAGATCAGGCGCCTCAGCCGGCGCAAGATCCGCCTCATGGAGGTCTGCGGCACGCACACGGTGTCCATCTTCCGGAGCGGTATCCGCTCCCTGCTGCCGGAGACGATTTCACTCCTGTCCGGCCCGGGCTGCCCCGTGTGCGTAACCGACCAGGCGGAGATCGACGCCTTCATCGAGCTCGCCCGGCAGAAGGATGTCATCGTGACCACCTTCGGCGATCTGATGCGCGTGCCGGGCAGTGCCTCGTCCCTGCAGCGCGAACGGGCCGAAGGCCGGGACATCCGCATGGTGTACTCGACCATGGATGCCGTCGGGCTGGCCCAACAGAATCCCGGTCGGCACGTGGTGTTCCTCGGGGTGGGCTTCGAGACCACCGCGCCGACGATCGCCGCCGCCATCCTGACGGCCGCCGGATTGAAACTCGAAAATTTTTCGGTGATTTCCGCCCACAAGGTGGTGCCGCCGGCGCTGGAGGCGCTCATGACGGTGGACGGGGCGCGGATCGACGGGTTCATCCTGCCCGGCCACGTGTCGGTGATCATCGGGCTCAAGGCCTACCGGCCGTTTTTCGAGCGCCACCGGATGCCTTGCGTGGTCGCCGGGTTCGAGCCCGGCGACATCCTGCAGGCCGTCGCGATGCTGGTCGAACAGTTCGAAACCGGCCGGCCCCGCCTCGAAAACGCTTACCCGCGGGCGGTCGCGCAAGAGGGCAACCTGAAGGCGCAGCAGGTTCTCACGCAGGTGTTCCAGATCGGGGATGCCTGCTGGCGCGGCATCGGACGAATCCCCGACAGCGGCCTGCAGATCCGTGCGTCCTACGCCGCTTATGACGCCGGCCGTCGCTTCGCCCTGCACCTGCCGGAGCCGAAGACGCCCAGGGGCTGCGCCTGCGGCGAGATCCTGACGGGCCAGAAAACCCCGCCGGAGTGTGCGCTCTACAAGAAGGTGTGCACGCCGATCGACCCGGTGGGCCCCTGCATGGTGTCGAGCGAGGGGACGTGCGCCGCGTATTATCGGTACCATTACGATGAGCTCGAAGCTCAAAGCTGAAATGTCAAAGGGGACCGCCGCAAAAATGAAAACAGACAAGATACTGCTCGACCACGGCAGCGGGGGCAAGATTTCCCACCGGATGACCCGGGACATGCTGCTGCCGGTGTTCAACAACCCCATCCTGGCCCAGTTGAACGACGGCGCCATCTTCGAGTTGAACGGCCAGCGGGTGGCGTTCTCCACGGACTCGTACACCGTGGACCCGATTTTCTTCCCGGGCGGCAACATCGGCGAGCTGGCCGTCTACGGCACCGTGAACGATCTGGCCATGTGCGGGGCGACCCCGATGTTCCTGAGCGTGGCGCTCATCATCGAGGAGGGCTTTCCGATCGAGCAGCTGGAAGCGATCATCGCCGCGATGGGCCAAGCGGCCGAACACGCGGGTGTGTCCGTGGTCACCGGCGACACCAAGGTCGTGCCCAAAGGCATGGCTGACAAGATCTTCATCAACACCTCCGGGATCGGGGTGATTCCCGACCACGTGGATGTCGCCAGCCACAAGGCGCTGCCCGGCGATGCGGTCATTCTGAGCGGCTCCATTGCGGATCATGGCGTGAGCATACTGGCCCGGCGCGCGGGGCTTTCGTTCGAGACCTCGGTGCAAAGCGACACCGCGCCCCTCAACCACATGGTGGCCGCGATGTGCGCCGTCGGCCGCGGGATCCACGTGCTGCGGGACCCCACGCGGGGTGGGCTGGGCACGGCCCTCAACGAAATTGCTGAAAAATCCGCGGCCGGGATCCGCATCCGCGAGGACCGCATCCCGGTCAAGCCCGAGGTGGCCGGGCTCTGCGAGCTGCTGGGCTTCGATCCGCTCTATCTGGCCAACGAGGGCAAGCTCATCGCCTTTGTAGCTGCCGACGATGCCGCGGCGGTGCTCGAGGCGGTGCGGGCGGACCGTTGCGGCCGCGATGCGGCCATCGTCGGCGAAGTGGTCGCGGACCACCCGGGCAAGGTCTTCATGCAGACCCGCATCGGCGGCACCCGCATCGTGGACATGCTGGCGGGGGAGCAACTGCCGCGGATATGCTGAGCGCTGAGCAACGAGAATTGCGTAACGAGTCAAAAGACAAAAAAGGCAATGAGGCGCGAGCGGCATACGGGCGCGATGATCATGGCGGCCATCCTCGCCCGGAGGCATCCCCAGGATCTCCCCCCTCTTTTTTTTCTGCTCGTTGCTCGTTGCTCATGGCTCGTTGCTTTTTTCTGGCAGTTCTGATCAGCGTTTTGGCCGGCTGCGATTCGAAACGCGAGCACACCCTCACCGGCCGCACGATGGGGACGACCTACACCGTTAAGGTGGTCACCGGCTATTTCGGGTCCGTTTCCGGGCTCCAGGAAAAAATCGACCGGCGGCTCGATGACATCAACCGCAGCATATCGCCTTATCTCAAGGATAGCGAGATCAGCCGCTTCAACCGGTTTCAGCAGGTCGGCACGGAATTCCCGATTTCCGCGGATTTCCTGCGAGTGATGAAAACGGCTGCCCGGCTGTACGAGCTTTCGGACGGGGCCTGGGACGGGACGGTCGGGCCGTTGGTGGACCTGTGGGGCTTCGGCCGGAGGGCAAGCCCGGGCCGCGTGCCTCCGGCCGAAACGATTGCCGCCCTTCTCAGGGATGTCGGCTTCAACAAGATCGAAATCCGGGACTCCGGCGCATTGGTCAAACGCCACGCCGCGGTGTCCCTCGACCTGTCCTCCGTGGGCCAAGGCTACGGGGTGGACCAACTGGTCGAGATGGTGCGCGCCGCCGGGTTCACGGACTACCTGATCGAGATCGGGGGTGAGATCTACGCAGCGGGAGCCCGCCCGGACGGCCGTCCCTGGCAGGTGGGCATCAGTCGGCCCGCTGCCGGCGCGCGGCCAGACGACATCTTCAAGGTCGTTTCCTTGAAAGACCAGGCCTTTTCCACCAGTGGTGACTACCGGCAGTTCTTCGTGCAGGACGGCATCCGATACTCCCACCACATCGACCCCGCAACCGGTTACCCGGTCCGCAACGGTGTGGTGAGCGTGTCCATTCTCGCCGGCAACTGCACCTTCGCAGACGGGCTTGGCACGGCCGTGCTGGTGTCGGGTGTCGAAAAAGGCCTGGCCCTGATCGATCGACTGGAAGGGGTCGAGGGGTTCCTGGTCGTGGAAGCCGCCGACGGATCATTGCAGGAGTATCTCTCGAAGCACATCCGGCTGGAGGCGCCTCGCTGATTGCATCGGGTTTATCCGCTCCCACAGTGGTTTTCCGCGTTGACAGCCCGCCCCCTCCTCCTTATGTTCCAACGGTAATCCAGGAGAGATGCTCACAATTTCATTTTGCCCCGGCGCGCCGAAGCGTTTGTGTAAAGCGACGGCTCCGGTGGGTCGTTTCTTATGCGGTCGGTGAAAGGTATTCCCACGCTCACATTCAACCATCAGAAACTTCACCTGGTTAGTCTAGGCTGCGCCAAAAACCAGGTGGACAGCGAAGTCATGCTCGGCCGGCTCGCACAGGCCGGCTGGACCATCACGGAAGACCCCGGAGAGGCCCACACGATCGTCGTCAACACCTGCAGTTTTATCGAGGATGCCGCCCAGGAATCCATCGACATGATCCTGGAACTGGCTGAATACAAGAAAAACGGCATTTGTCGGCGCCTGGTGGTGGCCGGCTGCCTGCCCGAGCGCTACCGGGAGGAGATCCTCCAGACGATGCCCGAAGTGGATGTGTTTCTGGGGACCGGCGCTTTCGACCAGATTGTGACCGCGGTGGGAGACCTCCGCATCGTTCACGAGGCCATCCTGCCGGACCCCGACCGGATCTTGTATCACGGCCAGGATTCCCCGCGGGCGCTCTCCACCCCGCACATGGCCTACCTCAAGGTCGCCGAAGGCTGCAGCCGGAGCTGCACCTACTGCATCATCCCGAAGCTGCGCGGCAGCCACAAGAGCCGGCCCCTGGAGGAGGTGGTCGCGGAGGCGCGGGAGCTTGTCGCCTCCGGGGTCAAGGAGCTGATCCTGGTGGCCCAGGACACCACCGCTTACGGCGGCGATCTGGTCCCGGCGGTATCCCTCGGACGGATGGTCGACCGCTTGGCCGGTCTTTCCGCCGGCAAGGGCCGAAAGGCCGAAAAGCCCTGGATCCGCGTGCTCTACGGCCACCCGGAAAGCATCGATGAAGAGTTCATCCACGCCGTGGCCACCCACCCGAACGTCTGCCCCTATTTCGACGTGCCCATCCAGCATGTCAGCAACCATGTTCTCAAGTCCATGGGGCGGCGCTACACGCGCGACAGCCTGCGCGACCTCTTCCGGCGCATCCGCGCGCAGGTTCAGGGTGCTTCCCTGCGGACTACGGTCATCGTGGGCTTCCCGGGCGAGACCGACAAGGACTTTGCGGAAATGCTGGAGTTCGCCGAGGAGATTCGGTTTGACCACTTGGGTGTCTTCGTCTATTCTGATGCCGACGACATCCCGTCCCACCGGTTGCGCGGGTCCGTCCCGAAACCGGTGGCCCAGGACCGCTATGATCAGCTCATGTCCGCCCAGATGGACATCGCCGCCGGGAACAACCAGGCGCACATCGACAAGACCTACCCGGTGCTGATCGAGGAAAACCTGGGCAACCACCTGTATGCCGGGCGTACTTATTTCCAGGCGCCGGAAGTGGACGGGGTCACTTACGTGAACACCGCATTGTCCGGGCACGAGCTCATGATCGGCCGGTTTGTGCGGGCGCGCATCAACGACGCCATGGAATACGACCTGATGGGGGAAATAGTGTGAGCGATCTCAAAAGCAGGATTCTGGACGCGGTGGCAGGCGATCTGGCGGCCATCGAAAAGGCCCTGGCGGACAACCTGAACCCGCACCTGGACCTTGTCCGGGAGGTCGCCGGCCACATTCTCTTCAGCGGCGGCAAGCGCCTGAGGCCGTTATTGATGGTGCTGTCTGCACGGATCTGCGGGTACACCGGGGATTACGACAAGACCTTTTCGGCGGCGCTGGAGTACCTTCACGCCGCCACCCTGCTCCATGACGACCTCGTGGACGGCGGCGCCCTGCGGCGGGGCAAACCCGCCGCCCACCTGAAATTCGGAAACCCCATTGCGGTCCTGGTGGGGGATTTTCTGCTGGCGCGCGCGCTGTCCATCTCCGCTGCCACCGGCCGCGTGAAGGTCGTGGGGATTCTGGCCGAGCTCACCGAAAACATGTCCCAGGGCGAAGTTCACCAACTCATGCGCAAGGGCGACATCGGCTTGTCCGAGGACGAATACCTGGAGGTCATCCGCCGCAAGACCGCCGTGCTGTTCGAGTCGGCCTGCCGGGTGAGCGGCGTTCTGGCCGATGCCCCGGAAGTCAAGGCGTCGGCTCTGGCCGATTACGGTTTCAACCTGGGCATGGCCTTCCAGATGGTCGACGACCTGTTCGACTACCTCCTCGATACTCCGCAACTCGGTAAGGAAATCGGCGCCGACCTGCGCGAGGGCAAAGTGACGCTGCCGGTGATCCACGCCTTGCGCAACGCGCGCTCGGGCGACCGCAAATGGATGGCCGACGTCATTCAGAACAAGGAATTTTCTATCGAAGATTTCCAGAAACTGGTCGGTCTGCTGACGGGCTACGGTGCATTCCGCTACACCGAAAAAGCCGCGGCAATGTTCATTGAAAAGGCCAAGGCCGCTCTGGAGGCGTTCGGCCCGTCGGAAACCCGGCAGACGATGCTCGACATCGCGGACTACACCCTGCAGCGGCGCGTGTGACCGGCGCGGGAGCCGGAAGCTCCAGAGTTGACGACTTCGCAAAAGAGTCCAATTTCGGCGTTGCGCTTCATCCCGTTGTCACGGCGGCGTACGATAAGTACGTCTCGTGACATGAGAATCGCGTGCCTTGAATTTGGAGCCTTTTACAAAGCCGCCTGTAAATCGGCTTTTTGCGAGCCCATCGAAGCAGAGGTGCCGTCTGCGGTCGGGTTGTTGCGCCAAGCGCAGATCAAACCACTTCCCAATACCCTCACAGCCCATCCACGTCAATCCCTCTTGATCCGCTGTGAAATTTAATCTATGAGATCAGACCGGCACCTTGATCATTTTTTGGGCCGGCGAGGCGGGGTCGATGGGAAAACGGTTGCTTCAGACAAGACATTCGCATGGCGCGGCCATCCTGGTGGCGGCGGCGATCATCCTTTGCGGCACGACTGCCGCCCAGCGCACCGAGGACACCCGGACGCTGGTGGTCGTCGGGGCCGCAGTGGTTCAAGGCAGCAACATCGCGGCGGCCCGGGAGGCCGCCATCGCCAACGGCCTGATGCAGGCGGTGTCTCTGGCAACCGTTGAAATTGCATCCCCCGAGGTTTTCGCGGAGCACTTCAAGAAACTGAGCGAGCGGCTCCTCGATCGACCCGACGAATACATCCAGGATTTCAAGGTCCTCTCGGAGGCCACCTTCGCCAAGAATCACCGGGTGATCGTGCAGGCCACGGTGGCCGGCACCAAGATCCGCGAAACCCTGGCCGGGGCCGGCCTGCTGCTCGAGAAGGCAGCGGCGGGAGCCGCCCGGGTGGCCCTCACGGTCGAGGGCACCGGCAGTCTCGGCAATTTCGTGAAGTTCCGCAAGTCTATCGGCGGCTTGGCGGGCATTGAGGGGATCCAGGTCCAGGAGATGAGACCCAATGAAACCACCCTGATGGTGGGTTACAAGGGCAGCGCCCAGGACCTGGCCGCCGCCTTGATGCTGCAGCCGTACGACTCGTTCACCGTCACCATCGTCGAGACGGGCGACAACAGCCTGCGGGTGGCGCTGGTTGCGCGTTAGCGATGACCGGTCCGGTCGAGCTCCGGCATCCTAATTTTTTCACCGAACGTTTTGGTGGATGTGAGCGCACATGGCAGCAGGTCTCCCGGAAGAGATGAAACGAAAGCCCACGCTCACGATCAACATTCCGAACATCCTGACCGTTCTGCGGATCTTGATCACGCCCCTGTTTGTCATCTTTCTCATCCGGAAGATGCACGGGCACGCGCTGCTGGTCTTCATCCTTGCCGGCGTGAGCGATGGACTGGACGGGCTGATCGCGCGGCTGCTCAACCAGCGCAGCGAACTCGGTGCACTCCTCGACCCGATCGCCGACAAGTTGCTGTTAACCGCAGCGTACATCAGCCTGGGGATACTCAAGACGATCCCCGGCTGGCTTGCCGTGGTGGTGATCAGCCGGGATGTCCTGATCGTCACCGGGATCGCCGTCCTGAAGTTCGCGAACATACCCTTCGCCATCCGCCCCACCCGGATCAGCAAGTGGACCACCGTCTTTCAGCTCCTTACGATCGGCGTCGCCCTGCTGGACATGCCGTTTGCGGGGGCGGCGGTGGTGAAGCAGGCGCTGTACTGGACCACCATCACGATGACCATTCTGTCCGGCCTGCACTACACCTACCGCGGGCTTACCATTCTGCAGTCAGGGTTCGGGAACTACTCGAAAAGAAACGGGTGAACGGCGTGCCGCGCCGCGCCCAATTTCACTTGACAGCCGATAGCCCCGATGATAGTGGAAAAAGTTCGAACAGGCACGTAGCTCAGGGGGAGAGCGCTACCCTGACACGGTAGAAGTCGGCGGTTCAAATCCGCCCGTGCCTACCAGAATAAAATAGGGGCCTTATGGCCCCTTTTTTATTTCTGAAATACAGGAAAATCGACCATAATTTGTATGGTCGATTAATGAGGAATAGCGCAATCACGGTTCATGCAAGATAGCATATCATCATGATAGCCGAGACCATTTGCTTCCCAGCACTGTAATATTTATGGGGCCGGTTGGCGATGAACCGAACGCATTGGTCCTTATCTATCTTGTAGCTGGTTTCATCTACCGTGATCTCAAGCTTCCCCTGCATCACAAACACGTACTCTTCCACATTGCCCTGATGAGGTTCCCCGCCGAAAGTGGTTCCAGGCTCTATTTCCACATAGTAGACCTCAAATGAATGCTCCGGGTCGAAGGGGATCAGTGGAAAGAGGCGATAGCGCTTTGATTCTGCCGTCAGCGGCTTCACACCCTTAAAATCCATGATGGCCACAGGCGGGTTCTGTCTGCTGACCAGCGCTGTGAATGACATGCGCAACCCGTTGGCGATCTTCCAAATCGTGGCTATCGTGGGGCTCGACCGCCCTGTTTCAACTTGCCGCAACATGCTCTTGCTGACACCGGTCAGTTCCGACAGCTGATCGAGACTGAGATTGCGGCTCTCACGTATGCGTTTCAAGTTCGGGGCAATGGCATTTTCTTTTTGATCCATATAACGCACACCTTGACAATATATTAACTTGAATGTATGTTATTGCACACGATCAGGTGTTAAATGCTACGCAATTCATGGCGCACAGTCAAGGAGAAAGCTGCGATGGGTATTGAGATGATTCCACTAATTTCATTCGTTTTGGCGACAACCTTCTCCCCCGGACCGAACAATATTTCCAGCGCCTCCATGGGAGTGCTTTACGGATTCAGGCAGACCCGTAAATATTTGGTGGGGATTGCTGCCGGATTCTTTTTGGTTATGCTGCTGTGCGCGTTGGTGTCAAGTACGCTGCTGAGGTTCATCCCGGCCATTGAACCAACTCTGCGCGTCGCAGGGGCTGTTTACATCTTGTGGCTTGCGGTCGGGACAGCTCGGGCAAGCTATGATTTCAAGGAGACCGGCCAACCACCGATGGCATTTAAAATGGGATTCCTGCTTCAGGCTCTCAATCCAAAGGTGGTCGTTTACGGGCTGACTCTATATTCGACTTTTCTTGCTGCGGCTGCCAACAACCCGGTTATCCTGGTGGTGTCGGCAACCCTTTTTACAATCACGGCGTTTGGTGCAACTTCGACATGGGCGCTCAGCGGGGCTTTAATCAGAAAGCACCTGCACCAGCCAAAGGTCCGAGCTTCAGTCAACTTCGGTCTCGTGCTGCTATTGATTTACACCGCGGCAGAGTTGTCAGGAATATTCGATTAATCCGGCACAAGAGCCCCTTTCGCTCAATCGAGAAGGTGTTGCTCAAATAACTTGAGATAGGGTTAGATATCCGTAGCTTTGGGAAACCAACAAAAGGCGAGGCTACGGCTGTCGATAGCGCCAGTTTTCAGGATGGCTGTTTCACTGCGATGGAAAACATATGAGACTCGTAAATTTCGAGGTTCCCCGCAAAACACGGGTCGATGCCAGGATGAAAGCTTTTGAATCAAGAGCAACCTAACGATCTTCCTGTCGCGCTCGTTTCAAAATGAACTTGAGGCCGAAACCAGCAGCGTTCGACCAGACCACTCTTCCTTGGACGAATACGTCCTTTCCGGTCTTGTTGGGTATCCCCAAGGTGATGATCTGCCCAATGCGAACCCTCTTGCCGGCCCTGACGAAAACCCCCGAGAGGCTGATGTCAACGGCGAGGCCCTTCGAGATCGTGTGGTCGGCCGCAAACCGGACCTGCCGATTGAAAGGCTTGCGGGGATGTCTGCGGTGCTCGCAGGGGGACTTCGCTTTTTCAGGGTTTTTCGGCGAGAGGATTTGGGTGCCGTAGCCGTAAAAGAAATGCGAGTCCTCTTGCAGCTCTTTGCGCCACATTATGGTCGTGCGATAGCAGGTGTAGTCACTGGGCAGGTCTTCGAATGGGGAGTGACGAAGGCCGATGTACACCTCGGTGCCCGACTCCAGGAGTGCGTCGCTTTCGAAATAGATTCCCGTGTCGCTGTAGTTGAAAATACGCGCCGAACAGCTCTCGCCCGACATCAGGTCTTTGACGCTGATCGGCAAAATGTAGGGCAAACGCGCCTTATCTCGTCTCTCCAGGTTCTGCGCCGGTTTCATCTGACCTATCTACCTTTCATGGAAGCGTATTTCACAGGGTGTGATTATTGTACCTATCGGCCAGTCGAAGCTAAGACTTTATTGGAAGCTATCTTAAAAATGCGCCTGACAGTCGATGGCGGCGCTGCACGCGACTGAAAAATGCTCATAACCTGCCGCGGCTACGCTTTTTCATCGGCGTGCGCCTTGCCCTCGGCTGTGATCTGCTGTTTTCGAGATGGCTTCTATTAGCAATTTCGGTACCACCGCAGCCCCTCTTTGTATCAAGTATGCCGCAGCCTACCGGAAACAGCAGCGAAGGATGGCCGCCTTGCGCTTAAAACAACTGGAAAGATTTTTGTCTTGACAGGGTGAATATATTTTGGGAATATTTTCCCAAAAATATTTTTGGGCGTTTACCGGTCTATGGAAAAACACAAAAGTCAAATCCTCGTTGCAGCAGTTGCTCGAATCCTGAAGCCGCTCGTCCGCATCCTGCTGCGAAACGGGATGTCCTACAAAACTTTTGCCGATATTGCCCGGAGTCAGTTTGTCGAGGTCGCGCGCAAGGAATCTGGAATCGGGGGTCGCAAACAGTCCGTCTCCCGGATTGCGGTAATCACCGGTCTTACCCGTAAGGAGGTCAGCCGGCTCTCTAAATTTTCCGTGCCAAACGATAAGGAAAAATCCGACCGCTACCACCGGGCCTCGCGAGTGGTCTCCGGCT
Source organism: Deltaproteobacteria bacterium (assembly GCA_016219005.1). Classification (GTDB taxonomy): domain Bacteria; phylum Desulfobacterota; class Desulfobacteria; order Desulfobacterales; family SpSt-501; genus SpSt-501. The sequence goes on from JACRCN010000065.1 coordinate 18,243, forward strand.
GGCGGCGCGATAATGCCTTTTTGGACGCCAGCCGCAGGCCGGCCGTGCTCGCAATCGCGGGTCCCGGAAAAAGCTTCCAGCAGCTGGTCAAGCGTTACAGCGGCGATGTCCCGCATCGGGCCGTGCTGGACGAATTGCTGAACGCAGGCGTGGTTGCGTGTCCGGATGAAAACCGGGTGAAGCTGATCGAGCGGGCCTATATGCCACGGGGCGATGAGACGATGAAACTGCACATTTTGGGCATCGACACCTCTCACCTGATCGACACCATCAGCCATAACCTTAAGCAGGACGGAACCGATCCGAGGTTCCAGCGCAAGGTGCACTACGATAATTTGCCCGATGAGGTGCTGCCGGCCCTGCGCCAGTTATCCGTGAAGTCCGCCCAGGACCTGCTTGAAAAGCTCGACGGCTGGCTCTCCAGCCAGGACCGCGATGTTAACCCCGAGGCCGGGGGCAGCGGACGCAACACCGCCGGCGTTGGAATTTATTATTTTGAAGAGCCCCATAGCCACGAGGATGAGGTCCGATGAGAATCTCCTGTCGAAAATTCGCACGCTCGGCGGTGTTAATGCTGCTCATTGCCGCGATGCACATTGGGTGCGGCGGGGGTGGCGAGAATTACGCCGGTGGTGGCATCGGCGGAACGGGAGTTGTAGCCTCCTCGGTCGGTACCGTTACAGCCTTTGGAAGCGTGATCGTAAACGGTGTGACCTATGAAACGACCGGCGCCGAGGTCTTTACCGACAACACCTCCAGAGGATCAGGGGACACACCCCTGGCTCAAAATCTTGCCGTCGGCATGGTGGTGCGTGTCGAGGGCCGGCTAAACGCCGACGGGAGCTCAAGCGCAGATCGCGTTTTTTATGAAAATTACCTTAGGGGGCCGGTTGAAAGCATAACGGACCTGGACTCCCGCTCGAAGCTGGTCGTCATCCTGGGTCAAACGATCCTGATGGACGACCGCACGGTCTTCCGGGGCACCACGGCCGTCTCGATCGCGACCGGCCTCCTTGTCGAGGTCAGCGGCTACTTGGACGAATTAGGCCGTATCGCAGCGACCTACATCGCAAAGATAGCCGATTCGATCCCCGCCGACCGCATGGTTCAAATCAAAGGGGCGGTTCAGGATCTAAACGCGGCAGCGAAAACCTTCAACATCAATTCGCTCGAAGTTGACTACGCGACTGCCGACCTAAGCAGGCTTCCGGGGAACACTCTTGAAGAAGGACAACACTTAAGGATAACCGGAAGGTTGCAGGCGGTCAATGTATTGACAGCCGAAGACTTCGAGTCTGCGGAGGAGTTTGGCTCTGGTCTTTTCGACAGCGTTGATCTTGAAGGCATCATTACCCAGACTCGCTCCCCGGCAGAGTTCGAGATCGGCCGATACACCATCCTTACCGATGCCACAACCGCCTACACAAATTTGGCCCCGCAAGATCTGAACCGCGGGACTCGCGTCATCGTCAGAGGGGCTCTGACAGGTAGATCCATTCTTGCCGATGAGATCAGTCTTCCGGAAAAAATTAAGCTCGAATCGAATGTAGCCTCGGTCAGTCCGGTTGAAAAGAGCCTGGTCCTTTCGGGGCTGGAGTCGATTACTGTTCTGACAACTGCAACCACGCGTTTCAACGGCAAGGCCGATAGCCTGGATCAAATCCTGCCAGGCGACCACATCCGGATCGTGGGCAGACGCGCCCCGAACGGTGAACTCTTGGGGTCAAGCCTTTTGATAACCGTATCGAATGAAACCGTCAAAATCACCGGCCCGGTTGAATCCGCCACATCGCCGACACTGGTCATATTAGGGGCTGAAATCAACACGGGATCGATTCCTGCAGACGGGTTTTTCGGCCGTGACGGTAAGCCGGTGTCCCCGGGCGAATTTTTTGGTTCCGTCATGCCAGACGACTATGTTGCCGTCGAAGGAGGTTTACAGGAAGGCAGTGTGATCTGGAATGCCGTTGGATTTGAATGAAGGGCTGCGCCCGGGAATCCATGCGGCAGGGCAGCTAAAATATTCAGGGAGCTTTTACAAAGCAATGATGGTCAGAAGGAGGAATACAATGAAATCAAAAAAAATCTCGTTGGTCGTGATGTTATCGGTTCTGTCTCTTTTCGCCGGCTGCGGTGGTGGTGGAGGTGGGGACAGCAGCGGGGGCAGCATAGGAACTCTCTCTTTGAGTCTTACGGATGCGCCGGCTGATGGCTACAAGGCGGTTTATGTGACGATCGAGAAAGTTCAGGTGCACATGGGCGGCGACGAGAATATGGACAGCAGCTGGAAAACCGTCACCGACGTAGGCAATAATAAGACCTACAACCTGTTGGACCTGGTCAGCGGAGTGCGTGAGGAACTCGGCATCACCGAGCTTGAGAGCGGGTCCTATACCCAGATGCGGTTGATCCTCGGTCGAGTGCCGGACGATGGCATAAACGTCCTGAGCCTTCGGCATAGTTTCCCGAACTATGTCGTCACAGACTCTGACGAAATTCATGAACTCAAGGTTCCCAGCGGATTTCAGACCGGCATCAAAATCGTGCAGGGCTTCGACATCAGTTCCAGTCAGACCACGGAGCTTATCCTGGATTTTGATGCTGCAAAATCCATTGTGAAGGCGGGCAACAGCGGCAATTGGCTGCTTCAGCCTACCATCAAGGTTTCAGTGTTGGAAGAGCATGCTATAATTAGGGGGAAGGTTGCGGATGATGAAGGCCCCATTCAAGGCGCTTTGGTCAGCGCACAGCAGGAAGATTCCAGCGGAAACCCCGTGGTCTATTCGGCAACTCTTACAAATGACAAAGGAGAGTATGCGCTGTTTATCGATCCAGACCAAAATGACGATCAACAGAACGATCTATACAACATCGTCGCATATAAAAATGGGTACAAAGCTAAGTGCGTTGAACTCATCACGGAACCTGGTATGAATCTATCGTTCGAATTCAATGGCACACTCATCACCCTCGCAAGGCCGGTTTTGACCGGAACCGGGACGCAAACCGGAACCCTAACCGGCTCCGTGTCAATTAGCGGCGCCACCGCAGACCAATTCGTCACATTAAGCTTCAGACAAAACTTGGACTGTGATGCGGATGACACCACGCCAACCAACCCTGTTGAAGTGAAATCTGAAAATTATGCCAACCTGATCGCTCCGCTCTTCACCACTCCGCTTACCGTGGGAGACTACGATGTGAACGCATCGACATACGGCTTTTCAGATAAACAATATGACAACGTGACAATAACGGAAAACACGCTTACTGTGCAGGATATTTCTTTCCCTTAACCGGGGATCCCTTAAAAACATTTACTGCTTTTTAATCACTCAACATCTATTTGAAGCAAAAAAGGGAAGATGCCACCGAGGCTCTTCCCTTTTTATCCCTGCACAACCCGCTAGTTTAAATAGAATCTATCTCAAAAATGCGTCTGACCGTCGATGGTGGCGTTGCACGCGTCTGAAAAATGCTCACCACCTGCCGCGGCTACTGCGTTTTTTCATCGGCGTGCGCCTTGCCCTCGGCTGTGATCTGCTATTTTTGAGGTGGCTTCTAATGTCTTGAGGACAACGCCTTCAGACAACTCATAAGAGTGTCACGCTCCTGTCTTACCTGGTCCAACTCCTTTTTCAGTCTGGAAATCTCCTCTTTTGTTTTTTTCAGCTCATCTTCTGATAAACGCTCTTGACCGCCCATCAGGCAAAACCTTCTCACCCAGCGGTTTACAATACCTGCTCCCAGGTTCAACCGGCGTTCGACCTCCGCAGCACTCAGGCCCTCCTCGACAACCAGCCTTACCGCTTCTTTTTTAAACTTCTTATCGTATCGACGGCGGGTACTATTAGCCATGATCCTCCTTCGAAGGAATAGGCGGTTCAGTCTGGCCGGGCGCTTTCAATCCTGACCGATACGCGAAAGTTTAGCAAATATTCAAAAGTTTAGCAAAGTGCTGTTAATATGTCAAATTTGATATAGCCCGACAGAAATCTTGGGCAGGCGCGGTTTGTCAAATATGGCCATGCCTCTAATCCTGTATTTTCCGCCGGTTCCTGAATAACTGCCACGATAAGCTTCTCATGATAAAGTGTTTGCCTAACACAGCTAATGCAAACAAATTTTATGCCGATTAATCAGTTTGGAGGGCTTTATATTTCCAATATAACCGTCAATAACTGCTACGATAAGCCTCTAATGACAGATAATTTGCCTATAATAGCTTATGTAAACAAATTTTATGCCGATAATACAGATCACATGGCTTGTTATGGCCAATTTAACCTTAGCATTCTGAACTCAGGAAAGGAAACGCCATGGGACATGCAGAAAAAGTCATGAGTGATGCGCTCGCACATGCGGCCGACCGGGAGGGCAAGTACCTGACCTTTTCGCTCGCCGGCGAGGAGTACGGCATCGGGATTTTAAAGATCCGGGAGATCATCGGCATGATGGCGATCACCACGGTTCCGGAAACCCCGGCCTTTGTCAAAGGAGTGATCAACCTGCGGGGCAAGGTGATTCCGGTGGTGGACCTGCGGCGGCGCTTCGGGATGCCTACGATGGACTACACCGAGCGCACCTGCATCATCGTGGTGGAGATGGCAGGGTCCGCCGGCACGGTTTCGATGGGGGTCGTGGTGGACTCCGTCTCCGAGGTGCTGAATATCAAAGGGACGGACATCGAAGACACCCCATCGTTCGGGACAAAGCTCAACACGGAATACATCCTCGGGATGGCCAAGGCGGGCAAAGGCCTGAAGATTCTTCTCGACATAGAGAAGGCTTTGACGGGCACCGAAATGGAATCCTTGTCGCGCGCGGCGGCTTGACGCCGACGCCGGACTGAATGCTACCGCTTTGCGGATTAAAACTTAACGAAGAGAAAGGACAAGAAAACATGAAAGCACAGTGGACCATCGGAAAGAAGTTGCTGGCAGCGTTCATTGCGGTTGCGGCGATCACCCTGGTTCTGGGCATCGTGGGCTACTACGGGGCCGTTAAGGGCGAGCGCTCCATCTCCTTGATCGGCGGCGAGCTGCTGCCCAGCGTGGACAGCCTGCACGTTATCAAGGAGAATGCCGAGAACATCCGGGGCAGCATAAGAACCCTCATCATCCCGGGGCTGCCCATTGCAGACCGCCAGAGGCAATACACGAACCTGGCCCAGGCCCGCGAGGCCTACCAGGCCGCCTGGAAGACCTACGAAGCGCTGCCCCAAACCAAGGAGGAAGCCGATGCCTGGAAGCAGTTCGGCACGGCCTGGAACGCCTGGCGCGATGAAAACAACAAGCTGGTCGAAATAAGTAAACAGTTCGACAGCCACGGGCTTGCCGATCCGACGGAGTTGACCCGGATGATCGAGCAGTTCACCAAGGATCACTACATGCTCGTCCAGCGCGTTCTGCACCTGCTCTACATGAAAGACGCCGCATTCGCCGGCGGAGATGACCACTCCGGCTGCAATGCCGGCAAGTGGATCCCGACCTTTAAGACCGATAACCAAAAACTGACGGCGGAGGTCCAGGCCTTGGTGGAGCCGCATCGGAAGTTTCACGAGGCGGTCGGCAAGATCAAGCGTCTTGCGGCTGACGGGAAAATCGAAGAGGGTCAGGCCATGTACCAGCGCGAAATGATGCCGGCCATGCAGGAGGTCTTCAAGCATTTCGACGCCATGCTTGCGGTGGGCAAAGATCCCAAGGTGCTTGAAGCGCAGGCGAGGGAAATGGTCCTGGGGGCGGTGACGGTGAAGGCGCGTGAGGCCAACGAGATGCTGGATAAAATCGTGCAGCATTACAACCGTGCCGCGGCTCAAGAGGTGGAGGACGGCAATGGCCAGGCGGTTTTCCTGAAACTGGTGAGCCTGATCTCCATGATCATCGGTGTAGCGGCGGCGCTTACCCTCGGAGTTCTCATCACCCGGAGCATCAACAGCAGCCTGAGCCGGGTTATCGCAGGCTTGAACGACGGTGCCCAAGAGGTGGCTTCGGCGGCAGGCCAGGTGTCATCGGCCGCCCAGTCGCTCGCCGAAGGCTCGAGCGAGCAGGCCGCCTCGATCGAGGAGACTTCCTCCTCTCTTGAGGAGATGTCCTCCATGACCAAGCAGAACGCGGACAACGCCGGGCAGGCCAACACCCTGATGGGCGAGGCCAAGCAGGTCGTGGGCACGGCCAACGAGTCCATGGGACAGCTGACCGAGTCCATGGCCGAGATCACCAAGGCGAGCGAGGAGACCTCCAAGATCATCAAGACCATCGACGAGATCGCCTTCCAGACCAACCTGCTGGCGCTGAACGCGGCGGTGGAAGCCGCCCGGGCCGGTGAGGCCGGGGCCGGTTTTGCGGTGGTGGCCGACGAGGTGCGAAATCTCGCCATGCGGGCGGCCGATGCGGCCAAGAACACGGCCAACCTGATCGAGGGTACCGTGAAAAAGGTCAAGGACGGCTCCGAGCTGGTGGGCAAGACCAACGAGGCCTTTAAGCAAGTAGCCGGCAGCTCGGCCAAGGCGGCCGACCTGGTGGCGGAGATCTCGGCGGCCTCCAACGAGCAGGCCCAAGGGATCGGCCAGATCAACACGGCCGTGACGGAGCTGGACAAGGTGACCCAGCAGAACGCGGCCAATGCCGAGGAATCGGCCTCGGCGGCCGAGGAGATGAGCGCCCAGGCCGAGACCATGAAGGGCATGGTGGATGAACTGCAGAGCATGGTCGGCGGTTCGGCCAAAGTAAAAGAAGCGCACTCCCGCAGCGGCCAGCATGTGAAGAAAAGTGAAAAACCGCAGCAGGCGATCTCCTCCGCAATCAACAAGCTCAAGGCCAAGGCCGGCTCCGCCAAAAAATCGGCCAAACCGGTTGCCGAAGCGGTGATCCCGCTGGACGACGACAAGCAGTTCTCGGATTTCTAATTTTCTATGAGGGGAAACAATCCTGGGGCGGGAAGAAATTCACGCCCCAGGATTGTCTCGTGGTGCCGGAAAAGCAATTTCGGGAATCCTGCCGTTCCGAAGGCTGCAGGTATTTCGACCATGTCTGGTCATACAAGCAAAATAGGTTGGATCATGCACTCGATGACTGCCCGGTGCAGTATGTCGTTTGAATGCGGTTCGGAGAGCATGGGATGTAATTCCGATCGATCAGATAATTCATGACGGCCTGAACACACTCCTCTACGGTCGTTTGATCCGTACGAAGGTGAATTTCCGGCTTCTCAGGCGGCTCGTAGGGAGCGCTGATTCCGGTGAAATCCTTTATGATCCCAGCCCGCGCCTTTTTATACATACCCTTTGGGTCGCGCTGTTCACAAACTTCTATCAAACAGTCCACGAAAACCTCGATGAATGCATCATGCTCCGCTTCAGCAAGCTTTCTCGCCCCTTCACGATCCACCCGATAAGGCGAGATGAATGCGGTCAGGTTGATAACGCCGGCGTCGCGAAAGAGTTTGGCCACCTCGGCGATCCGGCGAATATTCTCGACTCGGTCCTCTGGGGAGAATCCAAGGTTGCTGTTAAGTCCGTGGCGAACATTGTCGCCATCCAGAACATAGGCGTGGCAGCCGTGTTCGTATAGAGCCTCTTCCACGGCCACGGCCAAAGTGGATTTGCCAGCCGCCGAGAGGCCCGTGAACCAAATTGTAAAGCCACGGTGACCGTTCAAACCCTCTCGTTTGCTTCGCGTTACTTTCGCAGGGTGCCAGACAATATTGGTCGCTTTCTTTTGAGCCATTTGGTTTTATCCCTTAAGTTGGTATGGGTTTCACGAGCTCTGCAATAGGCAACAGGTATCAAATAAATCCCCTGGGCCGCCTCAGGTTTAAATTTCGATTTGTAAACGCAATATCGATCAGGGCTCTGCGGGTTTTAGAATCCATTGGCACTGGCGCTATCGTCAATTTGGAGGTTCCTCGATCCGTTCGTGAGCCATCCTCAATCCTGAGGCATCATATGGCATCGCCTCCAAGCTTTCTGGCCGGTATTCAAGCCTATAAACGTAACACGAAAATGCAAGCGTGGGAAGTTTTTCGCGGGTTCGCTCTACAAGTCCGAAGTTAGAAGCTATCTCAAAAATGCATCTGACGCTTGCTGGCGGCGTTGCACGGTTCTGAAAAATGCTCACCAGCTGCCGCGGCTTGCGCTTTTTCATCGGCGTGCGCCTTGCCCTCGGCTGTGATCTGTTTTTTTTGAGATGGCTTCCATCGCACCAGGCCCTCAACTCGATATGATTCGCAATGATTCCCCTGCTGACCCGATTGGCCCCGCTTGATCCGGCCTCCGATAGCGCCCAAGCTGCAAGGATACGACAGAGTTCACGCCGCCGGCATTGTGACAGAACGGCTAATCGTTTCATGTGGCACAAGTCGGGACGTGGAGTTTCAAGGCCGATACATCCAATGGGCTCGTCGTCCTGTGAGAGGATGAAGTACACGACGCCTCGGGCTTGATCTGCCGCAACCCACTGGGGAATGCAATCTTAAATCCACCGAAATGCTTGACACTCACCACGTTCGGGTCTAATGTCCGCACCGCCTAATTCCGGTAACAGCCGCGAACGGGGAAACTATGTTTCTGGGGCCTATCGCCGTGCGGCGATGGGAAACCTCGTCAGCCCTCTTTAGCTGACCTCGTAGGCATCGATGAGGAGAACCTTCGAAGCAAACCGGCAGGTTTCTCCCTGAACTATCTTCCGAAGGTCGGCAGCCGGCTTCGATATGCCCCTGGAACCAACCAATACCACCATTAATCTGAGTCGCGAAACCCTTTTGGTAAATGAATAAGCACCGTTCGGACTCATCAAAATTCGCGCCGAGCCCGCATCATTCATGAAACAGAACAGTGCTTCATCAGATCGAGACGCCAAGGGATCCTTGCACTCCAGAACGATGGTGACCCGCCATTTGTCTCCCGAACGGCTTTTTATCTTGAGCTTTGCCGGAGTCATATCGACGGGAGCCTTCCTGCTCTGGCTGCCTTTTTCGGCGGGCAAGGCCCCGATCCCGTGGGTGGACGCTCTTTTCCAGTCGGCTTCAGCCGTATGTGTGACCGGGCTGGCCACGATCAACGTCGGCGAGGATCTCAGCCTGGCGGGGCAGGTGGTGCTCATGTGCCTGTTTCAGGTCGGGGGGTTGGGGATCCTGACGTTTTCGGCTGTGTTCTTCGTCATCCTCGGCCGCGGGCTGGCCTCGAAAGAACACGACATCATGCAGGCGGTTTTCCTTTATGCCCCGCGCAGGGACCTGGGGTCCATTCTGAAATTTGTTCTCCTTTCTACGTTTTTATACGAGGGCGCGGGCACCCTTCTGCTTTGGGCCAGGTTTTCCCGGGACTTTCCCTGGGGCGAGTCCCTGTACCATGCCGCCTTCCTGGCCGTCTCCGCCTTCAACAACTGCGGGTTCTCGCTCTTCAGCGATAGTCTGGTGTCCTACCAGGCGGATCCGATCGTCAATCTTACCGTTATGGGACTCATCGTGGCCGGTGGGATCGGGTTCATCGTTCACTACGAGTTGCACATGCGGATTTTCGGCAAGCAGAGAAGACTCTCGGTCCACACCAAGGTGGTCCTGCTTGCCACGGGGGTGTTGATCGCAGGCGGTGCCCTCCTGTTTTTCGTGTTCGAGAACGAACGCATCCTGAAAGACCTCCCGTGGCAGAACCGCGTGCTGGCATCCTTGTTCCAGTCGATCACTCCGCGCACCGCCGGCTTCAACACGGTGGACATCGGGATGCTTGCCAACGAGACCATCCTGCTGATGATCACCCTGATGTTCATCGGCGCATCCCCGGGATCAACCGGCGGAGGCGTCAAAACCACCAGCGTTAGCCTGCTTTTCCTGATCATGTGGAGCCGCCTGAGAGGCCGCGAAGACGTGAACGTTTTCAACCGCACCATCCCAAGAGAGCTCCTGCAGCGCACGATTTCCATCATTCTGGCGGCCTCACTGTCGGTCTGCATCATCATATCGTTTTTGCTGCTGTCGGCGGACCACGGCGGCCCCCCGGCCGGAAGCCGCCATCTGTTCGTGGAATATATTTTCGAAACCATATCGGCGTTCGGGACCGTGGGGCTCTCCATGAATTTGACCCCGAGCCTGAACACGCCCCAGAAGCTGGGAATCATCCTGATGATGTTTGCCGGTCGGGTCGGGCCGCTGACCCTGGCCTTTTCTCTCGCGCGCATTACCGCGAGAAGCAGCTTTACCTACGCGGAAGAAGGCGTCATGGTGGGATAAGGAGGCGATGCCATGAAACGTGTGGTGGTTATTGGATTGGGGATATTCGGCTCGCAGCTGGCCCGGCAACTTTACGAAAGCGGCCTGGACGTCATCGCCATCGACAAAAACAAGGACGTCGTCCAGAGAATCAAAGATTACAGCACCAAGGCCGTGCTGGCGGACGCGAGCGACAAGGAGATTCTCAAAAACATCGGCATTACCACAGACGATGTGGTCGTCATCTCCTTCGGCGAAGACCTTTCGGCCAGCACCCTGCTCACGCTGCACCTGAAGGAACTGAAGGTCAAGACGATCATCGTCAAGGTGCCGAACGAGGACTACAAACGGATCTTGCTCAAGGTAGGCGCCAGCGAGGCCATCATCCCCGAGCGCGAGATGGCCAACAAGGTGGCGAGGAGCATCATATCCCCCAACGTTCTGGAGTACCTTCCGATCTCAGAGGAGTACACCATCGTCGAACTGGCGCCGCCGTCTGCCTTCGTCGGCAAAAGCTTGGCCGATCTGGATCTACGCAAGAAATACAACCTCCAGGTGATCGCCATCCGGGATGTGCTGGTCAACAAGCTGCAACTGGTGCCGCGGGCCAGCTCCGTCATCAAGGACAGCGACGTCCTGGTGATCATCGGCAGAGAGGAAGATATCCTTAAGGTCAAGTAGGTGAAGACAATACGGTTGCCGAACCTGCCCAGGTTTAGTTTCCGCTAAATATCCCCGGCATCCGATCATCATGGGAATGTCCTGTTTTATTTCCGGAGCAAGCCAACGGGTCTTCTATCCCCTTCGTGTCTTTTCCAGTTTCTGCAGATAGCGCTGATCGATATCGCCGGTCACATATCTGCCGTTGAAGATAGAACAATCGAATTCAGAAAGGCTCGGGTTTTCTTCCGCCACGCATTCGATGAGGTCTTCCAGTGACTGGTAAATCAACCAATCGGCGCCGATGAGCGTTTCTACTTCTTTTTCGCTATGCGAAGATGCAATCAACTCCGAAGACGACGGCATGTCGATGCCGTAAACATTCGGATGCCGCACCGGAGGGGCGGCGGAGGCAAAATAGACTTTTTTCGCACCGGCCCGGCGGGCCATTTGAATGATCTGCCTTGAAGTGGTGCCGCGCACGATGGAATCATCCACCAAGAGCACATTCTTGTCCTTGAGCTCCAAGCGGATGGGATTGAGTTTTTGTTTTACGGCTGTTTCGCGCTGCATCTGGCCGCTCATGATGAACGTGCGCCCGACAAAGCGATTTTTCATGAACCCTTCATGGTAATCCACCCCCATCCGTGATGCCAGTTGCAAGGCAGAGGTGCGGCTGCTGTCGGGAATCGGGATCACCACGTCGATATCGTGATCCGGGCGCTCCCGCAAAATCTTGCGTGCCAATTTCTCACCCATCCGCAGGCGCGATCTGTAGACCGATACGCCGTTGACAATGGAATCCGGCCTTGCAAAATACACGTATTCGAAAATGCAGGGAACGAGACAAGCGTTGTCGGCACAGACGCGAGCGTGCCAACGACCGCCGGTATCGATGAATACGGCCTCACCGGGAGCGATGTCGCGAATCAACGTGAACCCCAGAACGTCCAATGCGGCGCTCTCCGATGCGATCATGTACTCCACCCCACCGGTCGAAATGCGTTCGCCGAAGACCACCGGCCGGATTCCGTGGGGGTCGCGGAACCCCAACACCCCATATCGATTGATCATGGCGACCACCGCGTAGCCACCGCGACAGCGCCGGTGAACGCCCTTGACCGCTGCGAAGATGTCCTCCGGGTCGGGTTTCAGCTTGCCTATCTTCTGCAATTCGTTTGCAAGAATGTTCAACACCACCTCTGAATCCGACTCGGTGTTGATGTGGCGCAGGTCGGTTTCAAACAACTCGTGTTTAAGCTGTTGGGCGTTGGTCAAGTTGCCATTGTGGGCGAGCGCAATGCCATAGGGCGAGTTCACATAGAACGGTTGGGACTCAGTCACCGATAAAGACCCGGCCGTGGGGTAACGCACATGGCCGATGCCGATGGTCCCCAACAGCTGCTCCATGTGGCGCGCGTGGAAGACGTCGCGAACCAGGCCCCTGGATTTTCGCAGGTGGAATTTGCCATTGTGGTACGTGGCCATCCCGGCGGCATCCTGGCCACGGTGCTGCAGCACCAGCAAGGCGCTGTAAATGTCATGGCTGACATCCGTTTTCGAAACCATGCCGACAATACCGCACATAATTTTCCCCCACTTGTGTTCGAGAGGGCTGGCCGGTTATCGAAAGTCATGAAACCGCAAGGTCAGATAGCCCAAACGAAGCGCCATAGGAGTCTGCGACCGGATCCGCTGCACGATTCCCCTTACCGACCCTGAGAATGGGCATTTCGAAAAATGAAAGAACGAATCGATAATCAATACAAAATATGGTCGTACCTAAACTTAATATTATATTGATTTTTAAGTTACTTATCTTTAATAACCACCCTCAGTCCCAGACCCAGAAAAGGAAAGGGCACTCCCCCAGGGTTTGAGGAAATGCCCTTTTGCTTTTTTTTTAGGGAGCAGACCCTATGCGACGGTTACGTTAACCGCTGAGGGTCCTTTGGGGCCCTGCTGAATGTCAAAGGTAACCTTGTCACCTTCGTTCAGCGTCTTGAAACCGGCTGCGTTGATGCCCGAGTGATGGACAAACACATCCGGGCCGTTTTCCTGGGCGATGAAGCCGTAGCCCTTGCCACTGTTGAACCACTTTACCGTTCCATTAGCCATGCTGACATCCTTCTCCTTTCACAATTTTCTCATGGTCCCAGACTGGAGGACGTTACATGGAGGAACGTAACTCGCCTTCAGAACGAAACCGGCCCGCCAATTAAGGACGGACCTTTATTGATTATCAAGATAATAGAGCACTCCAAAACAAAAAGCAAGCAAAAAATTTTATGTTATCCAATCCAATTCGGCCCGGGCTTTTTCCAGTTGTTCGATCGCCTCTTTGGCGCGGCGGCTAGTGAAAAAAACACTGTGCTTGGCCTTCTTCATATCTTGCCCCACGCCGGTCTCCTTGTGTTGGATGAGAGAAAATTTGGCTCGGCACGTAAAATTGGCTATAGTGAACCGGAACGGGGCCGGCGATTGGAAAAATTCGATTTTACAATTAAGGAGCTCATCAGACAGCGGGCGGCGCCATGGCAGCCGTTGCCCGGCCTGCGAAAGAGGCAAGGGGGGAAATCAATGAAAGCATCGTTCTGGCTTACATGTTATCTCACGGTCGCGGCCATCGCCATGTGGGCCTGGGTGGACGCTACGCCGACCGGCGCCCAGACCGGCCCGGGCGGAGTCCAAGTTCAGCCGCCCGCGCAAGCCGCCTGGAATGAATTGCTGCGGCGCAGCCCCTTCCCTTATGCAATGCCCCTCCCGGAGCCGAGGCCGACCGCAGTCGACGGCACGTACATCAAGTCCGTCGTTGTCCAGGCCGAACTCGTCCACTGCCTGCGATGCCCCGACTATGCCCCGGCAGGCGGACTCTGGAGGATCCGTTTCGACAAGGGCACGTTCCGGATCATCCACGCGGAGACGGCCTGGAAGAGCATCGGGACCTTCATCGTCGCCGGCGACCGCCTGCTCCTCGCCAACGACCCCAACTGCATCGACACCGTCGGGCTCTACACCTGGCGGCTGGAGGGGGGCCAGCTTTTCCTAGAGGCGATCGACGATCCGTGTGCGATCAAACTGCGTGGACAGAACCTGACCCAGCAGCCCTGGCAAGCCTGCCGGCCGCCTACCATTGAGGCCGCCGTCACCGAGCACTGGCCGAAGCCGGCAGGGTGCGATTAAGAATGGCTTCTAATCATTCGAACCAAAGACCCGGGCACGGATGACTTCAGCGGACCCAATCGAACCCACCGAAGGGTATCTCGCCGTACCCGGCGGCAGGCTGCACTTCCTCGACTGGGGCGGTCCCGGCCACCCCGCACATTTCCTCCACGGTAACGGCTTCTGCGCCGGCGCCTACGCGCCGTTCGTCCGGCATCTGGCCGGGAAGTTGCACATCATGGCCAGCGACATCCGCGGCCACAGCGGCTCGGAATTCGAGACCATGGAACGCATCCGGAAGTGGCGGGTTTTTGCGGAAGACCTCAACCTTCTCATCCGCAGCACCCAGAAGCCGCCGGTCGTCGGCATGGGCCACTCCCTGGGCGCGGTGGCGACCGCCATTGCGGCCGCGTCGTATCCGGACCTTTTCACGGCGCTCATCCTCATCGACCCTGTGTTTCTGCCGCCGCGCATCCTCTGGAAAGCCGCCGGCATGAGGCTTCTGGGGTTCGCGGGGGCGGGGCCGCGCGGTGAGCGCGCTCGCAAGCGCCGGCGGGCCTTCAACGGCAAAGCCGATGCTTTCCGGTACTTCGTCTCTCGCGGCATCTTCAAAAGCTGGTCGCCGGAGTTCGTCCAGGCGTATTTGGAGTGCGGGATTCTTGAAAAGGATGAACAGACGGCTGTGCTCCGGTGCGACCCCGAGCTCGAGGCTCAAATATTCGAGTCCGTTCCACTGGATGTCTGGAGCCAATGCCGAAGGATTAGCTGCCCGGTGCTGGCCGTGCGGGGGGAGCAGTCGGACGTGTTCTTAAAAGAAGCCGCCGTGCGCCTGGCGCGCACGGCGGTCGATTGCGAGGTCGTCACCATCCCGGATTGCGGCCATTTTCTGACCATGGAAAGGCCGGAGCAGTGCGCGGAGGTGATCAGGGACTACGTGTCGCGGCGGCTGCGTCCTGAGGTCATGGCCGGCGTCAGCCCTCCACCTGTTGGATTCCCTCCAGCCTCCAGAAGGACCCGGTGGCCTTCTCGTCGCGGCTGAAATGCCATACTTCGCGAACCTGCTTGGCCAGTTTGTCCGCATCCCCTTCGCGCATCATGACATCGTAGAGCACCGAGGCAATCTCCTGGTTGTCGACGGACCGGACTTCGAGCAGCCTGGCATTCACGAGCAGGATCTCTGTCCGGCCGGGCTGGGGATCCTCCTGCGCCTGTCTGCTGATTTCCGCATACACTTCAGGGGAGGTGAACTTGCGGATATCCTCCAGATCGCGCTTGTCCCAGGAGGACTGCATGCGGGTGTAGATCGTCTGGGCGCCTTTCATGAACTCGCCCTGATCGAATCCCGGCGGGATGGGTGGGGTTGCGGGCGAGGGCTGCAGCGTTGCTTCGCCGTCGCCGGAAGATCCCCAGCCCTGCTGGGTCGAGCGTTCATGGAAGGGGTCGGTGAAGCCGGTCGCCGACGCGGATTGGGCTACTGTCTTGCGGGAGCGCAGATAGCGCATCAAGAGCAAAAGGCCCCCGCCGAGGAGGATGATGTCCAGCAGGCCGGGGCCCCCGAACCCGTGGCCGCCACCGAAGAGGAGCGAGCCGATCAGACCACCCATGACCAGGCCGCCGAGCATGCCTCCCCAGCGGCCCCCAATGGGTGCGGAAGCGCCCAACGGATTCTGCTGGCCCAAACCGGGCTGTGATTGGGGCGAAGTCGGGCTGAGGCTCGGGGCGGGCGCGCTGCGCTGATAACTCGGTCGGCTTCCGAATGAGCCTCCCCCTCCCAGGCGGGCCGCCTCGGCCGCTTCCTGGAAGAGATGGAAAAAGCATAGCGTGAAAATTACAAGCACCACGAAGAAACCGCATTTTTGGGTCATCTCAAGCTCCATCCGTTAGATGATTACACCGTGAATACTCATACAATAGCAACCAACAGCCTCTTCGTCAACGCCCGGCAACATGCGGTCGGGGTCGAGCCTTGCGAGTTTGATACGGCTCTGATACAAAAAGCCCTGAACGATACGCGCTGTCGGTCAGCGGTTGCAGCCGCAAACCATGTCGAAAGATTGCGAGGTGGCAATGAAACGCAGAGATTTCCTCCGTATTAATCTGGCTGCGGTCATGAGCTTAACAACAACACGGGCCGTTGCCGCCCAGCCCAACCCATCTGTCGCCGGCGGCGACATCGTGGACGCCTTCAGCCACTTTTCCTTCATCAAGATCATCGATTACCTGGAGGAAAAAGGCGGCCAGAGGCCGCATGTCTTCAGGTCTCTTTTCGCCAACACGCCGACGCTGATCGACCCCGACCGGCGTCTCGAACTGATGGACCGGTTGGGGATCGCCCGAAGTGTGCTGGTGCCGCTCCCGTGGCTGGAAACCAGCCCGCCCGTCCATGCCGATCCGCGGCTCTGTCTGGAGGCGGCCGGCATGTTCAACGATGCGCTCGCGGCCACGGTCGCCCGCCGGCCCGACCGGTTTGCCGGTGTCGCGCTGCTGCCGACCACGAATGCCGAGATCCTGGTGGCCGAATTCGAGCGCGCGGTGCGGGAGCTGAAATTCGCAGGCGGGATGATCGTGGTGGGGCCGACCGCCAAGCCGCCCGACCACCCGGACTACGAGCCGCTCTACCGCAAGGCGGCCGAGCTGAACGCCGGCCTGTGGATACACCCATCGCGGCCGGCGCTCTACCCGGACTATGTCGGCGAAAAGATGTCGCAATTCCAGGTCTGGCAGGGGCTTTCCTGGCTGCTGGATTCCTCCACCGCCATGGTGCGCCTGGTGTTCAACGGACTGTTCGACCGGTATCCCGGCATCAAGATCGTCATCCACCACCACGGGGCGCTGATCCCGCTGTTCGCGCAGCGGCTTCAGTACGGGTGGGATTACTTCGAGCAGAACACCGGCGTGCGGCAGCCCACCGCCATCAGTCGGCCCTACATCGAGCATTTCAAGAAGTTCTATATCGACACCGCCACCCAGGGCAACGAGCCGCTCCTGCTCCAGATGGCGGTGAATTTCTTCGGGGTGGACCGCGTGCTCTTCGGCTCCGACTGTCCCATGGACGCCACCGCCGGTGTAGCGTTCACGACCGATGCGGTTCGAAGTGTCAACGGCCTTCAGGTCACGGAGGCGGAGCGGGCGTTGATTTTCAGGGGGAATGCCGGGCGGGTGCTGAAAACGGGGTGAACCGGCCTTCCATCCAGGTGAGGGACGCCGATAGATGATTGAATGAAAACACCTCCAGCGAGACGACCCCTTTATAGGTCGGCAATATCCGGGCCAGCGGTGCTCCCAGGTCGTGCGGCAGGCGATCGAGCGCCAGGTGGTCCTTGCCGTCCCGGACCCCGTGGAGATGAATGATGGCTGTGTCAGCCTCGAATTCGGCGAAGATTTTTTCCACATCCCGGCCGTGCAGCATGAGATGGCCCACGTCCAGGCATACTGTCAGCCCGAATGCACCGATGAGGTCCTTTAAGGTCCCGAGCGGATAATCCAGCGTTTCCACCGAAATGAGTCCCGGATCCACACCGGCCTCCACAATTTTTTCCAGACTCGCCTGCACTCGGTCCCGCCAGCGCTCTATGGCATCTGCCGGCAGAGGATGGCCGTCGCAGGGGATGTGAAGCGTGCAGGTGGTGGGCGCCAAAGGAGCCACCCGTTCGCATGTTCGCAGCACCGCATTCACGGCTTGCTCCCGGTGGGATTTATCGCGGTGGCCGATGGACAGGTCGGTGGGCAGGTGCACATTGTAGGATACGCCGCACTCCCCGGAGAGGCGGGAAAGCTCGTCGATCGTGCCGCGGGCCGGCAGATGCGCACTTTCATAGCAGAGGAGTTCGATTTCGTCCACGTAGGGGCCGAGCCGCCGGACGTTGGGGAGATAGTCGTCCGGGTAGATGAACGAGGTGGTGGCGAGCGTGAAGGGAAATCGGCCTTTATAGGATTTGGATAGAAGAGGGGCAAGCATGCACATTCACCGCCAGAGCGCGATCGCAATCGCGAAAGCCGTGCTGAGCACGGAAGACAGGGTCATCAGGTCGCAGGCCCGCTGGATGTCCTCGACGCGCACCTGCCCGAAGCGCACGCCGATGTAAGGCTTTTTGACCAGGATCCCGGCGTAATAGTTCGGCCCGTTGAGCTTGACGGCCAGGGCGCCCGCAAAGGCGGCTTCGGGCCGGCCGGCGTTGGGGCTGGTGTGGTTGGCGCTCTCGACGAGCGCCGTGCGCAACGAACGCAAGCCCGAGCGCGAGAGGATCTGGGCGGCCAGAGCGATCAGCGGCACGGAGATGCGCGCGGGCAGGTAATTGAAGAGGTCGTCCAAACGGGCGGCGACTTTGCCGAAGTGAAAATACTTCTCGTTCTTGTAGCCCACCATGGAGTCGAGGGTGCTCACCATCTTGAACGCCATGGCCAGGGGTGCCCCGCCGATGGCGGCCCATAAGAGCGGCGACAGGACCCCGTCGACAAAGTTCTCGGCGACGGTCTCGACCGCGGCGCGGGCGATGTCCGGGCCCTGGTACTTCTCGACGTCGCGTCCGACGATCAGGGCGATCTTCGCCCGTGCGGCATCGACCTGGTCGGCTTTCAGGAGGCTGAAGACCTCCAGCGCGGCGTCGTTCAGTGCGCGGACGGAGAGGCAATAAAAGACCAGCACCACCTCGAGGGCGGTTTCCAGGGCCGGGTGCAGCACACGCGTCAGGTTCAGGATAAACGCGGCCAGCGCCCAGGTCCCGATGACCAGGAAGGCGGTGAACAGGGCGCCCGAAGCGACCGCGCTCACGGGGATTTTCCGGAACCCGGCTTCGGCCGCCGCGATGGTTTTGCCCATCCAGCGCACCGGGTGGGGCAGGCGCCGGGGATCGCCCAGGAACATGTCCAGGGCAAAGGCGGCCGGAATTATCATCCAGGAAGACAAACCGTCCATACGCAGCCTTTTCCGACCGGATCTCCCGGTGTTGGGGTGTTGGTTTCAGGCAGAGGCAGCCTGGACCAGCTCGGCCAGCCGTTCAGCCACCTTGCGGTTCGCCTCGGGGCTCTTCGGGGAGATGCGGATGAAGCGCTCGGAAAGCCCATGGAAATTGCCGCAGTTGCGGATGAGGACCCGCTCTTCAGCCAGACGGGACCACACCGTTGCGGCGGAAAGCCCGGCCGGCAGCCGGATGAGAATGAAGGAGGTGGTACTGGGGTAGATGTCCAACCCGGGGACGCAGGCCAGCCGATCATGAAGTACCCGCCGCTCCCTGTCAAGATAATTGCGGGTCTCGGTGACAAAGGAATCGATGGCGGGCTTGTGGTCGCACACGAAGCGGACAGCCGCCTGCGCGAGGGCGTTGACGCTCCAAGGCCACATGGTGCCGGCCATGGCGGCGGCGATCCGGGCCGGGGCGACGATAAACCCGACCCGCAGGCCGGGGATGCGGAAAATCTTCGAGATCGACAGGAGCACGATCAGGTTTTCCAGCCCGCTGTGGACGAGGCTCTGTTTTTCGCCATCCGCGACAAACGGCAGGTAAGACTCGTCCACGATGAAACGCACCTGCGGGTGCCGGCGGCAAAGCCGTTCGATGTCCCCGGCGGCAATGAGCGCGCCGGTCGGATTGTTGGGGTTGCAGATGAACACCGTGTCCGCCGTGCCGATGTCTTTTTCGAGGCGGTCGATATCGGGTCTGAACGACTGCCGTTCCAAACCCAGGCAATAGCGTGGGGGCACACCGTGCAGCCGGCAGGCATCGGCATAATCCGAATAAGTCGGGCCTAAAATCAGGGCTGCTTTCACCGAAAGCCCCCTGGGGATCGAGTAAATGAACTGGGTGGTGCCGTTGCCCGTCAGGATACGGTCGGCCGGGACATCGAGGAATTCCGCGTAACTCTGGATGGTGCCGCGGTTGTCGACCTCCGGCAGCGCTGTGATGGCGTCCAGCTGCTGGGCCAGAAACTCCCGCAGGCCGGGCGGCGGCCCCAGGGGGTTGACGTTGCTGCTGAGGTCGGTGATATCCGCCGGGCTGCAGCCCAGCCTGCGGCCGAGTTCGTGGATGTTGCCGCCGTGCCCGCCGATCATCGGAGACCTCCCGCCGCGGCGAGCAGAAACAGCCCCGCCTCCGTCACTTCCGCCATGGCCCCCAGCATGTCGCCGGTGATGCACCCGAGACGCCTGCGGTAATAGGCGACGAGAGCCGCCGTGATCGCTGCAAAGCCTATCGCGAGCGTCAGGCCGGGCAGGCCCAGGGCGAGGGAAAGGATTCCCACCGGGATGAGCGCCCAGAAATCCCGGAGCCGCAGCGGGCGGCTGAAAAACGGAAGGGCCGTGCCGCCTTGAGGACGGCCGTAGTCGAGGGCCCGCATGCCGAAGAGCATGCCGCAGCGGGCGTAAGCCGGCACCAGGATGAGGAACGCGGTGCGGTTCGCCCCTAACCCGCTGATTCCAGCCCACTTGACCGCCAGCACCGACACCACGGCTACCACCCCCATGACGCCGATGCGGCTGTCCTTCATGATTTCCAGAATTCTCTCCCGCAGCCGGTGGCTGAGAAGCCCGTCGGCGGTGTCGCCCAGGCCGTCCAGGTGGAAGGCGCCGGTCAGGATGGCCAGCAGGACCACATCCAGGATGGACACGGCCGAAACGGGCCAGAGGTGCGACGCCGCCAGGTCGAACACCGCCAGGAGCGCTCCCAGCAGCAGGCCCACCACCGGAAACCAAGGAACCATTCCCAGGGCGTCGAAATGCTCGGATCTCCCGGCCGGGAGGATGGTGATGAATCGGATGGCCGCGAATAAATTCTTCATATCGATCCTGCCCAAAATAGCCTTTCTACGAAGCTGGCTTGATGGTTACCGGAATTCCCGCCACCACCCACACCACCCGGTCTGCGGCGGCGGCAACGGCCTGGTTCGCCGTGCCCGCCAGATCGCGGAACTGGCGGGCCAGTTTGTTTTCGGGTACGATCCCGGCGCCGACCTCGTTGGAGACCAGCACCACCGGGCAGGGTGCCTGCGCGAGCGTTCTAATCAGGTGCGGGATCCGGGCTTCGACCGCGGCCGGAGAACCCGTCTCCAAAAGCATGTTGGAGATCCAGAGCGTGAGGCAATCCACCAGGATCACGCACCCGTTTCGGGCGTTTTCGGCGATGGCCTCCGCAAGCGCCAGCGGCGCTTCCACCGTGGTCCACCCGGCGCCGCGCTCCGCACGATGCCGCGCCACGCGGTCTTTCATCTCATCGTCGCAGGGCATCGACGTGGCAATGAAGACGCGCCGGTCAGTCGAGATTGCGTTGGCGGTCGTCAGCGCAAGACCGCTCTTCCCGCTGCGGCAGCCTCCCAAAATAAACGTCAAATTTATCACGGATGGAAAGCCCTCTTTCGAAACTATCCCTGCGCCCTGGGTCTCGCGCCCTGTACCAGTCTGCAGATTGCCTCGACATCCACGTGCTTTTCGAAGTGGTCCGCGAGCGCGTCGTATTCGCGGTCCCGGGCGGCAAGGCCCGCCAGAGCCGGGGGGTCGACGCCTTGCACGCCGATGGCCGCCAGCCACCGGGCGGTCACCGCGGGACTGTCGAACAGTCCGTGGATGTAGGTCCCCATGACGCGCAACTCCGGCTCGTTGCAGCCGTCTTCCACCGCAACCGGCATGCCGTTGCGTTCGATCACTTCGAAAAGAGGCCGGCCGCCGGTCCGGGCCGTGTGCCCCATGTGGATTTCGTATCCTTCGCCCACTGCGCCTTGCCACACGAAGCGCGTCAAAGTGGTGGTTTTCGGCGCCCGCAGGACCGTTGCCACCGGCAGAAGGGCAAGCCCCGGTGTCGAGCCCGGCGCGCCCTCGTGACCTTCCGGATCGTGCACGGTCCGGCCCAGCATCTGGTAGCCGCCGCAGATGCCGAGCACGTGGCCGCCGTTTCGGGAAAAAGCGCGTATCGCCCGGGTCCAGCCGGAGGAGTGGAGCCAATCTAAGTCAAAACGGGTGTTCTTGGAGCCCGGCAGAATGACCGCCCGGAAGAGATCGAGGGCCTGCGGGCTTTCCAAAAAATGAACATGGACGCCGGCTACGGCGTCCAGCGGCACGAAATCGGTGAAGTTGGAAATGTGCGGCAGGCGGATTACGGCCAGGGCCGCCCCGCCGCGGTCGACCGCGGCATCGACCCGCCGGGGATTTTCGATCGCGACCGAGTCCTCGGGCTCGATGCGGATGTGGTTGAACCAGGGCAGGACGCCGAAGACTTTCTTGCCCGTCCGCTGCTCGATCCATCCCACGCCGTCCGCAAAGAGCGTCACGTCGCCCCGGAAGCGATTGACGATGACGCCTGCGATCATGTCTTGCTGGCGCGGAGCGAGGCACGCGAGGGTCCCCACGATTTGGCCGAAGACGCCGCCGCGGTGGATGTCCGCCACGAGGACCACCGCGGCGTCTGCCTCCTCCGCCATGCGCAGGTTCACGATGTCGTTCGCCATGAGGTTGACTTCGGCGCAGGACCCGGCGCCTTCCATGACGACGAGGTCGAATTCCCGGCGCAGGCGTTGCAGGGCGAGGGCGGCCGTATGAAACAACTCATCCTTGCGGGCGTGGTAGTCGCGGGCGCTGCTGTTGCCGGCTACCCGGCCGAGCAGGATGACCTGGGAGCCGATTTCGCTGGTCGGCTTCAGCAGAATGGGGTTCATGTCCACGCGCGGCGCAAGCCGCGCCGCCTCCGCCTGGACGATCTGGGCGCGCCCCATCTCGAGTCCCTCCGGCGTCACCCCGGAGTTGTTGGACATGTTCTGGGCCTTGAAAGGCGCTACGCGCAGCCCCCGCCGAACGAAGAGACGGCACAGGGCCGCGGCGATCACGCTCTTGCCCACGTCCGAGCCCGTGCCCAGGACTGCGATGCAGGGGGCGAGAGTTGAGTGTGTCGGGTTATTCATGAGGTCACTTTTCAATGCCCACCCGGGCCGCGACTCCTTCCTGGTAATAGTGTTTGAGCGCCTTCATCTCGGTGACGAGATCGGCCCGGGCCAGGATTTCGGCCGCCGCGTTGCGGCCGGTTAAAACCACCTCCACCGCTTCCGGCCTCGCGGCGATGAGATCCATCAGGTCGACGGGGGAAAAAAGCCCGCAGGCGGCGGCCGCGTTGGCTTCATCTAGGATCACGACCGCGTGACGGCCGGCCGCGAAGACCTCCTTCACGCGCGCGAGCCCCCTCCGGGCGGCGGCGATGTCTTCCGGTTCGGGCGCGCCGCGGATGAAACGCCCGAGCCCGAACTGTTCGACCGTGATCAGGTCTGCCATGCGTTTGAGAGCCGTAATTTCACTGTAGTCGCCGAGTTTCATGAACTGGGCGACGAAGACCTTGAGCCCGGCCCCGGCCGCCCGCAGGGCCAGCCCCAGGGCCGCAGTGGTCTTGCCCTTGCCGTCTCCGGTGTACACCTGGATGTAGCCTTTCATCAGTACTCCTTTGCCGGTTTCCGGCTTTGCGCTTTCCGCGTCGAGCGCGGATTCCCCCCTAACCGATCGCATATTTGCCTGAATACCCCCGTGGCGTGAACATGAAATCCAGGTAGCGGATCGAGGAGCGGCTGCCCACGAACAGCGTCGTCTGCATGCCCACGGGCGCTTCTCCCAGCGCCTGCAGCGGTACGACCCGGACCTCCTGGTTCTGCCGCATGGCGCCCGTCACGATGCCGACCGGTGTCTCCGGGTCGCGGTGGGCCAGGATGATTTTGCGGGCCTTGCCCAACTGCCAGTCTCTCTTCTTGCTTTTCGGGTTGTAGATCACGATCACGAAATCCGCCCGGGCGGCCGCCTCCAGCCGCTCCGCGATCACGTCCCAGGGGGTGAGCAGGTCGCTCAGGCTCACCACGGCGAAGTCGTGGGTGAGCGGGGCTCCCAGCAGGGCCGCGCCTGCGCACAAGGCCGGGATCCCCGGGATGACTTCCACCACGAGTGCCAGCCCGTCCATTCCGCCGGCGGCAGGGGACCCCGGGGGAACCACCGGGATGTTCTTGATTTTGCAGGTTTCAAACACGAGGCCCGCCATCGCGTAGATGCCGGGGTCGCCGCTGGAGACCAGCGCGCAGGACGTGCCGCCGCAGGCGGTCGTGATGGCCGCCTCCACGCGTTCGACCTCCTTCATCATGCCCGAGCGCAGCGTGGGCTTGTCCGCGACGAGGGGTGCAATCAGGTCGACATAAAGGCTGTAGCCCGCGACGCAGTCCACGGATTTCAGCACCTCCGTCGCCCGCAGCGTGAGGTGCTCGAGACTGCCGGGCCCGATGCCTACGATGTAAAGTTGACGCGTGCGATGGCGACCGTCGCGTTGCGGGTCGTGCGCTTGGGCACGACCAGTTCCCCGCCGCGCGTCGCTAGGATGGCTGTGGCTTCGCATACGCTTTTCACCCCGATGTGTTTCTCGACCATGGCCGAAGGGGTTTGCACAGCACCCCCCACTCCGTTAATTTCTTGCCGACCGAATAGCGCGATCGGAAGGCCGAGTTCCCGCGCCAGGGCGATCAGCCCCGGTTCATCCGCCTTCAGATCGATCGACGCCAGGCCCCTCAGGCTCGCCCGGCAGAGGCAAGCTTCCTGCAGTGTCGCGAGAAGCAGCCCCCGAATTTCATCCGCCGCGGTGCCGCGGTTGCATCCGATGCCTGCGAAGAGCGAGGGCGGCCTCAGAATCAGGGCGCCCGGCGGTGCGTCCAGGAGGCGGTCGTCCACGAAGACGCGCGGAATGAGGGGCCCGCCGGGGCCGACCGCGCGGGCATTCGGGATGCGGTTCGACAGCAGCCCGAACGGGTCATGGACCTCGACGGCTGCTCCCGTGAGCAGAGCCATGTTCACGGTCTTGATGGCCTGCGGGTTTTCGATAATGATCCCCGCCTCTCGGGCCAGGACATCGATGGCCGGAACCCCGTTGACGTCGGTCGCGGTGGTGATGACGGGCTTGGCACCGATAGCCGCCGCCACCTGTTCGGCAAGCCTGTTCGCGCCGCCCAAGTGCCCCGAGAGCAGACTGATGGCAAATTGGCCCCGGTCGTCGGCCACGACGACCGCCGGGTCCCGGGTCTTGTGGATCATGAGCGGGGCCACCGTCCGGACCACGATCCCGGTGGCCATGATGAACACGTGCCCGGTGTAGCGGTGGAAGCAGCCAGCCACCGCCTGTGCCAGGGACTCAAAGCAGCACGCTTCCGCCGGGCCCCCTATCTTCTGCGCCACATAGACGTCGGCCTTCGGAACGCCGGCGGCGATTTTGGACGCCAGGGCGGCTCCGTTGGGGGTGATGGCCCAGACGGCGATTTCAGCTTCTGAAGCCGTGCTCGAAGTTCTTGTCATAGAGTTTTGATTTGATCTTCAGGTCTTCCAGACCGACATCCAGCACGCGGCCCACGATGATCAGGGCCTGCCGCGTGATGCCCTCCGCGCGCACCCGGGCCGCCAGCCCGCTGATCCGGGTCCGGATCACTTTTTCATCCGGCTGGCTCGCACGGCAGACGACGGCGCAGGGAGCATCGGCGCCGTATGCCTGCCCCAGGATATCCACCACCGCATCGATCTGTCCCATGCTCAGGTAGATCGCCATAGACGCCCGGTGGGTGGCGAGGCTGGCGAGGCTTTCGCTTTCCGGCACCGACGTGCGTCCGGCCACGCGTGTCAGGATCAGGGTCTGTGAAATCTCCGGCAGGGTGTATTCGATCCCCATGGCGGCCGCCGCGGCAAAAGCGGCGGTGACCCCGGGAATGACCCTGAACGGGATGCCCCGCTTGTATAGCTCGGCGATCTGCTCGAACACGGCCCCGTAAAGGCTGGGGTCCCCGGTGTGCAGGCGGACTACCCGAAGGCCTGCGCTGTGCGCCTCCGCCATGGCGGCCACGATTTCCTCGAGCGTCAGGGAGGCGCTGTCGATGGCCGGTGTGCCGGGCCGCACCCACGCGAGCAGCGCCTCCGGCACGAGGGAGCCGGCGTAGATCACGAGATTCGCCCGCTTGAGAGCGTTGCAGCCCTTTACGGTGATGAGTTCGGGGTCCCCCGGTCCGGCGCCCACGAAAAGGACCGGGTTCTCGATTTTGGGATTTCGTTTCGTCTTCACCTGGACCCGCGACCCCTGGACCCCTTGAATTCTTGTATGCCGGTGATAATCCACACCGGGTTCAGCGCCTCCAGTCGCGCGCTGAAGGGCATGTCCTGCCCGCGCAGCACCTGGATCTGCACGATCTCTGTGCGGAACCCCAGATGTCGGAGCGTTTCCGAGGCGGCATTCAGGTTCTTCAAAAGCACCGTGTTCACCACCAGAATGCCGTCCGGCCGCAGGCACCGTGCCGCCGCGGTGATGATCCCTGGCAGGTCCCTGCCGCCGCCGCCGATGAATACGCGGTGGGGCCGGGGCAGACCCGCCAGGCCCTCGGGCAACGCCGCCTGCACCGCCCTGAGGTTTTCCACGCCGAAGCGTTTGGCATTGGCTTTGATCTGTTCGACCCGCCGCGGGTCTTTTTCGACGGCGAGGATTTTGCCCGCGGTGATGAACAGTGCTGCCTCGACCGCTACCGAGCCGCTTCCCGCGCCCAGGTCCCACAGCGTTTGCCGGGGGCAAAGCCTGAGCTTGGAGAGTGTCACCGCCCGGACCTCCGCCTTGGTGATGAGGCCTTTTTCGTGTTCGAACCACGCATCCGGCGCGCCCAGCAAAAGCGGTCTTTTGCGGTCCGGGCTGTCATGGCGGCGTTTGAGCACCACGATGTTGGGCTCCTGAAATTTCATGGACGCGGCGCGCCGCAGTTCATGCCAACCCACCCGTTCGGCGGCCGTCCCCAGGGCCTCGAGCACGCACATCCGAAACGGGCCGAGGTCATGTTCCAGCAGCAGGCGGGCGACACCGGCAGGGTCGTGACCGGGGTCGGTCAGAACTGCCAGCGTGTCCTCGCTGCGCAGCAGTTCGAGCAGAACGCTTTGGTTCCGCTTTCCGTGCAGGCTGACGACCCGGGCCTCCTGCCAGGGTTGGCCGATCCGCGCGAAGGCCGCGGCAACTGACGATACATTCGGGTGAAACACCACCCGCTCCGGGCCGAAGGCCTCTGCCAGTTTCGCGCCGATGCCGAAAAACAGGGGATCGCCTGAAGCCAGGACCACGATCGACCGCCGTGCCATCCGACGTCGGATGTAAGCGATCACGGCACCCACATCCTTGCCGATAACTTCCTTTTCGGCGGGTGAGTCCGAAAACAACGCGAGCAGGCGTTTGCCCCCGATCAGAACATCGGCGCGTGCGATGATGTCACGGTGATGCGCGGTCAGGTCCTGGGCGCCGAGACCCATGCCGACAACCTGTATCTTCATTCCTGCACCGAGTCTATTGTTGGTGGCCGCGTGCATGCATTTTAAGACGCGTGGTGCCTTTCCAAGTGATCCAAAGGCCTTCCTGTCTTATTCTCAGAATCAAATACCACCTTTCCCTCATAATCAAAAATAACGTTTTGAATCTTCAACCCCGGTGCTGAGAACGAGAACGCCGCCGCCAGGATGCGCTTGCCGACAGCGGCGATGACCTCCGGGTGTTCGGGCCAAAGAAGCCCAAACGCTTCCCTGGCCGTGTTGGCAGCACGGATCTTTTGCGCCAGTGCCCCATCGCCGGTGATCTCGCGCGTCCACCCGGAAAGGCTGTCCAGAACGAGCTCCGAGCGGGACGCATGCGTGTTCGGCATTGCCTGAGCCATCTTGAGGGCCTTGCCGAAGAAGACCGCCAAGGTTACGGTTTCAAGGCCCCTGACGATGGAAAGCTCGAGTGCCTGCCGAAAAAAATCGCCGATTTGCACGAAGGCTTCCTCCGGCAGATCGGGCCAGGCTTTCTGGGCGAAGCGCTCGCTGCGCCGGCCGGTGGTGAGAATCGCGCGGCGGCAGCCGGCGGCCCGGGCCACGGAGAGCGCGGAATCGATCGTCGCCGTGAAGGCGGCGTGGGACAGTGGTCGCACGATGCCGGTGGTGCCCAGAATGGAAATGCCGCCGATGATGCCGAGCCGCGCATTCAGGGTCTTGCGCGCGATTTCCACCCCCTGGGGTACGAAGATTTCGACCGTCACCGCATGCTGACCCGGATGCGCGGACAAGGCTTCACGGACCGCCTGGGTGATCATTCGCCGCGGCCCGGGATTGATGGCCGGCTCCCCCGGCGGCAGCTCGAGCCCCGGCTTGGTGATCCGGCCGACGCCCTCGCCGCCGGTGATTGCCACTGCTGCCGGCAGCCCCCCCGACTCCGCAGTGGGGCGCAGGCCGATGAGCGCGCCGACCTCGGCACCGTGGGTGACATCCGGGTCGTCGCCCGCGTCCTTGATGACCGTGCAGGCGGCAGTCTCTGCGTTGATCCGGCGGCAGGCGTGCACCGCAATCGATATGCGGTCGCCGGTGAGCAACTCGACCGAAACTTCCTGAGGCGGTTTGCCCTTCAGGATGGCGAGGACAGCCGCCTTGGCCGCGGCGGCCGCGGCGGTGCCGGTGGTGAAGCCCGTTCGAAGTCTTCTTTTAGACATAAACACTCTTTACGTGACGACGTAATAAAACACTCCTACGACGATGATGCTGAGCACACGCAACAACTGCCCCAGAAGCAACAGTTCGACCCCCATCCGCGGCGAGTAGATCCCCATGTAGTGCGGCAGTTGATGGCGCAAGGCGCGGACCGGAAACGCCAGAACGTTGCCGGCCAGAAGCGCGAGCACGGTCTGTTTGACGTTCAAAATCCCCGCGGTCATGAAGGCGCCGGCGGCTGCGAAGCCCGAGGTGAACTCGGCCACGAAGCTCAACACCACCACCGACAGGGCCTCCACCGGGATGAATGCGTTCACCACGACATCCGCGAGCAAGTCCTGGGCCAGCCGGAACAGCCCGAGATGGTTGAGGACAAACACCGCCGTGTAAATCGGCACGACATAAATGCCGATCCGCAGCAGCCTTCCGGGCAGGCGCTCCCGGACCGCGTTCCAGACCTCTTTGAGCCGCGCCGCCGCGGGGGCGGCATGTCGTTCAGAGGACGGCGGCTGCCCCGCAGGCTCCGGCGGCAGCCGCAGGCGGGCATACACAAGGAGCAGGGTCGTTCTCAGGACGGCCCCTGCAAACGTCAACACGAAGTAAAGCAGGCCCGCCGTTCCGGTCATGGCGATGACCGTGAAAAACGTGGTCGGCAGGTGCAGAAAAAAGGCCGGGAACTGGTTGACGAAATTCGCGAGATAGAGCTGCGCACGGGTGATCTTGGCACCCTGGTAGAAGTCCCACAGCATGGCGTTCGATGCCACCCCGGAAGCAAACGCTGCCGTGAACGCAGCACCGCAGCGGTCCCCGAGGCGACTGAACCGGAAGAGCGGCCGCGCCAGGACAGCCAGGCGGCGGGTCCAGCCGGTGGCCTCGATCACTTGTCCGACGAGCAGCCCGACCCCGATGGTCAGCATCAGCTGAGCCAGGGGCCAGAGCAGGCGCTCGACGAGCAGCCGGCTGCTCGCGTCCTCGATGGAGTGCCACCCGACGAGCAGCCCGGCCGCCGAGGCGGCCAGGGAAATCAGCAGCGGCCGGACAGCGGGCTTATTCCGATGCCGGCTCATGATTCGCGTCCTGCCGAGCGATGATGAGGGTCCAGTAATCCGGTTCCTGGCGGCACAGCGCTTCGATGTCCACGACAACCTCTTCATTCGGCTGGCCGCAATTTTTCACCGCGGCGCAATGCGGGTACAGGCCGGACTCCTCTATGGCGGCGCAGATGTCTTTCAGGTTGCGATAGGCCTTGAGGAAGACCACGGTTTCGGGTTTCTGGGAAAGGGACCTGAGGC
The DNA here is from genome assembly GCA_016219005.1 of Deltaproteobacteria bacterium. Taxonomy (GTDB): domain Bacteria; phylum Desulfobacterota; class Desulfobacteria; order Desulfobacterales; family SpSt-501; genus SpSt-501. The sequence goes on from JACRCN010000065.1 coordinate 48,033, forward strand.
GGCCTCCGCCGGTAGCTCCCGAGACGACCATGAGCGAGCCTTCGCCCTCGACGAGCGGCGTGTTCAGGCGAGAGGCCGCCGCTTGGTAGGACGTGATGCCCGGCACCGTCTGCACGTCGATGTGCGGTGCCTCGGCCTGCACGCGTTTCATCAGGTAGCCGAAGGTAGAGTAGGTCAGGGAATCCCCCAGGGTCAGAAAGGCGGCGTCGCGCCCGGATTCGAGCACGGCCACGATGCGGCGGGCGTTGGCCTCCCAGGCCCGGCGGGTCGCGGACCGGTCCCGGGTCATGGGAAAGTGCAGCAGCTCCACGGGGGTGGCCTCTGGGATGTGGGGCCGGGCGATGCTCAGGGCCAGGCTGTGCGGGTTCCGGGTGGATGCGGCCGCAAACACCACGTCAACCCGGTTCAGGATTTTGACGGCCTTGAGGGTGATCAGGTCCGGGTCCCCGGGCCCGACGCCGATGCCGTATAAGGTTCCGGTAGGCTGTTTCATTGATTCCACCTGCAGTTATTTTTTTCGGGTATAGGCTGCTTCTTCAATTGAGCTTGAAGCTCGAAGGGTAAAAAACCACGTGATCCCACCCATTGCTCGAATCACCATGAACGCGTTTTTGAAGTTCTTCCTTTCAGGTTTCAGGTTTCAGCTTCGAGCTCGGCTGCGCCAGCAGCAGCAGGGCGTTCACCACCGCTGCGGCCACGGTCGATCCGCCTTTGCGGCCTGTGTTGGTGATGTGGGGGTGGTCCAGTTCCGCCAGGGCGGCCTTGGATTCGGCGGCGTTCACAAAGCCGACCGGCAGGCCGACGATCAGCGCCGGCCGGATCTGATTCAGCCGCACCCGCTCGATCAGACGCAGCAACGCCGTCGGCGCGTTGCCGACGACATAGATGCCGTCCTGCATTTCGGCTGCGGCGGCATCCACGGCAGCCTCGGCCCGGGTGCCGCCCGTTGCGAGTGCGGCGGCGTGGGTTTCCCCGTCGTCCATGAAGCATTTCACCGCGACCCCGAAGCGCTTCAGTTCCGGCTTGCGGATCCCGGCGCGGGCCATGTGGGTGTCGGTGATGATGGTCCGGCCGCTGCGGATGGCCGCCATCCCCGCCGCGATGGCGTTTGGGTGAAATCGGACCGTCCGCAGGTAGTCGAAGTCGGCCGAGGTGTGGATCATGCGGCGGACCACCCGCCACTCCTCGGGGCCGAAGCCATGCGGGCCGGCTTCCCGGTCGATGATCCGAAAGCTCTCGGCCTCGATGTCCTCAGGTTTCATGATGTTTTAGTTCCTTTCAGCGCGAAAGGCGCGGCAGCTGTCGACAAAAGACTGCGCGGCCCGGGGCGCGCTTCCGAAATGCAGATGGATGTAGCTTCCCAGGGTGCGCCGGATCACGTAACCTTCCGCGGGCCTTCGCATCCCCGCGCGGTCGGCGATGTGGTAGGCCGTCGCCGGCGGGTCTGCGGAATCTACGAGCTCCGAATAGTGAAACTCGTGCCCCCGGATGCTCAGGCCCTGTTCCCCGATGATCGTGTCACGGCTCAGCCGGATCTCGCGGTACCCGAGCGCCTTCAGCCGGGGCAGCATGCGGGTTGCAAGCGGAAAACAGCCCGCCATCGGATAGCTGCGCCCGTGCAGGTCCTGCAGATCGGCACAGAGAACCATGAACCCACCGCACTCGGCATAGATCGGCATTCCTGCTGCACTCTGCTCCCGAATCCGGCCGAGCATCCGGTGATTGTTGGAAAGCCTCTCCGCGAAAAGCTCCGGGTATCCGCCCCCGAAATACAAACCGTCCAGGCCCGGCGGCAGATCGTCGTCGTGCAGGGGCGAAAAAAAAATCACCTGGACCCCGTGCTTTTCCAGGAGCTCGAGGTTGTCCGGGTAGTAGAAACAAAAAGCGCTATCGCGGGCGACACCGATTTTCTCCCGGCCCGTTGTGACCGCGGGCGACCGCCCGCCCGGCCCCGGCTCCGAATCGACTTCAGGCAGCCCGGCGATCAGCGCCTCGATGTCCAGGTCCCCCTCGACCAGATCCGCCAGCCGTTGAACCTGGCGATCGTCCAGGGGATAATCCTCGCGGGTCACCAGGCCGAGGTGCCGTTCCGGGATGCAGACGGCCTCCTCGCGCAGCAGCCCGCCCAGGCAGGGCATGCGGACGGATCCCGGCAAGGCCTCCTGCAGCATGGCGAGGTGCCGCCGGCTGCCGAGGTTGTTGAAAACCACCCCGGCGAAGCGCAGCTGCGGGTCGAAGTTCTCGAAGCCCATGACGAGAGCCGCTGCGCTGCGCGCCATGCTGCGGGCGTCGACCACCAGCACCACCGGCAGCCCTATCCATTTGGCCATCTGGGCGGTCGAACCGGCCTCGGTTTTACCGTCGTAGCCGTCGAAAAGCCCCATCACGCCCTCGACCACGGCGATGTCGGCCGTTGATGCGGCGTTCTGAAAAGTGCGCAGGTTATATTCGCGCGGCAGCATCCAGCCGTCCAGGGTGCGGCTCGCCGTGCGCGCGACCTGGAAATGGTGGCCGGGGTCGATGAAGTCGGGGCCCACCTTGAACGGCGCCACCCGCACACCGCGCCGAACCAGGGCCGCCATCAGTCCCAGGCTGATCGTCGTCTTGCCGCACCCGCTGTGGGTCCCTGCGATGATGATACCTTTCATTGTTTGGCCCTAGTGATGATGTCACGGGCCTTTTCCGTGAAATCATCCGGGTAGAGAATTCTTCCGATCTCGAATATCCCGTCCAGAAGCCGCATGGTCGGCCGCGAGACGAGCCGTTCGTCGATGATGTAAACCTGGTTGGTCTTCACCGCCCGGATGGCGTGAAATCCGCTCTCGGCCTTGATGAGCTCCAGGGTCGGCTGATTCATGGTGCCGGACTGGGCGAGGAAGACGTCGATTTCAGAGGCGTGGGCCAGGATGCGCTCCTTGCCGTAGGCCGCGATGTTGGTGTCCCTCACGGGTGCGGCGTCCCGGGCAACGTTCACACCCCCGGCGGCCTCGAGTGCAAACACGGCCATCGCGTCCGGCGCGAAGGTCTTCATCTTGGCGTGGATGGCTTCGAAGTAAACCCGCTTCTTCGGGCTGACGGAGGCCGTGAGCGCCCCGAGTTCGGACACCGCCGCCTTGAAGCGGGCCGCCATCGCCGCGGCCGGCTCCCGGCGGCCGGTCAGGATACCCAGGATCTGCCAGTAGACGAGCATTTCCTCGACGGTGCCCGGCTGCAGTGACACCACGGTGATGCCGCTTTTTTCCAGGCGCTGAACGAACTGGGGGTAGCCGCGGTCGATCATCGGGCGCGTCAGGACGAGGTCGGGCTTGGCCGCCAGGAACTTCTCCGGGTCGTCGTGGTAGGAGAAGACCGGTTTGCGGCCGGCCTCCGGCGGATAGTCCTCGTTCGGCGCAACCCCGATGAGGCCGTCGCCGGCGCCCAGGGAAAACAGGTTTTCGGTGTGCGCACCGTACAAAGATATGATCCGGCTGAAAGGTTTTTTCACGACGATCCGCCGGCCGGCCTGATCGACCACGACCTGCCCGTTCTCGATCCCGAAATCGGCGGCACCGGCCGCGGATAGGCTGAAGGCCCACTGAACCAGGATAAAGAGGATGGCAACGACCGCTTTGCTGTTCACTGTCATTTTGCGCGAACCCTAATTCTTGTACACCACCTGCAGCGCGCCGCAGTAGTCGTCGAAATAGACCTTGGCCTCCACGTTGAACACGGACCGGAGTGTTGCCGGGGTCAGCACCTCCCGGGTGGCGCCGTGGGCGGCGATACGGCCCCGGCACATGAAGATCAGGTAATCGCAGTAGACCGCGGCCTGGTTGATGTCCTGGAACACGCCCAGGACGGTTTGGGACTCCGTCTGGACCCTGCGCGCGGCGAGACCGAGCAGGCGGATCGCATGGCTGATGTCCAAATTGGATGTGGCCTCGTCCAGAATCAACACGGGCGTGTCCTGGGCCAGGGCGCGCGCAAACACCACCCGCTGCCGTTCCCCGCCGCTCAGCTCGGTGATGAAGCGCCCGGCCAGGCGGTCGACATCGGCACGCTCCATGACGGTAGCGACAGTTTCCACGTCCCGGGATGAGGGTCCGCTGAACCGCGGGATGTAGGGGTACCGGCCCATCATCACCACGTCCCTCACGGTGAAAGGAAAATTGATGTAAAAGTTCTGGGGCACCAGGGCGATCTCCCGCGCCAGCTGGCGTTTCGAATAAGCGGACAGGTAATTGCCGCCGTATCGGATCCGGCCGCTCTGCGGCTGCCGGAAACGGCACAGCAGGTCCAGCAAGGTCGTTTTCCCGCAGCCGTTGGGGCCGACGATCCCGTAAAACCGGCCGGGCGAAAGCGCGATCGACACACCCTCGAGCACCCGTTTTCCGGCAAATGCGAAGTCGACGCTTTCCAGCTCGAATGCCATGGTCACCAGGCTTTCCGGGCCGCCTGCTGCCGGCGGAACACATAGCAGAAGAAAGGCCCGCCGATCAGCGCCGTGAGGACGCCGATGGGTATTTCCGTGGGAAGCACCGCCCGCGTCAGGGTGTCCGCGGCCAGCAGCAGCACGGCGCCGGAGAGCAGGCTCACCGGGATCAGCCGGCGGTTGTCCGGGCCGGTCAGCGCACGCATGATGTGGGGCACGAGCAGGCCGACGAAGCCGATGATCCCAGACACCGACACGCAAACAGCCGCCACCAAGGAGGCCGCCGACAGCAGCACAAGGGTGACCCGGCGCGTGTCCACGCCCAGCGATGCGGCCATCTGGGGGCCGAGGGACATCAGGTTCAATTCCCGGGCGTAGAACAGGAACACCGCGAGCCCCCCTCCGATCGCGGCCAGCGCCAGGCCCGCGTCGGTCCAGGTTTTCGAGGCGAAGCTTCCCATGAGCCAGAAGATGATCACGGCCACCTGTTCGTCCGCGACATATTTGAGAAAGCTGATGCCGGCCGAGAGGATGGCCGCCACGATGATCCCGGACAGGATCAAGTTGTTGGACGAAAGCCCCCCGCTTGCCGACGACAGGTAGATGACCGCGCCCAGCGTCAGGGCGGCCCCGATGAACGCGAACAGCGGCACCGACTGCACGCCCAGGGCGGCGATGTTCAGCAGGATGGCCAGGGCGGCGCCGAAGGCCGCACCTGCCGAAACCCCCAGCGTGTAAGGGTCGGCCAGAGGGTTGAGCAGAATCCCCTGGAACACCACCCCGCACATGGCCAGCCCCCCGCCCACCATGGCCGCCGTCAGAATGCGCGGCAGGCGCACGTCCATGACCACCACCGGCAGGATCTCGTTCATGCCGGCGATGGGGTCCGGGTTGCCGGTGAGCTTGCTCAAGATGATTTTCACGACGGCCGCCGCCGGTACCGGGATGAAACCCATGCCCGTCGAAACGACGAGCAGCCCGCACAGAAGCACGGCCAGCAGCGCCAACTGGGCCGCCGTGGCCTCCCGCAGGGCATTTTTCAAGTTGAAGCCGGTTTCCGGTTGATGTGCATGCATGGTGGCTCAGGGCTTTAGATCGAGTCGCGCAACGGCGGCTTTAAGGTGCTCCACCCAGATCATGCCGATGTCCTCGTATTCGGCTGCGCCCGCGAGCACCGGGGTGCATTTGATTCCGGCCCGGGCCAGGACATTTTTCCAGGAGCCCTCCCCGTCGCCGGCCAGGTCGTTGCGGGCATGATCCCCGGCCACCGCCATGAAGGGCATCAAATACGCCCTTGAAACTTTGCGCAAAACCAGCGCGTCGCGGATTTCCTCGATGGTCGGGCTTTCCTCCACCGTTCCCATGAATACTCCGGGATCCCGGCGCTGCAGGTGATACATGAGTGCGGCATAGCCGGCGTTGCTCGGGTGGGAGGTGCCGTGGCCCATGAACACGACCGCCTCCTTGGGTTTGCGGCCGGGGGGCAGGTGGTTCAAGAGCGCCTGCGCCACTTTTGTAAAATCCTCCGCCGAGGCCAGGAGCGGCCCGCCTACCGTGATGCGGTCGAATCCGCCGGCCATGGCGCCGAAAGCGCCTGCATTGCGCTGCATCTCGTGGAATTCCCAGCCGGCGATCACGTGCAGGGATTGGACGGCCACATGGGTGAAGCGCTCGTCCATCATCCGCGCCAGGGCTGTTTCCATGGAGTCGAGCGGCTTGCCCTGCCGGGCCAGTTTGGCGCGGATCATGGAGGATGTGTAAGCCCAGCGCACGGGTGTTTCCGGAAAAGCGGCCCTCACCATCCGCTCGAAGTGGTCGTAGGCTTTCTGGGCTTCGGGAACACTGGTGCCGAAGGCCACGAGGAGGATTCCCGTCTTGACGGGGCGCGGTCTTTCAGGGGTGGCCTCTGCGAAACCGATAAAAAGGACATAACTAAAAAAGAAGGCGATGGTCAGTGCAATAGAGCCCCTTCTCATGGCTGCCATATCTCCTTAAAAATAGAAAAACCCCTCAGATGAAGTTTACATCTGAAGGGTTGCACCCAGCTTGCTTGGCCCTTTTAAGTTCGGCCGCCTCGCCTGTGATCCGCAGGGGGCACGATCTTGCCGGCAAGGCAGGTCTTCTGGCTCCCCCGCTCGCTTGGCGACCTTCCCATCCCGCTAACACGAAACAGTGGTCATTCGGGCCAAGTGAGTTCCCCGGCGCATGTCTCCGGGGCGGGGTTACAGCGGCGGGACCGCCCCCGATTCGCACGGGGTTCCCTATTAAGCGCATGCACCTCGCCGGATTGATGTCGGATTTTTACGTGAGGTACTGAAGGATGTCAATACATATCTATGGAAAGGCTTCTTGACAAACCGGGTCGGATCATCTACATGCTGCCGCACAATTCATCATGCAAGCCTGATGGCGCCCGTTCGGGCTCAATTAGGGAATCCGGTGTGAATCCGGAACGGACCCGCCGCTGTGATCCCGCCCCGATGCAACATGTCGGGGAACCCTTTTGGCGTTGATGGACCACTGTTTCGTTTCAACGGAATGGGAAGGTCGCCGAAAGGGCGGGAGAGTCAGAAGACCGGCCTTCAGGTTCGCGATGGGAGAGATGGCAAATCCCCAAGCATAGAACGCTTGGGGATTTTGTATTTGCTGATCGCGTAAAATTAAACACAATTTCGGAGGAGACACCCATGGACCTTTCGCTTCAACAAATCACCGACGGAATCCACCCGGCCAATCCCCAATCATTGTCCCAGGCGCGGGAGCGCACCGCGCGGCTGGTGATGCCGCCGCGGGCGCTGGGCCGGCTGCACGAGATCGGCGAACGGCTGTGCGGCATCCAGGGCACACTCACACCCGCAATCCGGCGGAAGGCCGTGCTGGTGATGGCGGCCGACCACGGGGTCGTGGCGGAAGGGATCAGCGCGTTTCCCCAGGAAGTCACCGGCGCCATGATCCAGACGTTCCTGGCGGGAGGAGCGGGCATCAACGCCATCGCCCGGCACGTGGGCGCCGAGGTCTGGGTGGCCGACATGGGGATCATCCCGGACCTCGACGCCGCCAGCCTGAAGAACGGCAACCGCCTGCTCGTCCGCAAGGTCGGCCACGGCACCCGCAATTTCGCCCGTGGGCCGGCCATGACGCTGGAGGAGGCGCGCCAGGCGGTGCTGACCGGTTTCGAACTGGCCTCCAGCCTGATCCGCAAGGGCGTGGACCTGCTGGGAACCGGTGACATGGGCATCGGCAACACCACGCCCTCGGCCGCCATCGGGGCGGCCGTCACGAGCAAGAGTCTGGAGGAGATGGTCGGCCGCGGAACCGGCGTCGACGATGCGGGCCTTTCCCGCAAACGGGAGGCCATCCGGCGGGGTCTTGACCTCAACCGCCCCGACCCGCGGGACGGCCTGGACCTGCTCGCCAAGGTCGGCGGGTTTGAGATCGGCGGCATAGCCGGCATCGTGCTGGCCGGGGCGCATCATCGCAAACCGGTCGTCGTCGACGGCTTCATCTCGACGGCTGGGGCACTGATCGCCCAGGCCATCTGCCCGCGCGCCATCGATTACGTGTTTGCCGGGCATTGCTCGGAAGAGCCCGGCCATCGCCATATGCTGGATCATTTGAAGTTGGCGCCGATCCTCAACCTGGGCATGCGCCTGGGGGAGGGAACGGGCGGCGCGCTGGCCATGAACGTCATCGAAGCGGCCATCAAAGTCATGACCGAGGTGATGACGTTTGACGAGGCAGGGGTGCCGGAAAAATAAGAAGGTCGAAAAGGCGGACCATCACTTTTCGGTGATCAGTGGCGGTTCTGCCCGATGCGCATCTTCCGGCGTGCAATGCTCGTGGGGGCAGGACCCGATGGGGTGGGCGTGCACGTGCTGGTGGACGCTGAGTTCCTGGTCCGTGCGGATTTTTCCGTTCTGCATGGTGTAGACGGTGTTCGTGGTGGCCGTAATGAAATCGAGCTCGTGGGAAATCAAAATGTAGGATTGATCCAGGCCGCGCAGGATCTCGACCAGCGCGGCCCGCGTCCTGACGTCGAGGCCGTTGCCGGGTTCATCCAGCAGCAGCACCTCGGGCTCCATGGCGAGAACCGTCGCCAAGGACACGAGGCGCTTCTCGCCGCCGGAGAGCTTGAACGTGATCCGGTCCTCGAAGCCGCTCAAGCCCAGAAATGTCAGCGTTCTCCGGGCGATCGCAATGGCCTCATCCTTGGGTTTGCCCAGGTTGAGCGGCCCGAAGGCGACATCCTCCAGCACTGTCGGGCTGAAGAGTTGATCGTCGGCGTCCTGAAACAGCAGGCCGATGCGGCGGCGCACCTCGGCAAAATCGTTTTCTTCCCGGACGGCCTTGCCGAAGATTTCAATGCGGCCGGAGAGCGGCTTGAGCAGCCCCATGATCAGGTGGAACAGGGTGGTCTTGCCGCTGCCGTTGGGGGCGATGATCCCGACCCGATCTCCGGAGTTCAGATTGAAGTCGAGATTGCGCAGAACCGGCTGCCCCCCGGGGTAGCTGAAGGAAACGCCGATGAGGCTTATGAGGGTCTTGCCGGCGGTCATGTGCTGCCCTTCTCCATGTCTATTACCGAATAGCGGATTTCAATTGCCGCGGCAAGGCGTTTCAGGCTGGCTAAAGTGCTGTGCGCAGCTCAATGGCCACTATCCCCAAAAGTGCCGCCGACATCAGCAGGGAGAAGATCACCCCGCCGCGGCCGGCCTTGAACTCCTGCAGGCAGTAAAACTTGCGTTTGAATCCCCGGCAGAGCATCGCCTGCTGAACACGCTCCGCGCGTTCGGCGGCCCGCACAAACAGCATGCCGACCACATAGGCATACGTGCGGTAGGTGTGCAGGTTCGTCGCCGGCTGAAACCCCCTGATTTTAACCGCCCGCATCAGCCGCTGATATTCCTGGTCGAGCACGAACACATAGCGGTAGGTCATCAGGAGCAGGTGGACGATCTTGTCCGGGACCCGCAGCTGGTTGAGGGCGTGGCCCAGTGTCGCCAGCGGCATGGTGGCCACCAGGGCGATGAAGGCGAGCAGAATGGCGTTTGACTTGAGCGTGATTTGAGCGGCCAAAACGATCGCCTGGCGTGAGGCGTGCAGCGGGCCGATGCGGAAGAGCGCCTCGCCCGGGAACGTAAACGGGATCACCAGCCACAGCAGCACCACCAGCCCGTTGACGACCGCCAGGCGCTTGAAAATTTCCCGAACCTGCAAGCGGGCAAGGCTCAACAGGACCATGGACAGGACCAGCGCGGCTGCCAGGGCCTGGAACTCATGGGAAAGCGCCACCACAAAGGAATACACCGCCGCCGAAACCAAACGGATGCGGGGGTCGCAGCGGTGCAGCGGAGAATTTCCCAGGGCAAACGGTTCGCTGATCATTAAATCGCCTTAGCCGTAGCACGCATAGCGCTATGTATGACACCCATGCAACATCGCGGCTCAGAGCGCCTCGACTGGTTTTGAGCGAAGCCATCATAGGCTAACAGGGAGTTGAAAAACAAGCATCTGGCCGTCAGCCAAGGCGTGCGGCGATTTGGAAAGCGCAGCATACCCCGCGACAGGTGCGCATTTACCAAAGCCGCACAACGCCAACTCGCGGCCTCGGCCGCAGTTATTCAACGCTCTGCTAAGGCTCAAAAATGATTTTATGATCCACCAGGTTCATCAGCTTCAGCTTCGCCTTGAGCGTTTTCTGCTGGCCGAAGATATTCACCAGCAAAAACCGCCCGTCCGGCTGGGGCTCGACCACGTCCACCGATTCCAGGATCAGATCTTCCTCACCGTTGGCAAACCAGTAGGCATTCGCTTCACACATCGGGCAGCACCTCTCTGAGTTTTTTATTGACGAGCTGTTGAATCAGATGGGGCAGGGGCTCGGCGCTAACCCCCACCAGGACCACGGGTTCCTGGGACAGCGGCAGGAAAATCTTGGGCGCCGGGCCGGACATGATCGCCTCGGCCATTTCCGGCGTAATTTCACCGAGCATGGCATTGGCCCAACCAATGGAAATCGGCCCGATGATCACATCTGCCGTGGCGGTGGTGCGCCGGATGGCATTCTCCCCCGAGGCCGCGCGATTCGCCCCAGCTTTGAGCATCTGGGCCGCAGCGATCGCGTTGGTTCCCAGGGCGACCAATTCGATCGATTCGCCGTGAGCCTCCTTCAACGCCTTGATCACCGCGGCGCCGATGCCGCCGCCATGGCCGTCGATGATGCATACACGTTTCAAATGGTTTTATCCTATGGCTTGCGCTTAAAGTAAGCGGCGATCCCCACTAAGCCGATGATGTATCCGATCCCGCCGAGGACATCCGTCAGCCGCACCTTCTGCTCGTGCATCTCCGCAAGCATCCTCACCACGGGTGCAAGCTTCTTGTCCAGCGCTTTTTCGATCGCCTGATCGATGTCAGCAGGTGGAAGGGATGCTGCGCCGGGTGCGGATTCCTTTGCAGCCGGCGTCGTCGCCTCGGTTTTCGGGGCAGGCTGGGGCGGAGCCGTCGGTTCAGCCTGCGGCGCCTCACCGGCGGGCGCGAGGTCTTGTTTGGACAAAGGCCAATCCGCCCGGTGGCCCATGCCGGCCTCCAGGACGACGGTCAAGTCATCCTGCTTGGGGACCTTGAATGAAAACTCGCCCTTGGTGTTGGTCTTCCCGTTGAGAAGCTCCTTGCCGCCAGAATCCCGCACCCGGATGACGCCCTCGTGCACTTTCGTGCCGTCAGGGTATTTGCACTCGACAAAAACCGTGTCCCCCTCGACCCAGGCGAAGATGTTCACCCGGTGGGCGCTGGCGTTGTCGTGCAGTACAAATGACACTCCCAGCACGACGGCCCATACGACAATTAGGAACTGCACGCGCAGGAAACGCTTTTTCATAGACCATCCTTTCGGGAATAGGCCGGCAGCATCGACGGCTGGACTTTCTTGAGAAACACGACGCACAGGGCGGTGACAATCCCCTCGATGATCATGATGGGGACGTGGGCTGCCACCACCATGGCCGCGACACTCCAGAAATTTTCCTCCGTGAACATCAGCGCCATGCTGGCGATGACGCCTGATAGAAAAACAGAGAGAAAACCGCAACCAAAGGCGGCGGCCAGCACCACGAGGGGCCGCCGGTGAAACAGGAGCGGGCTGAACGCGAAATAGCAGAAAACCGCCGGCAGCGCCATGAGGGTGGTGTTGACCCCAAGCGCGGTGATGCCGCCGAACTGGAAAAACACGGCCTGAAGCGCCAGCGCCACGAGGATGGCGGGAAAGGCCGCCCATCCCAGAAGCAGGCCGACGAGGCCGTTCATGATCAGATGCACGCTCATCGGACCCAGGGGCACGTGGATCAGCGAGGCGACGAAGAAGGCCCCCGACAGCATGCCGGCCTTGGCGATCTGATCGTAATCCAGCTTCTTCAGACCGATGGCGGTGCCGGCGGCGGCGAGCGCCGCCCCCGAAAGGAGCACCGGTCCGGACAGGACACCTTCGGAGATGTGCATGGTGATAGCCCAATGTTGAAAGGTGAAAGCTCAAAGGTGAAAACGGGCGCGGTGGGCGAGGTCGCGCCTCGCCCTTCGGGCTCCGTTCAGAATTAATCCAAGCTCCCGCGTTAAGCAACAAATGTAAGCGCCGGCACCGCAGCCTCAGAAGTTGAACTCGCCGCGGAGCATGCCAGCGAAGATGCCATCGTTGTCGCTGTCGCCGCCGGGATTCCAGACGTACTGGATGTCCGGCGTGAAGGCCAGGTTCTCAGTTATTGCGATACGATAGTATAGTTCCAGGTGATACTCCGGGTCGTTTTC
>JACRCN010000066.1 GCA_016219005.1 Deltaproteobacteria bacterium
GGCCGATTGTCCGCCGGGGTGGTTACCATTGTCGCGATGTCGGAAATCGTATTCTCTGCCATCCTGGCCTACATCTTTTTGGATGAAAAATTGACCTTCATAGAAACAATTGGAGCTCTGGTGATCGTTGCCGGAATCCTTTTCCTGTTCACTCCCGGCCGCGTGTTCAACATGAGCAAATCACACCAGAAGTAAAGGCGTTGCGCGGGTGAAAAGCTGATTGTCAAAAATTGAAAGGGAGGATTTTATGCGTAAGATTTACATTCCTGACAAAGTCAACATGCGAGCTGATGCGGTGGTTATTGGAGGGGGTATTATCGGTACGGCGACCGCCTATTGGCTCTCGAAATTCGGACTGAAGACCGTACTTGTCGAAGCCCGGGAAGGTCTTTCCACTTTTACGACCGCTGCATCCGCCGAGTGTTTCCGGGCTCAATTCACCGAGCCTGAATTAGCCGCCATCGCAAAGGAGTCAATCGAAGTTTTTGAAAATTTCGCCGCGTTCACCGGATTGAACGATTGCTCGATCCATATTCGCCAACAGGGGTATCTTTTCATCACGGACGAAGAAAAAGCGATTCCGGATCTTAAAGCCGCGGTGGAGCAGCAGCACAGGATCGGTGTGGGCGACACGGTATTTCTGACCGGTGAAGAGGTTGTTAAAAACTTTCCCTATATTTCAAATGCTGTGGTCGGAGCGACTTTCCGGCAGAAAGACGGGTGGCTTTCATGCCACGAATTGACCCAGGGTTTCGCCAAAGCGTCAACGGCAGAATTTCTTCTCAAGACCAAAGCGATCGGTATTCAAACGGACGCTCAGGGTGTCAAGGCGGTTGCAACGGATCGTGGCGTGATCCAGACCCGCCTTGTTGTCGATGCGGCCGGACCCTTTGCGGGCGTCATCGGCAAAATGGTCGGCCTTGATTTGCCACTCGAGTTGGTCAGGCGACAAAAGACTTATATACGCACCCCAAAGACCCCGGCAAACGCACCTTTTACGATCGATCTTGTGAACGGTTCCTATTGGCGGCCGGAGGCGGGCGGCGGTCTCTTAGGGTGGGTCGACCCTGATGAACCGCCTACTCCTCCTTTGGAGAATCCAAAAGGGGACTATGAATTCCCGCTTTTCTGCCTTGAACATTGTTCGAGGCTCACGCCTTTCTGGGCCGGTGTTGCCGAAAATCTGAAAAAAAGCGATATCAACGTTTCCGCCGGACAGTACGTCTATACCCCGGATGGCCAGCCGATCATCGGCCCTGTTGAGGGAGTAAATGGATTTTATCTCAACTGTGGCTATTGGATGGGCGTCATGGTCTCGCCGGCGACCGGCCGTATATGCGCCGAACTTGCTACCGGCAAGATGGGTAACAATAACAACCCGTTCCGTTTAGGTCGCTTTGCGGAAACCTCTGCTAAAAAGGGCTCCAGTTTCTTAAGCGGCCATTAATCCGATGACCTTGGATCAGACAGAGCCCTCCGCTGATCAAAGAGCGTATTGCCTCTGAGAGAAGCCATGCAGATGTTTCGAGGAGCTTGACAATCATCAACAACTAGCCTATGTTTATCATTGCCTAATTCCGGCAACCGCCGGGAGCGGGGGACCCAGGTTTTTGGGGCGCATCGCCAATTGGCGACGGATAACCTCTTCGGTCCTAGCCCTGCAGCTAACCTCGTAGGCGTCGATGAGGAAAACCTTCGGAATTGAACGGGGGGCTTTCCTCGACCATTTCGATTCCGGAGGTTTAGGACATGCCTTCTGCGTATCACCCGTTGCACACGCCGCATTCCTGCCTCCTTCAAGACCCGTCAACACCCCGAGACAGACGTCATTGCAGGCTTCGCGATCCAAGGAAGTCATCCTACCTCGTGACAGCTGAAACCTTTACGACGATAATTGCGCGCGCATTTATTCTCCTGGCCGTTTGCGCAACCGTCATGAGCTGCGGCGGCGGCAGCGGAGGTTCCAGTGAGAGCGCCAACGGAAGCAGTGCGCCTGCTGTCGACGGCAGCGCCACCGGTGGGGAGCGCAACCCCGTTTGCGTTGCCGGCATGAGCAGCGGTGAAGTCACCCGGCCGCAGTTTCTCATGAACCTGCAAGGCCAAACCAGTTGGTATGCATCGCCGGTAGTCGCCGACCTGGACGGGGATGGGGTAAATGAGCTCATCGCGGCCTATTATTCGGTCTACGTCTTCGCCGCGGACGGCTCGCTACTTTCCCGGGCCGATGGCGGCAGCGGCCGCATCTACGCCCCCCACGTGGTGGTCGACCTGGAAGGAGACGGCATTCCTGAAATCGTCTATGGCAGCGGGCATGAGGTCTATGCCTACGAATGGAAAAACGGCGGACTAAGCCTCAAAGCCGGATGGCCGGCAGATACCACCACGGCCGGAGAATCCCCGGAGGTGCGCGGGTTGGCCGCCGCCGATCTCGACGGCGACGGGCTTATCGAGATCGTGGCCACGACCACCCAGACCCAAAGCACAAGCGCCGGCGGTGCCCAGGTTTTCGTTTTTTCAAGCAACGGCGCCCTTTTTCAACCCGCCGGCCTGAGTTTTCCCGCCTGGCCACGCTACAACTACCGCACCGGCACCGGAGGGGACGCCGACCGCAACGGCCAAGGGCATTCGGGTTACGGCTGCTATGGGCTCAACGTCGCTATCGGCAACATTGACGACGATGACGACTTGGAGATCATCGTCACTTATGACAATCATGAAATCCAGGCCTTCAAACTCAACGGCGTTGCCATTGAAGCCTCCTCCTGGTTCACCAATCCTTCGAGCCAGTTCCTGGGCAACCGCATGACATGGGGACAGTTCATCCGCTGGGCCGATCCTCAGGTGGAGGAGAACCACTACCACCTGCACGTCGGCGACTGGCCACACCCCAGTGTCCAGGAGTGGCTGCAGTGGACCGCATCCCCGCCGAACATCGTCGACCTGGACGGCGACGGCAAAAACGAAGTCGTGGGGGTCCCCAACGTTGAGAAAAATGTGCCTTACGTGACCCAGGCTTACGCGATCATGGTTCTCGAAGGCGCCCACGGCGACGGCAGCCGCTCGGCCATGCGCAAAAGTGGCTGGGAAACGCTGCCCAGAGGCGCAGCCCCGATATCGGTGGACGGATGGTATCCGCCCAATGGCATCCCTGCGCCGACCACGCTCAATATCCAGGGCGACAGCCGGCCGGAGATTATCGTCTCCCTTAACGACGGGTTCATGCACGCCTTCAGCGCCGAGGCCCGGGAGATCTGGCGTTTCAACTTCACCCATGGCAAAGCGGTGATGTATGCTTCGGAGGCAACCATAGCGGATCTCAACCAGGACGGCTCCCCGGAGATCCTTTTCACAACCTACGGAGACCCTGATGTGACGGACTCTGGGTATCTGGTGATTCTAGGCGCGGACGGCCGCCTGCTGCATGACGTCGCTCTTCCCGATCCCGGCCGCGACGGTAACGGCAATGGCGCTCCAGCCGCCCCGGCGGTCTACGATCTCAACGGCGACGGTCAACTGGAAGTCTTCGTCCAGACGTTCGAGCATGGCATGGACGTGTTTACGGTTCCGGGGTCCGCCTGCAACTGTATGCCTTGGCCTACCGCCCGCGGTGGACCTCTGCGCATGGGCCAGCCGAGCGGAAACGATCTGTGACCTTGCTGGATCTTTATCGGTCTGGATTCTTTGGTTGCGCCAGCATATCAACCCGTTTCGTTATACGGACGAATCATAACCATACCCGATCATCCCTATGAAGATTGGTTTTGCCTTAATCCGCAAGGAAGCAGACGCTTGCCTCTCGCAGGGCCTGCATGAAGAGGCTCTGGGGTTATATGCCAAGTTTATTGCCGGCTCGGCCAAAATTGACCCGGGCATCAAATCCGCTATCGAAAAGGAAATCCAGCGTATCGAGTTGAAGATGAGCTGCGGCGATACCGGAGCGATCCCGGAACCCTCTGCCGGTCGAATCGACCCGATCAAAGATGCCTGGGGGATGCGTGCCATCGAATCCGATCTTCCCGCATGCGTCCAGGACCTGGTCCGACCCCCGGGACGCAGCCAGAAGCATGCATCCGACATCAGCGCTGCAGATTGGGCTGACGGCATGGTCGATATTTATGCTTTGGTTGCAAACGACAAGGACCACCCATCCTCGGAGGACTTGAAAGGAAGGCCCTCTTTTGATGATCCTGAAGATCCGAAGATATTGCTTAACCGAGATTCGCCCGAAAGAAAGCGTTTTCATCGAGATTATGCAGCAACGTCATTTCTTGGAATTATCGCGGCGTTCGTGCTGGTAGGGAGCATTTTGATTTATTCCGGTGATTGGTTCTCTGAAATTAAGCGAAATAAAAGTGCGGAGGTGGTTCAAGACGCAGCCAAAATTGTTTTTAAAAAAACGCCGGCGCTTGTTGGCAAGGAGCATATGTCCGCTTTGCCCGATAACGGAATGGAGGATCAGAGCGCCATGCGGTCCGGGGAGACGGCGATCAGTGGAGATGCTGCGTCCCTGGTTGATCCGGATGGGACACAAGCTGGAGTCAAGACCCCCTCGTCTCCCGCCAATGATGAGAGAACAGCAAATAGAACCCCCGGCGACGAAGTCAAAGAAGATGGAGCTAGCTATTCCGAAATGCCGGCTGTCGAAAATAAAGACATCGGGACCGCACCGGAAGAACCGGATCCGGCTTCGGTGATTGATTATGTCCTCAAAAAGCGCAGGTTTTAACCTTAATAATTTCCTGGCATCGAATGGGCATGGCTTCGATGCAGGCTCGTGTCAACTCGCTGCAGTGCGGAAGTTTGCTTTGCTGAAAGCAGAGCAGCGGCGCACATCCAAATTCCACCCGCTTTCTCCATCTGGCCATGCCGAGCGCGGTCGGTCCTAAGCCGATTCAATTTTAGAAACAGGCTCTCCAACCATCTCCGACGGGCGCACCAACCTGGATGTCATCGCACCGGGACTCACAGCAGGCGGTGGTGAGAGCGATTCCAATCCCAACGCTTTCTCCGGTAATCTCCCGTGCCGTGATTGCCGGCTTCAACCGGTTACCGCCATGGATCGTGAGCCACCCGCCAACTCTCCGAATCCATCAACTATCCTCGTGGTTGATCCGGATGATAGGATCTACAAAGCATTTTGGGCCACTTTAGGCTCCCGGTATCATCTGGTTTTTACGCCCAACGAAGCGCTGGCAAACCTGATCATCAATGATTTTCCTTTCGCCATGGTGTTCGTCGGCCAGAACTCGACGACCCAATCCGATAGTTTGCTTATCCGGACCCTTAAAGCCGAGCAGCCTTCCATTCCGATCGTCTTCATCGCCAAAAAGCCGACGGCGGACCTTATTCTATCTTCATTCAGGGCCGGTGCCAGAGATATCATTACGGCTCCGATTGAACCGGAAGAGTTGATGTATATCACGGAGCGAATTGCTACCCTGAGGCTGACAGGGCGAACTTCCGATAATTTGCCGCCGTCATCTGCGCGTTTCAATTTAAGGAACCTTTGGTCCCAGTTGCGATACGGAAGCCAAGGCTATGTTGAAATCGGAATGCAGATGGAGCGGCAAGCGTCTTCTCTTGAAAACGGCACGGGCTCCGACGATTCCACTTTAGTTGACCGGCTGCGCGATGCGCCGGCCAAGGTCGTGAGGGCGTTGGAGCATAGAACGGATAAGGTTTCGGGGTGGGTGGATACGGCGGGCATGCGTGTCTATTTCCTGGGCCACTTCCGTACCATCATAAATGGTCAAATGGCGGATGAGTGGCCGAGCAAAAAGGGCAAATCTCTTTTTGCGTACCTTTCTTATCATTACAACAAACCCATTTTTCGCGATGTGCTCATGGACGTTTTCTGGCCCAAGTCGATGGCGGAATCGGCGCGCAACAGCCTGAACGTGGTGATTCATGGTTTACGAAAACGGCTTCAGCAGTTTGACACGGCAAGAGAATACATCATCTTCAAGAATGAGTGCTATTGCATTAATCCGGAGATCGGCATTTGGACCGATGTCGACGAGCTCAGAGCGCTCTGGCGGAAAGGCCGGGCTGTCGAAAAAAATAAGGGGCTTGAGGCGGCGGTGGAATTCTACGACCAAATTGCCGCCATCTACAGCGGCGATTTCATGTCCGATGAATTATATGAGGATTGGTCCACGCTTGAAAGAGAAAACCTGAAAGAGATTTTTCTGGTCACTCTTGAAAAAATCAGCGAGAACCGATTTCGCTTGGGCAACCTTGCCGAGGCGATCAGCATTTGCAAAGCCATTCTGGGAAGAGACGGCTGCCGTGAAGAAATATACCGCCGCTTGATGTGCTGTTACCAAAAAACCGGGCGCCGGGACAAAGCCTTGCTGGCCTATCGCAAATGTGTCCATGCGTTGAAGACCGAACTCGATGTCGCCCCAGCGGCTGCTACGATTGAGTTATATAAGAAAATCAAAACCGATGCACCCGACCCATGTGAATCTCTTAGGCCGGGTGCTGCCGCGCGCCTGCCCAAAGCCAGCTGACCCCAACCGGCCGAAACTGAATAACCCAACATTAATCAACAAATAATTCTATTTTAAGTGTCCTATAATTAGCCATAATTATGATGGATCAGGTTCGTCCAACCGACCCTCTTCAATTGCTAATGGGAACCCGTTTATTGCGGCGACGAACCAGTTCCGATTAGCACCCTTGGCAAAGGAGGCATCCTATGTCCGGCCAACCACAAGCAGCACCATGGATCTCGTTCAACGTAACCGGGTTAACCGTCACCGAACCACCTCCAACACTTGCGCCCAGCACCATCATCCCGAGGACAGGCTCGTTTGTAATGAGCGCACAGTACGCGATTGACTTCGTCTTCGGAAAAGGGCTGAATGACTTGATCGTCGGGGGGCTGCCGGTATTCGAGTACAACGTAACCTACTTCGCGGAAAGCATTGGGCCCGGCGCCGAGTGGAGCGGGACGCCACCGGCGATATCGTGCATTCTGGGCAATTACACGTATGGCGCCCCGCAAACAAGCCTTACGGTGTCTGCCATGAGTCTGACGCCCGGAACCTACCGCACCACGTGTGTTGCGAAAATGTCGCCGCGCGGAGGCGGCAGCGGCGGGTTCCCGTTCCATGTGGTAGGGTTCGTGGAGGGACCCATGATAGAAATCTACCAGCCCTAAAACGGGCAAACAGATTCGAGAATATCAATCAAACCTGGAGATCGATGTTATGAAAATGCCGCGGGGCCTATTTAAATTTCCAATGGGCCCCGCACATCGCAGCCGCAAGAGGGCGAACCCATGAAAAACCATGAGAAGCGCCATAAGGAATTATCCGGCACTGAGGTGAAAAGAGACCGCAAGAAGGAATCAGGCGAAGAGGGATTCAAGGAAGACTTAAAACCTGAGAGCCATGCGCCTTTTGACGCGGATGAGGATACGACCGCTCGGATTTCTTTCCTAATCGATTTTTCACTTGCCGAAGGGCAAATCGAGGGAAGAATCATTCACCGCCTGACAAATAAGCACATGAAATTCGTTGGCCTCGATCAGACCGCCATCAGCCAGTTCATGAAGAAATATCTGTCGCGTCTGGATAAGAGCGTGGTGAGAGCGACAGAAAGAGAGCAAGTTCCATCGACTGATTATCAAGATGCCGAAAAAGAGGAAGCGGCGGCGGCCTCGAATGAGATCCGGACAAAAAGTTTTCTCGTTATTCCAGCCGGCGCGGCGCAGCCGACGGAAATATTGCAGCAAGGGCAACCTTTTCAAGTGCAATGGTGTTTCGATCCGCCAGCGAGCCTGTCCGTGCGGGGGCAGCACATGAATTACAAAGTCAGCATATGCCGGAAAAAACTTGCCAGTGGGCACCGTGAGGTGGTGGGTGAAATCGAGGGGGACGTCGCCTGCAGCGAAGCGTTGACCGCAAGCATTCACTCGGAACCGCTGCCTTCCGGGACCTATCGCCTCGAAGCAGATGCCACATTCAGCTTAAAGGGCAGAAAGCCCGACTGGAGTGGTGTCTGCCGCGACAGTCGCCTGGTGCATGTGGCTTGAATCCCGATATGACAAGCGAGCTCATCGGATGAAGATGAGGCGTGTCTTATTGCCTGTCTGCTGTTTGAATTCAGTTTAATTCGGGTGTCGGACTTGACGTCGTCAATGGAAAGGGGATATGCCGCCCCGCGTGCCTTACGATGGGGCTTAAATCCTTGACCTTTGTTTCGCCTGTCAGCATGTTTATCCGGCGCTCATAGTCTTTGCAGATAGGGCAGCGGAAAATAACCCATTCCCCCTCTGAAACCGAAACGCATTCGTGGTAGCCGTACGTTGAATCCAATTCGAAATTAAGTTCAATCATTTTTGATCAGTCCTTCAATTAATCGTTATATGGAGCCTGAGTGACGGATATCGTTACGTTGGGCAATAAAAGCAATTAATATACCATCTAATGCAAGGTGGCTCGCAGCCCATCCAACATGCACAATTTATTGATAATATTTAATACGATAAATGAAGGGCCCTTGAGCTGGCGGAAGGGCCTTTTTTTTTGCGGGTCAAAAAAATGGCGGTTCGCAGCTTTTACCGGGAAAGGTGGCCTAAGCGCCCGTCGTTGGATTTCCGGCAGTTCGTCACTTGAAAAAATCTCAAAGAAAGGCTCCTCGCGCGTCTCAGCTGAAACGGGAGGAGCCACGGGTGAGGAAGGAGAGCACGGCGGCGGCGAACGCGAGCGGCAGCCGGCCGAACACCGGGGCGGACGGCATCACCGGCTGAAGTTCATGAACGGAACGGCCGCCTGGCCGTCAACGCCGGGACGATTTTGCTGCCAGTCGAGGATCCGGCAGCCGTCGGTTTCCCCGGCCGGGGCCTGGCAACTGATGACGGGCATGACCGGATCGCCCGCCACGGACTGGTAATCAAACATACGGGCGCGGTCCGCCGGGATGCTTTCCATCTCCAGAATGTGCAGTAGATAGACGTAGGTATCCCCCTGGAACAAGTCGGTTGTCCCGCGGGCATCGCTGATGCGTTTCTTGAATTTAACGATGGCACCGTCTTTATTCGCCGCGGCCACGACCAGATTGAACTCGCCGTGGCGGCGCTTGTCTTCGTTTTTTTCCTGCTGGTTGGTAGTGAGGAGAAACTTTCCGATGTAAATCATCGCTCATCCTTATTTTCGATGTGGTTGTGATCGTCAGGCAGAAGGCATATTAGCCGCTTCGCCGCCGTTTGTCCAGACATACCGGCGTGTTACTCCGAACCGTCAACCCGCCCGGGTCTTCCGCAGCCGTCAACCGTCCGACCCGGCGCAGGCTCGGCGGCTAACGCTGCTCCACCCGGTAGCCCCTGGCCTGCAGCAGCTCGACCACGCTGCCCGGCCCGATGAGGTGCATGACACCTACGATCACCAGCGCAGGTTCCCCCTGCCGGATCAGGTCTTCGATCTTCCCGGCCCAGGCCTGGTTGCGCTGAGCCAGGATCCGGTCGCGCACGTCCGGGTGCTGGTCGATGGTTTTGAACAGCAGCCGCTGGAGCCCCGGGGCAGCACCCGACCGCCACAATCCCACCATTTCGGAAGCGAATTCCGGAACCTGATCCAGATCCTGGAGCGTCAGGGCGAGAAAGGCATCCTCGGCGGCGGCGTTCATCCCGGCCAGCAGCTGCAGCTGGAACTCAGCCGTTTCCAACGCGGCAATCCCCTTCCGGTCGGCTTTGGCCTTGTTGAAAAAATGCATGTCCACGCCCAGGTTCGGGTCAAACCCCAGGCGCTGGAACTCCAAGGCCGAAAGCGTCATGGCGATCATCCATGGCCTGAAACCGGCGACGGCCGCCGCGGGCAAGCCGGTTTCCGCAAGCTTGTCTTCGAGCCGCCGTCGGGTCCGGGGACCGATCGTATCGAAGACACTCCGGCCGGCGGGAAGCATCCCCAATTCGAGCATGCGCGCCTGCACGCGCGGGTCTTGCATGAGGCCGATATCGGTTTCGAAAACGACGGCCCGGCACGCGGCATAGGCCGCATCCATGGCCGGCGGCAATGGGTAGTCATCCGCGCGCATGAAATGGATCGAGCCCAGCAGGAAGACCGCTCCGCCTCCGGCCGGAATCTCCCACAGACTCGTCTTGGCGGAACCCGGCAGCGCTTGGGCGTGGCCCACCATCGGAGCCGCGGCCCCGGCGACCCACAGCAAAAAGGCCAGAAACGCCAGCGCCCTGGGGATGGTCTTCACGACCGGCCGAAAAGCGGCCATGGAACTCACACGGTGGAGCGCAATCATGGAGTCGGCCAATTCTTCAAGATGTCGTTGACGAGCTTGCCGTCGGCGGTCTTGCCGAAGTGCTTCATGATAACCCCCATGGCCTGCATCTTGTTTTTGAACTGGGAAAAGTCGATGTTGCCCCGGACCCAGTCGACGATCTCCTCGCGCGCCACCTGGCGCGGCAGGTAGGTCTCCAGTATCTGCAGGTAGTCGGAAGTCGCCTCCTTTTTGGCCTCGAGCACGATGTGCTCGGATTTGATCAGGCCCTGGATGATGCCGATGATGTCGTCGTTGGTGATCTCCTCGGCCTGCTTGGGCCGCGTCGACTTCTTGCCGTCCTCCAGCGTCACCGGCACGGTGAGCTTGAAGAACTCCGACATGACTTGGCGGATGGTGTTGCGCCCGACTTCGTCCTTGGCCCGCATCGCCTGCCGCAGGTCTTCCTTCAGCTTCGCCTGCAGCGGCAGGTTCATGTCCGGATCCCAGCCGTAGGCGTCTTTTATATCAGCCATATCCGTTCTCCTTCTGCTGACATCTCATGTCCGCAGGCGCGGAAGCCTTCGGATGCGCCGCAACCCCTGCGTATCGGCCGTGCACGTGAACTCCTGAGCCCTCATCCGGTTCGCCCTACCCTCCGGTTAGCCCCGTGCGAGTTCCGCGGCGGTCTGGCGGATGCGCCGCCAGGCCTGCTCCACGTGGCGGCGCTCGGTGTGGGTCTGGCCGACGCAAAACCGCAGCGTCAGGCGATCCTGCAGCCGGGTGTGGGTAAAAAAGAGCGCGCCGCTTGCATTCAGCCGGTCCATAAGCGCCTGGTTGAAGCCGTCGCCGCCCCGGTGGCGGAAACAAACGAGGTTCAGGGGTGGGAGCACCGCCAGTTCGAAATCCGGGTCCAGCCGGACCCAGCCGGCGAACTCCTGGGCGAGCGCCACGTGTCGCCGCACGTGGTGCTGGAGGCCTTCCACCCCGTAGTGCCGGATCACGAACCACAGCTTCAGCGCCCGGAAGCGCCGTCCCAGGGGGATCTGCCAGTCGCGGTAGTCGATCACCGCCCCGGTCTCGGTGGCCTGGTTGCGCAGGTACTCGGGCAGAATGCTCAGGGCCTGGATGAGCGCTGCGCGGTCGGCCACGAAAAAACAGTCGCAATCGAAATTGGTGAACATCCACTTGTGCGGGTTGAAACAGTAGCTGTCCGCAAACTCGAGCCCGGCCTGGACGTGGCGGAACTCCGGGCACAGCGCGGCGGTGCCGGCCATGGCCCCGTCCACGTGCAGCCACAGGCCCTGCTCGCGGCAGATCCGGCCGATCTCGGGAACGGGGTCGATGGCGTTCGAGGACGTGGTTCCCACCGTGGCCGCCGCGAAGAAGGGCACGCAGCCGGCCTGGCGGTCCTCGTTGATCCGTTGCGCCAGCAAGTCAGGGCGCAGGGCGAAGTTCGCGTCCACGTCGATCAGGCGCAGGTTCTCCCGGCCGATCCCGGCGATCTTGGCGCCCTTCTCGATGGAGGAGTGGGCCTGGCTGGAGGTGTAGGCCGTGAGCCGCTCCCGGCAGCCGCGTGCGTTGCTGGCGAGTCCCGTCGCCCGCTCCCGGGCGGCCAGCAGCGCGCACAGGGCGGCGCTGGAGGCGGAATCTTCGATCACGCCGCCGCCGGTACCCGTGGAACGGAAGCGCGGCGGCAGGTCCAGCATCTGCGCCACCCAGTCGAGCACGTGGGTTTCGAGCTCCGTGCAGGCGGGGCTCGTGGCCCACAGCATGCCCTGCACGCCGAGCCCGGAGGAGATCAGGTCGCCCAGAATGGAGGGTCCGGAGGCGTTGGCCGGAAAGTATGCGAAAAAATTCGGCGACTGCCAGTGCGTGATGCCGGGCAGAATCCGTTCGCTTACATCCCGCAGCACGGCGTCGAAGGGCTCACCCTGCTGCGGCGGGTGGGCCGGCAGCGCGGCGCGGGTGTCGCCCGGCTTGACCGGGGAGAGCACCGGCAGGGATTCCACGCGCTCGTAATAGTCGGCGATCCAGTCGATGGCGGCGTACCCGAAACGCCGGAACTCGGCGGGACTCATGTGGTAGGTTTTTTCTTCGGACATGACGGCGTTCCTCTCAAAGGTGTCAGCGGTGGATGCGATCGTAGATCAAGAGGTCGTAGGCCGGAGGGCCCGGGATGCGCTCCGCAGAGGTGAGGGCGAAGGCTTCCGCGGGGATTTCCGGGAAGAAGGCGTCGCCGTCAACGGTCAACGGGACCACCGTGAGGTAAATACGGTCGGCGATCGGCAGGGCTTCCCGGTAGAGCTGCCCGCCGCCGATGATGAAGATCTCCTCCTCGCCGGCCGGGCAAAGCGCGAGCGCGGCCTCCAGCCCCGACGCGGCCAGGCAGCCCTCCGGCCGGAACCCCGGGCGGCGGCTGACCACGATGTTGGTCCGTCCCGGAAGGGGCCGACCGATGCTTTCATAGGTGCGCCGCCCCATGATCACCGTGTGCCCGAGAGTGATGCGCTTGAACCGCTTCTGCTCCCCGGGGATTTTCCAGGGGATGCTTCCGCCGCGGCCGATCACGCGATGTTCCGCCATGGCGGCGATCAACGCGATCCGCATCTCAACGCGCTTGTTGACTTCGGCAGTGTTCATCGCGACAACAACCGACCCGACCGGCAGTGGTGAGGGAAGAAGGCCGTTTACCGCACCCGGATACGGATGCACCGGCGGTTACAATAGAAAACCGCATCTTGGGTGTCAAGCGACAAAACAGCCCGCGCGGCGCCGGCGTTGTGTCAAATTCCGGCCCGCAGCAGCGCGTGACGATCCGCGCATCTCTTGAAAACCGTTGCAGTCCGCAAGGCGGTCATACTATACTGAACCAGATGCGCCAGGCTTTCGAAAGGTGACCATGACCGCAACGCGTGTGATCAACGATATCGAACCTCCGGGGAAGCCTCGCGCCCAGGATGAACTCATCAAAAAGGTCACCTGGATCGGTGTGGCCGTGAACATCGTTCTGGCCGCTCTCAAGCTTTTTGCCGGAATATGCGGTGACAGCCAGGCCGTCGTGGCCGACGGCGTCGAGTCTCTTCTGGATGTGTTCACGGTTATGCTCGTCTACGCCGCTTCGCGTTTCTGGATGCGGCCTCCGGACGACACCCATCCTTTCGGCCATGGCCGGATGGAAACGCTGGTGGCGGTCTTCATCGGCGTCTCCCTGGTGGGCGCTGCGGTCGGCATCGGCTGGGAGTCGATCGCCACCCTGCACGAAAAGCACTTCGCCCCGCCGGGATGGATTGCGGCCGTCGCCGCTTTCGCTTCCATTGTCGGCAAGGAAGTCCTCTACCGCTGGACGGCTGCGGTCGGCCGCCGGATGAAAAGCTCCGCGGTCATTGCCACCGCCCTGCACTACCGCTCGGATTCCTTCAGCTCCTATCCGGTCCTTCTCGCCGTGGCCGGTGCCATTCTGTTTCCCGGCTGGTCCTTTCTCGATCACGTCGGGGCCGTCGTCGTTTCGATTTTCATCCTGCATTCCGCCTTTCAAATCACCTGGCCGAGCCTCAAGGAGCTGATCGATGCCGGGGCCCCGGTCGAAATCCGAAAACAGATCCGCGAGATTGCCGGTACGAACAAAAACGTCATTCAGGTCCACGACATCCGCACGCGTTACATCGGATCGAGCCTCCAGGTCGTCCTGCACCTGGTGGTGGACGGTGGCATCACGGTGCGCGAGGGTCACGCGATTGCGGAAGATGTGGAGCATCGGCTCAGCCGGGAGATCGACGAGGTGGTCGATGTGGTGGCGCACGTCGAACCCCCGGAAGGAGCCGTTGAGGAGGGAATGCCATGAATAAAGAGCGCAACTATCAACCGGTATTGGTCGTCCTGGTGCTGATCGTCATCGGGGTGGCGGCATGGAACCTGTTCACGGACTGGCAGGTCCGGCGGACCGAAACAGCCCGCCAGCAGGAGGGCCAGGAGTGGCGGCAGCGGGCGGAGGCGCTGTCGAAAAAGGTCGCCGAACTGGAGACCGAACTCAAAAATGTTCAGGATGAAAAGGCGCCCGAGGACAAGGCCGCCGAGGTCTTCGGCCCTGCCGTAACCGCGGGGGCGTCACCGGATAAAGCCTCCGGCGTCGAGAGCAACGAACGGCAGATCATCGCCTTTTTCAACTACCTGGACGGCCGGGACTACGTGAAGGCCTACGCGCTAGAAGGCGGCACCTATGCGCAATACACCGCGGCCGTGGCCGAGCTTTCCGCAAGCCTGCCGAAAGTCGCAGGCGAAACCGAGTCGCTCTATACGACGTTGAAGAATGTCTCCCATTTCTTTCGCGTGCTGGGCAAAAAGAGAACCGAGCTCATGGCGGACATCCTCAAAAACGAGCAGGAGATCCTGGAGCCGGCCATGCGCGTCTTCTACCAGTGGTTCACCGCTCCGGCCGGCAAGCTCCAGGGAAAGCCCTCGCTGCCGGTGATGTATGAGTACGCGAGTTACTTCATGCACACGCTCGGCGGCCGGAGCTACCTGATGCGCCGCGATTCCAAGCTCCGGTTGCTCACGACCTACTATTGCATCCTGGTCCTGGACCGGGCCAACGAGAGCGGGATGAACCCGAACGGGGTCGACATCCGGCCCATCATCGCCTCCACCGCCAACGACATCCGCAGCCAGAAGGGGCTGATCCACCAGAAGGCATACCTGGCCGAGCTCTCACGGCTGGCCGACAAATACCCGATGTGAGGGCGCCACGCCGCGTCGGTATCGAAGCCCACGGGAGGGACGGCATGACATTGAAAGAGCACGAGTACGTTCGACAGACCCTGGAGCGCTACACGAACTGTCGTCTCGAGGATTTCTGTGACCACATCCTCATCACGAACTTCAAGCGCTACATTCTGCGCTTCCAGGAAAAAACCAAGGCCCAGTTTTCCGAGGGGAACTTCCGGATCGCCAATGCCAAGAATCTCAACTGCACCATGATCGATTTCGGCATCGGCTCGCCCCAGGCCGCCCTGGTGATCAACTGTCTGGCCTACCTGGACAACCTGAAGTCGATCATCATGCTGGGCATGTGCGGCGGCATCGACGACATCCTGAAGACCGGCGATTTCCTGGTGCCCTCGGCGGCCATCCGCGGCGAGGGCACCAGCCGGCACTATATGCCGCCCGAGTTCCCCGCCATCCCGGCCTCGTCGGTCAACCTCTACTGCATCGGCGCCGTGCGCAAACTCGGCCTCACCCCCCACTCCGGCATCGTCTACACCACCGACCGCCGACTGTGGGAGTTCGACGAAGACTTCGTAGGTTATCTCCGCAACCGGCGAATCCTGGCGATCGAAATGGAGCTGGCCACCCTCTTCACCGTCGCCTATCGCTACGAGCTGCCCATCGGATCCGTCATGCTGGTATCCGACATGCCGCTTCAGCGCAGGGGCATCAAGGACAAGAAGCTCTCGGAGGCTATCTATGCCAAGCACATGGAGACCCACCTCGATGCCGGCATGGACGCCGTCGCCAAGCTGAACGCCAACTGGGACAAGGTGTCCCGCAAACTCACCTCTGAGTGGTGAAAACTGCTTTAAAGCACCGCCTCGCACCCGGGGGCCGCGTTATATGCTGCGCTTGCCAAAACGCCGCGCGCCTTGACTGACGGCCGGATGCTTGTTTTTCAACAGCCTTGTTAACGCCGTTTTCGCATGCGCCTTTCTTTCCGTTGATTCGAGCTCGGAGCCTGAACATTCTTGGCATCTCGCCTGTAATGATTATCGTTAAGCATTAAGCGTCGCGGAATACGGCGCGTTCCCGTTCCTTAATCTGGCGGATGTCGACGATGAACCGGCGCCGATTTCTAAATACATTTTTCGACCTCCTGAAAGTTTCGCTGGCGGCGAGTGTCCTGCCACCGTGGGTGCAGGCCTCCCTGGCGGATTCCCAGGAGCCGCTGCACTATAGGCCCCTGAATGGCATGAGCCTGCGCGACATGGCCGGCCGCAAACTCCACCACGGCGACGGCCGCTTCCTCAACCCGCTCGGTCGCGACCCCGGCGGGCGGCTGCTGCAGGTTATCTCGTGGAAGTTGTTTCACAAGAACGCATTTCAGGCCGATCTCGAGGACCAGCGCGTGACCCCGGTAGCTGTCGACTGGCCGGCGGTCCGCCGCAACGACGGGCTGTCCATCACCTACCTCAAGCACGCCAGCCTGCTGATCAACGACGCCGGCCGCCGCCTGCTGATCGACCCGGTCTTTTCCGACATCTTCTGGTTCATTCGCGACTTCACCCCCTTCGCGTTCGAGCTGAACGAGATGCCCGTGCCGGACCAGGTGCTGCTCACCCACGGGCACTATGACCATCTGGACACCGCCGCACTCTCGCAGCTTCCCCGCACGGTCCATGTCATCAGCCCCTTAGGCTATGCCGGCATTCTGGATGAGCTGGGCATGCCGAACCGGACCGAGCTCGACTGGTATCACAGCTACTCGGACGGGGACCGGGAGATCATTCTCGTACCCTGCAACCACTGGACGATGCGAAACCCCGTGGCGGGCCCCAACCGCGCGCTGTGGGGCTCCTACATCCTCCGCACCGCCAGCGGCCCCACGGTCTATGTTTCCGGCGACACGGCCTTTTTCGACGGCTTCGCGCAGATCGGCGAGGAGTTCGACATCGACCTGGCGGTTATCAACCTGGGCGCCTACGAACCCCGCTGGTTCATGGCCCGGAGCCACATCAGCCCCCGGGAAACCGTCCAGGCATTCAAGCAGCTCGGCGCGAAACGGCTGGCGGTCATCCACTGGGGCACGTTCCAGCTGGGCGACGAGCCGGTGCATCTGCCGCCGCAGCACATCCGGGAGGAGCTGCGCCAGGAGGGGCTGCTGGACCGCCTCGTGGATTGGAAGCATGGCGAAACCTTATTTCTCTGACGGATTTTCCCTTTTGCCTGCGCCCGGTCTCCATGCTAAAGAGAAGCTAACGTCGTTGCCGCCACCGCACAGGCTTTTAAATCCCGTGGCGCAGAAGGATAGTAACATGGCAATGCTGTTCATGGCTCCGAAGGTGAGAAGCGACTCCTGGGTCAAGCACCTGCGGGCGCAGGACTGTGGGCTGGATTTGCGGGTCTGGCCCGAAACAGGCCCGGCCGACGAGATCGAATTCATCCTGTGCTGGAAGCATCCGCTAGGGGAGTTGAAGAAGTACCCAAACCTTAAATGCATCGCCTCGCTGGGCTTCGGGGTCGACCACATCCTGAGAGACCCCGACCTGCCGCCGGGAGTTTCGATCGCCCGCCTCGTCGATGAGTTCATGGTCCACGCCATGAGCGAATACATCCTCACGGCGGTTCTTTGCCACACGCGGCAGTTTGATCGCTTCCAGCAGGACCAGTTTCAGAAGAAATGGCAAACGCGCCGGCCGCTGCGTCCGCAAAACGTGCGCGTGGGGATCATGGGGCTGGGTCACCTGGGCGCGGATGCCGCCCGGTTGCTTCGCCTTCTGGGGTTTCAGGTTTCAGGCTGGAGCCGCACGCCGAAACATGTCGAAGGGATCACGGCCTGGGCGGGACCGGATGCGATGGAGGAGTTCCTCGCCCAGGCGAACGTTCTCGTCTGCCTGCTGCCGCTCACCCGCGCCACCCAGGGCATCCTGAACAGTCGGACCTTCACCCGGCTGCCGGAGGGCGCCTACCTCATCAATGCAGCCCGGGGTGAACACCTGGTGGAGGCGGACCTGCTGGCCGCCCTTGACAGCGGGCACCTGTCCGGGGCTTGTCTCGATGTTTTCCGGGAGGAACCGTTGCCCGAGTCGCACCCGTTCTGGAGCCATCCGCGCATCACCGTGACCCCGCACAGCGCGAGCCTCACCGATCCCAGGACCGTGGCGCCCCAGATCGTGGAAAACTACCGCCGGGTGCGCTCGGGGCTTGCGCCCCGGCATGTCATCGATATCGAAAAGGGCTATTGAAAAGGAGTGCTTTCATGAAATCCGCGGTAAAGACGATCATGGTTGCAGCCTTCCTGGGGATGCTGCTTGCACCGGTGCAGGCCGCCGAACTCGAATCCGGTTTTATGGACACGAAATGGGCGACACCGGCAAAGGACCTGAAAGGTTTCACCCAGGTGGGCGGCAGCGAAAAAATCGCCTATTACGTGAACCTCCGGCGGACGTACACCTTCTTCGGCACCGAGGTCCCGGATGATGTGGTTTACGGATTTTACGACGACAAGTTTTTTGCCGTCTATGTCAATATAGAAGGCATCGATATTTTCAGCCAGATCAAGAGCTACATTCAGCACAAGTACGGCGTTCCCAGCAAGGTCAGCCGCGAAACCCGGGGCAACCTGACCACCTACTCCTGGAAGCTCAACCAGACGCAAATCAAGTTCAAGCACCATGAAACATCCGGCAAAATGAAAATATCCTTCTATTACCTGCCCATCGCCAAGCAGGCCAACGCGGAAATGAAACAGGACCTGGAAGATGAACCGCCGGGACCCGTCTTTCCCCTCAGCGCCGTCCGGCAGTCGGAAGCCATCCGGCAGCAGATGGAATTTCTGAGCTTCTAAATCGCCGGCCTTCCTGCCAGAGTGTTGAAAAACAAGCATCCGGCCGTCAGTCAAGGCGCGTGGCGATTTGGACAGCGCATCATATGGGCTCATATGTGAGCACTTGCAAGCGCCACGCAACGCCGGTTCCCGGCCTGAGGCCCCGTCTTTCAACGCCCTGTTAAGGTTCAGCCGGTCTGTGAAGCGAGCGGCATGTCCAGGTTGCCGGCCGCATCGAAGCTCAGGGGGGCCGTCGCAAGGATCTCGGCGTGGGGCAGCGTACCGATCTCATCGAGCAGGGCCCGGCTGGCCCAGAATTCGGAAAGATGCAGAGTGTCGCGGATGATCACCGCCCGCACCTCGGCGGCCGGTTTCGGCCCGATGGTGGTGAAACAGGCCTGAATGGCCTTGCGGTCGTTCGGCAGCCGCACGGGGATGAAGGCCTTGTGCAGCGAAAGACTCGTGAGCGCGTTCATCAAGGTGGTCTCGTAGTCGAGCGCCTGGAAGACCTTTTCGGTGATGATATCGGCGTTGCCGAGGCCGATGGCATTGCCGCCGGTCCCGGCGGAGAGATTGAGGATGGCCACCCGCGCGGCTTTCAGGATCCCGGAAAAGTCGCTCTCCATCAGGTCGTAAGCCCGGCCGGTGACGTTCGGGTCCATGCCGGCGCCGCTGATCTCCTTCCCGATCCGCTCCACCACCAGGACATCCAGCTCCCGGAACGGCAGCCGCGGGATGTTGGCCTTGGCCAACGCGTTGAGGCGGGCCTCGTCTTCGAAAATCCGGCCGGCGGGAACGGCGCTAATGCGCAGCGCCTTGTCGAAGGAATTCTCCACCACGGCCAAGCCGAAGCGGAAATTGCTGTTGGCGGCGATCGCCCCCCCCATCTCCTTGAGCAGCGGGAAAAAGCCGTATTTCATTGCCCAGGTGTGATAGGCCACGGCCCCCAGGTGCTTGCCCATGCCGATACAAAGCATCTTCAGGATCCCGCTCTCGGCCGGTCCGATGAACTTGGTGTGGGGCTTGATGCGATTGACCACGATCGAGTGCTCCAGCGCCAGCGCGTCCCGGGCAAAATAGAGCGGCACCTCGCCGAACACGGTCCCGATGCGCGCGGCCTCCATGGAGGACACGATCGGCGCGCCGCAGGCCGCCTCGGTGACGCCAAGCCGCTCCAGCACGGCAGCTTGGCCCTTGGCCGCAGCACCGCCGTGGCTGCCCATGGCCGGGATGATCGCCGGCCGCGCCCCCAGCTCCTGCAGCCGCCCGCACACGGCCTGGACGATGGCGGCGAGCCGGTCGATACCCCGGCTGCCCACCCCGACGGCTACGCGGTCGCCGGGACGGATGCCGCTTGCCGGCAGGACGGCGTCGAGTTCGCGGTTCACCGCCTGGTTCACATCCTGAATCTGCCGCGCGTCGAAATGCATTCGCACCCGGAAAAACTCCGGAAAATCGAAATCCGCCTCGATGAAAGCTGGATAGCGCATAACCCTCCACCCTCGGCTGCGGCAGTGACAAACCCGCCGGCTTGAGTTAAAGTAAATAAATGAGCACCAAAGCCGACAAACCGGGCGCCGAGTTGGTCAAAGGAGTCCTGCTGGCGCATTTGATCATCGGCCTGCACGTGGGCGTGATCGCGCTCATCGGACTATTGGTCATTTTCTTCGGCGGCATAGCGCGCTACTGGGGCTGGATTCTGCTGGGCGGCTTGACGGCCGCCGGTCTTTTCGGCGCCTTTCTCTACCGCAAGGTCAAGTCCAGGGGCCGGGACGTCTACCGGGACATCCGCAGCGCGCCGGTGATGCCGGGTGGGACCCTCGAGGTCAGCCTTCTCGGCGGCCTGGCATCGATCAAGTTCAGCAAACCCACGGATGCCCCGGCCTTGCCGCACGCGACCGCTCTCCCGGCGCTGCTGGAAGACTCGGCGACCCTGCGAATCCGCGAGCTGGGCAACCTGGCCCAGCTGTATGAGAAAAACCTCATCACCCGCGAGGAATTCGAGCAGGCCAAGGCCGCCATGTTCACCCCCGTTTCCCGCCCAGGATACGGACCCGGGACATCAGGGAATTGAAGGCGGCCTCCGGGACCTGCTCCCAGGGGGATTGCGGAACGAACTGGATGAAGGATTTGACCCCCGGCGTGAACACCTTGCCGCCTTGAATCCCGGGGCTGCACAGACGATATTTGAACTCCCCGCCCAGATCGAGCAGCAGGTCCAGCTCATGGCCTTCGTCGAGAAGGTCCACCATGAGCGCGTTCGACACGCGGCCGCGCCCCCGCAGGCGGCGGCCGCGGCTCGGATCCTCGACGACTTCGATCACGGCCTCCTCGACCTCGACCGCCTGGTCAT
Organism: Deltaproteobacteria bacterium; assembly: GCA_016219005.1. Classification (GTDB taxonomy): domain Bacteria; phylum Desulfobacterota; class Desulfobacteria; order Desulfobacterales; family SpSt-501; genus SpSt-501. Next base: position 21,108 of record JACRCN010000066.1, read on the forward strand.
TGCGAGCGAGCAACACGGCCCGCTCGACCCGGTATTTTCCCTCTGCAAACGGTATCCACTCGGCCATCATCGCCTCCGCCGCCACCGCGTCCCTGGTTGGATCCGCCGTGCCCCATTTCCTGACATTCTTAGACCCCTGCCGGGTTAATATCAAGCCTGAAAAGCGTGGGTTTATTTTGACAAAATCGCATAAAAATGTCTAAATCCGGCCATCACGGCGATCCCGTTCCAAATCGCGAGCGCACCGCAAGCGGTTTTATGGTTCTCCGGAAATGGAGACGGCGCTGAAACCCGAAATCGGTGAGTCAAGGAGAGAGTCTATGCACGGCTGGTGCGGAAAAATTCTGAGAGTGAACCTGAGCCGCGGTAAAATCTCAAACGAGGCGCTGGACCCGCAGGTGGCCCGGGACTACATTGGCGCCCGGGGATTCGGCATCTACTACCTGCGACGGGAAGTCGACCCCGCCTGCGACCCTCTCGGACCCGAGAACAAGATCGTCATGGCCGCCGGGCCCCTGACGGGCACGGCGGCCCCCACCGGCGCGCGCTACGTGGTGACCACCAAGTCACCTCTGACCGGCGCCATCACCTGTTCCAACTCCGGCGGCAATTTCCCGGCCGCCCTCAAGAAGAGCGGCCACGACGCCATCATCATCGAGGGCCGGTCGGCCGAGCCTGTCTATCTTTGGATCGACGGGGACCGCGCCGAACTGCGGCCCGCCGGCCACCTGTGGGGCAAGACCACCCATGAAACCGACGACGCCCTGCGCGGCGAGACTCACGCCAAGGCCAAGACGGCCGTGATCGGGCCGGCCGGGGAAAAACTGGTGCTGTTTGCCGCCATTATGAACGACCGCGACCGGGCCGCCGGCCGGGCCGGCGTCGGCGCGGTCATGGGATCCAAGAACCTGAAGGCGATCGTGGTGCGGGGCGAGAGCGAGGTCTGCCTGGCGGACCCGGCCGCCTTCAAGGCCGCCAACACGAAATACCGCGAGGCTTTCAAGGCCAAGACCCGGGACAACCCGCCACCGCTGCGCGTGCACGGCACCGCCATCACCGTGGTTGGCACCCAGAGCCACGGTGTTTTCCCCACGCGCAATTTCCAGCAGGGCACCTTCGAGGGCTGGGAGTCCATCTACGGCGAAACCCTCACCCGGAAATACCTGGTGCGGGCCAAACCCTGCTTCAGCTGCCCGATCGCCTGCGGCCGGGTCACCCGCATCCCGGACGGCCCCTACCAGGGCGAGGGCGAAGGGCCGGAGTACGAGACCGTCTACGCGCTCGGCTCGGATTGCGGGGTGGACGACCTGGCCGCCCTCACCAAGGCGAACTACGAGTGCAACGAGCTGGGGCTGGACACCATCAGTATGGGATCCGCCATAGCCTGCGCGATGGAGCTTTATGAAAAGGGCGAACTGAAGGAATCCGAAATCGGGATGCCGCTGCCCTGGGGCGACGGCGCGGCGCTGGTCAAGCTCACCCGCATGACCGCACAGCGGGAGGCTTTCGGCAACATCCTGGCCGAGGGCAGCCGGCGCCTGGCCGCCCGCTACGGGCGCCCGGAGCTTGCCATGGTCGCCAAGGGCCTGGACTTCGCGGGCTACGACCCGCGCGGTGAGCAGGGCATGGGCCTCGCCTACGCCACCTCGCCCATCGGCGGCTCCCACATGCGCGGCGACCCGGCCTATTTCGAGTTGCTCGGCGTGCCGGTGCCCGCCGACCCCCACACCTGGGAGGACAAACCGCCGCTGGTGGCCAAATGGCAGGACCTGTTCAGCGTGATCGACGCGGCCGGGCTGTGCGTCTTCTTCAGCGTGCGCTACCTGGTCGAACAAAACCTGATGGTGAAGCCGGTCGGCATCACCGAACTGCTCAACGGTGCGACCGGCGCCGGTTACAGCCCCGAGGAGGTCGAACGGGCCGGCGAGCGCATCTTCAACGCCGAGCGGCTCTTCCTGCTCGCGGCAGGCTTCACCCGCCAGGACGACAGCCTGCCGCCGCGGATCACCCGGGAGCCCATGCCCGCCGGGCCGGCCAAGGGCCGGGTCTGCCGCCTGGAGGAAATGCTGGTGCCTTACTACAAACTACGGGGCTGGACCTCCGAGGGTGTGCCGTCGCAGGCAAAACTCAAGGAGCTGGGGTTGCTGAAAGAAGCTCAAGGCTGAAAGCGCATTGCAAAAGCATGAAGGTGCAGATCCACACTTTTGCCAACCTGCGCGACTACGCCCCGACCGGCAGGGGGAATTTCGAACTATCCCTTGCCGCCCGGGCGACGGTCGCTCACGTGTTCGCCGCACTGCGGATCCCTGCAACGGTCGAGGCGGTGATACTCGTCAACGGCCGCCGGGCGGATCAGACCACTCCGCTCGCAGCCGGAGACGAAGTCACGCTCTTCCCGCCCATGGAAGGCGGGTAAAGTTGACGTCTTTGAAAATGCCGCCTGCGTTGAATCGTATCCATTGATGAAGGTGCTTGCAGGCCGACATGCGACGGGTCAACCCGCATCGTCACCCGACCTCTGCAGCGAATAACCCTTGAGGCCGAAGCGGCCATTCCGGGGGATCAAAGTTCGTCGCCGAAATCGGCCTTGAACGCATCCACAACTTTCTGCCCCCAATCACCCCCTACGGGTTCCAGCCTTCCGAAGAAGAAGCGCATCACCGGTGGTTCCTCCACGAATCGGAGTCCGCCGATAAGTTCTCTGTGGCGATAAAGCCAGGCAACGCGTTCGGCCACATACTCGATGTGGCCGATGGTAAATGCGCGGCGGGGTATGGCGAGGCGCACAAGCTCCATCCGGGCGGTGACTTCATTGCCGTTTCGATCACGGTCTTCCGACATGGTTCCTCGTTCAACCCCCCGGGCTCCGGATATCAGGTACAACGCTGCATTGAGGGCCTCCGCCGGATACTGAAGAGGTGGGACATGGGGCAGGAATGCCCGCGCATCGACGTGGCCGGCCAGCCCACCCGGAGGTGTAACGACCGGAACACCGTGTTTCTGCAAACGCTCGACCAGGTACTGAATGAACTCGGGGCTGCTTCCCGCCACCTCGGTCTGTGTCATTTCCTCGAGGCCTACGGCCATTGCCTCTATTTCCTTGGTGGACATGCCGCCGTACGTCGAGAAACCTTCGTAGACGGGAAGCCACGTCATCAGGTGATCGAAGTGCTGTTTGTGATTGGTGGCGATGAGGCCGCCACGGGCGCCACCGCTCTTGCGCCCCGACATGTAAAAGATATCCACCAAGCCCATCATCTCTATAAGGATTTCTTGAATGGACCTGTCGGCATATCCGGCCTCACGCTGTTTGATGAAATAGGCATTTTCACCGATCAGGCTGCCGTCCAGGACTAAAAGGAGACCGTGTTTCTTGGCGACCTTATTTACTTCCCGGAGGTTTTGCATGGAGAAAGGCTGGCCGCCGATAAGATTTGTTGTGGCCTCCATGCGGACGAAGGCAACATTCTCAGGGCCATGCGCTTCAATGGCCTTCCGGAGCTTTGCCATATCGATATTGCCCTTAAAGGGATTGCTGCCCGCCGGTATCAGAGCCTCGTCTCCCACCAAATCCAGAATCTGGGAACCGACGAGTTCCACGTGGACCCGGGTTGAAGGAAAGTGATAATTGGTCAGGACAACTTGAGGGGCCTTGAGGAGGACCTTGACGAGAAGATGCTCCGCCGCCCGCCCCTGATGGACCGGCAATGTGTGCTCAAATCCGAAGATCTTCTTTACTACCTTTGCCAGCTTGAAGAAGCTCTCGGAGCCGGCGTAGGCATCGTCGGCTACCATCATGGCGGCGAGTTGGTTGTCGCTCATGGCATTCGTGCCGCTATCCGTCAACATATCGAGAAAAACTTCCCTCGATGGAAGCAGAAAGGTGTTGTAACCCACGGAGCGCAAAGCATTAAGGCGTTCCGCAGCCGGAATGAGATTTATCTTCTGAACGATCTTGACCCTGTGCATCTCTACGGGAACGCGCCGGCCGTCAGCCAATGTGATAATCATCGGGTTCTCCTTTATTGTTGTTTTCGATTACATACCCCATTCGAGGATACACGTGCCTGCGGATGCATACGCGTGCCGATCATTGTCGCGGCAAGGGTCCGTCCGTGCAAACCCAGCCCGCGTCGATCGCCTGCGTCAAATCTCGCAAATCGTGATCCAACCGGCGGTCGGCCGTCAAGACGGGCGACCGGGAGCGCACACGGTCAAGGAGTCGTTCGGCGCCCGTGGAAAACAGCTTTTCGTCGCGTAAGGCGGCGGCATTGGAAAGGGCAACGAGCAGGGCGGCCAGCACCTGTTGGAGCAGTGTGATCACCTCTGCGGCATTGAGCGCGGCGTTCAGCCCCATGCTCACCTTGTCCTGATTGCTGGCCTCGGTGGGACGCGAGAGCACCGTGTCGGGGGCTGACCGCTGCACGGCCAGGGCGGTCAGGGCGCTGCAGGTGATCTGCAGGGCCTTCACACCGCAACCCTCGTACGCCACCAAGGTCTCGGGCAGTCCGACATTGAGGCGTGAATCCAACAACAGCGCAAACTGCCGGTCCATCAGGTCGGTTACGGAGGCGGCGGCGATCTTGATCAGATCCATGGCCAAGGCCACATGCCCGCCATAAAAATTGCCGGCGAAAACGGTTTCACCCCGTTCCGGATCGACAATGGGGTTGTCGTTGACGCTGTTCAGCTCACGGTGCAGCACTTCCAGCACCCAAGTCAGGCCGTCGCGGGCAGCGCCGATCGCATGCGGAGCACAGCGGATGGAGTATGGGTCCTGAATGAGGCGGCCTTCTTCCTTCCCGCTATCCATCATGCGACTGCCGGCCAGGGCGGATCGAATGGCCCCGGCCGCCGCGATTTGCCCGGGATGGTGTTTGAGCCGGTGGGCGATGGGGGCAAAGGCCTGGGAACGGCCGAACATCACTTCGGCGGCCAGAGCCGTGGCGGCCTCGCAAGTCGCCAGGGTGCGTTCCATGCGCACGGCGCTGATGGCGCCGATGGCGGTCATCACGGCTGTGCCGTTCATGATCGCCAGAGACTCCTTGGGCACGAAATGGTGCACCGCCAGACCGGCGCGCCGCAGGGCCTCGCCGGCCGGCAGGATGTCGCCCTCATAATAAGCTTCACGTTCCCCCATCAGCACCGCCGCCAGGTAGGAAAGTGGCGTCAGATCCCCTGATGCGCCCACCGATCCCAGCATTGGAATCACCGGGATCACCCCCTGATTGAGAAGACCGCACATGGCCTGCAGCAGCTCCGGCAGCACGGCCGAATAGCCCTTGGCCAGACTCACTATGCGAGCAAAGACGATGGCGCGGGCCTGCTGGATGGAAAACATTTCCCCCAGTCCGCAGCCGTGCTGGCGGACAATCTGGTAGGCAAACTCCTGGATGTGCGTCGGATCGACCACGTGTTTCGAGCTGTAGCCCACACCGGTGGAAACGCCATAGATGCGACTCCCCGCGCCGAGGGAGCGTTCCAGAACAGCCCGGCTTTTCTGCAGCTTTGCCGTCCAGGCCGGAGCCGACGAAAGCCGCACCCGGCGTCCCTCGAAGGCGACACCCATTAGAGCTTCCAGCGACACATCGTCGTCACCGATGACGATCTCGGGCAGCGGTGATACCGAACCGTGGCCGTTTGTTAAGTTCATCTTTTCCTCGTTCGTCCTGCGATCCAGACTTATTAACACTGCTGTTTCAATTCGTTCTTATGAATTTTGCCGCTGCCGGTCTTGGGCAGGGCCTCGACAAACGTGACCTTCTTGGGAATTTTATAGGGAGCGAGCCGGCCCCTCAGAGCCGCCGTCAAATCCTCCGCCGTCAGCGCACCGGCCTCCCTCAACACAACAAAGGCCGCCGCCACCTCGCCCCGCGTGGCATCTGGTATCCCCACGACGGCCGCTTCGGACACCTGGGCAATGGCTTCGATGGCGTGCTCCACTTCGGCGGCATAGATATTCTCGCCGGCACAGATAATCAGATCGTTTTTGCGGCCCACGATATAGATAAACCCCTCGGCGTCCCGTTTGCCCAAATCGCCGGTATGAAACCACCCGTCGCGCAGGGCCGCCGCTGTGGCTTCGGGATTGTTCCAGTACCGGCTAAACACCGTGGGGCCTTTGACGATAATTTCTCCGGCAGCCTCGGGCGGCACCTCCTGGCCTGCGTCGTCCACGATGCGCACCAGGGTGTGGAAAAGCTCCTTGCCGATGGAGCCTGCCTTGCGCCGGGCATCTTCCAGATCCAGGGAGGTGATGCGCAGGGTTTCGGTCATGCCGTATCCCTGGACAAAGCGGATGCCCTTTTCTTCCTGATACTGGTGAATCAGGGGGACCGGCATGGGAGCGCCGCCGGCGATGAAGAAGTTGACATGCGAAAAATCGGCATCCTCCCATGCCGGGGCTTTGCTCATCATCTTGTACATCACCGGCACGGCAAACATGTAATTGATCTTCTCTTTGGTAATGAGATGGATGATCTCGGAAGGGTTGTCGAAATCTCTGATGACCAATGTTCCGCCCGCGTAGATCACAGGGGTCGCGGAAGCCACCAAGGCGCCGATATGAAATAGAGGGGCCACCACCAAGGATTTGTAGGTCGCATCGATGCCATAACTGAGAAGATTTTGAATGGACCCGAACAGGAAATTCTCATGGGAGAGAACCGCGCCTTTGAGATGGCCGGTGGTGCCCGAAGTAAACATGATCAACAGGGGATCGCCGAGCGTTACTTCCCAGGGGAACACCGGTTCAGTCGCGGCGCGCGGGTCGGCCCGATCATCGAAGCCCGAGGCCGCCGCAAGCGCTTCCCCCGCATGCTGCAGATAGTTTTCAACCTTCCCGCCGCAATCGCGGCACTGTTCGACGACCGCCGCAAAACAGGGGGAATGGATCAATATGCGCGGCTCACAGTCGGCGATGATGCGCACCAGTTCCGGCACCGCCAAATGGTGGTTGATAGGCACAATGATAGCGCCGGTCTTGGCGCAGGCGAAAAAAATCTCAAAAAAGGCGCTGCAATTGACCATCACGGTGGCCACGCGGTCGCCTTTTTGAATACCTTTCGCCAGCAAAATGTGCGCCATCCGGTTGACCCGTTCGTTGAACTCTCGATTGGTGCAGCACTGGTCGCCTTGCTTCAAAAAGAGACGATCCGGCCATAAACGCGCCCGCTTGTAGCTCCACTCTCCGATATTCATCACCGGGGCTCCTGTTTCTATCCGATCTTTTTCATGATGACCGCGGCAAAGGTACCGCCGGATGAAACGCCGTTGAGCAGACCGTAACGGATGGCAACCTGGGTTTCAGCATTTAAGACAAAATTCAGCGGCGCTAGCGGTTGGGAAAGTCCCAGGGTGGGGGCCAGGGTTCGATTTTGGATGGACAACGCCATGGCCGCCGCTCGAATCCCACCGGACGAAAAACCTTCGCCCAGCGAGCCTTTGATAGCGCTGACACGGGGTTGGCGGCCTGGGGAGGAGAAAACCCCGCCCAAGGCCTCGGCCTCGATTCGATCCGATCGTCGCCCGCCGTTGGCGGCCGCGCTTACATAATCGATCTCGCCGGAGTCGATGTGGGCGGCGGCCAGAGCTCTCGTCATTGCGAGAGACGGCCCGATGGGGTCCGTCGGCCAATCGTTGGGACCGGCGGGTGCTGCGCTCAGGCCCCAACCCGCGATTTCACAGTAGGGGATGGCCCCCCGGGCTTCGGCGCTTTCCAGGGATTCGAGGCAGACGATACCCGCACCTTCGCCGACAATTGTGCCGTTGCGCTGAGCATCGAAGGGCCGGAGCTCCTCCATCCCGCCTTTCTGGGGAGAAAGGGTGCGGAAGTGGGTCAGCACGTTGAAATAAAATTCCGAAATGATATCGCCGCCGCCCGCGAGGATGACGTCGGCGCGCCCCCGCATGATTTCGGCCGCGGCATAGGCCATGGCCGTCTCCGCCGACACCTCGCGATGGTTAACGGTGGTGTTGACGCCCCGGACGCCCAGTTCGATGGCCGCATGTCCGGCCGGCGCGTTCATCACGACGTTTGGCACGAGGATGGGGTTGGCCCGTCTGGGGCTGTCGGTGAAGAGCACCTTTCCGAATTGGGCGGCTACATCTGTACCCCCGAAGCAGGTTCCCAGCACAACACCCACCCGGTCCCGGTTGTGCGGACCGATTTGAAAAGCGGCATCGTCGAGGGCCATGCGTGCCCCCGCTGTGGCCATTTGCGATAGCCGGTCCATGCGCCGCAGGGTTGCGGGACGGATGAAATCCTGTGGGGTGAAATCCCTGATCTGAGCTCCCAATTTGGCATCAAAGCGGGTGGTGTCGAATAGGGTGATGGGTCGAATGCCGGAAAAGCCGCCGAAAAGTTGCCGCGTGAAAACATCTTTACCCACGCCCAACGGCGTGACCAGGCCCACACCGGTTACCACGACCCGCCTAAGCATGCGTAACCCCTGAATCGGCGAATTTGCCGAAAACCACCGCGGTGTTGTTGCCCCCGAAGGCAAAGGAGTTGGAGAGCACGATGTTGATGTCAGAAGCGCGGGCGCCTTCCGTAACGAAATCCAGGTCGCATTGGGGGTCGGGTGTCTGGTGGTGGATCGTCGGCGGAATGAAGTGGTGATGGATCGCCAGCACCGCGGCCACCCCTTCGATGGCGCCTGCGGCCCCCAGGGTATGGCCGATCATGGACTTGGTCGAGCTGATCGGGATTTGATACGCCCGCCGGCCAAAAACGGCCTTGATCCCCTTGGTTTCCATTAAATCATTGGCCGGTGTGGCCGTGCCGTGGGCATTGATATAATCCACCGCTTCCGTCGAAACACCGGCATCTTCCAGGGCGCGCCGCATCGCGAGCGCGGCCCCGGCGCCTTCGGGGTCCGGAGCGGTCATATGGTGGGCATCGCAGCTGACTCCGTAACCCAGGATCTCACCGTAAATACGGGCTCCCCGTTGCCGGGCATGCGACAACGCCTCCAGAATCATGACACCGGAGCCTTCGCCCAGGGAAAGCCCTTGTCGATTTTTATCAAACGGCTTGCAGTGCTCCGGGTCCACGGCCTGCAAAGCGTTGAAGGCCGCATAGGTGATCCGGCACAACGGTTCGGTGCCGCCGCAGATGACGACCGGCGCCATATTCGTCTGGATCAGGTCCCGGGCGTAACCGATAGCGGTGGCCCCGGATGAGCAGGCGGTCATGAAGGTGGTCTTGGGCCCCCTGATCCTCAACTGAGAGGCAATCTGGTCGGCCGAAGAAGCGCAGCAGAAGGAAGCAAACCGGGAATAGGCCAGTCCCCGGCCCGTGCCCAGGAGATAGTCCCGGTAAACCGCCTCGCATTCAAGCATCCCGCCGGCCCCGCCCCCGATCACCACACCCATCTCGCCCCGCAGCTTGTCCGGTGCCGCGAAAAGCCCGGCATCGTTCAAAGCCTCTACGGTCGCCGCCATGGCCATGCAGTCCGCGCGCGACATGCGTTTGAGGGAATAGGGACGCGGAATCATCTCACGGGGAGCAAACTGTTGCACCTCACCGCCGTTGTGGGTTCTGAATTCGGCGGTATCAAAGACGGTAACCGGCCCGATGCCGCAGCGGCCGGCCTGCAGGGCGCTGGAAAACTCGGGCACGCTCCGGGCGATGGCATTTACGGTCCCCAGTCCGGTAACAACGACCCGATTCTGCTCCATAAGCCTCCGACCGAAATCGGTCCGCGCCGACAACCGATTCACGGTCACGACATCGTCAGGTGAAAAAGGTGAATTCGCCTTGAAATTCCGGCCAGGCGGTGCTTTGCGCCTCGGCGGCACAACGCCTTCTCACTAATCAGATGTCTCCCACGGAGTCAAGGTCATTTCGTCCGGTCATATCGTCCGGAATTCACGGAATCGCCTGACAAGGCCCTCATGCAGTTTCCTCAAAAATTGGTTTACAACCATCCCGCAAGTGCTACTATGGGCGACATGAGATATCTTCCTCAAACACTGCGCTCGCAAATCATGATGTCCTTCGTGATCTGCTTTGCCTTCATGGCCGCGCTCATCGCCCTTAACTACAGCAACTTCAGTCAGCTGTCGCGCTCCATGCAGTTTTTTGAGCTGGCCGAAGGGCTCAACAGCAACATCCTGGAGATGAGGCGTTATGAGAAAAACTTTTTCCTGTACCGCCAGAACTTCAGTTATGAGGAAAACATCACCTACACGAACCAACTGGCACTGACGCTGCAGCGGGAAAAAGACACCTTGATTGAAGCCATCGGCCGGGACAACTTCAACTTGTTCGGTAAGTATGTTCAAGATTACGCGGCGTTGATGTCCAAACTGCATCAGGCATCCTGTGAACCCGACGGCTGCGTCGAGCTTCAGGCCCTCATCCGCGGCGTGGGCCAAAACCTGCTGACCCTCGCGGATCAGTTGGTGGCGGTGGAACGTCGCACCATCCATGGACTGCTCCAGCAGATGATCCCCCTGCCCCTGATCAGCCTGTTGCTGCTGGTGGTGCTTTTAGGGTTCGTCATCTTTTTCATCGGAGAAAAAGTGATCCGGCCGCTGGCGCGCATCACACGCGAATCCGAGGCCGTGGCCCAAGGGACTTTCGAGCGCATCACCCCCTACGGGGATGACAAGAACGAGATTCATCACCTGGTGGCCGCCATCAACCGCATGGTGGGCGAATTGGAGAAACGCCGCGAGCAACTGGTTCAATCCCGCAAGATCGCCTCCATCGGCACGCTGACCGCAGGGATAGCCCACGAAATTAATAACCCCATCAATAACATTTCTCTGATTCTGGAGTCCTTGCTCGAAGATGAAAATACCATGGAAGACGCCGAACGCCTGCGACTTTACCAGGAAGCCATGGATCAGGCCGACCGCGCCAGCGAAATCGTCAAAAACCTGCTGGAGTTTTCGCGAGCCAGTTATCCGCGGATGGAGGAAACCCGCTTAGAGGAAGTCGTGGACAAGACCTTTCGTTTGGTCAAGAACGAATTAGATCTGCATCACATCCGATTCATCAAGGAAGTGAACTCCGATTTTCCCCCGCTCCACTTGGATAAAAGCGGGTTACAGCAGGTGCTGCTCAACCTGTTCATGAACAGCATTCAGGCCATGGAAGACGGCGGCGAGCTGAAAGTGATGATCTGCCCCGCGGAAACACCCTCTGAAGCTCGTATCGACATCATCGACACCGGGCCCGGAATCGCACCGGAGCACATCAACCAGGTCTTCGATCCCTTTTTTACCACCAAGAAGGTCGGTGTCGGAACGGGACTCGGGTTGTCCGTCAGCTACAACATCATCAAGAAAAACGGCGGCCGGATGGAAGTCAACAGCCGCTCAGGCCAAGGCGCCTGCTTTTCCATTTTTCTGCCGCTGGCCGGTCGCGTGGTCGCCGAGGGCTGAGGCAATGGAGCGCTTCCGGATCGCTGTCATTGACGACGAACCCATCATCGGCCGCGAGATCAAGCGCGGTCTTTCGAAGGAGCCCCATTACGAGGTCGAAACGTTCCTGGACGGCGAGTCCGCCCTGCAGCGTTTGGAGCAAATGGACTTCGATCTGCTCCTGTGCGATCTGCGTCTGCCGGCAATGAGCGGCCTGGATGTGCTGCACGCTGCCCGCAGGCGGGTTCCCCACTGCGAAGTCATTCTCATCACCGCGCACGGCTCCGTCGACTCGGCCATCGAAGCCATCCGGGCCGGCGCCTTCCACTACGTGGCCAAGCCCGTCAAAATGGCCGATCTCAGGCTTCTGGTCAAACGCGCGCTGGAGAAAGTGACCCTGGTCCGGGAAAAGGAGGCCCTCAAGGAAGCCCTGTTTTCCCAGAACCGCCCGGCGGAAATCATCGGCAACAGCAAGACCATGCTCAATGTCTTCCGGCTGATCGAAAAGGTGGCGCCTTTGGACAGCAACGTGCTGATCCAGGGCGAAAGCGGAACGGGCAAAGAGATGATCGCCTTGGCCCTTCATCAGCGCAGCGGCAGGAGACAACAACCTTATGTATCCTTTAACTGCGGCGGATTCACCGAGGAGCTGATCACCAACGAGTTGTTCGGCCACGAAAAGGGGGCCTTCACCGGCGCCACCGAAACAAAGATCGGCCTGCTGGAAGCCGCTCACCGAGGCACGATCTTCCTGGACGAAATCGGTGAGATGCCGGCTACCATGCAGGTCAAGCTGCTGCGTTTCGTAGAAGAGCGTACGCTGCTGCGGGTCGGCGGAGTCAAGCCATTGCCAATCGATGTGCGCTTGGTTGCCGCCAGCAACCAGGACCTCAAAGAAATGGTCAGGGCTCATACCTTTCGGGAAGATCTCTACTACCGGCTCAACGTCGTGATGATTCCGTTGCCGCCGTTGCGGGCCCGTCCGGACGACATTCCCCTGCTGATTCGCTGCTTCCTTGAAAAATACAGCCGTGCCTTCGGCAAGGAGGTGAAAGGCGCATCCTCGGAGGTGCTGGACATCCTCTCCCGCTACCCGTTTCCAGGCAATGTGCGCGAATTGGAAAACATCATCGAGCGCGCCGTGGCCCTCTCCGATGAGCCTGAAATTTCGGCGCGCGATCTTCCTTCCGATCTCAGAGAGCTTTCCATGCGAAGCATCGAGGCTGCGCCAAGGCTGACCCTCGAAGAAATGGAACGAAAATATATCCAGGAAGTCCTGATCAAAACCAACTACCGCAAGAGCATAGCCGCCGAAATCCTCGGCCTGCCCCGGACCACCTTGTGGCGCAAAATGAAGCAGCACGGTTTGGAATAAGCCATTGAATGCACCCTGCTCATAGTGCCCCCTCATTGGACCCTGTTCTCACACGTCATTTTTGTTCCAAATTGAAACAAACAAATCAACTATTTGAATTTACTTAATTATTATACAATCCAACTAATGGTAAAGGCTTTCTTGTTTCAATTCGAAACAAGAAAGATGTGAGCTGAAGTGCCGGTTTTATAATTACTATCTGATATCATTAACAAATCTTATCATGGCGCGGAAATTGAAAAACGTCGATTAGCCAACGGATCTTTGTTCCATGGAGAATACCGGCAATGTCGCCCAAAAAAATCCTGGTTCCTTTGGTGCCGTCCGCAAAAGATCTCAAGAGTGTTCATTATGCCTTGTCTCTGGCCGAAAGGCTTGATGCTCAAGTGTATATCCTTCAGCAAGCCGCTGCTTCAGGTTTGGATCATCCGCTCTCAATGTGGATGGGCGAGGCGTTGTTGGATCTGATCAATAGCGCGCGCCAGGCAGGTTTGGTGGTGTCGCATCACATCGCCCACAGGAATTTGGAAGAGGAGATCGTGGGCCTGGTTCGGAATGAAGGGATTGATGTGCTTGTTTTCGGCGATGACGACGCGGCCGGCGGGCGTCTTGTGTTGCAGATCAAGCCCCTGATTCCGAGCCAGATCATCCAGGTCAAGGGGAAGGACCACATCAGCTACTTGAAACAAGAGGATGGAGCAAGATGACGATTGTAATGATCTCAAGCATGTATCAGAGCGGGCGAGAGGAACTGGCCCAGGTTTTGGCACGCAAAACGGGTTGGCCGGTGCTGAGCCGGGAGGAGTTGGTCGATGAGGCGCGCAAACTGGGCATCAAGATAGGCCGGCTGGAAGTGGCTATGATTAAAACACCGGGCTTGTCCGAAAAACTGGTACGCGAGAAGGAGTTATATCTCGCGTTCCTGACCGCGACCCTGTGCGAGAAGGCCCGCGAGACTAACCTCATTTATCATGGCCGGGCCGGGCACCTGCTGCTGCCGGGGGTCAGTCATCGACTGCGGGTCGGGCTGACGGCTCCGCAAGAGATTCGGATCAAGCGCACGGCTCAGGTCTTGAACCTGGCCCCGGACAAGGCCGAAACCTATCTCGGCCAGCTGGATGAGGATGTCGCCAAATGGATCCGCTACATTCACCGGGTGGACGGTTGCGACCCCAACCAGTTCGACCTGTTCTTCAATCTGGAAAACATGGGACTGTCCAATGCAGCCGGAATTCTCTGCGCCACGGCGGAGCTGCCTGATTTCCAGGCCACCCCGGCCAGTTTGAAGCTGCTGAACGATCTTAATCTTTCAGCGCAAGCCAAACTGCGCCTGGCCTTGAATGAACTCACGCTTCAGGTCGATCTCCAGGTTCATGCCGACAACGGGGTGATCACGGTCACCTATCCGCCGGAGCAGGACCAGGCCAGCCAATACATACCCCAGGTGCTGGCCGAGCTGCCCGGCTGCCGGGAGATCCAATGCACCATGGCCGAGACAAATATTCTGTGGGTTCAGGAACGGTTCGAGCCCAAGTCGGAAAATTTCGGCCAAATTATCCGACTGGCCCAACGCTGGGGGGCGGCGGTGGAGTTGCTGCGCTTGATTCAGCCCGGGGAACTGCCGGGTGATGCCGAGACCCTTCGCGGCGATCCGGACTATGGCTACGCCCGCCAGGAATGTGCGCTCGCCGATGACGGCGGCGTGCAGGATGATGACCCGCAGGCCGTCATGGACGATGGAGGGGTGGGCCAAACCGAGGAGGAATTGGTCGATTTGGGCCGCTTCGGCGGACGTCACACCATCTGTGGCGGTTATGACCAGATCCTGAAGCGGGTTCAAGGCAGCGGCCGCTACACCTTGGTCGTCATCGGCGACATGTTTATGTCCAAGGGGCATTCGGCCCGCACACGCCAGACCCGGGAACTGGCTTTGAACATCCGGGACCGGCTCAAGGCGCCGGTGATCACCGCGGACGAACTCAAGTCACGGTTTCTCTTCGGTAAACGCCAGGCTGTCACATTGCTGGGGTACTTATCATTGACGATTTTGATCTACGTACTGGTTTTTACGAACCAGAAGCCGATCCTGGATTTTCTGGGAGGCCCTCTTCATCAAAATTTCAAAGTCCTGGCGGCGGTGACGGTGACCCTTTTCAGCCCCTTGCTCGCCTATGTGTATGGCTGCGTGTCGGGGCTGGCCTTGAAGATCATCAACGTGGACTAAACCGTTTAAAACGGCCTGGAGGAACCAATGCACGAGATATTTGCGGGAAATTTCATCGACATCAATCTGGCCTCGGCGCTGCAGGTGGTTTTGCTGGGTTTTATCGGCGGCATCTTGAGCGGGTTCATCGGCAGCGGGGGTGCCTTCTTTATGACGCCCGGCATGATGAACCTGGGGGTGGATGGCGTCATCGCCGTAGCCAGCAACATCACCCACAAATTCGGGAAAGCGCTGGTCGGTTCCAAAAAGCACGCTGCCGCGGGCAACGTGGACAAAAAACTGGCGGCTTTCATGCTGGGCACTGCCCTTATCGGAGTTCAGATTGCCGTCTGGATCAACAGCTATTTGTTCAAGGGTGGGGGCGACGGCCACGCTGCAGACCAGGGCGCCGGCGCCAACCTCTACATCAGTCTGGTGTTTGCCGTTATTTTGTCGGCCGTCGCCGTCTCCATGCTCAGAGACATCTTCAAGTCCAAGGGCAACGGGGAGGCCGTCGCCGGGCCCTCCATGAAGATCGCCGAATACCTTTCGCGCCTGAACCTGCCCCCGGTCATTCACTTTGGCGTGGCCGACACCAAGGTCAGCCTCTGGGTGTTGATGGTGGTGGGCGTCGCTACCGGATATCTGGCCGGAACGATCGGCGTAGGCGGGTTTATCGGCGTGCCGGCCATGATTTACGTTTTCGGTGTGCCTACGGCTGTGGCCACGGGCACGGAACTTTTCCTGGCGGTGTTCATGGGCGGCTATGGCGCGTTGAGTTATGCTTATCTTGGCTTCGTGGACCTGCGCCTGACCATGCTCCTCTACCTTGGTTCCTTGGTGGGCATTCACCTCGGTGTGTACGGGGTCAAGGTGGTCAACGAAAAGTATATCCGTGTCGTCACCAGTCTGATCATTCTTCTGTGCGTATTCAGCCGGGTTATCGCAATTCCAGTCTATCTCCGGCAACTCGCCTATGTGAACATGGACGCCGGTTGGGACACCTACTTCAATACGGCCAGCAAGTTATTTCTATTCGCCAGCGGCATCAGCGGTGCGCTGGTAATCCTCATGCAGGTCATTCGCGCATACCGCCAGAGACGCCAAATCCAGAAGACCCTGCTGGTGGTCCGCAAGCCGGGTCTGGTATCGACCGAGTCGGCCAAGGCGGCGTAACGGTTTTTTTTGGATAGATGCAGAGGCCGCGCAAGGCATCAGCCCCTCTGCCAAGGAGGAAACCATGAGCTACCAGTGCGATATTCTTATTGTGGATGATGAGCCAATTGTCGGCGAGCGCCTCAAGGCCTTTATTAAAAAAGACGGCCACCGGTCGGAGACATTTGTCGATCCATCGGCAGCCTTGAAGCGCCTGGAGGAAAAGGATTTCGACATTGTGATCAGTGACATCCGCATGGGCGAAATCGACGGCATCCAGGTGATGCAGAAGGTGTTTCAGAAATCTCGGCGCACCAAGGTCATCATGATTACCGGCTACGCCACCCTGGAACTGGCTCGGGAATCATTGACCAAAGGAGCTTTTGATTTCATTGCCAAACCGTTCAAGTTAAAGGAGATCCGACGGACCATCGAAAAAGCCGTGGAGTCTCTTGAAAAAAGCGAGCCGCGCAAAACGGGAGAAGCGGTAGTGGGGTGACCGTTGAAGGCTTCCCGTCCGGACATTTACCAAAAAGCGTTTTACATGCTTTCGGCCGCTGCCGGCCGAAAGTCAAGGAGTGCTTCGTTATGGCTATCTACAGAAGCCCAATGGAAAAAATCCTGGAGCAGCAAGAAGAGAACACCGTCATTACCAACCCCAAGGAGCCGGCGAGGACTTTTTTCCGCAAGATCGCCTATACCTACGACTGTTGGAAGGATAAACTGCAAAGAATATTTCGTCGCGGCCACGGTGATGACCGGACAGCTTAGACCAAGTTGAGATTCCCTTCTTTCGGTTCTTGAATATCTTAATGTTCTGACGCTTGGCTATAATTCTCAATTTGATGGGGCTTTTTCCGTAACACTCCGCCATATCGAGCAAAAGTCTTGTTCCATACTGGCGGCGGGCCGTTAATTGCATAAGCACTCCAATAGAATGCCTTCAAACTGTGGCAAGCTTTTCAAAAAAAATCGTGGCAGCTGACCACATCGCTCATAGCTGCCGCAAAATTTCAGCCGGTTTCATCCTTGAGGCCCGTTTTCCCATGGCATAGCTTGCAAGACCCCCTGCCGTTAAAGACAACAGAATTGAAACTGCTGACAAGCCGAACGAAATGCTAACAGGCAGCCTGACACTTCGGACTGCGGTCTCCGCATTCTTGGCGAAGGCAGGCACAAGGTTCAGTTCCCAGGGCGTTGAAATGGGGATCGAGAGGAACCCGAGCAGAAAAGACAAAATATATCCCATTAAAAGCCCGCCAAGCCCTCCCAGAAGCGACTGCAGGAAGGCTTCTCCCATCAATTGTTTCTGAATATCTTTTTCAGTCCAGCCGACAGCTTTCAAAACACCGATCTCCCTTGAGCGTTCGACCAGATTCGAGAGCATGGTCTTGATGATAAGCAATACCGCCCCACCGAAGGCGATGATTGAAACCAGGAGGGAGAATTGATCGGAGATCTTCGAAACTCCGCCCATGAGCTCCATCAATGAATCCGAGCTTGTAACGGATACGCCGTTTAGTTTTTTGACGATATCCATTTTAACCTGTCCGAGGAGCGAAGGGCTCTTCAGGCGCAGAAAGATCACGTTGACGCCGCCAGATCCCTCATTCATAAGCGACTGGGCGTCCGCAAGCGGCAAATACATATTGGCTGATGCCACCTGGGCCCCTTCGCGGATCTCAAGGAGCCCCACTACACTGTGATGCTTCCCCCCGATCTCCAGATTGTCGCCGACCTTTTTGTGGATAAATTTTGCATAGTGCTTTTCAATGAGGACTTCACCATGCTTTTGCGGGAAGCGGCCTTCCTTGATCCATTCTTTTGCCTTGACCGGACCCAGGCTCGGCTGCGACGCATCAACGCCCATGATCGTGCGAAAGCCGCTCTTGTCAAACTCCCACAGCAGCAGCGATTTGGCTGATGAGTCGATGCCTTCGATTGTTTCGATTTGATTCAAATCATCCTGCGAAAGCACCTGATTGGAAAACGGCAACCGTATTCCGCGCATTGAGGCCGGCTGTTGCGTGGCGTCCGATGTTCGCTTTTCAGGGCGTTGAACGACGATATCGGTACCCAAACTCCTGAAGGGCAGGCTGACGGCCTCCTGATACGCGCTCGACACCGCATTGATCGCGACAAAGAGGGCAATGCCGATACCTATCCCAAGTATATTGACAAGGGTCCTGTGTCGGTGATGACGAAGCTCCTGTACCACATACCGATAGTTCATGTGCGCTCACTTCTTATCCGTTAGCTGGTCCAATGCCTTGCGTAAGCTTTCCATGGTCCATTTGCCCTGAAAGGCAGCAGGTCCCGAACCGGAGGGGAACCCTATCAATTGCACCTCTTTCCCTGCGACCGAAACCACCGATTTCCCGTTTACCCAGATGATGAGGGGGATATGCTGCTTGAGACCCTTTTGGGCCATAAACTTCTCCCCCTCCTTGCTTTCGAAATCGTACCAGGATGAGCTGATCTTATCCCCATAACCCGAGAGGACTTGCCTGATCTGCTCCACTGTCGGCCGAAGTGGGCCATGGTTCATGTAGAGGACCTCAACCGTGACCGGGCTTGCCGAACGGCTTGTTATCGGAAAAGAAAGCAGTACCAAGAGAGCCATCGCAACACTTGCAGGGATACTTTTTTTCATGAGGCAATCTCCCCATCTTTCATGCGGATCAACCGATCCGCCTGTTTGGCCAGATCCGGTTCATGAGTAACCATCAGGATGGCTACGCCATCTTCATCGTTAAGCCGATGCAGTATAGACATGATGGCTTCACCGGTTGCCGAGTCGAGGTTGCCGGTCGGCTCGTCGGCGAAAATAATCTTGGGACGATTCACCAGAGCCCTGGCAATGGCCACACGCTGTTTTTCTCCCCCCGAAAGTGCTGACGGCAGGTGCTCTGTTCGGTGATTCAGCTCCATTTTTTCAAGCATTTCCATGGCTCGCTGGCGTTGTTGCTCTTGGGCGATCTTCATGGGAAAAAGAGGCAGGGCCACGTTTTCCCAGGCCGATAGGGTCGGGATCAGGTTGAAGGATTGGAAAATAAACCCGACATTTTCACGCCGGTAAAGGGCGAGTTCGTCCTCCGAGGCCTCGGTGATCTCTTTCCCTCCCAGGGAGACCTTGCCTTCGGTCGGTTTTTCCAGGCCCGAAAGAAGGGACAAAAGGGTCGTCTTGCCACAGCCGGATTTGCCGACCAGACAAGCAAATTCCCCCTGATCTACCGCAAAGGAAACCCCCTTCAGCACTTCAAGGGAACCATAGGACTTTCTCAGACCTACACCTGACAGAACGGCCGAATTAATCATGTCTTAAAACCTCCGATGGTTTGATTCTCGCAATGTGCCGTCCAAGCAACCCTCCGGTCATGCCACCTATGATAACGGACAGGAGGATGGCAAAGATAGCCAGGCTCCAGGGGACAGTTACCGGAAGCCGCAATGTTTTGAAAATCTGATCCCCTCCTCCCGGCAGGAAATGCGGAGTAGGGCTCATCTCCCAGGGGATGGGAATGCTGACGCTCATAAAACTAAGCCCGTAGGAAACAACGATGGCTGCGAAGAGCCCCAAGACGCCTGCAAGAAAACATTGCACGACCGACTCCCCCATCAGTTGGAAAACAACATTTCTATTGGTCCATCCAACCGCTTTTAAAACGCCTATCTCCTTGGCTCGTTCAGCGATGTTTCCAGCCATCGTTTTGAAAGCGATCAAAATTGCGACGATGATGGCAATAATAGAGGCCACCATGGTAAATTTGTCGGAAAGGGCGAAAAGACTGCCCAAAAGCTTAAGGAAAGAGTCCGGGGTTGCCACGGCCGCCTTGTCTCCGAGAATCGTTTTCATCGAGGAAGCGATGCTGCTGATTTTATCCTGGTCTGCCTTGATAAAGAGCAGGTTCACGTCATCAGGGGCGTAAGGCGATACGGATTGCAGCTGCTTGGAAGCAACGGCAAGGCTCTCGGCCTCCTTCAGCGGCAGATAAACATTTGCCACGGCAATCTTGGTTGCACGGGAGGCATCGACGAGGCCGACGACCGGAAATTCATGGCTGGATATGGCTATCGTGTCTCCCAACTTGATCCCAAACTGCCTGGCATATGCAACCTCGACGAGAGCCTCCGCTTTCCCATTCTCAAGAAACCTTCCGTCGGCAATAGAGTATTTCAACACCGCCGGCCCAATTGAGTTTTCGCCTTCGATGCCAAGGACAATCCACGCCCGGTCAGCGTCAAAAACCCAGAGCAAGAGCGCCTTGCCCATTCCCTTGAGACCAGGCAGATTGCCGATTTTTTTGACCTCCTCATTTCGCAGCGTTACAGCCGAGCAGGGAAAGACCGCGCCTGTAAGTTCCTCGGGTACATCTCCTGCGCGCTGAACGGTGATGTCGGCACCAATTTCCTTAAGGGGAATTTGTGCGGCTTCGCGGTATGCTATGGAAAGGGCGTTTAGAATGATCAAAAGGGCAATTCCGATCGACAGTCCGAAAGCGGCGATCATGGCCCTTCTTCTTTGGTAATAAAGCTCCTTAAACATGTAACGCAAATTCATCGGTTGCCTCCGCTCGGAGAGGACATTGATGTCCCCGTGCAATTCATGCTCTGACGCATAAGGCGAAAGAACTGCTCCTGTTGATTTGAATTCAAAATCTGCTTGATATCCGCAATATGCGAGATCACCTCTTTCTGGATCGTATCCTGAATTGAGGCCAGCTCTCTTCGTAAAGCATCTATCTTGTCAGGTTCCTCCCCCCTTTGGAGTAAATCGATCAGGAGATCTTTTTTCTGCTCCACGGATGCTTTCATTTCGTCCATTTGGCCATGAAATGCGTGGGCAAGGGGTCCCATCCTTTCAAGCTGGCCGCCGGTTAATCCGAGTGACTGGTAAAGATGGCCGTTTCCCGTTGAAAAGCAGCTAAGCGAATCGCGCTGAGGTTGTTTCATGAAATAGTGGTACCCCAGCGTACCTATGACAGCCGCATTGATGGTCAAGGACAAAATCAGAATGCCAGCCAACAAATTTGATCTCATCTGATGTGGCCTTCGTTGTAGCTCAACAGCCGCTCGTAGTTATCTGCCAATGATCCTGGAGGAACAGGGTCAAACACCTTGAGAGAACTTAAAAAGCCTTCTTCAGGGTAGGCGGCAACGTTATGGAACGGTTGGGTTTTAATGAAAGAATTCCCTATATAGGCCCCGCAAAGCATCCCGATTGCAAGGATGACGGATGCGAAAACAGGAGACGGCAGTGCCCCCCATCCCCAGTTCCTCCAACAAGACCCTAAAAGGCCCTTTTCCGGTGTTAGTCCGATTTTATGGGAAACCCGCTTATAGAACCCTGGGGTCGGACGGATCTCGGTCAAATCACCCAGGATGTGCCACGTCTGTTTAAGCCTAACATGCTGCTCAAGGCAGGAGTGGCAGCCAGCAAGGTGTCTTTCGACCTGTTCCTTTTCTAAGACCGAAAGCTCACCATCTTGATAGGCTGACAGCTTTTTTTCAATCGTCTGGCATTTCATCTGTCGTCTCACCGATTGATCCCATCTGACCGTATTAGACAACGCTCAGGTTAAAAACCTGCGCTCTTTTTTAAAAATATTTCCAGTTTCTTTTGAAGGGTGCGTTTTGCCCGGACGAGCAATGATTCAACTGCGGAGGCTGAACAGCCAAGAACGCGGGAGATCTCTTCATATGAGAGGCCGTCATATCTCTTTAATATCAGGGCGATGCGTTGATTTTCGGGCAAAGTTTGAAGGGCGTTGGCAATCTGCTGGCTTCGCTCCCGGGCAAGCAAGAGGTCCTCAGGGTTTGGAGACTCATCTAACTGGGTTTCAGCCTCCGGGTGTCTGGAACCAGGGGCATTTTGAAAAAATTGAAGCCACTTTTTCCGCCGAGCCGATTTGATTTCATTGAGACAAAGATTGACACAGATACGATAGAGCCAGGTCGTGAATTTGGATTTGTGTTGGAAACTTTTTGCTGCCCGCCAGGCTTGTAAAAAAGTCTCTTGCGCCAGATCTTCCGACTTTGATCGATCCCCCATGAACCGATAGATCAAATTGAGAACAGAAGTCTGGTGCCGGTTTACCAGGATCTGGAAGGCATAATCATCCCCCTCTGCAACCCTGGCAACCAATTCTTCGCTTGGCGTTTGATTGCCCCAGTCTCTGTTCGCGGTGTCGGGCATTGATGGCAACAGTGGCGGTTCTATGATCGATTAAACCCTTCCTCGTCAGGACGGATAGGTAGCGGAGGGTAAATCAAAATTATCGCGTTGGCAATTCTCGGGAATTCGAGGACGTTATATGGGCGGGATAGTTTTGTGACGTTTAGACCGTTTCGGAAAAAGGCACATTGTTTGTTTGAATCCCCTTTGATTTCAGGAAATCCATTTTTTGTGTATGTTTCTTAAGCTGAAAAAGAACAGCACCATGCAAAATAGGCAAATGCCCGCAAAATCAAGGACGATGGGCATTATGTTGCTGTTATGAAAACCGCCTTTGAGGATGTCGACCCCATAGGTCAACGGCAGCACATACGCCAGTGGTTTCAAGAGCATCGGCAGAGCATCGATCGGGAAAAACAGACCGCAAAGAAAAATCATGGGGAACCTGAAAAAGTTTGAAAACGTCTGGGCTTCGAAGATTTCGCTGACCGATACCGCAATGAATAGCCCCATAAAGGTCGATGCGATCCCTATCAGCACGACTGCCGGGACGACCGCACCCCAGGCGACACGGGACAGGTCCGCAAGAAAGAAGGCGATGGCAACCGGAACGAGCGCGTTCACGAGGCCGAAAAGGATGGCCCCTCCGGTTTTGGCCAGCATCAGGAGTTCCAGGGAGATCGGTGCCAGCAGAAGCCGCTCGAAGGAACGGCCTTTTTTCTCGAAGGTGACGGTCACCGCCAACATGGAAGTGGTGCCGAAAAGGATCGAAATCGCCACCACGCCAGGCAGCAGCGCAAGAAAGTCTTCCAGCCCACGGCCTGACTTGATAAAAAACATGGCCGTCCAGGCAATCGGAAATATCAGGCCCCAGCTGATATTGGGCGGTTTGAGA
>JACRCN010000069.1 GCA_016219005.1 Deltaproteobacteria bacterium
ATAAGAGGCTTTCATGGCTACTCCGGAAGCATCAATGCAGTCTTACTACGCAGCACGCGCGCCCGAGTACGACAGCGTCTACCGGAAGCCGGAGCGCCAGCCGGATCTGCGCTCCATCGAGGGCTGGCTCCCACCCCGTTTCACCGGGAAAACGGTCCTGGAGATCGCCTGCGGGACGGGGTACTGGACACGGTTCATCGCGTCATCGGCCGCCCGCATCGTCGCAGTGGATTCAGCACCAGAGACCATGCGCATCGCCAGGGATCGCGTGCCGGAAGGGATAGTTCAATTCGTCGCAGGAGATGCCTACGCCCTTCCCGTTCAGCTTGGTGAGTTCAGCGCGGCCTTTGCCGGCTTCTTTTTTTCCCACGTCCCGAAAGCCCGGCGGCCTGCGTTCCTGCTCGGGTTGGGGAAGCTGCTCAAGCCGGGGTCAAAGGTCGTGCTTCTCGACAATTACTACGTCGAAGGCAGCAGCTCTCCCATCGCCGGGCAAGACTCGGAAGGCAACACGTATCAAACCCGTGTGCTCGCCGATGGCTCTGCGCATCGCGTGCTCAAGAACTTCCCAGGCGAGGCGGAACTGCGGGCATCGATTGCGGGGCTTGGCGAGTCAGGCACCTTCACGCGGTGGCCGTACTTCTGGGCCTTTGAGTATGTGGCCGCAAAACCCTGACCCTTCCGTCGAGCGGCCGCACTATTCACAGACCGGAACAGCCCACGCCTGCATGGATATAGCCCTCATTCCTTCATCTCTTTCCTGGCCGCTGTACGTGTAGCCAACCGCGGTTCCGTCGCTCAACTCCTTGAACGCATCACGATTGGCGGGTTCTTGCAGTGGCTCTTCGTAATAGCATTGATGATGTACTCGTCTGAAATGACGATTGCATCGCCCAGCGGAACGAGGCGGGAAAACTGGATTATGTCCAAAATGTGCCTATCCTGAGGCTGCAGCGGGAAAATCTAGAACGAGGGGGGAACTATACTTTGGATGTGCAAGGCCGAAGCAGAGTGCATTCAGAGGCTGTAATTTCAAAGGTGGTAGAAGCCATTGAGATAACCCCCGGCTGCATCTGATCGCGCAAACGGAGCACTCCGGGTGAGCCGCGCGTTAGGCGCTATCGGCCACAGCACAGGATAAGGAGGAAACCATGACGACTTTGCAAGCCGGGAAGATCGAGGAGTTGAAAGGTGGCTTCAAGGGAGAGATTCTTCTTCCGAGCGACGCTGCCTACGAAAGCGCACGCAAGATCTGGAACGCGATGATCGACAAGCGCCCCGCGGTCATCGCTCGCTGCGCCACGACGTCGGACGTCGTCCGCGGGGTGAACTTCGCGAGGGACAACGGACTCTTGCTCGCCGTCCGCGGCGGCGGGCATAACATCGCCGGCAATGCCACGTGCGACGACGGGCTCGTGGTCGACCTTTCGAAGATGAAGGCCGCGCGCGTCGACCCCGCCGGGCGCCGCGTTACCATCGAAGGCGGTGCCACGCTCGCGGACCTCGACGCCGCCACCCAGGCCCACGGTCTCGCCACTCCGGGCGGCATCAACTCCACCACCGGTATCGCCGGGCTGACGCTCGGCGGGGGCTTCGGCTGGCTCAGCCGCAAGTACGGCATGACGGTTGACAACCTCGAGTCCGCCGAGGTCGTGACCGCGGCCGGTGAGGTGGTGCGCGCCAGCGCAACCGAGCACCCCGACCTCTTCTGGGCGCTCCGCGGCGGCGGCGGCAACTTCGGCGTGGTCACGCGCTTCGAGTTCCGGCTCCACCCGGTCGGCCCCGACGTGCTGAGCGGACTCATCGTGTACCCGATCTCGGAGGCGAAGCCGGTGTTGCAGCAGTACCGCGAATTCCTCGCCAAGGCGCCGGAGGAGCTCTCCGTGTGGGCCGTCCTGCGCCAGGCGCCGCCACTGCCGTTCCTCCCCGAGAGGGTCCACGGCAAGGGGATCATAGCACTCGCGCTGATCTACGCGGGTGAGCCGAAGCAGGGTGAGCCGCTCATCGAGCCGTTGCGCAAGTTCGGCAATCCCCTGGGAGAGCACGTCGGCGTCCAGCCTTACGTCGCCTGGCAGCAGGCCTTCGACCCGCTGCTTACCGCCGGCGCCCGCAATTATTGGAAGTCTCACAATTTCTCGACTCTCAAGGACGGGCTCTTCGATGCCGTCATCGCCAGTATCGGGAAGTTGCCCTCGCCCCAGTGCGAGATCTTTTTCGGCGCCATCGGCGGTGCCACGACACGACCGGCCCCGGGCTCCGCGGCGTACGCGCACCGTGACGCCAAGTTCGTGATGAACGTGCACGGCCGCTGGGAGGACCCGGCCGACGACAAGCGCTGCATCGGCTGGGCGCGCGACTTCTTCAATGCCTCGGCACCCTTCGCCAGCGGCGGCGTCTACGTCAATTTCCTCACCGCCGATGAAGGCGATCGCGTGCGCTCCGCCTATGGCCCGAACTACGACCGCCTCGCCCAGGTGAAGCGCAAATACGATCCGGGTAACCTCTTTCGCATGAACCAGAATATCGAGCCGGCCTGAAAGAACAAGATGCGCTCAACATATAAGGGATCAGAGCGTCACGCGGTCGACGCTCTGATCCCTGGTTCAAGAAGCCAGAGTTCGCACTGAGCACTAGGCCGCCCGAAAAGGGTTCCCAACCCCTCTATAGTTTGCCATCCCGCCTCCGCGGTGCTAAATTATCCCAAGTGGAAAACTTTTAGCATTAAGAGGCATAACGAATGAAGACAGGCAGGGCACTGATTCTTCTGCTGGTCCTGTTGGCTGGCGGGGCCGCAAGCGGCTTGGCCGCCGCCGATAAGATCCAATGGCACACCTACGACAGCGGCATGGCGCGCAGCAAATTCGAAAAGAAAAAGGTGTTCCTCCATTTTTATGCGGACTGGTGCACGTACTGCGTTGAAATGGAGCGCAAGACCTTCAAGGACCCGGCGGTTATCGCCTCCCTCAACCGCAATTTCATCCCCATCCGGGTGGATTCCGACCGCGAGAAGCAGACAGCGTCGCTGTACCGGGTCAAAGGCCTGCCCGACACATGGTTCATCTCCGAGAGCGGTGAGGTCATCGGCCACCGGCCGGGCTACATCCCCGCCGATCAACTCATGGGCATCCTGAATGTGGTCGTAACGGGTGCTGCCGCCAAATAGCGGGCGGTTAGCCCTGGAAGAGCCGCCGGCGGAGAAAGCAGCCGAGGACGGCGGCGATGAGGATGGCGCTGACCACCACCAGGAGGCGAGGAACCCAGATGTAGCCGTGATACGGCTCGAACTCCTTGGCCACAGAAATCCCGATCAACCCGAAGGCGAGCAGAGCGGACAGAGCTGCCAGGAGGACCGCTGTGGCAACCGCCGCGGGGGTCAGGAAGTACAGCGGGTGTCGTGAACGCGCAATGACGGTTCGTGGCAATGGCATCTCGGCGGTCGTCTCTCCCGGTGTGGGGGTGCACACCGCCATCGGCCTCAGCCGGAGGCGGGCGATGGCACCGAATCAGATTATGCGGACCGGCGTGAAAATGCAAGCCGGAAAACTACCCGGGCCAAAGATGCGTTGGCGCGCGGCCGCCGCGGGGCTGCTGATCATGTTTCTGGCTGCCGGCGGGGGAGTGGGGGGCTGTGCCATGCCGCTCAAGCCGGATTCGGAAAAAGCACCGGTCAAGGCCCTTGCGCCGGGCACCATCCTTTCCGCGCACACCGGTGCGGCGGTCTCCTTTGACGAATTGATGGCGGACGTGCGGACGGCGCGGGTCGCCTACGTGGGCGAAATGCACACCTCCGCCCGGCATCACGAGATTCAGCTGAGGGTGATCCGCGCGCTGCACGAGGCGGGGATTCGGCTGGCCGTGGGAATGGAGATGTTCGACCGATCGTACCAGACGGTCCTGGACCGCTGGGCGGCCGGCGACCTCGACGAGCAAGCCTTTCTGCGCCGCACCCATTGGTACGCCAACTGGCGCTTCGACTATGGGCTGTACCGGGGCATCCTGGACTACATCCGCACTGAGAAAATCCCGCTGGTGGCCCTGAACGTGCCGTTCAGCATCCCGCCCAAGATCCGCGCCGGCGGCACCGAATACCTCACGGAATACGAAAAGGGATACCTGCCCGGGGAGGTGGACACCGGCATTCCGGCTCACCGGGGTTACGTTGAAGACGTGTTCAGGCAGCACCCCTTCAAGAACGTGCGGTTTGAGGATTTCTACCTGGCCCAGTGCGTCTGGGAAGATGCCATGGCCGAAGCGGCGGCGATCCATCTCGGCGACGGCATGCTGGTGGTGCTGGCCGGCAACGGTCATATCCAATACAAGTACGGCATCCCGGAGCGGGTCTTCAAGCGCAACGGCCTACCGTATCGCACCATTTACCCTGTCGCGGCGGACGAAGCCATCGACTTATCGGTCGCAGACTACCTCTGGGTGGCGGATTAAAGCAATAAATTATTTAATATCAGTACGTTAATAGTAGTAATTCGTGCGTTGTGAATGGCAGCAGCCTCACCACCGGCCCCCGCCGTCATCGCATCCCACCGGTTGGGGGAAATGCGACATTATCGAAAATATTCCCCGTGATCACAACATGTTGAAGTATTTTATTGACATCCATCTACATGTTGTGTATGATTTATCAAGAATGCAGAAAGCGGACCTCACCTGAACGCCCTCGCCCGATAAAACTGACTAAGGTTAGGATGTCTCCTCCCGGCAAACGGACGGCTACAAGTATTACGACCGTGCAGATGTTCAACAACGACGTACTGACGTGATCTAACCGCAGGAGCTGGCCTCGTGTTCGAGAAAATCGAAAAAAGAGATGGAAGAGTAGTCGAGTTCGATTCTTCGAAAATCACCGCCGCCCTCGCGAAGGCCGGCAGCGCCACCGGCGAGTTCAGCGACAGGGAGGCGAAGAAACTCACGCTGCGGGTGCTGACGCTCGCCCACGAGCTGCGGCTCGGGCCGACGCCCAAAGTGGAGGAAATCCAGGACATCGTCGAGCGCGTTCTGCTCGACTCCCCGTTCTATAAAACCGCCAAGGCCTACATCCTCTACCGGGAGCAACACGCCCAGATCCGCAAGATCACCACCCGGGCCAATGTCGACCTGGTGAACCACTACATCGAGAAGCTCGACTGGAAGATCCGCGAGAACAGCAACATGAGCTACTCCCTGCAGGGGCTCAACAACTACATCTCCTCCGAGATAACCTCCGAGTATTGGCTGAACTCCATCTACCCGCCCGAGATCCGGATGGCCCACGCCGAAGGCGATGTCCACGTCCACGACCTCAACCTGCTTTCGGTCTACTGCGTCGGCTGGGACCTGATGGACCTGCTGCGCCAGGGGTTCAAGGGCGTCGAGGGCAAGGTCGAAAGCTCCCCTCCCAGGCACCTGCGCAGCGCCCTGGGGCAGGTCGTCAATTTTTTCTACACCCTCCAGGGGGAGGCTGCCGGGGCCCAGGCCATCTCCAACTTCGATACACTTCTCGCCCCGTTCGTGCGCTTTGACCGCCTCGAGTACAAGGAGGTCAAGCAGGCCCTGCAGGAGTTCATCTTCAATATCAACATCCCGACCCGGGTGGGGTTCCAGACGCCGTTCACCAACATCACCATGGATCTCACCGTGCCGTCGACCCTCAGGGACCACCCCGTCGTGGTCGGCGGCCGGGAGCAGCCGGAGACCTACGGCGAATTCCAGCCCGAAATGGATGCGATCAACCGGGCCTTCGCCGAGGTCATGATGGAGGGCGACGCCAAGGGCCGGGTGTTCACCTTTCCGATCCCCACTTACAACCTCACGGCGGACTTCGACTGGGACAACCCCAATCTGGAGCCCCTCTGGCGGATGACGGGCAAATACGGCATCCCCTATTTTTCCAACTTCATCAACTCCGACATGTCCCCGGAGGACGCGCGGTCCATGTGCTGCCGGCTGCGGCTGGACAACCGGGAACTGCTCAAGCGCGGCGGCGGCCTGTTCGGGGCGAACCCGCTCACCGGCTCCGTCGGGGTGGTGACCATCAACCTGCCGCGCCTCGGATACCTGAGCGACGGCGAGGCGGATTTCTTCGCCAAGCTCGGCAAATGGGTGCATCTGGCCGCCGAGAGCCTGATGATCAAGCGCAAGGTCCTCGAGCAGTTCACCGACAAGAACCTCTACCCCTACTCCAAGTTCTACCTGCGTGAAATCAAGAACCACTCCGGCGTGTACTGGAAGAACCACTTCTCAACGATCGGCATCATCGGCATGAACGAGGCCTGTCTCAACTTCTTGGGACGAGACATCACCACCGCGGACGGGCAGCGTTTCGCCCTGCGCGTGATGGATTTCCTGCGCGAGACCATCGCCGGGCTCCAGGAGGAAAGCGGGGCGCTGTTCAACCTGGAGGCGACTCCGGGCGAAGGCACCTCCTTTCGGCTGGCCATGCTGGACAAGAAAAAATTTCCGGACATCATCAGCGCCAATGAATCCGATGCGAGCGCCCGGGGTACTGCGCCATACTACACCAACTCCAGCCAGCTTCCGGTGGGGTTTACCGATGATCTGTTCGAGACCCTGAGGCTCCAGGACGGGCTGCAGACCAAATACACCGGCGGCACGGTCCTGCATATTTTTCTGGGCGAGCAGGTCAAGGACAC
Organism: Deltaproteobacteria bacterium; assembly: GCA_016219005.1. Taxonomy (GTDB): domain Bacteria; phylum Desulfobacterota; class Desulfobacteria; order Desulfobacterales; family SpSt-501; genus SpSt-501. Next base: position 6,642 of record JACRCN010000069.1, read on the forward strand.
CGCCGTCGTCAAGGCCCTGGTGCGCAAGATCGCCGCTAACTACCGGCTGCCCTATTTCACCCTTACGCCGACCTTCAGCATCTGCCCCACCCACGGCTACCTGGACGGGGAGCAGCCCTGTTGCAGCCGCTGCAGCGAAACGACCGAAGTCTACTCCCGCGTGGTCGGCTACCTGCGGCCGGTAGCGCAATGGAACATCGGCAAGCAGGCGGAGTTTGGGGACCGGAAAAACCTTAAGATCGCATCCTGAAATAGATTTACCTACCGGATTCGAATTTCGAATCTCCATTCCAGTGCAGCCGCCCACCGAGTTGAGTCAGACGCGATGGGCCAATAGGTTTACTGGGTTAACGTGCAGAGGAGCGCTCGTCGTGCGTATCGGCGGTCTCCAAAAACACTCCTTCATCGACTATCCCGGCAAAATCAGTTGTGTCCTGTTTCTGGCGGGCTGCAATTTCAGCTGCCCTTACTGCCACAACCCGCAGCTGGTCGATGCGCCCGGCGTTGCGGGCGACCGGCTCACGGTCGATGATTTCCTCGCGTTTCTCGAAGACCGCCGAGGGTTGCTGGAGGGGGTCGTCATCTCGGGGGGGGAACCCACGCTGCAGAGCGATCTGCCGGACCTCTGCCGCCGCATCCAGCACATGGGTTATGCCGTGAAGCTGGACACCAACGGCAGCCGGCCGCAGATGCTGAGACGGCTCATCGCCGAAAACCTCGTGGATTACCTGGCGATGGACATCAAGATGGAGCCGGACCGCTATGTCGGCGGTGTGACCTGCCGGTGCGACACCGGCGCCATCCTCGACAGCCTTGGTCTTCTGATGGCCTCGGGGATCGACCACGAGTTCCGGACCACCTGTGTGAAACCGCTGGTGACGTCGGAGACCATCGAGTGCATTGCCCGCCTCATCCAGGGCAGCCGCCTGTACGCCCTCCAGCCGTTCAAAGAAAGCCGCCTGCTGCGACCGGACTATTTTAACGGGACGGACCCGTCCTACTCCGAAGCGGAAATGGACGGGCTCCAGCACATCGCCGCCGCCTGGGTCGAAACCTGCACCCGGCGCTGATTAAGACCGGATTCGCACCCGGCCGGCGCAGAGCCCGCGTGCACGAACCCAAAAAGCGCTTGTCTTCGGCAATGAATCGTGTTAGTCGCACATGCTGACGGGTGCTGACCGTTTCCGACAGGGTTCCATAGGGGCGGAGGGCCTTTCTACGCTAGGAGGAGGGCCTGAACGGCGAAAAGGAGGAAGCGTCAATGGACAGCGGTGGGAAGTTCCTGACATTCACCTCGATCATCATCTTGGCGGTGATCCTGCAAGGGGTTCTGGTCATTGCCGAGCAGCGTGAAACTCCGGACAAGGCGGCCGTGGAGTTTGCCCGGGCGTATTTCTGGCTGGACACGTCCATGGCGAATCGGCTCTGCAAGGAACTCGGCCCGAGTGAAACGGCCAATGTGGTGGAGGAATACCTGCAGCGCGTCGGCCAGGAAGCGCGGTCCCTGGGGTATGCCTTCGATTATATGAAGCAGGAACTCTACCAGGTCGAGACCCGGACCAGCCTCAAGGAGGCCGATAAAGCCCAGGTCCGGCTGACGGCGACGCGCAAACGCGCCATCAACCCTGTTTTTGGAGCCATGGCCGAGGTGTTCGCCCTGACCCAGGCGCACCGGGTGGAGGCGACTATCGACCTCGTCAGGGAAGACGATCGCTGGAAGGTCTGCGGCCGTCCGTTCGCTCTAACCGAAAGCTGATCTATCGCCCGTGGTGGTTCTTTTCGAACGTGCCGGTTTCATTCCCTCGAAATCGGCACTTCTGTTATGCGCAGTCTTAGTAACTACTCAGGTGTTCAGGCTGAAGACTGAAGGGCAATAATGATCGCCATGACACCATCACCCGTCATAAGGTCATCGCAGCCAGACAATTCTGGCCTTGTGTGATCGCGCCCATGTCTTTTCCTTCAGACGATCTGCCTGAGTAGAAGCTATCTCAAAAATGCATCTATGCTTTTTCATCGGCGTGCGCCTGGCCCTCGGCTGTGATCTGCTATTTTAGAGATGGCTTCTAATTACCGGCTTTTCAGCCTCCCGGGGAGGATGCCGGGCCTGAAACCGCCGGTACGTGCAAGGGGGCCGGCAGACCGCCCATGACCGATGTGACCAGCCTGTATATGCGCTTGCGCGAGCGGGCGCGGCAGATCGTGTCGCGGCTGCCTCCGCCTGATTTCTACCGCGACGAAAACACCGCGGTAAGCTTCTCCGAGTCCCTCTTCGAAAGCACTCCTCTCGTCGCCGATTTGCGTCGGTCTGTGGCGGCCCTCCTGGAGGACGACTTCGGTCATGGGTGGCTACATGCCCGAAAAGTGGCCATCGATGCCGGCGCGCTGATGCACGTCGAAGGCCGGGCGGCCGGCTATTCCGGGGAGTTCCTGCGGCGGCGGACCGGCCTGGCCCACTGTGCGGGGCTGCTGCACGACATCCGGCGCAAACGGCCCGAGCATGCGGAGCAGGGGGCGGCCTGCGCGCGCGGGCTGATTTCCGGGTATGCCTTCTCCCCGGCGGAAATCGAAGACATCTGCATTGCCATCCGCAACCACGAGGCCTTCAAACCCGCCCTGAGCGTCAACACGCGGGAAGGCGCGCTGGTGTCCGATTGCCTTTACGACGCCGACAAGTTCCGGTGGGGGCCGGACAATTTCAGCGACACCCTGTGGGCCATGGCCGCCTTCGCCCGGCCGCCCCTGTCGGAGTTCCTGCGTCACTACCCGAGTGGCATGGAGCGCCTGGCGCGGATCAAGACCTCGTTTCGCACGGCGACCGGGAGGAAATACGGCCCCCAGTTCATCAAGCTGGGCATCGCTATCGGGGAGGAGCTCTACCGCGTGATCACGGCCGAGTTCGCCGACGAGATCTGAACGCACCGAGCGCATCTGCTTTCGTGTTTGACAGCCCCCCTGCCGGTCTTCTATACTTCGAAATACCGCGCCGGCAGATCGTCGCCGGTCTCCAAACCACCGAAAAGGAGATGACCATGACCCCGCACGGATGGCCCACCCCCCACTGGCCGGAAGGTGTCCCGCCGGCGGTCGCTGGCGTTGACAAACCTCTTTTCTCCATGCTGGACGACGCGGCCCGGGCCTATCCCGACCATGTTTACACCATCTTCAGCGACGCCACCCGGACCTTCGCGCAGGTCAGGGACACCGCCGACCGGATCGCCCATTTCCTGCACGCACGGGGAATCCGGAAGGGCGACCGCGTGGCTGTTTTTCTTCCGAACCTGCCGCACTACCCGCCCATCTATTTCGGGATCCTCAAGGCCGGCGCCATCTGCGTGACCTGCAACCCGCTCTACACCGCCAAGGAACTCCACTTCCAGCTCAAGGACTGTGGCGCCAAGGCCGTTTTCTGCATGGACCACCCGCGTTTCTACCCCACCACGGTGCAGGCCGTCGTTGCCACCGATGTTGAGACGGTGGTCGCCTGCGGCGTCAAGTCGTACCTGCCCAAGCTCAAAGGCCTTATCGGCGGCCTGCTGGGGAAGATCCCCCGGGCCGGCAAATACGAGCCCGGCCACCTGTTTTTCGATGACGTGGTCGCCCAGGCCAAGCCCCAGCCGCCCGAGGTGGCCATCGACCCGTCCGCGGACCTGGCCCTGATCATCTACACCGGTGGTACGACGGGCATTCCCAAGGGCGCCGGTCTGACGCACACCAACTTCACCTACGAACTGGCCTGCATTCACGAATGGATCCGGCTGGCCCATGCGGCGGGCGCCAACCCGGAGCCCCAGCGCCAGGGCGGGTTTCACACCTACCTCGGCGTGCTGCCGTGGTACCACATTTTCGGCATGACCTGCGCCCTCCTATCATCCTGTGCGAGCGGCAGCCGGCTGATCTGCGTTCCCGACCCGCGGGCCGGCAACCCCCCGTTCACCGAGGTCCTCAAAATAGTTCAGAAGCACCGGCCGACGCTGATGCCGGCGGTGCCGACCCTTTTCGTGGCGTTCGTCAACCACCCCCATCTCGATCGATACGATCTGACCTCGTTCATGGGCTGCTTTTCCGGAGGGGCGCCGCTGCCTCCCGAGGTCTGCCGGCGGTTCGAGGAAAAAACCGGAGCCGTCATCTTCGAAGGCTACGGCTTGAGCGAAACCGCCCCGGTGGCGGCCGCCAACCCCACCAACACCCGGCAGCGCAAAATCGGCACCGTGGGGTTCCCGCTCCCGGGTACCGACGTCAAAATAATGGATCTCGTGAACGGCCAGCAGGAGTTGGCCCGGGGCGAGGAAGGCGAGATCGCCATCTGCGGGCCCCAGGTGATGAAAGGGTACTGGAACCGGCCGGATGAAGACGAGAAGGTTTTCCGCACGATCGACGGCCGGCGCTTTTTCCTGACCGGGGACATCGGGCACATCGACGAGGAGGGTTATATCCTCATCACGGACCGCAAGAAGGATTTGATTCTGGTGGGGGGGTTCAACGTCTACCCCCGCGACGTCGAGGACATCCTCTTTCAACATCCCAAGGTGGCGATCGCGGCCGTGGTGGGCGTTTACGATGCCAAGAGCGGGGAGGCGGTGAAAGCCTTCATCCAACTCAAACCCGGCGAAACCGCCACCGTCGAGGAGATCCAGGCGTTCTGCAAAGAGAACATGGCCGGGTACAAGCGGCCTCGGCACATTGAGTTCCGCGAAGCACTCCCGGTGTCCAACGTGGGCAAGGTGCTGCGTCGGGTGCTGCGGGACGAGGTCCGCGGCGAATCCGCTTGATCGCAGCCGTCCCGGGCGCCTCGGCGCGGGGCCTCCGGACATGACGGGGTATTAACTGGAAGCCATCTCAAAAAAGGAACGGACCGGCAGCATGATCAACGCGATCCAGCACTGGACCCATCGGCATCCTTACACCCTCACCGGACTGCTGTTTTTGGCGATGGTATTGTTGGGCTGGACCGCGCTGGGGTGGGGGGAGAGACAGCTCGGTTTTTTACTGCTGATTTATTTCATCGTTGCCCTGGGGATCCGGCTGGACGAGATTTCGCGCACGCTCGGCGGCAGCAGCGGCAATCTCCCCGCGGCGGCCGGCGACTCCGATACCGTTATAGCCCACTTGAGGGACATCAAGGAGCTGCTGGGCCGCATCGATTCAAAGCTGCAATGGCCGGCGTCGGATGACGATCACGGGCAGCGACCTTAGCCTTCCTTCCTGCCTGTCATCGAATACGGAGAGCCCGCGCGGATGTAAACTCTGCGGCGCGTTTCACCGGCTGGCCGACTCCAACCGTGCCACGGGGTTTCCGAAGCTGCAGGGCATCATGGCTGCGCACTTGCCGCAGACGTGGGTGCTTTCCGGCAGGTCCGAAAAATACTCGAGGCCGGCGCGGTTTTCCTTGAGCCGGTCCCAACAGCTGCGGCGCTCGAAGCCGTTGGTCGTGAGGGCCGTTACCGGGCAGGCGGCGACGCACAGGCCGCAGGCCTTGCCGGCCTTGAGCAGGCAGGCCTCGCGCGTTTCAACCAGCGGATGGTCCCCGAGCTCGGCCTCGGTGACGAGGCTACCCAGGCGACCCGCGCAGCCGGCCGGGGTGATGAGCATGTGGTGGGTCCCGAAGCGGCCGATGTTGACCAGGTGGCCGAGGTGCTTGTGGGACCAGCGCGCCATGAGCTTTTCCTCGTTGAAATTATGCGTGGCGGGCGTGAGGCCGCACCTGAAGCCGTGCGCCCCCAAGAGATCCGCCAGCGACTGGCTCAGGCGGTTGATGAGATCGTTGGTCTGCACGTAGGCGACTCCCCAGTTCCGGCAGGGCCTGTCGCCCGCGCGGTTTTCCCGGGGAAGGTCCTTCTTGAAGGGGATGAAGAAGACGACCACGGACCTGCCGGCCGGCAGCAGGTCGCGGGGGTGCATGTGGTCGGCGGCGGCGATGCGGGGCAGCGCATCGAAGCGCGCGTCGACCGGTGCGCTCGCCAAGAGCGGCCTGCGCCACCAGCCCTCCTGGTCGAGTCGTCCGGGCTCCGCCGCTACGAACTCCTCCGCCAAGCGCCGCAACTCCTGCACGGATATGGATGCCATCGGTCCCTCCCCTCCAGAGTTCGGGTCGTCCGGCACCCCGCCGGCCGACCCGTGGATGTGTCAGGAGTCATAACGGATGCGTGCCCATCCGTCAACCGCAAATCCGGGCCCCATCCGGCGTCCGGGATGCCCGGCGCCGGTGGACCCGCAGCGGCCAACTTAGCGCTTGGCGAAACCAGCAGGATGGTTTAAACTGGTCGGAAACGGGCAATCCCACGTGTGAGGGAGAAGTCGGTATGGGGAGAACGAGTGCGGCACTTCTGATGCTCGGCCTGTTGCTGTCCGGTTGCGCGTCGTCCTTCGATTTTCGAAGACAGGATACGTTTGAGGAGAGAGTCCGCCAATACGGGAACCTGCTCCGCTGGTCCGAGTTCGAAGCGGCCGAATATTTTTTGGCCCTCGATGCTTCAGGCAAGCGGCCGCAGGCCCCCCAGGACGTACGCGTCACGGATTATCAGGTCAAACTGGTGCTCGTCTCCGAAGATGCGCGCAAGGCCGGGCAGACGGTGGACATCACGTATTTCAGGAGCGGCAACCCCCGGATCAAGACCTTGACGGACCAGCAGCTCTGGGAATTCGACGCCGTCCGGAACGATTGGTTCCTGAAGAGCGGGTTTCCGGATTTCAAATGAGCCTGCCCGACCCGACCGTTGCAGCGCGTGCCACCGTATCTGCGGACCGCTCCCGGGCTTCATGAAAATCGGCTTTTACACACCCTTCAAACCGCTCGGCCACCCGCACCCCTCCGGGGACCTGGTCACGGCCACCGGCATCTTCGAGTTCCTCGAGCGCTGCGGCCACCAAGTGGTCCCGGCGAGTTCTCTGCGCTGCCGCTGGATTTACTGGAAACCCTGGGTGTGGCCCCGCCTGGTATGGGAACGGCAGCGGGTGGCGCGGCGTTTCGGCGCGGCGCGCTGCGACCTGTGGTTCAGCTACCATTCGTATTACAAGGCCCCGGATATGCTGGGCCCGGCCGTCGCCCGGCGGATCGGGATCCCGTATGTGCTCTTTCAGGGCATCTACTCCACCCGGCGCCGCCGCGACCCGAGAACGCGGCCCGGCTTTCACTTGAACCGGCAGGTCCTGCTGGCGGCGCGCCACGTCTTCACCAACAAACGCATGGATTGGGTCAACCTCCGGCGCCTTCTGCCGGAGGAGCGGCTGACCTACGTGGCGCCGGGTCTTCACTCGCGGGACTTCACCGCCGACCCGGTCGCGCGCGCCGAACTACGCCGGCAGTGGAGTGCCGGCGAGCAACCCGTGGTATTGTCGGTGGCAATGTTCCGGCCGGGGGTCAAGGCCGAAGGCCTCACCTGGGTGATCCGCACCTGCGGCGAGCTGCGGCGTCGCGGCCTAAAATTCACACTGGCCATTGTCGGGGACGGAAAAGAGCGCGCCCGTCTCGAACGGCTGGCCCGGGACGAGATCCGCGACGGGTGCATTTTTACCGGCCAGGTCCCGCGGCAGCAGCTTTACCGCTATTACAGCGCTGCCGACCTGTTCGTGTTCCCCGGCATCCAGGAAGCCCTGGGCATGGTGTACCTGGAGGCCCAATCCTGCGGGCTGCCGGTAGTGGCCTTTGACAACGCCGGGGTGCCGGAGGCGGTTCAGGACGGCCGGACCGGTTTGCTGGTGCCGATGCGCGACGGGAGGGCGTTTGCCGGGGCCATCGCGCGGCTGCTGGCCGACGCGTCGTTGCGCCGCCACATGGGCGCAAGCGCCCGGACCCATATCCGCGAGGCCCATGAGTTGGACCGGAATTACGGGGCAATGGAGGAGAAATTGAAACGCATCATCAAACCAAGCACATTCAGCGAATCTCAACCATGATCCATCCGGAAATCACCACTCGCTTCGGGCTCATCCGCCACGCCGAAACCGTCTGGAACCGCGCCAAACGCATCCAGGGCCACCAGGACTCGCCCCTGACGCCGGAAGGCGAGCTGCAGGCGGCCGCCTGGGGCAGAGCCCTGCACCGCCTGCGGTGGGATCGTATCCTGTCCAGCGACACCGGCCGGGCCATGGCGACGGCCGAGCGCATCAACGTCCATCTCGGGCTGCCGCTGGCGTTGGACCGCCGGCTGCGGGAGCTGGACTGGGGCCGCTGGGCGTCCCGGACCGTGGCCGAGCTCCGGGCCGAAGAGGGGCCGCTCGTGGCGCAGCAGGAGCGCGCCGGCTGGGATTTCCGGCCGCCGGACGGCGAGTCGCGCCGCAGCCAGTTGGAACGCAGCCGCCAGGCGCTGCTGGAGGCCGCCGGCTGCTGGCCGGGGGCCTCGATCCTCGTGGTCACGCATGGGGGTGTCCTCAAAAGCCTGGTCCATCACCTGTCAGGCGGCCAGCCGCTCACGACCGACGGCATCGGCCTGTCGCCCTATCAACTGCACTGGATATCCGCCGCGGGCTGCCACCTCGCGCTGGAGGGGTTGGATGACCTGCCCATTGAATGAGTCCCGCAGCGTGGGCGTTTCAGGAGACAGACGCATATGGACGTGCTGATGATTCATGACCTGAGCGAGGCGCACTTCGGCCTGCCGCTCGACCGATACGGGCTCACCTTCGACGACGGCCTGTATTCCCAGTACTACTACTACCCCCTGCTGAAGGCCCACCCCCGGCCGCTCACGTTTTTCATCACCACCTCGCTGATCCGCGAGGCGCCGGCCCGGGGTCGGTTCGACGGCCATTTTCTCGGGCACCTGAACACCGGCCGGTACTCCCACAAGGCCTTCATCGAAAAGGACCTCGATTGCTTCATGACGGCCGAAGAGGTCCGTTACCTGGCGGAGCAGCCCAACGTTCGCATCGGGGCTCACAGCCACTTCCACGACGTCATCCTGACCGATGTGCACCCACGCAAGCCAAAGCCCGTCAGCCCCTGGAAATCCGAACGTTTTGCGGATGTGCCCGCTGCGCTGCGGGAGGGGTTGAGCATCCGCTCGCGGCTGGCCTTCCAGGGGTTCGAGTTCGCGGAAGGACGGCTCGTGCCGCGTTCGGAGAGCCGGTGGATCGAGTTCATCCGGCGCGACACGGAGCTGTGCCAGAACTGGTTCGAACGCCATCTCGGCCGGGTGCCGGACACCTACTGCTTCCCCTTCAACGAGTACTCCTCCCGGCTGATCGATGTGCTCGCTTCCTTCGGATTTCGAGAATTCTACGCCGCGCGCTCCGCCAAGGACCCGCGTCTCATCGGAAGGACGGACATCGATGCCCTGCGGGAGGCGGCGGCAGGCGCAAACGCCTCCCCGGCGGCCGGGGGATAGCGGGGTGTTGAATAACGGGCATCAGGCCGTCCGCCAAGGCGTGCGGCATTCTGGAAAGCGCAGCCTGTCAGTGATAGGTGCGCATTTACAAAGGCCGCACGACGCCGGTTCCCGGCCGCAGGCGCGGTTTTTCAAAACTCTGCTCGGCTCCCAGCCCTTTTGGCCGGCCTATGTGAAGGCCGAGTCGCCGTCGCAGTAGTCCAAACGGATTTTCCCGGCGCAGCCGGCCAGCGGGCTCTCGGGGTCGCGGGGGTGACAGAGGGTGAGGCGGGATTTGCGCCGGGTCAGGCGGCGCAACAGCCGGCTGCCGTTTAGAAAGCCTTCCAGGGACAGAGGAAATTCGATGCGGTGGGCCAGGAGGTCCCGAGCCCGCCGCAGCGCGACGATCCCGGCGGCGGCCGTGAGCGCCGGATCGGGAAAGAAGCCATCCAGCAGTTTGATCTGCGTCCTGCCCTTGCGCCGGGTGGCGGACAGGACAAACGCACCGCGGGACTCGTCCGTGGCGGAGCCCACCTCGTAGGCCTCGAAGCGGAACAGGTCGCGCACGCTCGAGAAGTAATAGGCAGGCACATCCGGCGCGGCGTCCGGCCGCGAAACCACCCAGGGATGCGTCAGCATCCAGTTGACGGTAGCAACGCACCGCGGGAACCGGGGGACGGCGGTGTTGCACTCCCAGCCTCGGGCCGCCTCGGTGGAGATGCAGGCCACCGGTCGGACCGGCCAGCGGTCCCGGAGCCGGCCGCAGATGAGGGCGTAGACCAGCCAGCGGACCGGACGGGGGTAGGATTCGACCGAAAAGCGCCGGCAGGCGAGCTCGCCCAGGTCCCGGAACCCCGCGGCCCGGTAGGCCTTCTCCGCAGCCCGCGTGACCCCCGTCGCCACCAGGTCGACGTTCAGGGATAGCGCTTCGCGGACGAGCCGAGCGCCGATGCCGCGGCCGCGAAACACAGGGGCGACGTAAAAGGTGATGAGCCAGGAAACCTTGGACAGACCGTCGGCGGTGCGCAGGGCGCCGGGCAGCAGGCCCTGGTAGCCCACGCAGCGGCCGGCATGGTAGGCGACGAGCAGGGCGAAATCGTCCGGGGCGGCGTGGGGGTTGACCGACTGGGAAGCGGCGCGCAGAAGGCAGGTCGGCGAGGTGTCCGCGTACGCCGGGTCCGCGGCGACGTTCCGGGCAAAGGCCACGAGATCGCGAATGCGAATTCCTTCGATTCGAACCGGTAATTCGGTCACTCCGACTGCCTTCACCCCTTGAGTCTGCGGGCGTTCGTGTTTAAGGTTGATGGATTCGTAAATTGTCGATTTACAGACGACTTTGTAAAAAGTTCCAAATTCAAGGCGCACGAGCCTCGTGTCAGGAGGCGGACTGATTGTACGCCGCAGTGACAGCGAGATGAAGTGCAACGCCGAAGTTGGACTTTTTCCGAAGTCGTCAAGGTTCACCATAGCATGATTCGAAAAGGCTGAAAAACCATTATGCGCGGTCGTTGGGCATGAAGATCGTATTCTACTGCCAGCACGTGCTTGGCGTGGGGCACTTTTTTCGCAGCTTGGAGATCTGCCGGGCGCTCGCCGGCCACGAGGTGATCCTGGTCACCGGCGGGCCGCGGTTCGAGGTGAAGCTTCCGAGCCACGTCTGCGAGCTGCGCCTTCCCGAGCTTGGCATGGACCCGGAGTTCAAGCAGCTGCGGGCAGCTCCCGGCGATGATATCGAGACGGTCAAACGGGAGCGTCAGGCGCGCCTCCTGGCGTTGTTTGAAGACGAAAGGCCCGAGCTGTTCGTGATCGAGCTGTACCCGTTCGGGCGCAAGGCTTTCCGATTCGAGATCGACCCGGTGCTGAAGGCCATCGCCGGCGGCGGCCGGGCGGCCTGCGGGGTCGTCTGCAGCGTGCGGGACATCCTGGTCGAGAAGCGGATGCCTGCCGAGCACGAGGCCCGGGTCGTGGCAGTGCTCAACCGCCATTTCGACGCGGTGCTGGTGCATGCCGACCCGAAGCTGGTGGCGCTGGATGAAACCTTCAGCCGGCGGGGGGACATCCGGCCGCCGGTGATCTACACCGGGTTCATCACGCCCGCTCCGGCGCCGGACGACCGCCGGCGCATCCGCGGCCGGCTGGGACTGGCAGAGAAGGAGAATTTGATCGTCGCCAGCGCCGGCGGCGGCAGCGTGGGCCTGCCCGTCCTGGAAGCCGCCGTCCAGGCCTTCCTTCGGCTGGAGCCGGGCGGGGCGGCCCGGCTGGTCGTGTTCACCGGGCCCTTCATGCCGGAGGCCGATGTGGCACGCCTCAATGCATGGGCCGGCGGCCGGGTGGACATCCACCGCTTCACGCCCGACTTCCTCGCTTACCTGGCGGCCGCCGACCTGTCGGTGAGCATGGCGGGGTACAACACCACCATGAATCTGCTGGCCGCACGGGTGCCGGCGCTGGTGTGGCCCTTCGCCCAGAACCGCGAGCAGCGGCTGCGCTCCGAGCGTCTGGCCGGCCTGGGCGCCTTGCGGGTGCTCGCGGACCGAGACCTCGAGCCGCAACGGCTCGCGGTCCTCATGGACCGGGCGCTTGCACAAACGGCCCGGCCCGCGGTCGACATCGATCTGTGCGGAGCCGCCCATACCGCGTGCTGGATCACGGGCCGGCACGCCGGCCGGCCGGCCGCTCATCCGGAAAAATGAGACCGAGAACAGCACCCATTCATCGAGAACCGTTCCTGTTTACTTGCCTCAATCGTTGTGTTATCGAATTCATGGACCGCGCATCGGCAGCCGTTCAGCTCAGCCGGTCCGCGTGGCATCTCGAACGTTATGCAAGTGCGCATTTTTTCCGATACCCTCGAAAACTCGGCCCGCGAGCACCGACTGGTGGTTCTGCCTTTCAGCAAGTCGGTGGAAATCGCCTATAAGAGCATCCGGGTACGGTTTTTCCGGGCCCTGATCACCACCCTGAGCCTCGTGCTGGCGGTGTCGTTCCTGAGCTTCGTCGATGTGAGCAACGATGTCGCCAACGGCATGCTGGCCAGCGGAAAACCCGGGCTGCGCCAGGACCTCATCCGTTCCGGGTATGACCTGAACCCCCAGGACACCAATGTCGCCAGCAATCCCAAGCAGCGTTGGATCATCATCCTGTCGCTGCTCGTCTGTGTCGTGGGCATCGTGAACGCCCAGCTCATGGCGGTGACCGAGCGCTTCCGGGAGATCGGCACCATGAAATGCCTGGGAGCTCTCGACCGGTTCATCCTGAGGCTGTTCATCCTCGAAGCTGGCATGCAGGGGCTGGCGGGAGCCGCGGTCGGCGCGCTTATCGGCACGCTGTTCGCGTTGGCCGGGGGGCTCGCGCGCTTCGGGCTTGCGGCCGTGCAGCTGGTCGCGGTGGCCGACGTGGCGGCCTCCCTGGCCGGGGCCACCGCCATCGGGCTGCTGCTCAGCCTGCTGGGTGTGTTGTACCCGGCCTGGGTGGCCGCCCGGATGCAGCCGGTGGAAGCCATGCGGGTGGAGCAATGAACGCGCTCGAAGCTCAAAGCTCGAAGTTCAAAACCCAGGCTCTGCCGGCGGTCCTTGCTTTCAGCTTTCAGCTTCGAGCCTTCAGTTGAGGAGTATCGCATGCCGGAAGTCAGCCAGGTTGTCCGGGTCGTCAACGTCACCAAATCGTTCAAGCTGGGCAAGATCGAGGTCCAGGCCTTGAAGGGTGTCGACCTGGAAATCGCGCGGGGAGACTACCTCTCCATCATGGGCCCCTCGGGATCGGGCAAAAGCACGCTCTTCAACATGATCGGGGGCCTGGACAAGCCGACCTCCGGCAAGGTGTTCATCGACGAGGTCGACATCGCCCAGCTCGACGCCTATGAGCTTGCCTGGCTGCGCTGCCGCAAGATCGGCTACATCTTCCAGACCTTCAACATCATCCAGGTCATGACCGCCCTGGAAAACGTGACCCTGCCGATGATCTTTGCGGGAATGAACAGCGAGGCCGCCGTGCAGAAAGGGATGATGCTTCTGGAGCAGGTGGGGCTGGCGGACCGCCACAGCCACAAGCCCTTCGAGCTATCCGGCGGCCAGCAGCAGCGGGTGGCCATCGCGCGGGCCCTGGCCAACGACCCCGCCATCATCCTGGCGGACGAACCCACGGGCAATCTGGATCTGAACACGGGCGAGGAGGTCATCGCCCTGTTGAAGCGGCTGAGCCAGGAGCGGCGCGTGACCGTCATCTCGGCCACGCACGACTTCAAGATGCTGAACGTGTCCGACCGGGTGGTCTGGATCCGGGACGGCCGGGTCGACAAGATCGAGAACCGCGAGGAGCTTTCGATTTCCATCGGGCGGATCGGGGTGCGGGGCTGAGCGCGGATGAGGCCGGGAAGCTCACATACGCCGGAATGGTTTCAGTCGCCGCGCGTACGCCGGGCCCTCCTGATCCTGCTGGTCGGGATCCTGGCCGGCGCTTCTCACCGGGCGGCCGCCGCCGATTTCCATCAGCAGATCGCCGCTTTCGCCGCCTTCGGCGATCGCAGCACCGGCGCCCCGGGCAACGCGCGGGCGGCCGGTTTCATCAAAGAGACACTCATCCGGCTGGATCTCGGAGCCGTCGAATCCCACCAGTTTGCCGTGCCCGTCATCCGGCACACCGCCAGCAGCCTCACGGTCCCGGCGCGCGGCCTGACATTACCCCTGCACCCCCTGGCGGGCAACGCCGTCACGCCTCCGACCATCGCCTCCCCGGGGGTTACGGGTCCGCTCGTCTACGCCGGGGATGGAACACTTGCCTGCCTCAACGGCAAGGTGGTGGAGGGGGCGGTGGTGCTGATGGAGCTCGATTCCGCCAAGAACTGGCTGCAGGCGGCCAACCTGGGGGCGAGCGCCCTGATCTATGTGGACCGCGGGGACTCCACTCGAATGGATTTCGAGGAGAAGTTCGAGCTTTCGCCGATCCGGTTCCCGCGCTTCCGGATACCGGTGCAAGCCCTGCGGGAGGCCTTCGGCGACTTCGAGTCGGCGCCGGAGGGGCGGCTGGCCGGCGCGGTGCGGCTCGCCTCCCAGGCGGCCTGGGAGAATGCGATCTCGGAGAACATCATCTGTGTCGTTCCCGGCACCTCCCCTGAACGCAAAAAGGAACTGCTCCTGGTGGAGGCGTTTTACGACAGCACCGCCCACGTGGCCGGGGAGTCCCCCGGCGCCGACGAGGCCGTCGGCGCGGCCACTTTGCTCCAGGTGGCGCGGCACCTCAAGGAGAATCCGCCGGAGCGGACCGTGCTGATCGTTGCCACCTCCGGCCACGCCCAGTCGCTGGCCGGCCTGCGCGAGCTGGTGTGGAGTTTCACCGCGCGCTCGCGGGACCTGCGCGACGCCCGCAACGAGCTGCGGGGCCACGTGAAAAAGGCCCGTTTGACGCTGCAGGCGCTCCGGGGCGCCGCCTTTGACGACCGGCCGGCGGCGGGAACGGCAGCGCCCGCGGCGGCCGCCGAGGAGGCCGGCGGCGATAGCCCCGAGGCCCTGCTGAAGGCGGCAATCGAGGAGCGCCTCAAGACCGACGGCGACATCGTCTCACGCCGGCTCATGCAGCTGCGGCTCCACGCGCAGGGTCGGGATTCGGCGCAGATCCGCCAGCTCACCGCTGAACGCCAGATGCTGCGCCGGCTGCTGTGGCGGGCCTCGTTCCAGGGGTTGGCCGCCGACGAGCGCCGGGTGCTCCAGCAGGTGGCGGCCCAGGCGCGCCAGGACCAGGAGATCCTGCTCGCGGATGCGCGCGTTCAGCTGCGGCTGGTGGAAAGTGCTGCCGCCCTGCGCAGCAGCGTCCAGAACTACGAGATCGTCGCCTCGGTATCCCTGCACCTGTCCAGCCACGGGGACGGTTTCGGCGCTTTCAACACCGGCTGGCTCTACCCCCTGCGGCCCCGGATCACCCGCGTGCCCGCCTACAGCCAGATCGAGGAGGTCTTGAAGGCCGGCGCTGCCGGCGTCGAGCGGGAGCTGGGCGCCGGCGGGATATACAAAGACACGCTGCGGCCCAGCCGGATGCGGCCCTGGCAGAGCTATTTCCTCGACCGCCCGGCCCTGGGCGGGGAGGTAACCGCCCTGGCCGGCTACCACGGCCTCACCTTTGTCACCACGGCGGATGCCCGCGCGGCCTGGGGTACGCCGGGCGACTTGCCTGAAAAGGTCGATGCCGCTTTCGCCGCGCGGCAGGGTGCGGTCGTCTGCGGGCTTATTGGCCACCTCGGCCGGGCGCCGAAGCTGCGCGAGGAGGAGTCTCCGCGCAACGGTTTCTCGTCGGTGGTCGGTCGGGCCAAGTTCCTGCGGCACGGAGAGCTTTTCGCCGACAAACCGGCGCCGGGGACGGTCGTACTCTGCTACCAGGGGCCGTCGCGGTTTCACGTCATGGCGGACGCGCAGGGTCGTTTCAACCTGAAGGGGGTCGCCGACAAGACCCACAGCTTTCACAAGGTGGTCCTGGAGGCCTACCGCTTCGACGAGGGCAGCGGCAACGCCGTCTGGGCCATCGACAAGAAACTCACCGGCAAGGACGCCTACCGGGTGAAGATGAACCGCCGGTTCATGGAGACTGACCTCGTCATGTTCGCCGGGACCGGGACGACTTTGTACAACCTGCTTGAACCCCGAACGTTCCGGCACCTGTCCAAGGCGGACGTGATCGACGGCCGCCGGGAGGCCGAACCCCTGCACTGGTTCATGAGCCGGCTCGACACCTGGTCATCCGCCATCAGCACCGTTTTCCTCGAGCCCGGAACCCCTCTCAAGCTGACCCTATCGGACACGCCGCTGCGCCGCAAGCTCGTTCTCATCAACGCTTCGGAGAAAAACCCGATCGGCGCCGGGTACGAGGTGGAGGACTTCCCCCTCCTGCACCGCACCGAGTACCGGGTGGCCCGCGACATGTGGGACCTGCTCGGGCCGCGTATTGCCAATCTCGAGGCGCGCGGCATCTTCAACGAGCGCATCCGCAGCCTCCAGCAGCAGGGGGTCGCCGACCTGCAGGCGGCCGAGACGGCCCTTCAGGCCCGGCAGTACGACCGGTTTTCCGAGGCCAGCGCCAGTTCCTGGGCCCTGGCCGCGCGCGTGTACGATGACGTGGACAGGACCCAAAAGGACGTTCTCTACGGCGTGTTGTTCTACATCGCGCTGTTCGTGCCGTTCGCCTTCTGCCTGGAGCGGCTGCTTTTCGCCTACGCCAACATCTACAAGCGCATCGCCGCCTTCAGCGGCATTCTCGTGCTGCTCATCGCCCTGATCTACAACGTACACCCGGCCTTCCAACTGGCCTACAGCCCCATGGTGGTGATCCTCGCCTTCCTCATCATGGGGCTGTCCCTGGTCGTGACGCTGATCATCTTCTTCCGTTTCGAGGAGGAAATCGCCAGCCTTCAGCCCCGGGCGCGCAGCGCCCAGGGCGGCGAGATCGGGCGCTGGAAGGCCTTCGTGGCGGCCTTCCTGCTCGGGGTGAGCAACCTGCGCCGGCGGCGCCTGCGCACGGCGCTCACCTGCGCCACCCTCGTCATTCTGACGTTCACCATCATGAGCTTCACCTCGGTCAAATCCCTGAGGCACCATGTCCGCATCCTCTACGACGCGCGCGTGCCCTACCACGGGTTCCTCCTGAAAAACGCGGGCTGGACGGACCTGCCTTCCGAAGCCCTGGGCGTGATCGCCGGCACCTTTGCCGGCACGGGCACCGCCGTCCCGCGGGCGTGGCTGGAAGAGCCGGACCGGACCCGCACGACCTTCGTCCCCCTGCGCGCCGACGGTCGGGTCATCGAGGCCCAGGGGATGATGGGACTTTCCGCCGCCGAGAGCCGCGTTTCCGGCCTGGACGCCATCCTGGAGGGCGGGCGCTGGTTCACGGAAGCCGACCGGTTCGCCGTGCTGCTGCCGGATCGCATGGCCGCCAACCTGGGGATCGACCCGCGGCGGCCGGAGGGACATGCGGTCTCGCTGTGGGGGATGAGGTTTGCGGTCGCCGGCGTCTTCTCGGCGAAGAAGCTCCAAGACCGCCAGGACCTGGACGGAGAGCCCCTGACTCCGGTCACCTTCCCGCGCGAGATGTCGGCCGAGATGACCGAGGAGGAGGTCGACGCGCTCGAGTCCGGCGAGGACGTGCGGGAGTTCCAGAGCCGCTACCAGCACATCGCCGCCGACCTGACCGTGATCGTCCCGTATCAGACCCTGCTCGCCGCCGGCGGCCGCCTGAAGGCCGTGGCCATCCGGACCGACTCCCAGGAGGCCGTGCAGGCGACCGCTCAGAAGGTGGTGGACCGTTTCGGGCTGGCCCTGTTCAGCGGCGAGCCGGACGGGACCTTCCTCTACACCGCCAGCGACGCCATGAGCTACAGCGGGGTCCCCAACATCATCGTCCCCCTCGCTATTTCCGTCTTCATTGTGCTCAACACCATGATCGGCAGCGTCTACGAACGCAAGCGCGAGATCGCCGTCTACACGTCCGTGGGGCTCGCGCCCTCCCATGTCTCGTTCCTGTTCATCGCCGAGGCGCTCGCCTTCGCGGTGCTGAGCGTTGTGTTCGGTTACCTGCTGGCCCAGACCTCGGCCAAGCTCTTTTCCGAGACCACCCTCTGGGCCGGGATCACGGTGAATTACTCTTCGCTTGCCGGGGTAGCCGCCATGATGCTTGTCATCGTGGTGGTGCTGGTGTCGGTGATCTACCCGTCGAAGGTGGCCGGCCAGATCGCCATCCCCGACGTGAACCGGTCCTGGACGCTCCCGCCCGCCCGGTGCAACACGCTCGAGGTGGTCTTCCCGTTCCTGATGACCTATCGGGAGCATGCGAGTGTCGGCGGCTATCTCTACGATTACTTCGACGGGCACACCGATGTCGCTCAGGGGCTGTTTTCCACCTCCGGCATCGCGCTGGGCTTTGCCTGTGAGACGGCCATCGGCCTCGCCGGCTCGGACGGCGATTGCCCGGAGGCGGCCTGTGAGTTTTCAGAGTGCCTGCAGTTGACAAGCCGGGTGTGGCTGGCGCCGTTCGATTTCGGAATCATGCAGGTGGCGCATCTCACGTTCAGGCCGTCCCAGGAGCAGCCGGGGTTTCTCGAGATCCACGTGCGCCTGACGCGGGAATCCGGGGAATCCAACGCCTGGCACCGCATCAACAAGGGCTTCCTGCACCGCATCCGCCGGCAGCTTCTGGTCTGGCGCTCGCTGGATGATGAAACCAAGCTGTCCTACGAACGGCTGCTGGCGGACGTCCGCGAGCAGCAGGGGCCGGCGGCGGATGGCGCCGTGAACCCGGTCCCGGACAAGACTTCGGGGGCACCGACATGAACCCGCGGCGGAAGGGAAACGAGATGACGCACGTCGGACCGAAACCGGAAACTGCCGAGGGCCGACACGGCACCGGGGAGCGGGTCCGCCTGCGATCGGTGATCCTGGGGATCCTCCTGGCCCTTCTGATCTGCGTCATCACGCCCTTCAACAACGCCTACCGCCAGGGCACGCCTCTGGGGGGCGGGTACTTCCCGCTGGCGCCGTTCTACATCCTGGTGTGGATGATGATCCTGACGGCGCTGCTGCGGGCGGTGTTCAAGAAGCACCGGTTTCTCACCGGCCGGGAGCTGCTCGTGACGTGGGCCCTGATGGCGCTCCTGTCCGGAATCGCCTGGACCGGGCTCGCCCGCACCTTCTTCTTCAACCTGACCGCCCCGTATTACTTCGCCACGGCGGAGAACCGCTGGGCCGAGGTGCTGCAGCCCCTGCTGCCCGCAAGCTGGTACCCCCAGAGCCTGGCGGCAGTGGACGGTTTCTACAACGGGCTGGGCGGCTCCCGGCAGATGGGCTGGGTGGAGGTGCTGCAGCGGATCCCGTGGGGGGCCTGGGCGGGGCCGCTGCTCGGCTGGACCGGCTTCATCCTGATGGGCTACCTCGTGATGGTATGCACCGTCAGTCTCCTGGGCCGGCAGCCCCTGTACAACGAGCGCATGAACTTTCCGCTGCTGCGGGTACCGATTCTGATGCAGGAGAGCCTCGACGCCAACCGGCTGGGGCCGCTTTTCGCCAACCGGTACCTGGTCGCCGGCCTGCTGATCCCGGTCTGCCTGCACCTGCTCAACGGGCTGAGCTTCTACAACCCGTCCATCCCCTCGATTCCGACGCTGATCCTGGCGGGGACGTATTTCCCCAAGGTCGGGCTTTTCTCGGGCTTCTACAAGCTGAAGATCTACATCTACCCGGCCTTCATCGGCTTTGCCTTCCTGACCTCCAAGCAGATCTCCTTCTCCTTCTGGTTCTTCTACGTCGCGGGGACCTTGCTGATCGGC
>JACRCN010000067.1 GCA_016219005.1 Deltaproteobacteria bacterium
CACGAATGTTGAAGCAGGAAGTGTATGCGCTTTATCTCGCCTCCAAGGATCGAAGGATACCCTGGTATGCCCGGGTGGTTGCCGCCGCCGTTGTGGCCTATGCGTTCAGCCCTATTGATTTGATTCCCGACCCCATCCCGGTGCTTGGCTACTTAGACGACCTAATTCTGATTCCCTTGGGTATTGCTTTGGTGATACGATTGATTCCCGCCGAGGTGTTGCAGGATTGCCGGGAAAAAGCCGCATTGACCATGAAGGCCGGGAAACCCAAGAATTGGGTTGCGGGAGGCATCATAATTCTGATTTGGGTGAGCCTGTTCGCTTTTACTTTTTACTATTTGAGTGGTATGGTCGCCAATCTGTGAATCTGATATGGTTTTCGCAGAAGGCACACTGAAGGGGATGGAGTCCCCCGTACAAACGCTCGTTTTTCGAGCTGATGACTCCTACTGCACGGCATTGCATGCGGTGGGAGCATCGGTTCTGCGAGTTTACCCGCCGCCTGGCGGGTTTTTTTCTGCTCAACGAGTTTGGAGGACTCATGACCGAAACTTTCACCCTGGCCGCTTTGTGGCTTGCCCTCGCCGTTGTCTCCACCATCATCGCCAATCACCTCAAGATGTCCATGGCTCTGGTTGAAATCTGCGTGGGAATTGCCGCGGGCTTCGTTGCCGAGCGGTTTATCGGCCCCGGCGCCCTGGGGGCGGACGCCCCGTGGCTGCGCTTTCTAGCGGCATCCGGGGCCGTGCTTCTGACCTTTCTGGCCGGGGCGGAGCTTGAGCCGGTGGTTTTGCGCGCCAAGTGGAAAGAAGTGACCGTGGTGGGTCTCTTCAGCTTTGCCGCGCCCTTTTTGGGCTGTGCAGCCATCGCCTACTATCTTATGGGATGGGACCCGCAGGCGAGCTGGCTGGCCGGGGTTGCACTCTCCACCACATCGATGGCGGTGGTCTACGCCGTCATGCTGGAAACCCGGTTCAACCGCACCGAGTACGGCATGGGAATCCTCGGGGCGTGCTTCGTCACGGATCTCGGAACGGTGATCGCCCTGGGGCTCATTTTCGCCCCCTTTACCTACAAGACCGTCGTTTTCGTGGTCGTCAGCGCGCTGGTGATCGGAATGCTGCCTTTTCTTACACGCCGGATCAGCCGGCGCTATGCTCACCGCACGGCCGCGATCCGGGCCAAATGGGTGCTGCTGGTGCTCTTTGGGCTGGGGGCTCTGGCGCTTTGGTCGGGGAGTGAAGCGGTGCTGCCGGCTTATATCGCCGGAATGGTGCTCGCGGGCATGGCGTGCGAAGACCGCCTGTGGGTGCGCCGGATGCGCACCCTGACCATCGGCTTTCTGACACCCTTCTATTTCATCCGCGCCGGCTCGCTCGTGTCCCTGCCGGTGGTGGTCGGCGGGCCGCTCGTGTTCCTGCTGCTTCTCGGGGGCAAGGTGGCAAGCAAGATTTTTGGGTTGTATCCGGTGATCAGTCAGTTCCGCAAGGAACGCAACGAGCGCTGGTATTACACGCTGCTGATGTCGACCGGCCTCACCTTCGGGACCATTTCGGCCATCTATGGCTTGTCCCACGGAATCGTGACGCGGGAGCAATACTCGTTTCTCGTTGCCGTGGTGATCGCCTCCGCCGTCGTGCCCACCGTGATCGCCACCATGGCGTTCGTGCCCCGGCACTTGATGCCGCCGCCGGCTGAAGCCCAAATACCCCAACCGGCCGCGGTATGCGCGCCCGAGCTTCAAACCAATGGGGATGGGAGCGGATTGGCTGATGAATAACAAGCTTCTGCCGTGTGCGGTTCCTCGAACCAGTCTTCGAACAGGACCAGCAGCTACGGGTCGGTGATGGATCTGAGCTGTTTGGATTGCGCGGCCTTGTCGACCAGGCCCTGGCGCATCTGCGTCGGGTCGACGCCTTCGCCCATGCATAACCGGTGTGAATCGCTTAGCCTTAGAACTTTATTAATGCAGACTGATCTGTCGAGCGTGCATGATGCCGTTTATCAGCATATAGACCCCGAAAATCAGGGCGGCATAGCCGAACATAAAATAGAGCCTCCGGTACCAGAGGGAAGGTGCCGCGCTGCGCGCCGACTCCAGTTTTCCTTCCTCCTTAAGGCGCTGCACCCATGCCGGCTTTTCTTCAATTGCTTCTTCCATGGGAACGCTGCCGGAAAACATGGCTTCGTTCATCGGGAAACTGGAAGGTCTGAGATGGCCGATAAAGAAATGAACGATGAAGATATACGTCACAGCCAGAATGGCCTCCGCGCGGTGCAGGAGTGCGGCGATATTCAATGACCAGCCGGGTAGGAACCGGCTGGTCGACAATGGATACATCAGCATCACTCCGGTTACCGCCAGCAGTGGAAGCCCCCAATAAACCGCCCAGTAATCAAACTTCTCCCAGTAGGACCAACGGTTGAATCCGGGAAGTGGGCCCAACCCGAAGAACCAGCGGAGCCGCTGCCCGAATTGTCTGGCATCGGTCAAATTCGGGACCAAGGAATCCGGCCCGAAGATGCTTTTCACCGGAGCGCGCCAGTCGACCCGCGTCAACAAATAAATGCTGTGAAGGACAAAACCCACCATCATCACCATGCCGGTCCATTCGTGAATCACCAGCGAGGTGTCGTAGCCTCCGAATAATGTGTTCACCTTTTTGCCCCAAACGGTGGTTACGTAGAGGCGGCTGAAACCAGTGGCTGTCTGGAGCAGAAAGGTCAATATCAGGAAAACGTGAGACAGCCGATCTAAAACACTGAATCGTTTAATGCGCGTCGGCAGCGTCATTGTTCGTGGTCCTCTTTTTATTGAATAATTCTCTTAAGCCCACCAAGAGACTATGCGGAATGAAGAAAGCCAGTGTTCCCACCAGAAGCACCAGCATGAACCAGTAAGCATAATAGAGGACGGGAAAACCTGTCCGAGCCTTGGCCGACCCGGCCGCAGGTTCATGCACGATGTAGCTTGCAAACGAAGCGCTGGCGCCCTCATGACACTTGGCGCATATATACGCATGCTTCCGGACCGGGTTCATGGGTGAATTGAAGTATTGGATGCTGGCAATGGGTTCCCCGCCATGGCACTGGCGGCAGGTGAGGTTGGCGCGCACCGTATGAATGTCCTTCGCCTGCTCGGGGTGACAGGTTTGACAGGTTTTCTCCTTGTAAAACGCAATCCCCATGTGAGAGTCGGCCAGGCGATAGCGGTTCCTCACTTGGGCCGCTGACGGGCTGTAGGGGAAGACCCCGGCGCGGACGCCGGGGACCTCGACAAATGGCCTCCCACGCCGGGGTCGCACTTCGAATTCTTCGTAATAGCCCGTGCTGGCTTCGCGGTCCTTGTAGCGCCGGATGGCGGAGGCGACCTCCTCCTGGGCGGCGGCCGGAGGCGGCAGAAGCATAATTGCACCCGCCGCCAGGATGGCCGCCAGGATGGCGATTTTCAGGGTACCGGATATCCTTGACATATCGGTCTCCCGTGCGGCTATTTAGCCCTTTTGTAAGGGATCGATTCGATGGGCTTGCCCACCGGTTTCGGTATCTTGGCCAAAGCGTCCCAATCCGCCTGCAGCTCGTTCAGGTCTTCATTCTTATGCTTGTGGCAGGTCTGGCAGGAGTTGGGAATGGCCTTGTTCTTCAGCGTGTCTGACGGCAGCAGTGTAGCAAACACATGGCTGTGCAGGTCGCCCGACTCCGCGCTGGTGACGATGCGCGGCATATGGCAGCCCACGCAGTTGGCGAAGGAGTGAATGGAGTGGGCCATGTTCTGATTGATCTGGACATGGCACGCGAAACACTGTTTGGAGCCCGCCGCCTGGGTCTGGGAGCGGGTGGGCGGCACCCCGATCTGATGCACATAGTGGCAGGAGATGCAGTTGACGCCCTCCTTGAAGTGTTTGGATTGCTTCCAGTCGATGTACTGCTGGTGGTGGGCCTTGGAGAACTCGTTGCCGTAAAGGTGAGTCGCGTCGCCGCCGGCAAAGGAAGTGGACTTGAAAAAGATTTCCAATGATTTGCCGGGCTCGTAGCCCACGGCCCACTCCGCATCCTTGAATTTGGTGGCCTTGCCGCGGTTGTGACAGGAGCCGCAGATTTCCACCGCGACCCCCGAGGTAAGCTTGGACGGGTTGACGATGGTCTGCCGTTTCTCGAAGACGGCCGTTTTGGGCAGCGCCGCGTGCCAGGAACCTTTCCCGTGGCAGGCTTCGCAGCCGACGGCGGGTTCAACGAATTTTTGCTTGTCCAGATCGACCCCGGTGGCGTGGCAGCCGCCGCATTTGAGCAGCCATGGGTTCTTTTCCCAGGTGGCCTCGTTGTAGTTCACCCAGCGGTCGGTGTCGGCGTTGTATTGAATGGGTGCAATGTAGAGCACCCCGCCCTTCTCGATGATGTAACGCTGCTTCCACTGACTGCCGATGGTGTACTTGATGTCTTCGATTTTGGGGATGAAAATTTGATCGGCCGGGACCTTCAGTTTGTCGCCGAGCTTGGCGAGGTCTTCGCGGATCCTCTTCTCATCAAAGTCCGCGATGATCACGTCCCTGTTTTTCTGGGGGTCCTGGGTCATGCGGCTGTGGAGCGTCATCATCCAGGAATCGAAGTGTTCCAGGTGGCACATCTTGCACGTGTCTGAGCCTACGTAGGACTTCGGCGACGCCATGAGTTTTTTGACGTCGACCGCCTGTTCCCCGCCGCAGGCCATCAACATCAGAGCCGGGAAAACCACGCTGATGGCTGCCGCTAAAGTTTTTGCTCTCATGTCGACCTCCATTCGATTGATTGATGGTGACGGATGTTATGCGAAAATGCTCTTAAGAACATACAGAAGCTCATCCGGGTCCGCCGGTTTTCCCAGGCAGGCGTAAATGTGATGCGTCAGTGCCTCTTCCAGCCCGGGGTGAAATTGCTCCCGGGACAGGGCGATGATGGTCAGCGGGTGCTTTTTTTTGAGTCCCCGCAGGCTGGCGTTGGTGACCGGTTCCGAGTCCAGATCCAAAATCAGCACGCCGCTTTCGCGGCCCTGCATGTATTGCGGGAGGTCATCGATGGACCCCATCCGCAACGGGGCATAAGGGCCTTGGCCCAGGATGGAGCAAAGAGCATCGGATTGGGATTTCGGAGAGACGAGCACGGCCACCTCGTGTTTCATTCGGCGCACGCTTTTTTGAATTACGCGGATAGCTGCAATCGTGGAGAAAGACTCTTTTTCGAGGCGTTAAGAGAGCAACAACGATGCCATGTGCTTGAGAAATGAGCCTGACGGCCATGCGGGCCGCGCGTGTTTTAATAACAAATTGAAATTAAATAAAATTCAACCTCAACGGCCATGCGGTTTTATTTAGGGTGGACGGCTCGCAGCAACCGCGCTTAAACGGCATGTGCGACGGACATTCGGACACGGTTTCGAAAATCGTTCAATATTTTATTGATATCAGTTAGTTGGACATGTCCGAAATCCGGACACGCCTCCCGCGAAACAATACGCCGGACAGGACGCCTGCGTGATCGGACATCGATTCGGCGGGCATGAAACAGGCAATCCGACTCCGGCTCAAGAATCCCGATCCCATGGCTGCCCGGCCGGCTGTCAATGGAAGGTGGGCTGGGTGATCTCGTGTTTCCTGATCTTGTCGTACAGAGTGCTGCGGCTGATCCCCAGGCGCTGGGCGGCAAGCTTTTTGTTCCAGCCGCATTCCGCCAGCACTTCCTGCAGCAGGCGCCTTTCATTTTGAACGATGGTCTTTGAATGATCCGTGCCGTTTTCTGCGGCGGCCGAATGCGCCTTGTGGATGCCGGAGGGAAGATCGGCGACTTCGATCAGCTGGCTCTTGGCCAGCACCACGGCATGCTCGACGCTGTTTTCAAGCTCGCGCACATTGCCTGGCCAGGCGTATTCGAGCAGCAGGTGCATGGCCTCGGAGCTGAAATCGTGAATGGTCTTGTCCTGCTCCTGGCAGTAACGGCGCAGAAAGCTCCGGGCGAGAAGAGGTATGTCGTTGGCGCGGCTGTTCAGGGCCGGCAGATTGATGGGGATGACGTTCAGCCGGTAGTAGAGATCCTCCCGGAAATTGCCCTGGCGAACCTCCTGGAGCAGGTCGCGGTTGGTGGCTGCGAGGATCCGCACGTTGACATGGATGGTTTTTTCTCCTCCCAGGCGTTCGAACTTCTGGGTTTGAAGCACCCGCAGGAGCTTGATCTGGGCGGACGGGGCGATCTCGCCGATTTCGTCCAGGAAGACGGTCCCGCCGTCAGCCTGCTCGAAGCGGCCGGCTTTCTGGCGGATGGCGCTGGTGAAGGCGCCTTTTTCGTGTCCGAAAAGTTCGCTTTCGAGCAGGGTTGCCGGGAAGGCCGAGCAGTTGATAACGATGAAAGGCTTGTCTCGGCGGGGGCTCAGGTGATGGATGGCCTTGGCGACCAGTTCCTTGCCTGTACCGCTTTGACCCTGGATGAGAACCGTGGCATCCGTCGGCGCCGTGTCCTCGATCAGCTTGTAGATGATCCGCATCTGAGGGGCCTTGCCAATCATGCCGCTGAATTCGGCCGAGCTTTCGACCCGCTCCTGGAGATCGCGGATCTCCTCTTCCTGAAGGGTCGCACGCCGGATGGTTCCGGCGGTTTGACGGAAGATCAGGTTGATGACATCCAGACCTTTTCGGTCGCAGACGCATTCGCCGCTGCAGGCGATGACCAGGGCACCGAGCAGCCGCTCTTCATGCCTGACCGGAGCGATGACCAGCCGCCGGGCCGTTTCGAACTCCGCCGGGACAAGTGGCGGCCGCAGGGCGTCGGGCTTGAGAAAAGCCGTTTCGTCCAGGCGCTGGACGGCGGCGCTGGCGGTTTCGAAAAAATTTGCCGCGAGGCAGGAGCTCCGGGATTCGGACACCATGATCACCGTCTTTTTATTTTCCAGAAAGACCAGCATCGCCATGCGGCGGCAGGCGACGACTTCCTGGAAACGGCGCAGCAGGTAACCGCAGACATCGTTCAGGGTGAGCTGGCTGCCCACTTCCTGAACGATGGCGAAGGAGTTGCGGGTCTGGCGGTAGGCCCGATCGAGTTCGGCGCTCTTATCTTCCAGGCGCTGTGTATCGTCCTGGATGCGCGCCACCATCTGGTTGAAGGAGGCCGAGAGCCGACCCACCTCATCGCTGCCGGAGACCGGCACTTGGATGTCCAGCCGACCGCCGCTGATGTCTTCGGCCGCCTGGGCTAGAAACGACAGCGGGCCGGTGATGCGCTTGAGAAAGAGGTGGCCGATGGTGATCCCGGCGCAGAGGATGGCCGCGGTGATCAGCATCATCTGCACCCACAGCCCGTTGACCTGCTGACGCAGGGGCTGCTCGGACAGGCCCATCCGCAGAACACCGGCCTTGCCCTCCAGAATGGGGTGCGCGAAGTCCAGGAAATCCTCGCCGGTTTCGTTCTGGATTCGGATGATGTTGTCCGCGCCGCCGGGGTCGGCCCGGTTGGCGCCGATCAGGTTTGCCGGAAAGCCGTCGGCGAAGCTGTGCGCCAGCACTTCGCCGTCTCTCAGAACAAAAAGGTAGGAGAGCGAGGAATGGCTGCGCATGTGATGGTCGATCAGCTTCTGAAGCGACACCAGGTCGTTGATCAGGATCTTGTCGGCGGCTTGAAGAGCGATCTGATGGGAGAGATTGTCGGCGTGGGTAGTGGCGGCGGAATAAATCATCCCGCTATATCGGTAGGCGACCAGGGATGAGATCACCACGCCGCTGACGACGACCAGCACGGTGATGGCCAGCAGCAGTCTGCCCTTAAGGCTGTGCAGTCGCGGCATGGCCGTCCTCCAAAACGCTTGACTGAACTAGCATGCACCGGATGGAGTCATACAATTGCTCGTCCGGCGGGATGAACCGGTCGATCAGCAGTTCTCCGAGAATCGCCGCCCCCCTGGGGTCCTGGTGCATGGAGAGCAGCAGTTCGCGGATGCGTTTTTTCAGGGGTTCGGGCATTGAGGCCGAGGCCACCAGCGGAGGGTTGCCGAAGGGCTCCGATGCGTAGATGACCTTTGCGCGGGCGGCGATGGCGGGGTTTTTCAGTGAATAGTATTCCCATATGTGCTCGTGGACGAAGGCCCCGTCCACCAGGGACCTGGAAACGGCCAGGATGGAGTTGTCGTGGCTGTAGGTGAAGATGGTCTTGCCGAAGAAGGTTTTGGGTCGCTCCCCTTTTTCGGCCAGAAGGAAGCTTGGAACGAAACAGCCGGAGTTGGAGTCCGGATCGCTGAAAGCGAAGACCTTGCCTCTCAGATCTTCCAGTCGGTTGACGGCGCTTGCCTGGTGTGTGAGCAAGAGGGCCCGGTAAACCGCTTTTTGATGCACCTGGGGCACGGCCAGGGCCTCGAAACGATAGCGGTCCCTGCCCGAGGCATAGGGGCCGGAGCAGATGAATGCCAGATCGATTCCGCCGCTTCCGAGCAGGCCGTTGATCTCGGCGTAAGTCTTGCGCTGGATCAGGTTGATGCGCTTGTCGACCTTCGCGGCCAGGTATTCGAGCAGCGCCTGGTAATGCACGAAAGTTTCATCGGGCGAGATCATGGAGGCGACCGCCACATTCAAGGCGGCCCCGGGCGGCGGCTTCGTCTTTGGCTGGACGTTCACCTTCTGGCTGAAATCGATCGCGAGCCGGTCGGGGCCCTCCGCACAGGCCCCGAAAAAAAGGCCGGCGGCGAGGAGAATCAGGACAAGGGGCCCTCTGGTGAAAAGCGAGTACCTTTTCATAGGCAACCCTCGGGCAGATGAGGGGACGCAAGTGGTATCGGAGCCGGCCGGGATCAGCGCAGAGAGGGTGATGCACGTAACTGGTAATCGGATACCAAACTGTAGGGTTTAATGTCAATGGGCAAGTGATATTGCATAGCGCAGCTTTTCAACCGCTGTTGAAAGCAGACTATCGGGTAACGGGCAATGTAAGGATGCGCGAGAAAACCGGCGGGGAAGCCATGCGGCGGGGAGGCTGTAAAATCGAGTCTCAAGATTTCAGGTTTCCGGACCTTGCGGTCCCCCGCCATCCATTTGACAACGGCCCCGGGAAAACCTACAAATTCATATTCGTGGCCCTAATAAGGACAACCCGCATGACGCTTCCCATCGAAAGCTTTGCGCAGGACTTCGATCCGAAGTTCAAGATTTTCCACGAACTCATGGCCCGCAAGGTGCGGGACGTGCTGCTCGTTTCCACTCCCTACGACGCCTGGATCATGGAGGAGGATTGCCGGCTGTCCGAGCGCATCATCAATGAATACCGCGGTCTCAACCTGAGCAACCCCCCGCGCATCACCTGGGTGCCGACGGTCGCCGCCGCCCTGGCCGCGCTGACCGGTCGAAAGTTCGACCTGGTGCTTACCATGCTGAACCTGGCGGACACGGTTGCCTACGACCTCGGCCGCGCCATAAAGCAGCGGGACCCGGACCTGCCGGTGGTGCACCTGCGCCATCAGGCCGATGTATCGTCAACGGCCGAACTGGAGGCCCCCAAACCGCCCGGGACCGACCGGACCTTTGTCTGGTCCGGGAATACGGATCTGCTGGTGTCCCTGATCAAGAGCGCGGAAGACCGGCTGAACGTCGGTCACGACACCTCCTCGGCGGGGATCCGGGTCATCCTCTTCGTGGAGGATTCGCCCATCTACATCTCGTCGCTGCTGCCGTTGCTCTACAAGGAGGTGGTCTCCCAGACCCAGGCCGTGCTGGAGGAGGGGCTGAACGAAGAACACCGGCTGCTTACCATGCGCGCCCGGCCGAAGATCCTGGTGGCCGAAAACTTCGAGGAGGCGCTGCGCCTCTACGAGACCTACCAGCCGTATATCCTGGGGGTGATCTCCGACGTACGCTATCCCCGCAACGGCAGGCCCGACGATGCCGCCGGCGTCGATTTCCTCAAGCGCATCAAGCGCGAACGGTTCGACATCCCGCTCCTGCTCACCAGCTCCGACGCCTCCAACGCGGAGCGCGCTGCCGGCATCCCGGCCAACTTTGTCCACAAGCACTCGCCCAGCCTGCACGAGGAGGTCCACGCCTTTTTCAGGGAGCACCTCGGCTTCGGCGATTTCGTCTTCCGCCGGCCGACCGGCGAGGAGATCGCCCGGGCCTCCACCCTGCGCAGCCTGGAAAACCTGATGGCCGAAATCCCGGAGGATTCGTTCGCCTATCACAGCAACCGCAACGACTTCTCGCGCTGGCTCTTCGCCCGCACGGAGATCATGCTGGCGAGCAAGATGCGGCCGCTGCGCGAAGCCGATTTCCAGGATGTCGAGAGCCACCGCCAATACCTGGTTTCGATCATCCACGCCCGCCGCAGTCGGCGGCAAAAAGGCGTCGTGGTGAACTTCGAGGCCGGCGGCTTCGACCTGGACACGGATTTTTTCAAGGTCGGCAAGGGCAGTCTCGGGGGCAAGGCCCGGGGCCTGGCCTTCATGGCCAACCTCCTGCAGCGCGTCACGGACATCCACAGGACCTACCAGGGGATCAAGCTCGGTATCCCCCAGTCGCTCGTGATCACCACCGACGGCTTCGACGCCTTTGTCGGGGGAAACGACCTGAAGCATTTCGCCACCCACGACGCGCCCGACGCGGAGGTGGCCGCGGGCTTTGAAAAGGCAGCCTTCCCGCAGGCAATCGCAGACGACCTGCGAGCCTACCTGGCGCGGATCACCTATCCCCTGGCCGTGCGCTCGTCGAGCCTGCTCGAGGACGCCAAGTTCCGGGCCTACGCCGGTCTCTATCGCACGTACATGCTTCCCAACGACCACCCGAGCCTCGACGTGCGCCTGAAACAGCTCATCGCCGCCATCAAGCTGGTTTATGCGTCCACCTACTTTCAAAGCCCCAAGGCCTTCTCCCGGCGGGTCGGGCACCGCACCGAGGAGGAGAAGATGGCCGTGATCATCCAGCAGCTCGTGGGCGAGCCCTGCGGCCGGTATTTCTACCCGGCGATCTCCGGCGTGGCCCAGTCTTACAACTATTACCCGTTCGGCCAGATGAAACCCGAGGAGGGGATCGCGGCCGTCGCCCTGGGCCTGGGCAAGACCGTCATGGAGGGTGAAAAGTCCCTGCGGTTCTCGCCCCGGCACCCGCAGGTTCTGCCCCAGCGCTCGACCGTGAACGACATCCTCGAGAACTGCCAGCGTTTCTTTTACAGCCTCAGGCTCGGCGGTCCCTACCCGGTGCTGGGGATCAGCGAGGACGCCAACCTGGAAAAACGCGAGGTGGCCGATGCCGCCGCCGACCCGGCCGTGATGACGCTGGCCGGGTATTTTCTGCCCGACGAAGGCCGCATCCGGGACAGCTACGACCCGGCCGGCCACCCGGTGCTGACCTTCTCCCCGGTGCTTAAATACGACCTCTTCCCGCTGGCGCCGCTGCTGTCGGATGCGCTTGCGTTGGGGCAGGAGGGAATCGGCAGCCCGGTCGAGATCGAGTTCTCGGTGAATCTGAGGCCGGTCACGGGCGGGCCGCCCGAGTTCGCCTTTCTCCAGGTGAGGCCCATGACGGCGCGGGCCGAGCTCGTGCAGGTCAACATCCGGGAAGCGGAGGCCGCACGGTCGTTCTGCATCTCCTCCCAATCCCTCGGCAACGGGGAGAAGACCGAGATCGCCGACATCGTCTACGTGAAGCCGGAGGCCTTCGATGTGCGCCGGACCCCCGAGATCGCTCGCGAGCTCGGGCAGCTCAACAGCCGGCTGGTCAAGGAGGGACGCAAGTACCTCCTGATCGGACCGGGGCGCTGGGGTTCGGCCGACCGCTGGCTGGGGATCCCGGTGAGTTGGGCGGAGATCTGCGGCGTGGGCGCCATGGTGGAGACCACGGCGCCCGAGCTCAAGGTCGAGCCCTCCCAGGGTTCGCACTTTTTCCACAACATTACCACGCTCGAAATCACTTACTGCACGGTCAACCCCGACAAGGACGACCGCCTGGACTGGGCCTGGCTCGGTGCGCAACCCCGCGCGGCCGAAACCGGCTTCGCCGCCCACGTGCGCCTGCCGCAGCCCTTCGTGATCAAGGCCGACGGCCGAGGTTCACGCTGCGTGATGTTCCTTCGTGACGAACATCGTCCCGGACGATCGGATTGAGGCCATCGTGAAGATAACTGAAGAAATGAACTGGCTGCGTGCAGTCGTATCCGACGGGAACGGCGCCATCTTCGAGCTTCCGGGCTATGCCGCGGCGGGGATGGCCGGTGGGCATGTGGCAGCGCTCACGGTGACGGAGTCCATCGTGGCGCCTTACGGCAGCGAGCTCATGTACCTGCCCGACCGCGAGCCGGTGCTCTTCAACATCGCCGCCGGCGAGTTCGAGAAACTGCACGAGAACCCGCACGCGCCGGGCGAGCCTGTCTTCCCCGTGGCGGTCTTCAACTCGCCGGGGTACGTCATCACCCACGTCAGCGCCTTCCGCGAACACAGCCGGGCGCGCATGCTGCCGCTTTTTTCCTACGGCGCGGCGGGCTGGCACCGCGGCCAGTTCCGCTCGGCCGCGATCCGGGTCGACGCCGAGCCGCGCCAGGACCTGCGCCGCATGAAGCCCACGGATGTCAGCGCCGGCGTTCGGGCCGTTCGTTGGCGCATGCCTGGAAACCGGTTGCGGCAGCACCTGGAAACCTGCGCCCTGCGCTACGGCTGCCCGGCCGGGAAAAACTTCTTCCTGGGCCGCTACGAGGCCCCGCTTCCAACCGCCAAAACCTGCAACGCCCGCTGTCTCGGCTGCCTGTCGCTGCAGAAGAAGAGTGGCATCAGCTGCACCCAGGAGCGGATCGCCTTCACCCCGTCGCCGGCTGAGATCTCCGAGGTGGCCCTATTTCACATCGGCCGGGTGCGCCGGGCCGTGGTGAGCTTCGGTCAGGGCTGCGAGGGCGAGCCCCTGTCCGCGGCCCGCGTGATCGAGCCCGCTATCCGGATGATCCGCTCCCGGACAGGCCGCGGCACCATCAACCTCAACACCAACGCGAGCCGTCCGGAGGCCGTCGGGCGGCTTTGCGACGCGGGCCTCGACAGCATCCGGGTCAGCATGAACAGCGTGCGCCGGGAGTGCTACGAGGCCTATTTCCGGCCCCGGGGGTACACGTTCGACAACGTGCTGCGCAGCATCGACACCGCCCTCGAAAAGGGCAAATTCGTCTCGATCAACTACCTCAACTCCCCCGGCTTTACGGACACGCCCGAGGAGGCCGAGGCCTTCTTCGCCTTCATGGCCGCGCGCCCCGTCCGCATGATCCAGTGGCGCAATCTTAACTTCGACCCACTGCGCTACTGGAAGTCCATGGCCGCCGCCGCGCCGCTGGGGGCACCGATGGGGATGGAGGTGCTGATCCGGGAAGTTCGGCGCGGGTTCCCGAAGCTCAAGTTCGGCTACTTTAATCCACCGAAGGAGAAATTCGGAATTGAACGGCTCACCGCCCGCTGCGCTTGAAACGCAAGGATCGCTGAGAGGTCAGTTCTTTTTGAACAGTGGTGAACCCCGTTTTTTTGTCCATGAAATACATCGAAGCCAAAATAACTTTCGACCACCCCGACGCGGGGCTTGCCGGCGACCTCGTTGCGGGGGTGTTCTTCGATTTCGGCCTGCAGGGCGTGGTGGTGGAGGACCCGGGCATGGAGCCGGTCGAAGACTGGGCGGAGGATGCCGTGGCGCGGCCATCCGCCCACGCCGTGATCGGGTACCTGCCGGGGGATGACCGGCTGAACCGGCGGCGCGCGCAGCTGGAGAATGCAATCGCCCGGATGGGCAACCAGCTCGGTCTCCTGTACCGCGTCAGCTACCGGCAGGTGGACGAGCAGGACTGGGCCGAGTCCTGGAAGGCGTTCTTCTGGCCGCAGAAGATCGGCGAACGCATCGTGGTCAAGCCCTCCTGGCGCGATTACGATGCCCGGCCCGATGACATCGTGATTGAAATCGATCCCGGCATGGCCTTTGGGACCGGCACGCACCCGACGACCTCCCTGTGCGTGCGGCTGATCGAGAACGAGCTGAAACCGGGAGACTCGTTTCTGGACATCGGGACCGGCTCCGGCATCCTGATGGTCGCCGCCGGAAAACTCGGGGCGGGGCGGCTGTGCGGCGTTGACCGCGACGAACTGGCCGTGCGCATCGCCTCCGAGAACCTGGGCCGCAACGGGATCGGTGCGGACCGCTTCCACCTGGCTCAAGGATCGCTCGCCGCGCCTATCAAGGGCCGGTTCGACGTCGTCGCCGCCAACATCCTCACCCATGTCGTCCTCGAGCTG
Source organism: Deltaproteobacteria bacterium (assembly GCA_016219005.1). GTDB lineage: Bacteria > Desulfobacterota > Desulfobacteria > Desulfobacterales > SpSt-501 > SpSt-501. The sequence continues at coordinate 14,249 of JACRCN010000067.1, forward strand.
CTCGTCGACGTTTCGAGGGTGCTTAAACCTGGCGGAATTTTCATCTGCTCGGGAATCATCGAGGAGAACAAGAACCTCGTCGTCGGCCGGATGACGGCCATGGATTTCGAAGTGAAGGACGTCCGGCTGCAGGAAGGCTGGGTGGCGATTGCCGGACGTGTCCGCCCTTGAGCTCGAAGCTCGAAGCCGAAAGTTCAAAGTCGAATAACAACTATCGGCGTATCGGACGCAATTGGCTACCCCTTTCAGCTTTGACCCTTGAGCTGGTGATACCCATGCGCATACTTCTCGTCGAGGACGACCCTAAAATCGCCTCCTTCATTTTGAAGGGGCTGAAGGCCGAAGGCTTTGCCGTCGATCATGCGGCGGACGGCGAGCAGGGACTGGATCTCGCCCTGACGGAGCCCTACGATGCTGCCGTCGTCGACGTCATGCTCCCCAAACTGGGCGGGCTCGAGCTCATCAAGACCATGCGAGCCGAGAAGGTGAAGACCCCTATCATCGTGCTGAGCGCCAAGGGCGCGGTGGAGGACCGAGTGAAGGGTCTGCAGACCGGTGCGGACGATTATCTGGCCAAGCCGTTTGCCTTTTCCGAACTCCTGGCCCGGCTGCAGGCGCTGATCCGTCGCAGTACGGACGCGGTCGAGCCGATCCGGTTGTCCTTCGCGGACCTGTCCATGAATCTCATCACCCGCGAGGTGTTTCGGGGAGAAGCTCCCATCGAACTCCAGCCCCTTGAGTTCGCGCTGCTCGAGTACCTGCTGCGCAACGCCGGCCGGGTGGTGTCCAAGACCATGATCATGGAGCACGTCTGGGACTACCACTTCGACCCCCAGACCAACGTGGTGGAGTCGCGGATCTACAAGCTGCGGGAGAAGGTCGACAAGGCCTTCCCCGTCAAACTCATACACACCGTGCGCGGGGTCGGGTATGTCGTTAAAGCGTCTGCCTAGCCTCCGCCACAGCCTGGCGTTGCGCCTGACCCTCTGGTATGCGGGCATTTTTCTGCTCTCCGCCGGCATCGCCTTTGCCTTTTTCTATTACCTGATCACCTCCACGATCCGGGGCCGCACCGACCAGGACCTATTGGGCGAGGTGCGCTCCTTTTCGTCGGTCATGCTGCGGCAGGGCATCGAGGCCGTGAAGCGCCAGGCCGTGCTCGAATCCCAGGCGGCTGGTGAAAAGAAGATCTTCATCCAGCTGGTCTATCCCGACGGCCGGGTTTTCTCGTCCTCGAACATGTCCTACTTCCTCAACATCCCGGTCGCGAAGGAGGCGATCAGCCGCATGCTCGAACAGGGCGAGCCGCTGTTTGCCACCGTCAGCTCGCCGGACCGCAGCCACGAGATCCGGGTGGTGTATGCCCTCCTCGGCCCGGGCCTGATCGTCCACCTCGGCCAGGCCATGGACGACCTCACGCGCATCATCGACGCCTTCCAGAGAACCTTTGTGGCCATCATGGCGGTGCTGTTCATCCTGGCGGCCGTGATCGGCTGGTTCATGGCGCGGCGGGCGCTGGCGGGGGTGGAAAACGTCACCCATACGGCCCGCCGCATATCCGGCAGCAGCCTGACCGAGCGCGTGCCGGTGACCGGGCGGGAGGACGAGATCGACCAGCTCGCCGTCACCTTCAACCGGATGCTCGACCGCATCCAGACTTTGGTGAGCGGCATCAAGGAGATGACCGACAACATCGCCCACGACCTGAAAAGCCCCATCACCCGCATCCGGGGCCAGGCCGAGCTGGCGCTGTTGGGCAGCGGGTCGCCGGAAGATTACGAAACCATGGCGGCGAGCGCCATCGAGGAGTGCGACCGGCTGATCGAGATGATCAACACCATGCTGTTCATCTCCCGCACCGAGGCCGGGGTCATCCGGCCGGAGCTTGCGGAGATGGACATCGCGGCCCTGGTGCGGGATGCCTGCCGGCTGTTCCAGGCCCCGGCGGAAGAAAAGGGGATCGCGCTCGACGGCCGCGGGCCGGAGCGCCTCGCACTGGCCGGCGACATCCGCCTCGTCCAGCGCATGGTCGGAAACCTGCTGGACAACGCCATCAAATACACGCACGCCGGCGGCCGCGTGGATGTCGCGGTCCGCTCCCCGGCCGGCGGCCGGGTGGAGATCGAGGTGCGGGACACCGGCCCCGGCATCTCGGCAACCGACCTGCCGCACGTCTTCGAGCGCTTCTACCGCGGCGACCCCAGCCGCGCCCAGACCGGGGCGGGCCTGGGCCTGAGCTTCGCCCGCGCCGTTGCGCGAGCTCACGGCGGGGATATCACGGCCGTGAGCTCACCGGGAGGCGGAAGCATTTTCACCGTCACGCTGCCGGTCCGCCCGGTCCAGCCCGAGATGGCCTCCCGATGACAGCAGCCCGCAAATGGCATCATATAGGTTTGTGCGTATTTTGCCTGGACGTTATCCTGATGTGGACTTTGCCGGCGTTGTGCGGCGGGGAAGATGACTGGCAGCGGTTCGAGCGGCGCGTGCGGGACGAGCAGATCTCGTATGAAGACGGTCTGAAGGAAATCCGCTGCTGGTGGGACGTGCTGCAGCACGCCTACTTCGCCGAGCGCTTTGACGGCCGCCCGTTTTTCCCGGTGAAGGGCTATGGCCTGAAGCATGTGGGGGGCAGGCACGGGAGCGGATATCGACCCAGCCGCTACCAGTTCGTTGGTCCAAACCGGCGCATCGGACACCCCGCCCAGGACATCTTCGTCTACGACGGCAACCAGGACGGTCTCGACGATCGCACCGGGAAGCGCGTCGAGATCCTGGCCGTTGCCGATGGGGTCGTGCTGTCCACCTGCGGGGAATGGACGCCGGAGCTGCCGTCCAACGGAAACCGCGGCGGCAATTACCTATGGATCTACCACCCGGCCCTTCGGCTGTTTTCCTACTATGCGCACCTTCAGGATATCCGGGTCGCTTTATGCGAACGGGTGGCCGGCGGCCAGGTGATCGCCACGCTGGGCCGCACCGGTACCAACGCCTACCCCGAGCGCTCTCCGACTCACCTGCACCTTATGCTCCTGCGATCCCGGGACATGACGCCCGTCAATGCGTATCCGCTCTTAGCGGGCATCCCTGATTGATCCGGTTATTGCTCGGCTTCCCAGGAGAGCGCCAAGGCGTGCGAATTCAAGCTGCAATTTATCTTTAGACAGCCCTGGGGAAAAATATTATACAGACTCCCGGCCGTAACGGTTCAATTGACCCACGCAAAGCGTATTCAGCAATGAGGTTGGAGCATCATCTGGAGCGTCATGGCGAGCGAATCGAAACCGGCTGATCTCTTGCCCCGGCAGCCCATCCACGTCATCATCGCACCGATCCGGCACTTCATGCACATCGAGTCGGCGAGCGGGGTGGTGCTCCTGGCGGCGGCAGCCGTCGCCCTGGCCGCCGCCAACTCGCCGCTGGGCGAAGCCTTTCTGCGATTCTGGCAGCAGCCGGCCGGATTCCGGCTGGGCGGTTTTCACCTGGAGCTCTCCGTGCAGCAGTGGATCAACGACTTTTTCATGGCGATCTTTTTCTATGTGATCGGCCTGGAGGTCAAACGCGAGCTGGTGCTGGGTGAACTCCGTGAATTCCGGCGCGCGGCCCTGCCGCTTGCGGCGGCCCTGGGCGGCATGATCGTGCCGGCGGCAATCTACCTGCTGCTGCAGCACGGGGCCGCGGGCGAACGCGGCTGGGGCATTCCCATGGCGACGGACATCGCCTTCGTGGTGGGCTGCCTGGCGGTGCTGGGATCCCGCATCCCCGTAGGCCTGAGGATCATGCTGCTGTCGCTCGCCATCGCCGACGACATCGGCGCCATCCTGGTGATCGCGATCGGCTACACCGGCAACGTCAACTGGGCCGCCCTGGCCGCCAGTCTCGTCGCCGTCGCCATCATCATCGGTTTCATGCGGCTGGGGGTGCACAACAAGGCGATCTACCTGTTCCTGGCGCTGTGGGTCTGGTACGCGGTGCACGCGTCCGGCGTCCACGCCACCATCGCGGGGGTTATCGTCGGCTTTCTCACCCCTACGCGGGCGAGGATCAGCGAGCGGCGCCTCGGCCTGATCATCGACAGATCCTTGCGTTTCATGCGCGGTGAAGGCCGGCGCGCCGCCAATGAGCGCTACGCCGTGCTGCGCCAGATGGAGCTTGCGGCGCGCGGGTCCATCGCGCCGCTCGAGCGCTTCGAAACCGGCCTGCACCCGTGGGTGGGGTTTGCGATCATGCCGCTGTTCGCCCTGGCGAATGCGGGCGTGCGGTTTGAGGTTGCGGATCTGGCCGACCCGGTGGCGGTGGCCGTGATGCTGGGGCTTGTGCTCGGCAAGCCGTTCGGCGTGCTCCTTTTCAGCTGGCTTGCGGTGAAGACCGGACTGGCCCGGCAGCCGAGCGGTGTCACCTGGGGGGTATTGACCGGCGGCGGCTTTTTAGCCGGAATCGGATTCACCATGGCCATCTTCATCTCCGGGCTGGCCCTGCAGGGAGCCATGCTTGGTACCGCCAAGGTGGGGATACTGGCGGGCTCGGTGCTCAGCGCCGCGATCGGAATGGTCCTGCTGATCGTGTTATTGCCCAAAAAAGCCCCACCGCAGCCGCACGGGTGAAGCGGAAGGGCCTTGGGCATGAACGGCTGGATAGAAGCCGAACGGGCCGGACCAGGCGAAAGTCACACGACGCGGCTACGCCGACACCGGATCCGGGGTTGGCCGCGGTTCAATCATAGAGAAGGGCCTATTTGACATGCCAACTCATAATCTTTCCGAAGTGATCGGGCGAACACGCCGAAAGACCATTTGGCTTGATCCGGCATCGATCGACCGCATGACCGACCTGCTTGATCTTCCACGGGGCACCACGTCCGGCATGGTGCCCGTGCCGTGGCATTGGGTCTATTTCTTCAGCGAATCGGTTGCCAACAGCCGCATTGGAAGGGATGGGCACCCGGCGAGAGGGGATTTTCTGCCGGCGACCCGCCTCGAACGGCGAATGTTTGCCGGCTCCCATATCGAGATGTTCGCTGAACTCCGGACCGGTGTTGAGGCCACATTTGTTGAACGGATCGATGCGATTGAAGAAAAGAGCGGGACATCCGGACCGCTCCTCTTTGTAACCATTCAGTGTTCGATCGCGCAGAACAGCGCTGAGGTTGGGACCGAGCAGCGGACGCTCGTCTACCTTGATCCGCCAGGCCCGGCAACGATGCCGAAGGTGCAGCCCTTTATGCCGCCAGAACCTGGGCAGATCTCATGCGAATGGCGCCCGCAGACGCAGGAGCTGTTTCGCTATTCTGCGCTGACCTATAACGGGCATCGAATCCATTACGACGCCGACTATGCGCGCGACGTTGAGCGCTATCCCGGTATCGTCGTGCATGGTCCACTGATAGCGACCCGCCTGGCCCTGCTTGCCGCAAGGATGGCCGGAGACCCCGTCACCTGGTTCCGCTTTCGAGGAAAAGCGCCGGTCTTTGTCGATCAGCCGATACAGCTGATCGGCCAACGAGAAAAAAGCCGCATCATCGCACTGCGCGCCATCCGGTGCGACGGCGTCTTGGCCATGGAAGCGACCGCAGGAACCGGTTATGCCCCACCGCCGGTTCGACAGCCAAAGGTGTTGAAAAACCGCGCCTGAGGCCGGGAACCGGCGTTGTGCGGCTTTGGTAAATGCTCACCTTTCGGCCGAATAGGCTGCGCTTTCGGAAACCACGCACGCCTTGGCGAACGGCCTGATGCTTGTTTTTCAACGCTCTTGCCAAGACCCGAGCGGCTGTTTCCCCCACCTGCGGTAATTCCTAATTCAACTGGCCGGAGAAAAATATTGACAATTATTGGAATCTGGTGTTTGGTATACCAGATAGATTATTTCAAACTCCGGCCGCCATCGGAGCGGTACGGTGAAAGGACATTGAAAGGAAATCGACATGTCGAGCAACGCGGAAATCATCGGCGCTCTGGTGGCAACGGCCCGCGCCGCACAGAAACAGGTCGAAAATTATACCCAGGAGCAGATCGACGAGGTCGCCCTCTCGGTGGCCTGGCAGGTCTACAAGGACGACAACATCGCCGCCTGCGCGAAGATCGCCGTGGAAGAGACCGGCAAGGGTGTCTACGAGGACAAAATCACCAAACACAAGGTCAAGGTCTTCGGGGTTTGCCGGGACATCAAGCATGCCAAGACCGTCGGTGTGATCGAACGGGACGAAGCCCGGGGGCTCACGAAATACGCCAAACCGGTGGGCGTCATCGGGGCCCTCACGCCGGTGACCAACCCCACGGCAACACTGGCCAGCAACGGGACGGGAATCCTGAAGGGCCGCAACGCCGTCATCTTTGCACCCCACCCGGCAGCCAAGCGCTCCTGCCGGGTGGTCTGCGAATTCATGCGGGAGGGGCTGCGCAAGGTCGGCGCCCCGGTTGATCTGGTTCAATACGTGGAGGAGCCCAGCGTGGCCCTGAGCCAGGAGCTCATGCGCCAGGTGGACCTGGTGTTGGCGACCGGCGGTGCCGTAATGGTCAAGGCCGCCTATTCCAGCGGCAAACCCGCTTACGGTGTGGGAGCCGGCAACCCTGTCATCGTTGTGGCCGAAGATGCCGACCTGGCCGATGCGGCCGAGAAGATCCGGATCAGCAAATCTTTCGACAACGCCACCTCCTGCAGTTCCGACAATTCCCTGCTGATCCAGGCCGGCGTTTTCGACCGAATGGTGGCGGAACTCAAGCAACAGGGCGGCTACCTTTGCAATGCCGAAGAAAAGGCCCGGCTTGAAAACTGGATGTGGGTGGCGAACGCCAAAACTGGCGAAGTGGCCCTCAACCCAAAGGTCGTCGCGATTTCCGCCCGCCGGATCGCGGCCGACGCCGGCATCAATGTCCCGGACACCACCCGGATGCTCATGGTGATCGGGGAGAAGCCGGGGCAGGAGCGCTTCAGCGGCGAAAAGATATCTCCCGTCCTGGCACTCTGGCGATACCAGACGATCGATGAGGCCATCGAACAGATCGCAAGGCTCCACGGCTATGCGGGGCTGGGGCATTCCTGCGGCATCTATACCTTCAATTCCGACTACATCCACCGGGTGGCCTCGGCGGCCAAGGTCAGCCGGATCCTGGTCCGCCAGGCCCATGCACCGTCCGCCGGGGGCCATTTCCACAACGGCATGCCCTCTACGGTCACGCTGGGGTGCGGCACCTGGGGCGGCAACATTACCACCGAGAATATCCACTGGAAGCATTTCATCAATGTGACCTGGGTCTCGGAGCCGCTGCCGGTGGTAAAGCCCACGGAAGAGGAGATCTGGGGTTCGCTCTGGTCTAAATATGGCCGGTGACCTGCGGCCGGAAGGATAGAAATGGTTTCACAACCTCGGATCCCTCCTGAGGGCAAGGTACCGGCCGATTCGAAAGCGCAGCAACCACGGCGAGTTGTGAGCATTTCAAGAGGTCTGCGGCGCCGCCATTTTCTACGGTCTTGGAGGTCATAGCACATGCAACGAAAAACGGCTGAGTCGTCACCCAAAGTCTGCCTCCTGCCCCTGTCGACCCCCGACAGCCTGTCTGGTTTGGCTTACAATGCTTTGAAGGAAACCATCCTCGGCATGGACGCCACCACCGAGGGCAGGCTGGATGAGCGCGACCTGGCACAGAGCCTGAAAATCAGCCGGACCCCCCTTCGGGATGCCATCCGACGGCTGGTCGACGAGGGCTTTTTGCGGGTTGAGCCGCGCAAGGGGGTGTTCGTGGTCCGCAAGACCCGGCAGGAGATCATCGAAATCCTATACGTCCGTGCCGCACTCGAAGGCATGGCCGCCAAACTGGCGGTCCGGCACGTCACCGTTGAGGACGTTGCGCAGATGAGGGCCATGTTCGCAGGGTTCACACCGCGCAGCGTGGCGGGCCAGGTAGACGAATTCTCTGTCGCCAACGTGATCTTTCACGAGTTCGTCCTGAAGCTCAGCCATTGCCAGAAGCTCCAGGAGATGGCGGCCAACATCTACGACCACATGCGCATGGTGCGCATGCAGACGATCCGGCTCGGAAACCGTGCCCGGAACGCTCTGTCCGAGCACTTGGAAATGATTCAGGCCTTCGAAAAACGCGACGGGGATCTGGCCGGCCGGCGCATGCAGCAGCACATCGAAGGGCTGGCCAGGTACGTGGAGGAGAACAGGGGGCTTTTTCCCTGGGGGCCCTTGAAATAATCCGTTTTTGTGCGCGAGCATTCATCGGAACTCGGTGATTCGGTTTTCGTATCGGAACAAGCAAGGCCTTTGACAGGAGGAACGCAGCGCATGCAAAGCAAGCTCATGAAGACCCGGGAGGCGGTTGCCCGGTTCATCAAACCGGGGATGCACATTGGTTTTGGCGGGTTTTCCCTGTGCCGCAACGCCATGAGCGTCTCTCACGAAATCATCCGCCAGGCAATCGGGAACCTGCACGTCTCGAGCGTGAACCCCGCCTATGGGGTGGATATCCTGATCGGTGCCGGCCTGGTCAAGTCCGTGGAATCCGGCTGCCTCAACATGGAACGGCTGGGGTTGCCGCGGAATTTCTGCCGTGCCGTCGAGGGCGGAAGCCTCAAATCCGAGGACTTCGAGCACCTCGGCATGACCATGCGCTACCTGGCGGGCGCGCTGGGGATCTCCTTCATCCCCACCAAGGCCGAGCTCGGCTCGGATATCGTTGCTTACCAGGCGCTGGAAGCAAAAAAAGTGCAGATCGGCCCCTGCCCCTTCACGGGGGAAACCTATGCGATTCTGCCGGCCTGCACGCCGGACCTGGCCGTGGTCTTCGCCACCCAGGCGGACGAGTTCGGCAACACCCAGATCCAAGGCACGGCCTTTGCCGACGAGTTCATCGCCAAGGCCTCGCGTCAGCTCATCGTCGTGGCCGAACAGATCGTGACGACCGAGGAAATCCGCCAGAAGCCGCAGGATACCCTGATCCCCTCCTACCGGGTCGACGCACTCATCCACGAACCGTGGGGCGCCCATCCGACGGCCTCGCCGGGACACTATGACTACGACTACGAGGCCCTGCAGGAATACCAGCAGGCGGCCCGCGACGCGGCGTCCTTCAAAGCCTACATCCAGAAGTACATTCTCGACGTCAGGGATTTCAAAGAGTACCTGGACAAGGCCTTGTCTCCCTCGCGCATGCAGCGCCTGCGTTACGACCCCCGGCTGGGGTATTCTTCGGAAATCGCAGAAGTGGTCACCTGTGGCGGCTTCACCGGCGATCTGCCCGACGAGTGCACCCGCAACGAGATGATGATCGTGGCCGCGGCCCGACAAATCCGGGAGGGCGAGGTGGCCATCGTGGGCACGGGCCTGCCCATGGCGGCGACCGCACTTGCCATGAACACCCATGCGCCCAACCTCAATTACATCGTCGAGACGGGCATCGGCGACCTTATGCCGCTGCACGCGAGCCTGTCCGTGGCGGACACCCGGCTGCTCGGCGCCGCCAAGCCTTCCTTCGTGCGCAACATCCTGGAAGCCCTGGGCTTTCTGGTCCAGAGGGGTTTGGCGGATTTAGGGTTTTTAGGCGGGGCACAGATCGACATGTACGGGAACCTCAACGCCACCTGCGTCGGCGATTATGCCAAGCCGAAGAAGCGCTTCCCGGGCAGCGGCGGCGCCAACCCGATAGCCTCCTGTGCCAAACGGGTGCTCATCATCATCCGGCACGAGAAACGCCGCTTCCTGGAGCGGGTGGAATACATCACCAGCCCGGGCCACCTTCAGGGGGGCGATTCGCGGAGGGCGGCCAGCCTGCGGGGCGGCGGCCCGGACCGGGTGATCACGGATCTGGGCATCATGGACTTCGAGCCCGGGTCCAAGCGCATGCGGGTGATATCGCTGCACCCCGGTATCACCCGCGAAAAAATCCAGGAGGCGACCGGCTTCCCGCTCCTCTTTGCGCCGGAAGTGGCCGTGACACCGCCTCCAAGCCCTGAGGAACTGAACACCTTGAGAACCAAGATCGGCCGCGTCTATCTCGGTGGAGAGTAAACATAGTCACGTGTTTCCCGCATCGGGCAATGACAGATTTTCACCGGGACGATTGGTTGAGATCATAGAGAATGGCGGCGTGGAAAAGATTTTAACTCGGGATCCCTCTCAAGAACGAATTGGAGGACAATCACCATGAAACGCAACGGACTGAATTGGGTTGGATTCGCATTGGCGTTGACTCTGATTCTGGGTGCTTCTTTTGCTTTCGGCCAGGAGAAATACCCTTCGCGGCCGATCGATTTCATCTGCACCTGGGGTGTCGGCGGCGGGTCGGACCAGATGGTGCGCGTGCTCGGCAAGCTGGCCGAACCCTTCCTCGGCGTTCCTCTCCCCGTTTCCAACAAACCGGGAGCCTCCGGCAACTCGGGAACCACCGATCTTCTGGCCGCCAAAACCGACGGCTACACCGTCGCCAACTATATCGCCGATACCCTCTGCACGATCCCGTCCGGAACGGCCCGCTACAAGCTCGACGACATAGAATGGGTGGTCCGCACCCAGCTGATGCCATCGTTTCTCTTCGTGAAGGTCGACGGCCCCTATGCTACCATTCAGGATTTGCTGAAAACCGCCAAGGAAAACCCGGGCAAGGTCAAAGTCGGCGGCCTGGGCTTCAACACCATCGACGATGTGTGCCTGCGCTTTCTCGCAAGCAAGGGCTACCGGATGACGCTGGTGCCCAACGCCAACCCCGGCGAACGCTACGCGGCCACTCTGGGCGGCCACAACGACGCGCTCTACGAACAGGCCGGCGACATCCGGCAGTACCTGGACGCGAAGCAGTTGAAGCCGGTCCTGGTATTTTCTGAAAAACGCTTCCCGGCGTTCCCCGACGTGCCATGTACCAAGGAACTCGGCTTAGAGGTCTACCTGCCGCAGTTTCGCTGCATAATCGCCAAGAAAGGGGTTGCCCCGGAGCGGATCAAGTCACTTTCCGACGCCTTTCAAAAAGCCATGCAGACGCCGGAGTGGAAGAAGTTCAACGCGGACCAGTATGCTTCCGAGGACAGCTTCATGGGGCCGGAGCAGTTCAGGACCTGGGTCGCAGGAGAGATGTCCGCCCTGGAAAAGTTCATGAAGGAATTCGGGATGATCAAATAAGAGGCGGAGGTCCATACGATGAACATCCAGGCAAATCAGAATCAAAAACTTCCGTGGGCCAAGGCTGTCGGAGGACCCGTGTTTTTCCTTTCGTTCGGCCTGATAGGATACCTCTATGCGCAGTTGAACATCGGGCCGACCCCGCCCGGCCAACTGGGGCCCGCGTTCTGGCCCAAGATGTGTCTGCTGTCGATTACGCTCGCCGCGGCGTTCAAGCTGTTCGAAGTGCTGAAACAGCGTGGGCAGCCAGCCAAAGCCGGTGCGAACGCGCTGAAGGCGATGGACAACCGCAAGCTGGCGCTGATGATCGCCATGATTGTTCTGGTGGTGCCGGCCATCGGTTTCCTGGGCTTCCCGATTTCCTCGGTTTCGTTTTTCTGGCTGTTCATGCGACTGGCCGGGGAGAAAAAGCGGTTACGGATGCTGCTCATTTCGGTCTTGGGGACCATTGCGCTTCTCTATCTTTTCGTGAAAGTCGTCTACATCCCCCTGCCCCGGGGCGACTGGATCTTCGACGACATTACCCTGTTCATCTATCGGGTCTTGTTCATACAATGAGAAACTGAGGAGTGACGTTATGGGCGGATGGGAGCTTTTTTTCACGGGTCTTGGCAATGTTCTCGAACCATTCAACTTCACCATGATGGCCACCGGCCTTGTCATCGGCGTGTTGGCCGGGGCGCTGCCGGGCATCACGATGATGAATGCCATCGTCCTCGTCCTGCCGTTCACCTACATCATGGGGATCGTCCCTTCTCTGCTGCTCATGAGCGGGATTTACTGCGGCGGGGTCTTCGGAGGATCGATCACGGGGATCCTGTTCAACATCCCCGGGGATCCCATGAATGTACCGACCACCTGGGAAGGCTACAAGCTCAACAAGAAGGGTTTCGTTTCAAAGGCGCTGGGCATGGCCATCATGTGCTCGGCCATCGGGGGGGTCGTGAGCGGCGTGCTGATGACCCTCCTGTCGCCGCCCTTTGCCAAGATCGCCCTGTCGTTTTCCTCCGCCGAGTATTTTGCAGTCGTGTTCATGGGCATGGTGAGCGTCGTCGTCATCGAGAGCAAATCCGTAAGCACGGCTTTTATTTCGTTGTTCTTCGGGATGCTGCTGGGAACCATCGGTATCGACGAAATCTACGGGGCGCCGCGCTTTACCTTCGGCTCGCGCCTGCTGGAGACAGGGATCAACTTCACCATCGTTTTGATCGGGCTATTCGCTATCGGCGAAGTGCTCGAGCAGTTGTGCGAGAAGGGAAAGACCGGCGAAGGCGTTGCGAGGCTGCGTCCCAAGGTGCATGTTCCTTCGCTCCGCGAGTTCTGGGAGATCAAAGGCTCTTTGCTGCGCGGACTCGGGGTCGGGGTCGGCATGGGCGCTCTACCGGGAGCCGGAGCCACGGTCACCTCCTTTGTCAGCTACGGCGTCGAAAGGCAGTGCTCCAAGCAACCGCAGCTTTTCGGCACGGGGGTCTGGGAAGGCCTGGTGGCTTCCGAGACGGCCATCAACGGCTCCACCGGAGGTGCGATGATGCATCTCTTCGCCCTCGGCATCCCCGGAAGCGGCGCCACCGCGGTCATGATGGGAGCCTTTCTCCTCCACGGGATCCAACCCGGGCCGCTGCTTTTCACGAACTCACCGGTGGAGGTCTATACGATCTTCGTGGGGTTCATTCTCTGCAACCTGGTCATGATCCCGGCCGGCGTGGTGTGTTCAAAATTCTTCTCCGAGCTTATGCGGGTGCCGGAGAGCATTCTGGGCGCTTTTATCATCGTGTTCTGCCTGCTCGGGGCCTATGGGCTGCGCAACGACTCGGCGGACCTCTGGTACATGGCCCTGTTCGGGATCGTCGGCTATTTCATGCGCCGCTTCGACCTGCCGGTGCCGCCGCTCGTGCTGGGCGTTATTTTAGGTCCCCTTGCCGAGCGGTTCTTCATGACCACCATGATCGGCGCGGACAACGACATCAGCGTCTTCTTCACCCGGCCGGTCAGCGGTGCGGTCATCATTATCTCTTTGGCCCTGTTTTTCTGGCCGATCGTGAAAGGTCACCTGAAACAGCGCCGAGCGGAGAACCCGGCCTAAACCGAAAGGTCCCGCTCGCGATGGATGCAGCAGCCGATGGCGACATCCAAAAGCGCTTTAACGGCAGGCGTCGGTCATCGAGAGTCGGGCCATGAAATCTTTTGGATTTAAGGAGTGTTTTTTCAGGCGGTATTTGAGTGTGGATCGTGCGATACCCAATAAGTGGGCGGTCCCGTTTGGGCCGCCCACAACACCCTGACACTTGATCAAGGCCTGCTCGATATGATGGCGCTCAGCTTCAGCCAATGTGGAAGGCGTGGGTGATTCCGGCGAACAGGCCAACAGGTGCATGGAATGGGTCAATTCCTTGCATGTGATGCGTTCATCCGGATAGAAAATAACCATGCGGGTTATAAAATTCTTCAACTCCCTGATATTCCCCGGCCACTCGTAGTTGCACAAATACTCAAGCGCCTCTTTCGTGTAATACGGGGCGGGCTTCTTAATTTCCAGCGATTCCTGTTTGTTCAACTGTACTATCAGGAGCGGGATATCTTCCTTCCTCTCCCGCAATGGCGGCACATGTATGTTGATGATATTCAGCCGATAGTAGAGATCCTTTCTAAAGGCTCCTCCCTTGATTCGTTTCTCGAGGTTTTCATTGGTCGCCGCAATAACCCTGAAGTTGACGCAAATTGGATTACTGTCCCCCACGCGCTCGAACTGCATGTCTTGCAGGACTTGGAGAAGCTTGGCCTGCAGGTTCATGGGAATCTCGCTGATCTCGTCCAGAAACAGAGTGCCTTTGTGCGCCATCTCGATCCTGCCAACCCGTTTGGAAATGGCTCCCGTGAAGGCCCCCTTGGAATGCCCGAACAGCTCGCTTTCGAATAGGGTTTCAGCAATAGCCGGGCAGTTTACTTTTACGAACAAGTGATTTTTTCGGGGACTCAAATTGTGAATATAACGCGCAATGTTGTCCTTGCCCGTCCCCGTTTCTCCGGTGATCAAGATCGATGCATCCGTATGGGCCGCCTGCCGGGTGGTCGATAAGATGTGCTTCATCACCTCCGAGGCATAAATAATATCTCCGTCTCCGTATTCGCCTGTTTGCTTGAGCAGGTATTGCTTTTCCTGCTCCAGCGTGAGGTTTACTTCTTTCAGCCGCGTGTAGGACACAAATACGTCAACCGCAATCGCGACCTGTTTGGATACCTGGGTGAGCAGCTCCAACAATTCGGACAGGTACTCGGGAGGGTTCTTGAATAGAAAGTGAAGACTCCCTATGACCCGGTCATGAACGATCAAGGGAAAGGCCATGGTTGCCGTGATGCCCAGCTTAAGAATTTCGGCCACTGGAAACTCGTGTTGAAACGGCCTCAGGTCTTCGATGATGAGCGGTTTCCGGGATAGAATCACCTTCTGCGCCAGGGAGCCCATGGATAACGGCCTTTGCCGCATATAGAGCATTTCTTCAACGTTTGCGCCGGCGGCGGCAAAAAGGTTCAGGTATTGGTTTTTTTCATCGTAGAGGTTGATGGTCGCCCCATCGAACAAGAAATGCTTCTTGAGCTCGACGATGAGGGTGTTGAAGAAACTGTCTTTGCAGGTTTCGGAGATGACTGCATTGGTGATATCCAAGAGAATTTGATATCGCGTTGACAGCTCCCAGCGCATTGCCTCCCTCCGTTCCATTCAGCGAAAATTTTAAAACAGGAACCCTAACCCTAAGACGGCTATCGATACTTCATCACAAACGATTTATCAAGGCCAATATTGGCCATCGAGTCCAAAAATGGCCACTTCATAGCTGCAGCAAGTCGCCTCTTCCACTGTATTTACATGAAAATATACGTGTTTTGCGTTTGGTCCGGATTTTGAATATCGCCAGTGCGGTGCTCTAAATTCAAGCTGGAGAATCAAGTATGAGGGCGATCGTCTTGCGCGAACCCAACCGGTTCGCACTGGAAGAAATAAAAGACCCGGTTCCGAATACCGGGGAAGTCGAAATAAGGGTCCGGCTGGCCGGCATTTGCGGGACAGACCTCCATGTGCTCAGGGGGCACAATCCCTTCGTGGCATACCCGCTGATCCCAGGACATGAGTATGTGGGCGAGGTCCTCAAGGCGCCGGAAGGGTCTTCCCTTCGCGTGGGCCAACGAGTGATCGTGTATCCGGGCAAGGGATGCAATACCTGCAAGGCCTGCAGAGAAGGGCGTACGATACACTGCCCCCAATTTGAATTTATTGGGGTCAGTCGTTCAGGCGGAGGGTTCGCTGAAAAGGTGGTCGTTCACGAAAATCATGTGATTCCGCTGCCCGATAACCTTGCGGATATCGAGGCCTCGCTCATCGAACCTTTGGCGGTTGCCGTCCATGCCACACGGCGGGCCGGGATGAGCGAGAATATCACGAATGGACCTATCGTAGCGATCATCGGCGGCGGCACGATTGGGCTGTTAATTGCACAAGTTGCCAAGAAGTTCGGGGCTTCGTCGGTGATCTTATCGGAACCCCTCGCAGGACGAAGGCTCTTGGCCGCCAAGATGGGAATCGATGCGGTGTGCAATCCAGCGGAAGAAGACTTGGCAGACTTCGTTGCCGAGAGAATTGGGATGGTGGATATTGTCTTTGACGCTGTAGCAAGCCCTGCAACGTTTCTGTCGAGCGAAAAGGCCCTGCGCCCCGGAGGACGCCTGGTGGCCGTCGGGCTGCCCTCTTCCAAGACGATGGGGATTCCTTATGAGTTGCTGTTCAAAAAGGAATTGAGCGCGATAGCCACCCGAACCTATTTTCGAAGTGATTTCAAGGATGCCATCGATCTCGCACGCAATAAAGCGGTCGCACTCACCGCCCTGATCAGCGCGGTATTGCCACTGGCGGAATTCCGGGAAGGGGTAAAGTTGCTGGAAGCAGAGCCTGAAAGATACACGAAGATCCTCATCGACCCGGTTGTCTAACACGGCCGTCGCTGTGGTTTGACACCTGGCAGGAGCATTTTCGTCTCAGATAGCAGACGGCATGTCTCTCGCAGCCGCCGATTACGCACACGAGGTGAATGTGAACGTTTCCAATTTGTTCAGTTTAGAGGGAGAGAAAGCCATTATCGTCGGCGGTGGATCAGGCATAGGGAAAGCTACGGCGACCCTGTTTTCCGAAGCAGGCGCAGACGTCGCGATAGCGGATATCAATGTGGACAGCGCCCGGGAGGCATCGGCTGAACTGTCTGCATTGGGGTCCAGGTCGTTGGCGGTGCAGGTCGACGTCGCCGATCCCATTTCTGTAGGAAAAATGGTTGAGACTGTTTTGACTGAGTTCGAATGTGTAGACATCTTGGTCAACAGCGCCGGCATCAACAGGCGAATCCCCGCCGAAAACCTGGAGGAAACCGATTGGGATGCTGTTGTCGATATCAATTTAAAGGGCACTTTCCTCACATGCCAGCATGTGGGACGCCACATGATTGGACAAAAAAGCGGTAAGATCATCAACCTGGCATCCATGTCCGGCTTGGTGACGAACAAGGGCAAGACCAACACGGTCTATTGCTCTTCCAAGGGCGGAGTCATCATGCTGACCAAATCACTCGCCGTCGAGTGGGCAAGGCACAATATCCGCGTTAACGCCATAGCTCCGGGATATGTCAAGACGCCATTGACACGGGCTTGGATGGAAGATCCGGTGGCAAGCAAACCGACATTGGATTTGATCCCCCTGGGGCGCTTTTGCGAAACAACCGAAATTGCATCGAGTGCACTGTATCTGGCCGCCCGGGCATCGAGTTATCTTACCGGCTCCATACTGATCGTCGATGGGGGATATACCTGCTACTAACGTGGAAAAAAACAACCAACGGGAGGAAACAATGAAAAGAAAATTCGAAATGCGTTTGTTCGGGCTCGCGGTGTTGAATCTCTTGATTGCAGCTTTCCTTTTTTCTCCGGTGTCTGCAGCGCCCATCGTGATCAAGTTGGGGCATTATTCCACCGCCGACCTGCCGTTTCCCGGGCAGGGGATCGCACCCAATGTGATTGTCTTCAAGAACTACGTTGAACAAGCGTCCAACGGTGAAATGCAAGTCGAGATCCATCCCAACGCTGTTCTGGGCTCGGTTCGCCCGATGATCGAGCTGACCCAAGCCGGCGCGATCCACATGACGGTGCCGTACACGTCCATCATGGTGCCGTTTGTCGCTGAAATGGGCATAACCCAAACCCCCTTCCTTTTCAAAGACCATGCGGTCGCTTATCGAACGATGCAGGGGCACCTTGGGAAGGAATTGAACGAGTTGTGGGTCAAGAAAACAGGGACACGTATCCTGAGCTGGCCCGAAGGATCGGGCTTCCGCCAAGTGTACACCAAAAACAAAATGATAAAGACACCCGATGACATGAAGGGTCTGAAAATCAGGGTCCCGGAGAACCCGGGTCTCCTGGCATTGTTCAGCTCCTTTGGGGCCAAGACCGTCACTGTGACCTGGACGGAAGTCTATACCGCGCTTCAGACGGGAGTGGCGGATTCATGCGAAACGGAATTGCTGAGCGTAGAAGAAGCCAAGCTGTTCGAAGTGATGAAGTACGCTACTATGCTGAATCATAGCTACAATGTGCAACCCCTGATCGTTAACGAAAAATTTTTCCAGTCGCTTTCGCCTAAAAATCAGATGATCCTCATGCGTGCAGCAGAATTGGGATCGATCGCTCATAACGGCTTTTGCCGGACCTCTGAAAACATGGTGATTGAAAAAGCGGTTAAAAACGGAATTAAATTCTATACGCCGACCGGGGCCGAGATCGACCAGTTCAAGCAAGTGGGGCAGAAGGCCTATCTCGATGCTCTGCGAAAGTCGGTCAGCGAGGAGTGGATCAAGAAGGCCTTCGATGCGGTCGCCGCGACCGAAGCTGAGATGGCAAAAGAATACCAGGCCAAGCTTAAGCCATAATTTATAATCACGTTCGCGAGGGACCGGTCAAGGCCGGTCCCTCCATCCAACTCGAAGAGCACGGCATGAAAAAATTACTCAGCCATTTCCAATCGTTTCTCGATGGTTTGGAAAAATTCACGATGGCCGTTACCTGCACGGTCCTGGCCATCCTCCTTGCGAACGAATCACTGGGGATCCTTGCTGATGTAATGGGCTATTCAATCCCCTGGATAACCGAGGTTTCGGTTATCCTTTTCGCCTGGGTCATTTTCCTTGGAGCCGGAGTGATCACCCGGAAATGCGGGCATATTTCTCTCGATTTTCTCGTTGAAAGGCTCCCGAGCCACGCGAAGCCGCTCCTGCTGGCTTTGAATACGGCGCTGATGCTTTTTGTCGCATTCGCGATGGTTTATTATGGCGGAAAGCAGGCCCTGTTTGTCGGCCAGTATCAAAAGACCGTGTACCTGCAGATCTCGCTCTTCTACCTTTACATTTCCGTCCCCGCAGGAGGATTCCTCCTTGGCTTAAATGCGATTGGAGCCGCCCTGCCGGGTGGAATGCAAGCCGAAATTTCCAAGCTGGCCAAGATCGAGGAAAACCCTCTTTATTAAAACTGGAGACACGCTCATGTTGAGCTTTTTAGGGATCAGTTTTACCACCATGCTGTTGCTGGGGGTTCCGGTTGCAATCACCCTCGCCGCCGCCACCTTGTTTGCATTCATTAAAATCGACAACCCCATGCTCTTTGTGCTGGTCCCGCAGAGAATGGTGACTACCGCCGAGGATTACGTCCTGCTGGCCATCCCTTTTTTCATCATGACCGGCGAAATCATGAACCGGGCCCACCTGACGGACAAAATCGTTCGTTTTGCGGGGAATCTGGTCAACAATTTGCGCGGCGGCCTGGCCCACACCGTTATCGTTTCCGAAATATTCTTCTCAGGGATCACGGGCTCGGCCGTTGCCGACATGGTTGCGTTGGGCGGCGTCCTGATCCCGGCCATGGAAAAGGAAAAGTATCCAAAGGAATTCGCCACCGCGGTCACCGCGTCGGCGGCCGTTCTCGGGCCGATCATTCCCCCGAGCATCCCCATGTTGATCTACGCATCCGTCATGAACGTCTCCGTTGCAGCTCTGTTCCTGGCAGGCTTGCTGCCCGGGATCGTCATGGCGCTTTGCCTGATGGCGATGGCTGCCTACATCTCGGCCAAAAGAGGTTACGGGGTCAGGCAGAAATTCCCAGGTCTTAAAGCCATTGCCAATAGCTTCATGGCTGGATTTCCGGCCCTGATCATGCCCGTTTTGATCATGGGCGGTATTTTGGGTGGGTTTTTCACCCCCACCCAAGCCTCCGCTGTGGCCTGCATCTATGGGCTGGTCGTAGGATTCGTTTTTTATAAGACCCTGAAAATCAGCGATATCGCCCCCATCCTGAAAGCCACGGTCCGGTCTACGGCCATGATCTTGTTTATCCTGGCTGCTGCTCGGGCCTTCTCCTGGGTCATCACGTACACAAAACTAGTGGATCAGGCTACCGTTTTGTTTCTGAGTCTTGCAACCGACAAAATTATATTCCTGCTGTTTGCCAACCTCATCATGCTGCTGGCAGGCATGTTTCTTGACATGGCCTTCTCCATCATCGTGTTGACGCCGCTCATGGCGCCGGCCGCTTACAGCCTGGGCATAGATCCCATCCACTTCGGACTCGTGGTTATTTTCAATCTCTCGATCGGCCTGCTCTCGCCGCCGTTCGGATTGATTCTTTTTGCCGCCTGCGGGATCACCAATCTACCCCTGGCGAAGGTGAGCAAGGCGATCGTCTGGTTCCTGATCGCTCAATTTATATCCTTGGGGATCATTACCTATGCTCCCTTCTTCTCGTTATATTTGCCCCGTTTATTCGGCTACATCAAATGAGCCGTCACGTTTCTACCGATGGTATCGCAGTGAGCAAATATCAAGAATCGGTTCCGCAAGAACCAAGGAGGACCCTATTGGAAAAGCAGGATTTGAGTCTTGAAAATTTGGATGAGCTGGCAAGGGAATTCCGTTATGTCTTGACGGACGCCATCTGCCGGTCCGGCTCGGGCCACATCGGCGGGGTCATGAGTCTCGTGGAAATTGTCATCACCCTGTATTACAGGGTGATGAATGTGAGACCGCTGGAACCGAACTGGGCGGACCGCGATCGCCTGGTGCTGTCCAAGGGCCATGCCGGGCCCATGATCTACACCGCCCTGGCCTACAAAGGGTTTTTCCCCAAAGCCTGGCTGGCGACGATCAACCAGAACGGTACGCACCTCCCCAGCCACATGGACCAGAACCTGACCCCCGGGGTCGACCTGACCGCCGGTTCTTTGGGCCAGGGATTGTCAGCCGCCTGCGGCATGGCGCTGGCCGCCAAACGCGACGGCAGGAAGCACCGCATATTCTGCATCATCGGCGATGGAGAAAGCGATGAAGGGCAGATCTGGGAAGCGGCGTTGTTTGCCAGTCATCATGGCTTGGACAACCTCATCGCCATCTGTGATTACAACAAGCTCCAGATCGACGGCTTTACCCGCCAGATCCTGAACCTCGAACCCCTGGTCGACAAGTGGCGCGCTTTCGGTTGGGAAACCTTCGAAATGGACGGACACGACTGGAACGCCATCCACGACACCCTGGCCAAGGCCGATGCCGTCACAGCGAAACCCGCCATGGTCATCGCCCACACGGTCAAGGGCAAAGGCAACAGCGAAACCGAGAATCGTGTGGACTGCCACAACATAAGAATCCCCGATCAGGCGACCTACGACCGCATCATGTGCGGCTTGGAATGCAAAATGGAATTGCCCTATTGATGAGAGGACGAGCTCACGATGGACTGCCATGAAAAAGAAATGCGCTTGGTGTACGCGCTGACGTTGAATGAACTAATCGATCGCAACCCCAACGTGTATTGCCTTGAGGCGGATTTGAGCAAGGCCTCCGGAACCAGCCCCGAGGTCTCGAGCCGCCATCCGCAAAACTTCATCAATTGCGGGGTCCAGGAAGCCAACATGATCGGTGTTGCGGCGGGAATGGCCAGGGAAGGCAAGGTTCCATTCTGTGCTTCGTTTACGGCGTTTGCGACGCGGCGGGTCTATGATCAGATCACCGTCAGTGTTGCCTATGCCAATAACAACGTGAAGATCGTCGGGACCTCTCCCGGAATCACTCAAGGGCCAAACGGCGGGACGCACATGTGCTTTCAGGATCTCGCGATCATGCGGGCCATGCCGAACATGCACGTCTACAGCCCGGCGGATGCGAACGAACTCCGGGCGATCCTGTTTCATATGGCCGGCAGCAAGCAGCCAACCTACCTGCAGCTGATCCGGCTTAAAATGCCGAAGATTTTCGAAGGAAGCTACCGCTTCGACCCAAACCGGGCCGTACGTCTGCACGAGGGGAACGATGTGACTCTGGTCTCGACCGGGTTTATGACTCATGTCGCCCTGGACGTTGCGCACAAGCTTTCATCCGAGGGGATCAAGGTTGACCTTTTGCACTACTCTGCAGTCAAGCCGTTCGATTCGCAGATTCTGGTTGACTCGGCCCGCCGCACCGGAGCCGTTGTGACGGTCGAGAATCAGAACATCATCGGTGGGCTTGGAAGCGCGGTCTGCGAGGTGCTGTGCGAGCATCGCCCAGTTAAGACGAAACGGATGGGGATGCCGGATCGATTCGGGGAGGTTGCCGACCCGGATTACCTGTTCGACAAGCACGGTTTCGGTCTGAGCCATATCATGCAAACCTGCCGCGAAATGATTCGCTCGAAGAAAGCTTACTGACAGCGATATCTGATTGAAAAAACCTCCCTTGGCCCTTTTATCGCTTGCGCATGGCCGCCGTGCCCATGCGCAAGCGTTCAGTTTGGAGTGCCGCCACCCCGGTCTCTGTGAAGCCGACTTTCGCCGGTGACTTCCCCGCATCAGGCCTGCCCTTGATTCCAAAAGAGATGATGCGATTTGCTTTATGCCGCCCGGGTGTATTAATTTGCCCTTCACAAGGATCGGCATTTATCCGAGGCGGTGAACGCATGGGGGAGCAGACCGGCAACAATCGGCACCACAGCGACACGGCGACCATCTCCGCCGCCACGGATGTGCTCACGGGGGAGAGTCGCAAGAAAGGGCTGGCGCGTCTGTGGCCGTTTCTCGGGCCGGCGTTCATCGCCAGCATCGCCTACGTCGACCCGGGCAATTTCGCCACCAATATCCAGGGCGGGGCGAAGTTCGGCTACACCCTGCTATGGGTGGTGGTCTGCAGCAACCTGATGGCCATGCTGATCCAGTCGCTGTCCGCCAAGCTTGGCATCGCCACCGGCCGCAACCTGGCCGAGCTCTGCCGGCTGCACTTTCCCCGGCCGCTGGTGTGGCTGATGTGGGCCCTGATGGAGGGGGTGGCCATGGCGACCGACCTCGCCGAATTTCTCGGCGCCGCCATCGGCTTCAATCTTCTGTTCGGCATCCCTCTCTGGGCGGCCGGGTTGCTAACGGCGCTTGCGACCTTCCTCATTTTAAGCCTGCAGGTGCGTGGGTTCCGGGCGCTGGAAGCGGTGATCACAGGCATGCTCGGAGTCATCGTCTTGTGCTATCTGGTCGAGACGATCCTGGACAAACCGGATTGGAAGACCCTGGCGTACCACGCGGTGGCACCACAGTTTTCCGGTGTGGAGAGCGTGCTGCTCGCAGCCGGCATCCTCGGGGCCACCGTGATGCCTCACGTGATTTTCCTGCATTCCTCGCTCACCCAGGACCGCATCGTGGTGGACAGCCCGGTTCTGCGGCGCCGGTTGTTTCGCTTCGAGCTGGTGGATGTCTGCGTCGCCATGGGAGTGGCCGGGTTCGTCAACGCCGCCATGCTGATCATGGCCGCGGCGACCTTCAACCGTGCCGGCCTCGGCCATATCGCCTCCATCGAGGAGGCCTACATCACGCTCGAGCCGCTGCTCGGGACAGCGGCGCGTTACATATTCGCTGTCTCGCTTTTAGCCTCGGGGCTTTCCTCATCGGCGGTCGGCACCATGTCGGGGCAGGTGATCATGCAGGGTTTCCTGGAGCGGCACATCCCGGTCTGGGTGCGCCGCCTGGTCACCATCCTGCCCTCGCTGGTGGTAATCTTCCTCGGCTTCGACCCGACGCGCACACTCGTGATCAGTCAAGTGGTTTTAAGTTTCGGGCTGCCCTTCGCGGTCATCCCGCTGGTGCTCTTCTCGCGGCGGCGCGACCTCATGGGGGAGCTGGTCAACCACCGGCTGACCACCGCTGTGACCTGGGTGGTGGCTGCCCTGATCGTTTCGCTGAATCTCTATCTGCTCTATCAGACCCTCTTCGGGGGTGAGTGATGTTCAAACACATTCTATTGCCTCTGGACGGCTCGGCCCTGGCCGAGTCGGTGCTGCCGGCCGCCGAATATCTGGCGCGCCTCTTCGGCGCGAAGATCACCCTGATCCATATCATCGAAAAGGACGGCCGGGCGGTGGTGCACGGGGAGCGCCATCTCACTCAGCCGGCGGAGGCGGAAGCATATCTGGCGCAGATCCGGCAGCGCGTATTTGCATCGGAAACGGTGATTTCCCTGCATGTCCACGAGTCGGCCATGGAGGATGTGGCCCAAGGCATCGTGGAACACCAGGACGAGCTCAACCCCGATCTGATCGTGATGTGCAGCCACGGCCGGGGAGGGTTCAGGGACCTGGTATTCGGCAGCATCGCCCAGCAGGTGATCACATCCGGCCGCGTGCCGGTCCTGCTCGTGCGACCGCAGGCGGCGGACGGGCAACAACTCTTTGAGTGCCGCAGCATCCTCGCACCGACGGACGGTCGTCCCCATCACGAGGCGGGTCTTCTCACCGCCGCGCGCCTGGCGCAAACCACGCGCGCCCGGTTGAACCTGATCGCCGTGGCGCCGACGCTGGAAACCCTTGCGGGGCGGCAGGCCGCCACCGGGCGCTTCATGCCGGGAGCCACGCGGACCATGCTCGAGATTGTGGAGGATGAGCTGCGATCCTACCTGGGAGGAATGGCGGAGCGTTTTCAGGCCGAAGGGGTAGCGGTGAGCGCGCTGGTCGGCCGCGGCGACCCGGCGGCCCTGATTGCGCGCAACGCCGAAACCACCCATGCCGATCTCATCGTCTTTGCCACCCACGGCAAGGCCGGCACGAAAGCCTTCTGGGCCCACAGCATCGGGGCCAAAGTGCTGGCCCAGACCGCGCGCCCCGTACTGCTGGTGCCGATCCGCTGATGGGGGTACGCATTTTGACCCGCCGGAGATCCATTCCGAGTCAGCCAGTGGTGCTTCCACTTGACCTCGCTGGCGGCGCTTGTTAAGCCTTCTTCATACGGTTCACCGGCATTGACTCTATCCGAGGAGGGCCGATATGCGGCGGCATGGGTGCATGCTCCTGGGAGCTGTAATGGTAGTGGCGGTCTGCGGCGCGGCCTGGGCGGCGAGCGATCAGGCCATGAAGCTGCGTGGCGATAACGGCCTGTCCGAATTCGCGCCGCCGGAGGCCTTCCTGGCCGGCAATTTCCTGGCGGACGAGACCGAGCCGGCCTTCATTTTCGGGAAAGTCAGGGATTTCACCAAATCGCTTGCCTGCCCGGCCACCTGGCTCATCGAGGCGGGCGAGCGCAGGCGCATCGAGGCCCGGGGCCAGTCGCCGGGCCCGGTTGAGTATTCACTCTATCTGGAGGCGGATTGCCCGGGCAAGGTCATCTATTACGTCTTTGTCGACCGGTCTATTAATTCCGCCCAGTGGCTGGAATGGCGCCGGCAATTCCACAAGAACAAGGCCGACCCCCACTACGGGGTGGCCAAGGCCGGCCTTGAGCAGGCCGCCCAGAACGGGTTCGTGGTGGATGGTGAACTGCGGTTCGTGGCACTCAACGGCGACCTTCTGCTGAAGCGACCGGAAGACATCCTCGCCGGCGAGCTCAAGTTCCAGCCGATCTACGATCTCAAGAAAAACCAGGCGCTCTCCAAGTGAGCCGAAACGGGCCTGCCCCCATTGCCGGCCGGATGCCGGGGCGGTCGCGGCCATTATATCGCTGGAGGTAACGGTGATGGATAATACAAAAAAGCAGCAAGGTGTAACGCGTCGCGGGTTTATCAGAACCGTCGGAATCGGCGGGGTGGCGGCTACGGCCCTGGGCATCCCAGGAGGTGCCGGCGCCCAGGCGCCGGCAGGCGGACAGGCAGCAGCCATGCCCAAGCGCAAGCTGGGAAAGACCGGGGCCGAGGTGTCGATCCTTTGCCTGGGCGGCATGTTCGACACGGTCAACAACCAGCTGCTGCTGAGGCAGGCTCTCAACTGGGGCGTGACCTACTGGGATACGGCCGAGGGCTACGGCAACGGCCTGAGCGAAGATGGTTTCGGCCGCTTTTTCACCCGCTACCCGGAAGCCCGCAAGGACATTTTCCTGGTGACCAAGTTCCGCCCGTCCCCGCCCGACAAGTTGAGCGAGGCCTTGGACAAGGGGCTGAAGCGGCTGCAGACGGATTACGTGGATGTGTTTTTCACCCACGGAATCAGCGACTTCAACCAGATCGCAGGTGTCCGCGACTGGGCGGAGCAGATGAAGAAGGCCGGCAAGTTCAAGTTTTTCGGCTTCAGCACGCACGCGAACATGGAGGATTGCCTGCTCGCCGCCTCGAAGTCCGGCTGGATCGACTCGGTCATGTTCACCTACAACTTCCGGCTCATGAACACCCCGAAAATGAAAGAAGCCGTGGACGCGTGCACACAGGCGGGAATCGGCCTGACGTCTTTTAAAACCCAGGCCGGCGGGCAGGTGAAAGCGGACAGCGAGACCGAGTTCAAGCTGGTCCAGAAATTCCTCGAGCGCGGCTTCACCGACAAGCAGGCCAAGCTCAAGGCCGTGTGGGAGAACCCGCACATCGCCAGCATCTGCTCCCAGATGCCCAACCTGGCCTACCTTTCGGCCAACGTGGCCGCCGCCCGCGACCTGAAGTCGCTGGCTCAAAGCGATTTCGAGGCCCTCGACCGCTTCGCCTCTGAGACCCGCTCCGGCTATTGCGCCGGCTGCGGGCGCATCTGCCAGGCGGCCGTGGGAGGGAAGGTGCCGGTGAACGACGTGATGCGTTGCCTGATGTACTACCGGGACTACGGCGACCGCGAACTGGCCCGGGGTGTCTTTGCCGGGCTGCCGGAAGAGGTGCGCTCGCGGCTGACGGGAGTGGACTATTCCAAGGCTGAAAAGGCTTGCCCCCAGGGGCTCGCCATCGCAGCCCTCATGGCCGAGGCCTCCGACCTGCTGGCCTGATCGGTATTCTTATCTTTGTGGCCTGCGAACCTGCACCCCACCGCCTGCACTGCGGGCCTTTCGGGGTGAAAGGCGCAACCCGCCTCTTGAACGCCCAAGCGCCCGACACGCCGCATCCATTTCAAACGGCCGCCCCGGGCGGCGAGGCGATCCTCAACAACTGCTTCATTGATTCGAGAGGATCCGTTTGAAATCGATATACCCCTTCTCCACATCCGTGCGGACAAGCTGCACCTTGAGTCGGTCGCCCACATCGACGCCTTCAACCCCGTAGAGCAGCCGGCCTTCGATCGGGGGCTGAAAGATCCGGACCCATGTCCCTTTGTCGGCCGCACCCGTGCAGATGGCCTCGAAACGGTCTCCGATCCTTGACGAAAGCAGCATGGCTGCGGCCGATTTGGTAACGAGCCGCTCCACCTTGTTGGCCTCATTTTCCCGCTCGGTGCAGTGACGGGCCAGTTCCGTCAATTCGTTCCGGGTGTAGGGCGAGAGCGACCCCTCTAAAAGGGCCTTCAGAATGCGCTGGGTGACCAGATCCGGAAACCGCCGGTTGGGAGCCGTCGAATGCGTATAATCCTTGACGGCCAAGCCGAAGTGGCCGGGGGCTTCCTCGTCCGGGGCTTCGACGACATACTCACCCGGCCCGAGCAGCTTGATGACGGCCAGCGACAGATCGGGAAAACGGAGCGGGTCGGCGGCCTTCTGCGCGGCCAGGAACCCTCCGAGCGACTTCGAATCCGGCTGCGCCGGGAGTTTGAAACCGTGCTGGGCCGCGATCTCGACAATCCGGTCCCAGCGCTTGGGGGAACGGACCATGCGCCTCAGGGATTCGATGTTCTTTGCGTGCAGAAAACGGGCGGCCACGCCGTTGGCCGCAATCATGAAGTCCTCGATGATCTCCCTGGCCCGGTTGCGCTCATCTGCCTGCAGATCCTGGATCTCGTCTCCGGCAAAGACCGGGCGGGCTTCCGGCGTCTGCAGCTCCAGGGCCCCGTGCTCATGCCGCAGGGCTCTTAGCTGCCGGGCCACCCGGTCCTGGAGCCGGAGATTCTCGGCCAGCCCCGGGACCGCCGCCACGGCCGCCGGCATGGGCCCCTTGCCTTCCAGCCAGGCCGCCACGCTGTTATAGGCAAGCTTGGCCTGGCTGCGGACCCGCGCGCGATAGATGTTCGAGCCTTGCATCACCCCCCCGTCGGCGATTGCCATTTCGATGACCATGGCCGACCGGTCTTCATGACAGTTGAGAGAGGTGAGATCCGTGGAGAGTTTTTCCGGCAGCATGGGAAAAATCCGGCCGGCGGTGTAGACCGAGGTCGTGTTGTGGCGGGCGTGCGCATCGATGGCCGAGTTCTTTTTAACAAGGACATCCACGTCGGCAACGGCCACGAGAAGCTTCACCTGATTATCCGCCAGGGCCTCGGCCACTGTCAGCTGGTCCAGATCCAGGGAATCATCGTTATCAATCGATGCCCAGAGCAGGTGGCGCAGGTCCTGGTCGAGAGATTCCGCCCCCCGGTCGACCGGCCGGACAGACTCCAGTTCTTTAATGGCTGCCGCTGAGAAATCGGGCAGAAAACCATGGGCCTGCATGGCCCGGCGAGCGATCTGCGCCAGGGCTGCTTTTCGTCCGGCATCCGCAGGATTCGCCATCGGCGGCTTTTCCTTTTCCATTGGTGAAACGGATGAAAGGTTCAAGGGTCAACGGGGCAGGGCGCCAGGGCGTCCCAACCCATTTCTGCCGCCAGCCAATGTGGCAGCAGCATGATGGACCGCGAGAAATCCAGGCCTGCGTTTTCGATGCTGTCCCTCAACGGCTTCGAAAACGGACCTGCCGCTCGAATGATGGACGTGAGCACCACGGGTGCGATTGCGGCCGGCCGATGATCGTGTGACGGCCGGCAAGCGGCGGGGTCCGAACTGACAAAATGCGTTCGGCAGATGAGCGGTCTTACCGGGTAGGCACTGCAGACACGGTCCACCAACAGGGGACAGCAGGGGTCGTAGCCGGAAAGATCCGGGCCGTGAGCGGGGGCGGCCGATGTCGGCGGGCCCCGCCGGGCAACCTCCCACGCAAGCCACTGCTGGGTTCGCCGCCGGAGGTCACTGGTCTGCCGCGGTGAGAATCTGCGTTTGATGTATTGCCCCAAGGCGTGGGCCTCGGAAATATTGGTCTGAATATGCTGCCCGCAGCACTTGCAGCAGCCGCGTTTACAGCTGGGGACCACGCCTTCTTCGCGGCGTAACTGAACGAGCTCGCGGGAGGCGGCATCATCCACCGAAGCATACACGCGGATCACCAGGACTTCTTGCGGCGTCACAGGGATATCCGCACCGCAGGCTTCGGCGCTTATGGCGCTATTGTCACCCGCAACGGATTTCATGATTCTCACTTTCTGAGCAGACCCCTGCGCTTGACGCCTTCTCTGAAAAACGAAAGCGGCTGTTGGCGGCTTGGGCGTCAAGGCGGGCACTTCATTGGAAGCGGTTATGGATTCACCCCCGCCTCATGCAACAGCGCCTTGCGGCTCGATTCGGAAAGACCGTAGCCTTCGATTTCGGCCTTGAGGGACTCGGCGGTGCCGTTGCGGCCGAGGTATCCGTTGACGCGCGCCGCCGCGGTGGAGTTCATCAGCCCCTCGTCCTGCGGGTAATAGCGCTGCAACTCTTTCAGATACGGCTTGTTCCCCCTCAGGTAGTACTTCTGGTGATACGCCTCGGCCGGGTAGAATCGGCTGAAGGGGATCACCTCGGTGTGGATCGTTTTCCCCAGCCTGGCCGCCAGACGATCGCGGGTTGCGAGTGCCAGGCGCTTCTGCTCATCGCCGTGATAAAATATGACGGCCTTGTACTGCGTGGACCACGACGTGCTGGTCGGATTGTGCTCCTCCCAGAAGACCTCCAGCAGCTTTTCGTAGGAGATGCGCGCCGGGTCGTAATCGACCTCGAGCGTCTCGGTGTGGTCGCCCAGTTGATGATAGGTCGGGTTTACCTTCTTTCCGCCGGAATAACCCACCCTCGTTCTGATCACACCATCGAGGACTCCGAACCTGGAGTCCGGGCCCCAGAATCAGCCCAGGGCGAAGGTGGCCGTTTCGGTTTCGGCCGGCGCGGCCGCATCGATGGCGGGCATCCCGGCGTCCGGGGGCGTCGCTGGGGCGGCGGCCGACTGGCCCGTGCCCAAAGCGCCAAGCATTGCGAACAATGCAATATGCAGACGACTCATCATTTCATGCCTCCATGACGGACGGAGCCGGTCAACCCTGATGCGCCCGCGCTCCCGGCCGCCTTGTTTGCAATTCCGTTTGAATTCAAAAAGCAGGCGCTGATTTCGCCGCCTCGCTCGACACCGATCCGGTGTGTAATGGGAAAGATAACCATGCCGCCTTCATTTTCCAAACCCGAATCCGTTTTTGTGCCTTCGAACGCTCGGACGTCTTGAAGAAATGGGATGGATGATTTAAGTGTTAGCATTGACGAGGAGATAATCCGATGTTCAGCACTTTTGGGACCCTGTTCAGGGCGAGCACGTTTGGCGAATCCCACGGCCGGGGCGTGGGGGTCGTAATCGACGGATGCCCCGCCCGTCTGCCGTTAACCGAGGCCGGCATCCAGCCTCAGCTCGACCGCCGCAGACCCGGCCAGAGCCGGCTCACCACCGAGCGGGAGGAGGCCGATCAGGTCACCATTCTGAGCGGCACCCAAAACGGGCTCACCCTGGGGACCCCCATCGGGCTGATGGTGCCCAACCGGGACCAGCGCCCGGCCGACTACGAGCACCTGGACACGGCCCCGCGGCCGTCCCATGCCGATTTCACCTATCAGGCCAAGTACGGCATCCGGGCTGCGAGCGGCGGGGGCCGTGCGAGCGCGCGCGAGACCATCGGCCGGGTGGCGGCTGGGGCGGTAGCCGAAATATTCCTGCAGGAGTGCTGCGGCGTCGAGATCGTCGCCTGGGTGAGCGCGGTGGGCGAGCTGGACGCTCCGCCGGTCGATGCACTGCGCATCGACCGGGCGGCCGTGGACCAAAACGCTGTCCGCTGTCCCCACGCGGAAACGGCCGTGCGCATGATCGCGGAGATCTCCCGGGCGCGGGAGGCGGCCGATTCGGTAGGCGGCGTGGTTACCTGTGTCTGCCGCAACGTACCCGTCGGGCTGGGGGAGCCGGTATTCGGCAAGACCGAGGCCCTGCTGGCCCAGGCCATGCTGTCCATCCCGGCCACCAAGGGCTTCGAAATCGGCGCGGGCTTCTCCGGCGCGCGCATGCGCGGCAGCCGGCACAACGACCCCTTCGTGATGAAAGACGGGCGGCTGGGCACCCTGACCAACCGCAGCGGCGGCGTGCAGGGCGGCATCACCAACGGAGAACCGATCGTCTTCCGGGTGGCCTTCAAGCCGCCGTCCACCATCGGCCAGGCCCAGGCGAGCGCAGACTTCGACGGGCAACCGGTGACGCTGGAAGCCCGGGGCCGCCACGACCCTTGTGTCGTCCCGCGCGCGGTGCCCATCGTGGAGAGCATGGCGGCGCTGGTGCTGGCCGACTTGGTATTGATCCAGAAGATGCGGGGGTGAACGGGCGCTTGCAGCGGTTTCCCGCGGCAGGCCGCGGCCCCGGCTATCGGACTGAAAATATTCCGCTTGACCCGCTTGCCGAACGGTACTACTATCGGCTGCATAATCCGGAATCCACCTTTGGGGGGATCCGGGCGTATCAAAGGTTGGATGAAAACATTTTGAAGCGTAGGTTTAACCACCACACCCTCCAAACTGTGGTGGTTTTTTTCTGCCGCCGTCGTAATCCTCCCTTTAAAAATTCAGAGAAAGGAGGATGCAAACGATGACACAAGGCAAAGTCAAGTGGTTCAACGAACGCAAGGGTTTCGGCTTTATCACGGCCGAAGACGGCAACGATGTGTTCGTGCACTTCAGCGCCATTCAGGATAGCGGTTTCAAGACCCTTCAAGAAGGCCAGTCCGTGAGCTTCGACGTCCAGAACGGACCGAAGGGCCTTTCGGCTGCCAACGTCAAGGCGGTCTAAACCTTCCGTCCAAACCGGGTACTCGTCCGCGTTTCACGGAGGAGTGCCCCCAGTTACCGTTGCATCCGGGCTCTTATGCGTGGGCGCTTGTCGTCCGCGCAAGCCTTCCAGTATGGGCTGGCCCGGATGAACACCAACCCAGAAAGGATCACCCCATGAATAAGAAATTGTACGTCGGCAACCTGGCGAGCGAAGTTACGGAAACGGACCTCAATCATAATTTTTCCATGGCCGGCAAGGTCGCCTCGGTAGCGATCATCAAGGACCGCTATTCCGGCCAGAGCAAGGGTTTCGGCTTTGTGGAGATGGAGACCGAGGAGGGTGCCCGTGAGGCCATCACCAAATTCAACGGCGGCGAACTAAGCGGTAAGACCATCACCGTGAGCGAGGCGCGGGCCAAAACCGAGCGTGAAGGCGGCGGAGGCTTCGGCGGCCGAGGCGGACGCCCCGGCGGTGGCGGCGGCAGGCGGTACTAAGAAATCATGACCTTCCACGAATGACGAACCAGCCGCCGCCCGCTGCCGGGCGGCGGCTTCCTCCCGCACCGATCCCCTCCCAGCCGATCCGTTCCGATCCACACCCGTGGCCGATTTTCCGCTCAAATCGACACTGCCATGCCCGATTTTCAAATTCATCTTGCATCCAGCAGGATATAGTCCGCGTCCTGCACATCAACCGTTTTGGAATCGGTGCTGCCGGGGACTTCCGGCAGCATGACCGCAATCGGCACCTGCGAACGCAATCGGATTTGGCGGGGCACGCCGCCTTTCTGAGCGTGACCCACGCCGGTCAGGATCACCAGCGTGTCGTCGGGGTTCGCCTTGAGATAATCCAGGGAGTGAACGGCCATCGCCACGTCCCAGATCATCTGAGCTTCGCAAAAGAACGTGAAATTCATGTTTCCATGGGCATGCGCGCCGTAGACCCTGCGGATGTAGCGCAGGTAGTCCTCGTCGATGCTGCAGGTTACCTCCGAGAGCTGGCCCCGCTGCGCTTCGGTGAGGGACTGGAAGCCGCCGCGCGACACCTGGCGCGTGAGCTCCCGTGGAACGTTGAGGCCGATCATCGGAATCCGTTGGGCGCGGGCATATTCAAAAATGGCGCTGTAGGCAGCCCAGGGGTAGTTCCAGTTGTCATCGTAGACGGCTTCGAACTCCCGCGGGCCGATGTCGCCGGCCGTCCAGCGGTCCAGGGCATGCTGACTGTCCTTTCGAAACATCTCCAGGCCGACGGCGATCTTGGCGCCGGCCTGCACCATGGCCTGGATGACCTTCAGCTGCGCGCGGTGATGCCCTTCGTCCGTGTGCTGCTCACCGATAACGACGATCCTGCTCTTGCGCAGCTCCGGGGCCAGCTCGGAAAGCTCCAGGCGGCGGCCTTGCCTGAGGTCGTAGACGAACTGGCCGGACGGGCCGGCCATCAGCAAACCGGTTGCGGCCAACAGGATCAACAGAGCCCAAATCCTGCTTCTAGGTTTCATTTCCATCGATGAAGCACCGGCGAGTCGGCTGGTTCCCATGACCCCTTGTCACGGTTCTGACCATCGCGAAAGATGAGATAGCTGAACCGGCCGTAATGGGTGATCTTGGCAGCGACATTCGCCGCGTCCGGGGAGTCTGCTGGCAGCAAAACGGCGAGAACCCGGCCGGGGTCGTACGGGTTGGTGAAAACGCCGAAAAGAATCTCCCCGACGTTGGAGCCTCGCACTCCCCCAAGGGAAAACCCATCTCTTTGCAGGTGCAGGGAGGCCGGAATCGTGCTCAGCCATTCGACCGTGCGGGGATAGCCTACGAGGATGACGTCCTGCCCTTTAAAGCGGTTGCGGTCGACCTGGGCTTCCGACACGATGGCATAATTGCCGAGGCCGAGGGAGGCGGCCAGTGTGTCCGCCACCTTTTGCCCGCCGCCGGCTGCGGCTTCGCAGACGACCAGAAGGGAAGAGGCGGAGCTTTTCAGCGCGTTCACCGTCGGCGGAATCTCCGACTGGTCGAGCCGGCGCAGCATGTCGTAATCGGGGTCGACGACGATCTGCGCCGGTTCGGAAGCCGCGGCAACCTCGAAGGACGTGGACTCCCCGGAGAGATCGACGCGCCGGGAAACGTCCAGGCCGTCGCCAACCAGGGCGAGCTCGAATTCGGCATGGAAAAAAGGCTTTTCCTGAGCCAAGCGGCCCGTGACTTTCCACCCGCCGGCTGCTCGGTCGCGCCGGACATCCGCCAAGTGGATGCGCGGCGCCCCCTTGCGGTTAACCCACTGGTCGAAGAAGGCCTTGAGGGAGCGCTGGGAGCGCTGCTCAAACGCTCGGCGCAGGTCATCCCATGCGGTCGGCTGGAACAGCCGTTCGCGATAGACGTCGCGCAGCGCCCCCCAGAAGGCCTCGTCCCCGATCACCTTGCGGAGCATGTGAAAGACCAGCATCCCCTTGTCGTAGCCGACGGCCTTGGTCGTCGTGTCAAGGCGGCCGATGAAGCGTGCGAGCGGAAAATCCTTTGCCGGTGGCACGAGGGTCGAGAAGTTGCGCAGGGCTTGGAGCCGGTAGTCCTTGGCGGCTGGCGCCGACTCCCGCTCCTTGTAGAGATAGTCCGACACGTAGGTGGTGAGCCCCTCGCTCCAATTGCCGTGTTCATAGTCGACAAAGACGCCGTTTCCCCACCAGCAGTGGGCGATCTCGTGCCCGAGGCTGGTGTTCAGGATAAAGGGCAGCCGCAGGATGGTGCTTCCCATAAGTGTGTAGGAGGAAAAGCCGTAGCCGGTGGGGAAGAAGTTTTCCACCACCGCAAATTTCGGAAAGGGGTAGGGCCCGAACATCCCGGAGTAAAGTTCCAAGTGGGCCGCGATCGCATCGATATAGACAGCGGACAGATCCTGGTTGCGGGGCAAAAAATACGTGGCGGCGACTACGGCTCCGACTCTTTTTTCCTGCACCACATACGCCGCAGCGGAAAGCGCCAGGCCGCGCAATGGGTTGTCGATCCGCCATTCCGAAAAAGTGGCTCCGTCCCGCGTGGTGTGTCCGAGACCCAGACCGGAGGTTACGGCCAGAATCCCCTCAGGCGCTTTCACCCGCAGCAGTGGGAAGCTCTCGCGGCCGTCGACCAGGTCCGAGTACCAGCCGGCTCCGGCCAACAGAAACGTACCGGTCGGGGTTATGGAAGCGGTGACGCCGAAACCGGGATTGTCGGTGTTCAGCGGTGTCACCGGCACGGGGTCATTGAAACTCGCCTCGTAGCCGATGACGACTTCCACGATGCGTTGGCGTTCATCCGGTTCCAACGGAACCTCGAGCTCCGAATTCGTGAACTTGAACATCCGCGGTTTGCCGTCCACCTCGACCCGCAGCTGGGCTGCCCGTTCGGAAAGCGCGAACACCAGCTTGCGACGGTCGTCGACGCGGATTTGAAGCACATCTCGCCCCGCGAGCATGTGGGCGGGAGGCATCAGTTCGATCTCGAGCCGGTGCTCGACCTCCAGCGCGGCGGCAGGCAGCCCGCCGGGAGTTACGGCCATCAGCACGAAGCCGAGAACCAACGCCCGAACCGTGAGGCCCACTTTTTCCCCCATCACGCGCATTTGAAGCCACATTTATTTCATGATGACATCCAGCCCTATCCTTTTCTATCGTTTCTGGCAAGAAGGAAGACCCCCTGCGGCTTTTAAAGAAATGGCGTCGGCGAAAAAGTGCGACCGCGGGAAATCTCCATTGAAACCTTCGGCCCGTATCCAATCAGGAGAAACGTCGCTGCAGGCTTCCGCTTACTCGAGAACATCATCGCGCGACTGTTATTCAGGTCAACTGCTACGCTATCAAGCGCTGCAACAGGCGATGACGTGGATGGAATAAAGGCCACAAGGAGTTGGTCCTTGCATTGGCATGGAAGAATGCTTACTGAAAAATAGAAGGCCTTGCAATGCGCGGGATCCGCCAGGCAAGTAATAATACTTGAAGCCATCTCAAAAATGGCAGATCACAGCCGAGGGCAAGGCGCACGCCGATGAAAAAGTGCCACAACCGCGTCAGGCGGTGAGCATTTTTCAGAGGCGTAAAACGCCGCCATCGACTGTCGGATGCATTTTTGAAATAGCTTCTTGTCAAAAAGCTTCAAGCAGGAGTATCTCATGCCTATCAGGGTTTTTATCAAACGGCATATCAAGGAGGGGCGGCAAGAAGAGGCTATAGCTATGTTGAATCAGTTTCGCCACATGGCCAAAACGCAACCAGGCTACATTTCGGGCGAAACCTTGATCAACCACTTTGATTCACGTAGCATCACCATTGTTTCTTCGTGGCAGAAAATTGAAGACTGGATGCTGTGGCAGAATAAAGCCGAAAGGGCAGCCAATGAGGCAATGATAGAAGGCTTATTGGAGCAGCCTACAAAATATGAAATTTATGATGTGAGCAGCATCCGAGGAAGGCTATCCTCTCAGGATGCCGCCCGTTAAAATACAGGGGTCAGGTCTCCGGCCTTCCCTTGTTAATTCTCTTTTCCGGCGCCTCGATTTGTTTAGTCGGCATCTCAAAAATGGCAGATCACGGTCGAAGGCAAGGCGCACGCCGATGAAACAAGCGTAGCAGCGGCAGGTGCTGAGCATTTTTCAGAGGCATTCAACACAGCCAGCGACTGTCAGATGCATTTTTAAGATAGCTTCTGGTCTGCGATCCTTTTTTTTCGCTTCTCGACGCGTCTGCCGTCCTGGCAGACGCCGGATTCACCCAGAAATGATCGTATTACCGCTTACGGTCCGCCGCGCACGGCGCGAACGTAGTAACCCGCATCCGTCTTGCCATAGTCGTAGGAGGTCCCGTCTTGGAAGACCACGCCGCATGCGCGGCCGGCGGTGAACCGGATCGCCTCCCCGGCGTTGTAGGTGCTGGCCTCCGCCGGGCTGGAGACTGTCGCTTTAGGTGCCGAGTTGCGGCTGCACCCCGAGATGAATACCAGAATGGCGAAGACCGTCAATGCAATGAGGTTTTTTTCTCATTCGGGTTAATCGAAAAGCCCGCCTCTTCGTTTTTAAAACCCAAACTCCCCTCAGACTCCACATTGAAATTCGCGAAAAAAATCTCTTAAGTGTTCCTAAAAATAGACCGATAGTTTTAAACAGCTAAGTATTATAAAACAAAGTGAATTAAGAACGATTCCTATCATCATCAACGAAACGAAGAGCAGCGGTATTCAACAGTCACGATAGCATAAATTTACATATAATATAAATAAGTTACGAATTGTCCATCGAAAGATTGTCAAGTTAAAAAAGCTAAACCAAAGGACAGGGTCGATGCTAATTATTCCTACGTATCAACCGATCGTTGAAGGCCTTAATTCGTATTATCTAAACGTCCGCAAGTTTTTCGAGCACCACCAGAGAGAACTTGGAACTTGTGGAATCCACCTGAAATCGCCGCGCATTGAAGGAATCGTCTATTTCGATTCGGGACAGTTCCTTAGCGCAACCTGTCTGACAAATACCGGCACTATTTCCGGTAAAGAAGCCATCGAGTGGCTTACGTCGGCTGTTGAGAAGCACAATTTTTCAGTAAGCGTGTACCAGATCGATCCCGAAATGATCTTTTTCTGGGCGAATGCTCTGCATGCGAAGCCTCTTCACCGGGATCTTACCACCGATATTACAGAGCTGGATCGTCTCATCGCCAAAATGATCAACCAGCAATTAACCGGTTTTATTGAAGTTTTAATAGCTGATGGCTCTGCATCCGGCATCCTGTTTTTCAACGACGGCAAAATCGTCAGCGCAAGCACGAACTCCGGCAAAATCAGCGAATCTGTTGAGTTGGTTCGCAGCCGCCTAGTTGAACAGACGAAAGCTAAGGGCGGCACGTTCCATGTGAGCATGATATCCACTCATGAGGAAAATGAAGAGAACCCGCCGAAGAAGACTGAATCCTCGGCAAGTCCCACCGATGCAGTTGCCTCCCCTGCGCCTTCAGGCAATGGGAAGATGGTTAACCTGCTTCCGATGCTTGAAGAGATTCTGGGTTTGTCCGAGTCCGTTTGCATCGAGAGCAAACGGGTAAATGACTTTCAGACGCAGTTCCGCAAAGCGGCGATGGAACTGACCGACAAATACAATTTTCTCGACCCATTTTTGAAGGAGTTTGAGTATTCTGCTGGAAAGGTGCGCCTGGAAGACACTGTCGATCCGAAGGTCCTGGTAGCCGGTGTTCTGGAATGCATCCAGAAAATGCTGGCACCGCTTGGGTTGACAGAGCATTTCAAGGCAAAAGCGGAAGGGTGGTTCCGCGCAAACGGCGAAACCTTAAAAAGTCTCGGGGTGAAATGATACCGATCAAAAATCGTCACGGGATCACGACTATATTTCGAACTCGGAAGAATTTTCCAGAGTCCATCGCCCAGATCCCGTAATGTAAGTACTTAAAATAGCGGCCAATCGCTCATCTCTCCCGCCTCGACTCCTCTTTCAGAGGCCGCTGCAATGGAGCATATGAAACCACCGGTAATTGCATATGCAGCCGATAGCGGCGCTTTTAGCGCATGGCTGACGCAGTCGACCAGTTTATCCGACGGTTACGATTTCGTCGCGGTTTTTGCGAGAGAAAAAATCTTAAATTACCTCAATAACAAACCCATTGCGATGTTGGTCGTACAACTTGACCGGCAGGATTCATTTTTAGGGCCGGTCCTTGATTTCATTCAATCAACGATGCCGGATCTGCCCATCATCGGTTTTGTCACTAACGACGAGCATGAGTTGTTGAAAAACCGGCCCGGCCTGAATTTTTATTTTTTGGGGAGAATGACCTCTGCGCAACAGATGCACGCCGAAATCAATCGGACATTTCAAAAGTTCAGTGATGGCGGCGCGCTTCAAAGCATTTCACCTGGTGTTTTACTCCAGTTGATTGAAATGGAAAAGAAAAGCTGTACCGTGCGCTTGTTCGATCCGGAACGCTTAAAAAGCGGGGCTCTTTTCTTTGTCGAAGGGGACCTGTTCGATGCGCGGCTATTCCAGTCCCATGGGGAAACCAGCGCCTGTGAAATTGTAGCTTGGGGAAAGCCCACCGCCTGGATCGAGAACCGTTGCCACATCACCACGAAGAATATCCGGGTCGGGAATAAGGCGATTCTGCTCGAGGCGTTGCGGCGGCAGGAACCATCGAACCCGGCAGATGGTCTTAATCCTGTCACCACAGCCCTGACAGATCATGGGTCTCAGCTAACGGAAAGCAGGCCATCAGCTGAATCCTCTCCAATCCCGGCGCCAAAGCAAGATGTGACGCCGGGACAGCCGACAGTGGCATCCGTCACCATCAATCGGGTTGCCGCTGCCTTGTCGCCTGATCCGTCGCACAGCCTGTTAGTCGATAAAGTTTATTCCGACCCCGCACAGACTTCTCTGGCCAAGCAGTTTGCCTTGGCCGGTTCCATCATGGATGCCGGCCGGCTGCAATGCGGGTTTATGGCCTCCCGGATCGGAGAACATGGTTTTTTTGTTTGTTTAGATGAAACGGTTTGTGTTCGCACCAGCAACGGGTGTCGACGGGAATCAATCCTTCAGTCTCTTTTTCGGTTGAAGTGAGCATGCATGAACAGGATTTTCAGAGATTCCCTTGCGGTTACCGGTGTTCGAGGCGTCATGCTCTATTCTGCCGATGAAAAACTCGTTTATTCGGAATTCAGCCGGCCCCTGCATTCAGACCCTGAAAGGAGTGTGGAATGGGCTCTTTTCGTGAGCTCACTCAACAGTATCCAGGAACTCGAATTGCTATTCGAGAATAGCCGTCTGTACGTGCGAAAAACCGTTATCGGTCCATTGATCGTTTTTATGGACCTAGTGCCCTCCTCAATGGTCAAGCTCACAACTGAAATATTGGCGAATAACCTCCAAAGCAATCGGATTCAAAAGCAATTGGGGGTTTAAACGAATAAGGGCTCGGAGGCGCATCATGGATGAAAAGCAAACAGGCAGGCATGTATTCCAACGGCTGCGGTGTTCCGGCGCAGACGACCTAAAACTATCGGGCACAGCCGTCAATATTCTCCTTGAGGTTGACGGTAAGACCAACCTGGATAAAATCGCGGTACGTACCGGAATGCCGCTTGCGAAAGTACAGGCGGCGGTGACGACACTTATGGAGCAAGGTCTGATCGAGCAGATCCAAACCGCCGAGCCGATGGTCCCGGTCGATACATTCTCAAAAATCCAGGCTTTCATCGTCAAGGCGATCGGGCCGGTAGGCGAATATCTGCTGGAGGAAAAAACTGAGGACATGGGCCATTCGATTGCAAAGTTCCCGCTGCACCTGCTGCCCGAACTTGTTGAAAATATCGCTCAGGAAATCCGGCGCCCGGACATCTCGCTCTCTTTCAAGCGGCAAATGATTGAACTTATCCAGACACTAAATCGGCAATAACGTGTTTATTTATAAAACCATTGAAAGGAGTCCGGCAACATGAACGTCCAATGCTCGAACTGTCGAAAAGAATTCAAAATAGTGGATCCGCAAAAACTTGACGGCTCTCGCAAAACAATAACATTTAAATGCTCTAGCTGCGGGAAAAAGGAAGTTTTGTCCAAAAGCGAAAATGAATCCTGGCCTCAGTACCTCAGTCATCGTTCACGCCCGTCCGCGGTGCCTGTGTCGAGACTCTCCTCACGGGATTTTCGGACCGCAGGTCCGGTTTCCGGGACCGCAGTCGATGAGTCGGCACAGGCTAATTCCAAAGCGGACCGGCCTATCCAGATGGATATTCCCTCGGAGGAACCGCCCAAAAGGCGATTTGTGTTTTCCGGCCTCACCGGAAAGGTCGTTATCCTGATGCTATTCGTCAGTCTGCTGCCGTTAGGAATTTATGCGACTGTCATCAGCCGTGCGACGGTTCAGCGCATCGAAGATGACACCGACAGGGTTGGTCAGCAAATCACAATTGGACTGGCTGGCCATGTTAACGAATGGATGGACAAAAACCTGCGGATCTTGCAGACGGCAGCTCAGCTTCCCGACATCCAGACAATGCAGCCCGCTATACAGGAGCCGATCCTGAAGGCCGTTAATGCCAACTATCCGTGGAAGTATGTGGTGTTTACGGTCGATGCTGCGGGGCAGAACATTGCGCGAAGCGATGGGCTGCGCTTGATAGACTATTCGGACCGCCATTACTATAAGGCCGTCGTTCTCGAAATGAAGCCGTTTGCATGGCAGAGCCTGCTCGGGCGCACAAACAAGAAGCCCGCGCTTATCCTCTCTGTGCCGATCAAACGGGACGGTAAGGTCATTGGTGCGCTTTGTTCGGGCATGGCGGTCGAAGAAATTTCAGACAACATTGTGAAATGGCGACTTGGACAGACAGGCCATGCGTTTCTGCTGGACCAAACCGGCAAGGTCGTTGCTCACCAGGTGGATGAGTTCGTGCAGACCGAAAAAAACCTCAGTAATCATCCGCTCATTGCGAACTTCAAAAAGGGGCAGGTTGGCTCGCAGCGATTTACCGAAAACGGTGTTGATAAGGTCGGATTCGTCCGCGAAACCCAGTGGCTCTGGAAGGTAGTAATCCAGCAGGACGAAAGCGAGATATTTGCGATTCTTCACCAGGCAAATCAATTTGCATGGACGCTTCTTGCGATTGCCGTCGTGCTCGTCATTGTGGTCGCGACTCTTGCCAGCCGGGCCATTGTGCGCCCGATCAAGCAACTCACCAAAGCGGCAGAAAAAATTTCAACCGGCGATTTGGAGGTTCAAATTGACATCAGCTCGAAAAACGAGATCGGCGAGCTTGCGACCGCAATCCGCCGAATGCAGGATTCCATTCGCTTCGCGATCGATCGTTTGAGACGGGCCCGCGGTACGCGGCCGGCGCCACTGCCGGATGCCGTGTCGCAAGCTCCGTTCTGAAGAAGGGTACCGGGTTTTTAGCCCTTGCGGTCAGAAAAACGACCAGTGACAGGCCGGGACAAACCAAGTGCGGTACACAAAGACGCGAAAAATGCTTCGGCTGCTGGTTGGCGGTTATTTCCTGCGCTGATTGAAGAAGCAGGAACCATGGTGATGAGGGTCGATCATTTGGATACATGCATTGAGCGCTGCCATGTCCCAACATGCATGTCAGATTGCCGGGGCCTTGGGTTAACAGAGTGTTGAAAAACCGCGCCTGAGGCCGGGAACCCTGGTTGTGCGGCTTTTGTAAATGCGCACATATCTTCGAATATGCTGCGCTTTCCAAAACGCCGCACGCCTCGGCTGGCGACCTGATGCTTGTTTTTCAACACCCTTTTAATGCCAATCTCAGCGGAGGTTACAGCTGGTCTTCCGGGCCGGTTTTGACAGGAGGCACGCTCCGAAATCGGTCCCAATTCGCCATATCCGCCTGAAATGAGAATCTTCAGGTCCGGGTCCAGTTGCTTGAGCTGTTGAGAAACTGATCGGGCATTAGGGCCTTCCATCCCATAGCCTAAGATTGCCAAATCAATGGCTCCTTGCTGCTCCTCAACGATTCCGGTTATTCCAAGTGAGTTTGGGTCATGCGCTTCCCATGCAACATAACTTACTAAAAATAAACGAAATCTTATCTGAAAATTTCCTCAAGTTTTTGATGCCGAAGTCGATATTACAGCTATGTAATGAATAAAGCGGTTAGTTGAAACCTTCGACGAATCGGGTAGGTAGGCACACTCGCTCAACGGTGGGATCTGAAGAGAGGAGATGGTTATGAAACGAATGAGCCTGGGAAAAAAATTGGTTTGCGGCGGACTTGTGATCCTGT
The DNA here is from genome assembly GCA_016219005.1 of Deltaproteobacteria bacterium. GTDB lineage: Bacteria > Desulfobacterota > Desulfobacteria > Desulfobacterales > SpSt-501 > SpSt-501. The sequence goes on from JACRCN010000067.1 coordinate 56,395, forward strand.
TGCTTCCTCTCGTGGGACTTGGAGCCTTCAGCGTGTATTGGTCATCCTCGTCCATGCAGAACATGGCCGGCGAACAACTAGAAAGCTTGCGCGATATAGTTCTCGAACAAGTCAATTCGACCCTCAAAGAGCAAGCCGATCTGCTGAGTAACGCGGCAGCCCGTGACGGGCTCATCCAGGAGACGTTGCGATCGATCGCGGAGAGCGGAGTCTATGAGCTCGCAGATTTCAAACTGAAAACCAATACCACCATTTTTCATGACAAGAACACTTATGAGTTTTTCCTGATGACGGACACCAAAGGAGTAGTGGCGGGAGATACCCTGCAGGGCACTTTCAAGGGAAAGGACATCTCCGGGGAGGATTACATAAAAAGGGCTCTCCAAAAACAGACCGCGATCGGAGACGTTCGAATCTCGGACACGACCCATGAGGCCTATATCGTGATGGCATCCCCTTTGGTTTATAAAGATAAATTCATAGGTGTGGGGGCGGCCGGCTGGCGAATTCAGCTATTGAACGAGAAGATGAACCGAATCCGGATCGGCCGCAGCGGCAAGGTGATGATCGCAGACCGGTCCGGCAATTTGATTGTGCATCCGGATAAGGAAAAGGTACTGAAGGTTAAGATTGACCAAATTAAAGGCATGGAGCGGGTAGCCAAAGAGGCAATGAGCGGGCAGGCCGGCACCTTGCGGGTCAGCTCAGATGATGGTGACTTGGTGGCTAGCTACGCGCCGGTCCCGGATGTACAGTGGAGCCTGGCCCTGGTTCAGCCTGAATCCGAGATTCAGGCACCGATTGTCCATATGCGCAATCTTCTCGCCGTGGCCGTTTTAGGACTATTCGTGCTTGTGGCCGCACTCATTACCTGGGTGATACGCCGAGAAATCAATCGGCCGATCCAACGAATTGTTGCGCGTCTTGGCAAAGGCGCCGATGAAGTGGCGGCAGCTGCCTCCCAGTTGTCCAATGCCAGCAAGTCGCTGGCGGACCAATCGACCGAACAAGCCGCCTCCTTGGAGGAAACCACCGCCTCGCTCGAAGAGATGGCCTCTATGACCAAGCAGAACGCGGATCATGCAGGAGAGGCGGATAGACTCATGCAAGAGGCAAATCAGGCAGTAGATGATGCAGGCACCTGCATAAAGAGTCTGAATGAGTCAATGACGGAGATATCCGAATCGAGTTCTGAAATTTCACGCATCATTAAAACTATTGACGAAATCGCTTTCCAGACCAATCTGCTGGCGCTGAACGCAGCCGTGGAAGCTGCCCGCGCAGGTCAGGCGGGGGCAGGGTTTGCCGTCGTGGCCGATGAAGTGCGGGCGCTTGCCATCAAGGCTGCCGATTCTGCACGGAACACCGCTACCCTGATCGAAGGGACCATTACAAAAATCGGCAACGGATCCGGGGACCTCAAAAAGACGGTTGATAAATTCAAGGATGTCACTTCAAAGACTGACAAGGTCGGCCAGTTGCTGAGGGAAATTACGGCTGCATCAAATGAGCAGGTCCAGGGAATTGCGCAGATCAACAAGGCCGCAGGCGAAATGGACAAAACGGTTCAGCAAAACGCCGCCAGTGCCGAGCAATCGGCTTCCGCGTCAACCGAGCTGAATGTCCAGTCCGATGCGGTCCGGACAGTCGTGCAGGAATTGGAGTCCATGGTGGGCCTGTCCCGGGGATTGGAATCGGAAGAAACGGCTCACGCTTCAATCCGGACCGGGCAATCCCGCAGTAGCGCGAAACACGAAGGGGCGGCTGGACTTGAAGCCTGATTCGGCGAGTCCGTTTCTGGTATCCATCAACAATAGAAGGTCTGCCGCATGGGCCAGAATCCGATAAATGAAAGGCGGCGCTACTTCAGATTGGAATATCCTGCCGCCGAGCGACCCACGGTGCGGTACAAGGGCAGTGATTACAGGGTCTCTCAAGTCTCAGAGGGTGGAGTCAAGATCCTTCTGGATCGCCGTTGTGCAGTCCGCGTAGGCCAGTTTTTCGCCGGCGCTATCCGTTTCAAAGACGGGGGCTCGTTCCGATTGTGGGGGTCGTGGTGAGGTTTGACGAAAGGGAGCTGGTCGTCAAGCTCACGATAGGCATCGGTTTCAATCGCATGATGGCCGAGCAGAGGCGCATCCGACAGAAATATCCGATGTTTTTCGATAAGGAATAAAAGCTGTAGCCACATTGCAGCGGTACGTAGCCCCCGGCCAATAATAGGACGGCATTGTGTTTGGAAAGCGCGGCATATCGAGCGATATGTGAGCATTTACAAAAGCCGCACAACGCCGGTTCCCGGCCTTAGGCGCGGTTTTTCAACACTCTGTTACGAGTCTTCGGCGAGCTTTCTGCCCGGGGTCTGTCCAAGAGGAGAATGCCAGCGGATTCTGGGCGGAAGGTGGTAGGTCGGAGTTCTCCTGAATTGAAGTATCGACATTTCCCCACCAGACTTTGGCACTAATTTCCAAACCCCTTCCCCATTCGATATACCACCTCCTTGCTTCACCCCGTCATTAAACCTGTACACGGCACCCCTGAACACACTCCCTCGCCAACTGTGTGAAATTGGCTACGGGCAGCCGCAAAATTTGGATAAGAGCGTAGGTATTTCGATTGATCCGGAGTCCGTTACCCATTCTCAAGTTTTTCCCGGACCATGCCGATGTAAAAAGAAATCCAAAGTGGAGGACCATCGATGAAACTGTCTGAAATGTTGAAGCCTGGTACGCGGGTGCGGTTTGGACGTGTACAGGCAAGAAGCGAGGATGACGTGATGCTTACCAGAAGAAACTTCATGAAAATAGCCCTCGTTTCTGCGACGACCTTATCGCTTGGGCTGCAGGTCGGATGCGACGGCAACGGCGAGAGCGATGACGCCGATCCCGTAGAATTTACGCTAATCAGCGACGCTCATCTCTATGATTCGAGGCTCGGCATCACCGGCGCAGCCTTCGAGGAGTATCTCGCCACCGACCCGAAGCTCCTGTGCGAGAGCGAGGCCATCCTGAAGTCCGCTGTCGACTCGATCAAGAGCTCAAGCGCCCAGTTCGTCCTTATTTGCGGCGACATGACCAAGGACGGCGAAAGGGACTGCCACGAGCTAATGGCCAGCTACCTTGCCCAGCTCAGGGCCGCCGGCAAGATGGTTTACGTCGTTCCCGGCAACCATGACGTGGACAATCCCGAAGCCTACTCCTACAGCGGGAGCACGCAGACCCCGGTGCCGAACGTGACCCCTGAGGAATTCACCGACATCTACTGGGATTACGGCTACAGCGCGGCGATCGCCCGCGACCCCAATTCCCTGAGTTACGTGGCTGAACCAACGGAGGGCTACTGGCTTCTGGCCATGGACTCCTGCATCTACAAGAACAACACGAGCGGCAAGCCGAACACCGCCGGGGCATTTTCCGACCAGACCCTGGATTGGATCCGCGCCAGGTTGGCCGAGGCCAGTCAGCAAAACAAGATCGTTCTCGGCCTCATGCACCACGGCTTGGTCGAGCACTTCACCGGCCAGGCCACTCTTTTCCCCGGATTCGTCATCAATGACTGGGAGAACCTTTCCCAGATCCTTGCCCAGGACGGCCTGCGGTACGTCTTCACCGGCCACTTCCACGCCACGGATTGCACGGAGCGGACGTGGACCGATACCGGCGACCAGCTCTACGACATAGAGACCGGCTCCCCTGTGAGCTCTCCCTGCGCCTACCGGCAGGTCCGCATCGAGAACGGCGTCATGGACATCGACACGATCAGGATCACGAGCATCGACTACGATACCGGGTCGGCGACTTTCCAGGAATACGCACGGGACTATGCGATGCAAAAAGGCCAAAACATGTTCGTGGGCATGTTCATGTCCCCGCCCTACAACCTGACCCAGGCGGAGGCCGAGGGGTTCACGCCAACCTTCATGAACGCCTTGCTGGCCCACTATGGCGGCGACGAGTCGCCCGACGCCTCGACCCTATCCACTATCCAGACCCTTCTGGGCAGTTCGGACCCCACGGACATTGAACTCGGCCAGTTCCTCTCAACCCTTTGGACCGACCTGACTCCAGAGGACAACTCCCTGAATGTCCCCATGTAGCATTGCGCCCTTTCCGTGCGGCCGCTCTCGTGGTTCGCGGCGCGTCCTTCCGGTGAGACCGTGGACGACGCCGGCCGCATGGACGCCCTGACCTGCCTCGTGGAGGAAGTGAGTCCGCGCCACGAAAAAGGCCCCGCCGGCGCGAACCGGCGGGGCCTTGATCTTCAGAGCAGCAGGCGGGTTAGCGGATGAAGAGCATCTCCATGCAGGAGGGCAGGCAGATGTGGATTGCGACGGATAATCTCAACCATGGTTAGCTGGCCGGCCATGAGACGTGCTTCCTCCGATTCCATGGCAGTATGACCCTAGTCGCACTTCGGATTCTTGAGTTCGATCTCGACGCACACGCTTTTTACGCGCACATGCTTGACGTCGGGATCCTTGAGTCCCAGGCAACCGAGAAGGTTCTTGGCAGGCTCCGCACAATCCTTCGGGTGCGGCTGGCCTGGTCCGGTCGGCGTTACCGTCGCCGGATCTCGATCAGGTTGTTGCACCACTACGCCGGGCGTTGGAGCAACCGACGGGTCCCATACGACGCTCACGCCGTAACTCCCGTCCCCGCCATCTTTTACATTGCCGGTGATCTTTACACCTGCTATCGGCGACACAGTGAAGCGATCGCCCCGCCCGGGGCCAAGCGGGTTGCCATAAGGATCGCGCGGCGTGATAACGAGTGTGCCATGCCGCCCATCCGGCTGGTCCGAGACGTTTACGAACTCCACGTCCGATTGCTTGGGGTCAATAGCCGGCTCAACGTGAACCGACCAGAATGCCTCGCGCGTGGCGGTGCATGCCTCGCCGAACGTTGCCACGGCCCTGAACTCATATGTACCTTCAGCTCGCGTCAAATCTTTGAGCCGGTTGTTATAGATACCATCCGGTTCCATGGCACCGTCATCGTGCGAGCCGTCGTCAAAGAGCGGTACCGTAATGGTCGAAGCTGAAACCGGCAACGTGCCACCGGAGAGACGCGCGATGGACTGGAGCGTGGCGTAAAAAGTACCCACTGCATCCACCGAAGTTGATGGCGGCCGCAGTCCGGCATTGGTAACAAGTTGGCCGAGCGAGACGGTAGGCGCTTTTATAATGAGCTTCACCTCTGCATGAGGAGACGTCCCATTACTGTAGTGAAGACCGACGAGTGAGTCGAGCGGGTCGCCGGTGTACACACGTCTTGGCCCACCGAGATGGATCAGTTTTGGTCCGCCGCTACAAACTACAAGGAAGAAATAGCGCACGTCGCTCGGTGGCGGCGAGAATTCGCCTCCGGTGGGCATGCGATCAACTGTGAAAGTCCACGTCCCATCTCGTTCGCCCTGATGTGGCAGAGGGATTTTCCAGAAGACCCAGGTCCGACCTCGCACCGGTCTAAGCTTTCTCTCGTTGATTAACTTGCCGCTGGGAGTGCGAATATGCGCCCGCAGCGGGGTTGAGGGATCATCCCAACCGATAATGACTGTGATCTGCTCCTCACCGCACACCGAGAATTTGTGCGGATCAGATTCGGCCTGACCGGCGCGCAGTAGGAACTCGGGATCGCCAAGCGCCCCGGCCTCGAAAATATTTCCAAACGAAAGACCGAAGAATTTTCGCAGTGCGAGGCCATCGACCGCGCGGGTGAACTGACCCCCATGTTCCCGCGCCACACGACTCAGGAGTGGTCCATCAATGTCGGCGTCAGATCCGAGTCCGATCACGTTGAGTTTTGTCGCACCCAAGGATCCTTCGATCTCCTCAATCAAAGGCAGGGTATTCTGCAGCCCATCCGTTAACAGAAGGATGGCGCGATCGTTCGTTGATGTCCCCCCGAAAGCCAGGAGCGCTATGCCCACGCCAGCGCCAATGCTGGTGCTGCCGCCTGCGGTGATCGCACCGACATCTCCGGTAGTGAAGGGAGGCGGGCCCACCAATTCGATCTTCTTGGCAGCAGCAAGACCCAATGAAGTAGGAACTGAAGCTGCCGAACTGAATGTCACCAGGCCAAGGCGGTCACCGGCTCCCTCGCGAACCAGTTGGACGAAAAGCGATGCAGCATCCTGGGCTTCCTGGAGCTTGGTGCGACCGACCGGGGGCGCGACAGAACCCATGCTTCCCGAACGGTCAAAGACGATCATGACGTCCAATGGACGCGGAGGCGACGGCGGGTTTGCCAGTGCTCCTTTAATGACGGCGATGGGCGCGTAGGTCACACTGCACGCACCCGGGCTGGAGCATGAACCCCCGTTGCTCAGCGGACCCATTACCAGCCGACCGCTCGTGTCGAACAGTGCCGAGCCAGAGCTTCCGCCCGCGTAATCGAAGCCGGAGATGGACGATCCCCCACCATGAACGCCTGCCTGTGTTTTCTTCGCGGCACCGTTGGGGTGGTGCATCGTGAAGATCACTTCTCCGTTCATCAGTATGGCATCGCGCATCTCGAGCGGCGCTGGCAGCTCACCCGGCGCGGTGTCGAGCCGCACGATCACCCAGTCCGTCGCCGCCGGCGGTTGAACGCCTGTCGGGGGGCCCCCTGAGGCCACTTCCGCGATGACCTTGAAGAATCTGGTGACGTGTCCGGGGGGTCTGCTCCCGTCGCAGTCCGTAGCGTAATCGAAAGTGACTGACGCGCTCCGCAGGTCCTCTCCACTGGGATCGTTCAGACAGTGGCGCGCAGTGAGAAACAGATCGGGCGCGATCAGTGTTCCCGAACAACTGCTGACCTGTGGCCCAATGCCAGGGTCACGGTGCATTTCGACGATTATCCCCACAGCTGCGGCTACCCGATTCTTAACAGAATCAGGCACGGTGGGAAGAGAACAGGCTGCATTCACAAAGTCGAAGGAATTGTTGCATTTTAGACGAGTCTCGAAGATGGGCTCCTGGTAAGGGTTGGTTTGCAGGAACGGGTCGGGGTTGGATTGGCTGCCGCACGGCTGGCCTGCGGCTGCTCCAGGGGTAACAGTCGGCTCACCCACGCCGAATTCCAACAATCGCGCGGTGCCGGTGCCACCGATAATGCGTATTTTGATCGGTGTAGTCGAGGTATCGGCCGGGCGAGACCAGAAGTTGGCCCCGGAATTCCTGTTGAATACGTCGGTGCCGTATCCCAGTTCGACTGTCAGTTTGGCGGCTCCGGTAAGATTCACATTATCGAAGTGCAGCATGACAAAGCGCGGACCACCAAGCGGACCGGGGGTGGGGATAAAATCCAGACCCGCAGTCTGGCTGAAGGTTCGACCATCGGCAACGACGCGACCAAGATTATGGCTCATGACCACCTCCGTTTATGTGGAACAGGTTTCATCGGTAGCGGGGTCCCGTCAACGCTCTCACGCTGTGACATCCTCTCATTTTGAGTCGGGTAGACCGGAGGCATTTTACCCCCAATCCCCGTCAGCTTGGAGTCTCGATGCCTAAGGGTGTCGCAGAACCTTGAGGGTGCCATAAAAATCTTGAAGAATGTTTAAGCGTCTACAGGAGCGCAAACTCGATGCACGGCAATTCTCGACGCGTCCCCTTGCCGGTTTATTCGCGGATTCGAGAAGGCTCTCGAACCGTTCGGTTCTAGTTGAACCGCGGGGCGGTCACTGGGCGAACGCCCAGAACTGTCTCAACGTCTCCGATGTGGTTGTAGATTGTGATCATCGCTGATCCTGCAAAGAGTAGTCCCACCGCACTGAGGTTGGCGTCCATCAATAGGCTGCCGGAATCGCCGCCGGCTGCCATCACCGTAGTTATGATTTGATGACGGTAGACGGCCACTCCGACTCCATAATTGACTGCAATGGTCGCGTTGACGGCGAGTACGCGTCCTATTGTAACCTGTGTGGTGCGCCCCGCTTTGACGACCAGTCCGCCGACAAAGGCCTGATCAACTCCGCGTGGGATCAGAGCGCCGATGATCGAGGCGGTCACATTACGAGTGTGAGTCAACCGTGCGACGGCTGCATCTACAAGGTTGTAACCCGAAGGGAAGGTGAAGACGATCGGCTCGAACCGCTCCAGTGAGGCAACCGCATCCGAGGGGTAGGCACCCCCATCGAATGGGCCGGGCTGAAGAATCATATCGCCAGGGTTGCCGCTATTGGTGGCCGCCAACACGTGGTTGTTGCTTAGGATCAGATAATCGCTGGGGCATTCCTCCTTGCCCGGCATGCAACCGCACGCTTTTTCGACTTCGCAACAAGGGCGGCGAATGTCGCGCACCAGGCATCCGAAAGTGCCAGCCGTGATGTTGTGGTGACCGATGCTGTATCCCGGCAAGGCAGGCCTGACGCGTGCATTGAACACCAAGGCTTCTATCTTTCCAACTTCGACCACGTCCGTCGGGACACTTTCAATTTGAGCCGGCACCAGCGATGCCTTGGCCACTTGGGCTTTTGATTTTTTACTTTCAACCAGCACGGTCAGGGACCATTCTCCGGTTGGTTTGCCTCCCTTCATTTTCAAACTCGGGGCGACGCCGACCACGTTGTCCATTCGCAGCAGTTCCAGCTCGTGTTTGTCCTGCACTTCCTGGATGCGTGCAGTATTTTTAATCTCCTCAATGCGTGAGATGGCATCCTTGCACTCAGCCTGGAAGTATTTTTGCCAGGCATCGGACGCCTTTTGTCCGGCTGAGGTTTGGGCCGCTGTCCATTTTTTGAATTGATCCGTCATAATTTCCTCCTTTCGTTTCGGTCTGGGGCGTTGTTCGCACGCTTGGTCAGAGCGGTAGAGGTACCACTTTGCCAACCTCCACCACATCAATTGGAACGCCGTCAACCTCGCGGGGCAATATCTCCATTTTGCGCAACTTGGATTTCGGGATTTTCCGATTCACATATACAACCAGGCATCGTTCGCCGGTTGGTTTTCCACCCCTGGTCCTGATGCCTTCCGCCACACCGATAACGTTAGGGAACCTCATCAGCGCAGCTTCTTGTTGGGAAAAAACGGTGGAAAACCTCTGCTCTTTGGGATGTTCGGAAGGAGAAAGACCTGAATCTTTTTCAGTCTGCTGCGCCGCCGAGAAGAACTGGTCCCACGCCTGGTGCATCCGCTTTCCCTTCAACAGGTCCTGCTTTGACCAGCTTGGATGCAACTTCTTTTTCATCACCAGCTCCTTTTAGGGCTGTTCGATTATCGTAGCCGCTTTACAGAAGTTGTGTGGAGAAAGCATGCCGGAAGGTGCGGCGGGTGGCAGGTTTTGCCAACTCCTCCCTTGTGACAGCTTCTCACACGACCTTTTGAACCAGGGATTCGTCGATGTAATATCTGCCCCTCAGAATAAGTAGAAAGCTGAATGCGATAGCAGCGGACAGGAAAAGGGAAAAAAGGGGCTTAAAATTGATAACCGGAATTATAAATTAGTTAACATTGTGGGCTAAGCACTTAAATACTGTCCATCATGTATTTTGAGGAGACAAGTGGCGTAGGCGTGGGTTCAACAAGGCTCTCAAGGCAGAACGACTCAGGACGATGACGATCCGAGAACTTGGGCACACCTACACCGCTTCGATATTACGGATGGCTACACTGAGTGGCGGGCAGGGGGTAAATTGGTGGTGGAAGCCTCACTGAAGCATGAGTGGCGTAACAGCGTGCCAGATGGGACATATCACAGATTGCAAGGTTTGGTGATACGTCGGATGATATCGACTTCATCGCAAGCTTCGCAATAGCAAGGATATTGCGCAACTCAGCTTTTATAATGCTAATGAGGCGTGGAATGCTTGAAACTATCCACGCCTCATTCTTGGAAACTATCTTTTAACACACAGAAATTACAATAGGCGACCGTAAGAAGGTTCAATAGGAAATTTTCATCTCTGCCAGGTTCCTGGATACAAATTCGATGGTCCCCTCTACCGCCGGTAAATAGTCAGCTCTGCACTGATCGATCGCAACGCTGAGGAAATAGTTGGAAAGATCACTCAAATCAGCGCCCTCAGGAAGAGTTATACCGTAAGCGCTCAGAAAAGCCGGAGCAAGCGCTGCCAACTGATCAGCAATCAGTCCTTTAGCCACGTCAGGCTCCTGCATCAGGGCAAAACCATAGGAAACCATGTTTTTCCGGAATTCGTTTTCAGCCGTCCGGATGACTGTGACAGCAGTCAGACGATCGAGATTAAATGTCTCTTTGAAACCCTTCGCATATGCCTTTACTAAAAGTTCTGGGAATTCAGGCGTTCGGGCTAATGCCGCAGCCGAAATTTTGCCCCCAAGGCTTCGATCGTGCTGTGCCATAAGATAATCCACCGCGCTTTCCACAAAGTTGTGGCATAGTTCATAACCTGCATCAGCAACACCTTCTTCATCCACCAGTCCGAAACTTCCCAGGACTTGGCTAATCTCTGGCCTATTAGCCATCTCTACCGCCTTGGCAATGACCCAACCAATCGGTTCTCTCTTGAGAGCGTAATCATAGGAGCCGTGTGCAGTGCCATCCGCGCCGGTCATCCCGTTGTGACTCACAAACCCAAAAGCAACCGCCTTTTCTGTTATAGTATCTGCTTTCTTCCACACGAGCATGCTGCCATTATAGTGAGTTTTCTCATAGAGGTAATTGAGCCAGGCTATGTTCGAAAAAAGATAATTGAATACATCCGGTGCCATTCCACCATAGATCTCGTTGAGGTTTCTCACTGGTCCTTTTCTGCCAAGATGATCGTCGATGTAGGCATGCGTTGCAGACCCCCAGGAGAATGCCTGGCTTACCGTAAAGGCAGAAACGAGAACGACTCCAACAAAGATTGCCAACAGCTTTTTTCCATATCCTCTTCTCATCGCTGCGCCCCTTTCTTTTGAATGTTAAATTCAGAAGGTCGATGGTCCTGCACCAAAACAAATCAGTGGAAGAAAACAGAAAGCCCCTAAAGAATGAACTACTCCTTCAGGGGCTTGAATATCGGCATTTTTGGGTTATAGGCTCTCATTTGGCCTCCTCGTTTTATCTTCGTTCATGCCCAAGGAACCTCATATAAGCAGCTATACTTAAAATTTAACTCAATCAGGCGTTGTAGATGTTCTGCGTTTTGATGTCGATGCACTCCAGTTCAGACAGGCGCTTCCAACCATGCTCTTTCGCTATGAGTTCGACAGTGACGAGGCGTTTTGCGTGGTTTACGCTCGGATCATCTTGGAGCGTCCCGATCCGAAGCTCGTAGTGATGTTCGAGCAGCGTCTTTTTCATCGGTCGTCCCTTCTATATGAGTTATCAATACCCAGAGCAATGAGTATGCCATTCAATAACAAACCGAAATAATTGGAAAAGTATAAATATGAAGGTGCAACCAAATTTGCTTGGCGTAAACGATTTTTGCAGGCGGTTGAAAGAGGACAGCCTATCGACCAGTAGAGGCTACACTCATCTACTGAAACCAAAGCGCTTTGCACAGTTTGGGTTCCGAGGGAAAGCTTAAGTACAGTTGAGGGGTGGTTTGTAGGGAAATGTCACCGTTCAGGTGGGAGATGTAACAGCGTAGAAGTAAATATCATATCACAGATTAGCTGAGTTTGTGATATGTTGGATTATATCTCCAAAGCTTTCAAACTGGAATAGAGGTTAAGTATCTCAAAAGGCGCCATAGGTTGTAAGAAAGCGAACGGAGTCTCCTTCCGATACACCAGCCTGGGGTTTGAATCGCCCTGTAAATAAGGATGATCGGCGTGGCGCGATCCTGCTTCTGTTTGAATCAATATACCAATGCCTTTCCTTCATCCCCTTTTTTGTGGAAGCCATAAAAGCTTCTGCAAAGCCATTTTAACGAAATAGCGCTTTTATAATTAAAATGCGAGCAGGATCTTCGTTTTGATCTTCGTTGATCTTAAAAAGTTTCTTATAACCTCTGAATCAGATAAATATATACCGGTAGTTGACTCTGGCTTTTTATTTCAAAAAAACGAGGTAATAGTTCACGCTTTTTGGGGCTATCTTTTAACGGAGAAAGGTAAATAGCGCCCTTTTTATGCGAGTTATCCGGTGCAGTTCGGAGTAATTCGGCCAAAGAGTGATAGTGTTCAGGCAAAAGCTGTTCGCCTATGAGAAAATTGCCCGAAACCTCGATATTCGTAAAATGCGAATTAACTTTGAGCATTTTATCGAAAGCGGCTCTAACTCTTCCTGCATCCAGCGGCTTCCCAATAATTTTCAAAGTTGATGGGTTTATGGACTCGAATCCGATATTGATATAGGTATGGTAAGGAAGTTGATTGAGTTTCCTGAACAATTCATTGTCAGAATGGAGCAGGGAATCCACGCTGCCAAACAAGAGCAGACAGGGAGTAATAGCACGCGCCTCCTCAACGAAAAAAGCCTTGAAAGCTTCGGACGCTGTAAAACATATTAATTCTTCCCCGGCAGCCAGTGCGTCATGATTTCCTAAAAAAAGTGCGTTATAGTTCTCGAGATTTCGCCCATAGTGAACTTTTAGTTGCTGAACCTGTTCAAGAATATTATCTCTATGACGTTTCTGAAACTTCTGTGCGGTCTTGACGCAACAAAAATCACAATGATAAAGACACCCGTCCGCGATCATAATTGGAATGATCTCGTAATCAACATGGCGCGCATCGGGCGGAAGAACCGACACCCGTCCGCCAATGATCTCATTCAATTTCTTAGATCGCTCGTACCATACACCGTCGTGATTCTGTAAAATGCTGCTTATCAACTCTTTGCTTTTGGGATGAAGCCCCTCCTTTTGCGATTCATATAGATTCGCATACAATTGGGACCATTCCGCGAATGCACCCATGATGTTGGCGTTTTTGAAATAATTGATCTCCCATACGGCGTTGCTTGGATAAGGAAGACAAGGCAGATAATATTCACCCATCCAGGAATGGATACCGCCTTCGCCGCTAATGTCGCCTACCGAGTAATACACCCAGTCATTACCGTCCGTTCGCTTGAGTTGCTCAGCCGGATGGGGCCAGTTTACATCGAGTCCGCGGATAAATTTTAGTTCGCCGTTCAAGTCGAAAACAAATTCGAATTTGGACGTTTTAATCTCGGAGTATTTTCCAAAACGGTGCGGAAAACTTGCTTTTGAGATGGTGCGGGGGAATTGCCTTTCAACGGTAATTGCCAGGTTTTTTGAATCCGGAAACATCATTTCATTCCCCTGAGCGGTTGCTTTAAAGATCGCGCACGGAGCACTTGGAATAATTGCCGCAATGGCTGAACATAACCGAGCCGGTCAGCGAGGGATTGACACCCGCATGTCCAAAGGGTTTCCGGGCCACCCTGAAATGAATCCGGCAGCGAATAGCATATCATAGATTCAGGGTCTCGGCGATACGCATTTGCTGTACGTACCACCCGTTTGGTGCCAATTGCTTTTCTTGGGTTATATTCCGGGGACACTGCCCCGCATTTTGGGGCTTATCGTTCACACTACCGACCCGGATCTTTTGTGCGGTTGTCTTTATCGACCTAAAACCAGATGTGTGTTTGACTCCACAATGTATTAATGTATTGTTTCCTCCTAGAGGCTAACCACAATACCATTGGTGAGGTGGACTAATGAGCTCGACAGCTATCTTCATTATCGCATTTGTCACCACATTTGGCGGCGCAATTATTGGGTCCGTTATTGCCCCCGTGCTGCCAAAACATCACCTCTCCGACGCTTCTAAAGATACAATTAAGCTGGGAGCGGGCGTAATTGCGACCCTAACCGCTCTTGTCCTTGGCCTGCTTCTTGGTGCAGCGAAAAGCAGTTTTGAAGGAATGAACATCCTCGTTGTTCAGAGTGCCGCAAAGATCATCACGATTGATGGGGCCATGCGCCAATATGGGCCTGAAGCCAACGAACTTCGCATCTTTTTTCGACAATCTCTTTCAGATTCCATCCGAGAGATCTGGCCCGATCACCAAGTTCCAAATTCGGGACTTCTGGCACTTGAATCAACAAACGTAGAAGATGCGTTTCTCAACCGCGCCCGCAATCTCAAGCCATCGAACGATTCTCAACGCTCTTTGCACTCTCAGATACTTCAACTTGCACAGGAACTAGTCCAGAATCATTGGCTCCTGGTCGAGGAGAATCTGTCCGAAATGCCAACGGTGTTATTTGTTATCCTGCTTTGCTGGATGGCTATACTCTACACCACCTATGGCCTATTTACCCCGCGCAATGCGACGGTTTTAGCTGTTCTTTTCGTGTGCGCGTTTTCGGTATCGAGTGCTGTCTTCCTAATCAACGAACTGTCCCGCCCATTTGATGGGATCATCCAGATCTCAAGCGCGCCGATGCTGAACGCGTTACAGCATCTTGCGCGTTAATAATTTCGCCTTCCGCGCCAGATTCCGTTGGGTTTAGCGATATGGCGGATGGTATCTCCAAAGCCTTCAAACTGGAATAGAGACTAAAATATTCCGAAAGGCACCATAAGTTGTGAGAAAGCGTACAGAGTCTCCATCCGATACACCTGCCTGGGGTTTGAATCGCCCTTTAAACAAGGATGAACGGTCTGGCGCGATCCAGCTTCTGTTTGAATCAATATACCAATACCCGTCATTTCCCTCTTGAGCGAGGGGTTAAGCGTCACCGGAGCAGGGCGAGAACGTCTGGAAGCCAGTTCGTATCGAGCGAATGGCTCGCTGCCGCCTTTGCGGGCGCGGTTGCGTTCAGCGCGACTGATCGACCTACGGCTCCGAACAAAGGAATGTCGGATCTGGAGTCCCCGATTGCCACTACTCTCTTGAGGTCGATGCCTCGTGAGGAACAGAATGCACGAACGTACTCCAGTTTGGAGAACTCGTCGAAGTGCTTTGAAACACGCCCTTCAAGTATGCCGCTCTCGGAAATGGCCATCTCAGTTCCAGACGCTTGGAGAAAGCCGAATCGTCTAGCAATAATCTCGGCCGCGAACTTCCACGTGACCGTCGCAATGAGCGACGGTATGCCTTCGAGTTCCAATGCGCGAACGGTTTCATTGATCCCCGCGATCATCGGAATGTCATTCAGCAAATCTTCCACTCGCCGAAGGGGCAGTCCGACGTAAAACGTCGCGTCAATGTCCGCGCATGCGCTATTCGATATCTCCCCCCTGGCGTACCTTGACTCAAGATCACTGAGCACCGCTTCATGCCCTAGCGCACGTGACAAATGCAGACACGTCGTTGTGCCATGCACTAGCGTGCCATCAAGGTCGAAGCAGACGAGCTGCCAAGGCTGGTTTCGGTTGATCATGACTCGGTTGGTCGAATGTGACGCCTATCAGTAA
>JACRCN010000068.1 GCA_016219005.1 Deltaproteobacteria bacterium
ACCGGCATCTCGTAGCTGGCCATGGCCTTGAGGAAGGCCGGGTCGCTCAGGGCTTTCTGGAAGGCGTCGTGGAGAACCTTGACCCGTTCGGGGGTCATGCCCTTCGGCCCGACAATGCCGATGGGCGAGTCGTGCACCACCTTGTAGCCCAGCTCCTTGACCGTGGGGCCATCCGGGAACCGCTTGACGCGGGTTTCGCCGTAGGTGGCGATCAGCCGCAGTTGCCCGGCCTCCACGAGCGGGATCCAGCCCGAGGTGGTGGAGATGAAGTCCACGTGCCCGCCAAGCAGCGCCGCCGAGGATTCCTGGTCGCCCTTGGAGGGCAGGTGGTTGAACTTCACGCCGGCATTGGCGGCCATTTCTTCGGCGGCGATGTGGCCGCCGGTGCCGATGCCCGAGGCCATGTAGGTCGCCTGGCCGGGGTTGGCCTTGGCGAACTCGATGAGTTCCTTGAGGGTCTTGATCTTGGAATCGGGTTTCACCAGGACCCCGTAGAGATAGCCGCCGACCCGGATGATGGGGGAGACGTCCTTGACCGTGTCGAAGGCGAGCTTGTTGATGTGGGCGGACCGGTGCAGGATCGTGACGACGACGGACAGCAGATATCCGTCGGGCTCCTTGCCGATGATGGAGCCCGTTCCCACGGCGCCGCCGCCGCCGCCCTTGTTTTCCACCAGCATGGGCTGGCCGAGGATTTTGCCGGCTGCTTCCGCCAGCGGCCGGATGACCACGTCGGTGGACCCGCCGGCCGGGTATGGCACGATCAGGGTGATGGGCTTGGTGGGGAATTCGGCGGCAATTGCCGGCGCGCTCAGCAGCATGGCGCCAATCACGAAAAACAGAACGACCGGTACGACTTTGTGGGATCTCATGGCGTGCACCTCCGCAAGTTTTTCAAATTAGATTATTCGATACCCATTTTACTGTCAATGCCATTTCCTGAAATGTTTTTCTCATCAGGCGATTGTGCTATAAGAAGTGAAAAGAACCCAGCGGCAGTTCCCATCCGAGGAGGACCCATTGAATTTCAACACTCTGTCCGATGCGCATCTCAAGGATTTTCAGGCCATGGTGGCCCCCGACCGTTTTTCCACAGGCGAATCCATCCTGGACCTGCACGCCAAGGACCAGTCGGCGCATCCGGCCCGTCGGCCCGAGGCGGTGGTCTGGCCGCAGACGGCGGGCGAGGTGGCCGCCATTCTCAAATACGCCAATGAACACCGCATCCCGGTGACCGGCTGGGGGGCCGGTTCCAGCCTGGAAGGCAACCCCATCCCGGTCTGCCGGGGGCTTGTTCTCGACTTCACCCGCATGAACCGGATTCTCGCCATTCGCGAGGAGGACTTTCAGGTGGACCTCGAACCGGGAGTGGTCTACCAGGACCTGAACGAAAAACTCAGGCACACCGGCCTGTTTTTCCCGCCCGACCCCGGCGCCCGGGCTACCCTCGGCGGTATGATCGCCAATAACGCCAGCGGCACCCGCACGGTGCTCTACGGCTCCACCCGTGACTACGTCATGCGCCTGGTGGTGGCCCTGGCGAGCGGGGAGTTGATCGAACTCGGCACCCGGGCGAGCAAGAGCTCTTCGGGCTACAGTCTCATCAACCTGTTCGTCGGTTCCGAGGGCACCCTCGGTATCGTGGTCGCGGCCACCTTGCGGCTCGTGGGTTTTCCGGCGGAGTATTCCGCCGCCGTGGCAACCTTCCCATCGGTGGCGGCGGCCGCCCGCACGGTTTACGAGCTCAAGCGCTCCGGCCTGAACCCAGCGGCCCTCGAGCTCCTTGGGCCGGAGTGCATCGCCTTGATGAACCGCGAGGAGAAACTCGATTTGGACGAGGCGCCGACCCTGTTCATCGAGTTCCACGGCCCGACCACCGAGCAGTTGGCCGAGGGGCTGGAAGCGGCAAGGGAGATCTGCACCGGACAGGGCTGCACGGATTTCCGCCCGGGCCTCGGCCGGGCCGAGCGCGACCGGATCTTCAAGGCCCGCCACGGCCTGGGCGAGATGATCCAGAGGAACCATCCCGAGCACCGGATCCTGATCATGGACGTGGCGGTGCCGATCACCGCCTACATCGAGATGCTGGCGGCGATGCAGGCCGAAGTCAAAACCCACGGGCTGATCCACTACACCCTCAGCCACGCCGGCAACGGCAACCTGCATCTGAACATCGCCGGCCGCAAGGACGACCCCGCGGAGTGGGACCTGGTGCAAAAAGTCTCCGAGCGGCTGGTGCTGAAGGCCATAGCTCTCGGCGGTACCGCCACCGGCGAGCACGGGGTGGGCCTGGGCAAACGCAAGTACATGCCGGTCCAGCACGGGACAAGCCTGGCCTGGATGCAACGCGTGAAGGAGCTCTTCGACCCGAACGGAATACTGAACCCGGGCAAGATTTTTCCGGGATGAACATCCAAGAGTCCAAGGTTGAAGGAGTGCTTGAACGATGATCCACGCCATCCCGAGAAATCTCACCCAGAAAGACCCCTGCATGGTCCGGGGCGAAGGCATTTACCTTTACGATTCGGAAGGCCGTCGCTACATCGACGGGGCGAGCGGCTCCGCGCTCGTGTGCAGCATCGGCCACGGGGTCAAAGAGGTCGCCGCCGTTATGAGCCCCCAGGCCGGAGAACTGGCCTGCAACCCCTTCCACTGCTCCCACTCCCAGGCCTATGAGGACATGGCCGAGCGGCTGATCCGCCTGGCGCCAAAGGGCTTCGCCAGGGTGTTCGGCGTCAGCTCGGGCTCGGAGGCCACGGAAAACGCCGTCAAGTTTGCGCGGCAGTACCAGGTGGTGCGCGGCGTGCCCTCGAAATATGTTATCCTCAGCCGCTGGCAGTCCTATCACGGCAACACTCTCGGCGCGCTTTCCTGCTCGGGGGTTACCGCCCGGCGCCGCAAGCACGCTCCCTATCTCCAGGCGGTGTCCCACATCCCGACGGCCTATTGCTACCGCTGCTACTTCGAAAAAACCTACCCGGCCTGCGAGTTGAGATGCGCCCGCGTCCTGGAGAACGCTATTGTCCAGGAGGGCCCGGAAAACGTGTCGGCCTTCATTGCCGAACCGGTGGTGGGGGCCGCCCTGGGCGGAGTGCCGGCGCCGCCGGGCTACTTCCAGGTGATCCGCGAGATCTGCGACCGCTACGACGTGCTCTTCATCGCCGATGAGGTGATGTGCGGCCTGGGCCGCACCGGCGCCAATTTTGCCATCGAGCACTGGTCCGTCGCCCCCGACATGATCGCCGCCGGCAAGGGCCTGGGCAGCGGCTACTTCCCGGTCGCAGCGTGCATGATCTCCGAGCGGATCATGGGCAGCATGCAGGCGCGCAGCGCCGGCTTCGAAGGTGTGCACAGCCACTGCGGGCACGTCCTGGCCAGCCGGGTGGCCGCCGCCGTCATGGATTACATGGACCGGAACGCCCTGGCCGAGAATTCCAAGCAACAGGGCGACCTGCTGCTTCAGGGGTTGAAGGAAATCCGGGACTCGCAGGCCTGCGTCGGCGACGTCCGGGGCCTAGGGTTGATGTGCGGGGTGGAGTTCGTGCAGGACAAGGCGACCCGGGAGCCCTTCCCGTCCGGGCTGAAGGTGGCCGAGCGCGTCATGGACGCCTGCCTGGACCTGGGGCTGATCGTATTCCCCGGCCACGGCTCGGTGGACGGGGCCGCCGGCGACCACATCCTGCTCGGCCCGCCGCTCGTCATCACGGCGGGCGAGGTGAGGCAGTTGCTGGCGATCCTGAGGGAGGCCATTGCGGCGGTTGCCAAGTCCATCGCCGCCTGAATTCAATTGCAAACCTCAAATCCAGCCTTATCATAGTAAAAATTCATTTCTGCCCCACCTGTTGAAACCGCCCTTCAGGACAACGGCCATGCATCGACTGGTGAAAATCCTTCGCAGCAAACCGTTCATCATCGCCGCTTCCGTCATCCTCGCCTACACCCTGGCCGGGTTTTTCCTGGCGCCTTTCCTGGTTCGGCACTACGTGCCCAAGATCGTCCAGGAGCAGCTCAAGAAGCAGGCCGCCATCGGCGAGGTGCGCTTCAACCCGTATGTCTTCACCTTCGAGGTGAACGACTTCCGCATGGACGAGCCGGACGGCCATCCGAGCGCCGGCTTTAAACGGCTTTTCGTCGATTTCGAGCTGAAAAGTCTTTTCAAGTGGGCCTGGACGTTCCGGCGGGTCAGCCTCGAGGGGCCGCAGGTGAACGCGGTCATCCACCACGATGGCGCGCTCAACCTCGCGCAGCTCGCGCCGCCGGCCGCGGCACCTCCGCCGCCCGCCGCGGACGGAAACGAGGCTCTGCCGCGGCTGATCTTCGAGGAGATCGTGGTCGATCAGGGGCAGATCGATTTCACCGACCGGCGCCAATCCACGCCCGCCGCCATCACGTTCAACCCCTTCAAGCTGCAGATGAAGAACATCACCACTCTCCCCGGGCAGGAGGGGCCCGATACCATCACGGCCACAACCAGCGACGGGGAGACCATCCGCTGGACCGGCCGGGTCAGTCTCAACCCGGTGGCCACGAAGGGAACCCTCACCATCGAGAACCTCCGGGCCGCCACCCTCTGGGAGTTTGCCCGGGACGCCGTGAACCTCGCGCCGCCGGCCGGAAAGCTTGCCGTCACCGCCGACTACAGCATGGACCTGGGGGGGGCCGCGCCGCAGGCAACACTCGCCAACCTCGCCGTTAGCCTCACCGGCCTGGAGCTTAAAATGCAAGGCGGTGAGACGGCCTTCCTGGAGATGCCCGACCTGCGGCTCAGCGGCGGGCGGATCGATCTCGCCCGCCAGCAGGTCGAGGTGGAAAAGATAGCGCTCACCAGCGGCCGGGTGCGGCTTGGCGTGGACGAGAACGGTACACTCAACCTCGAGCGCATCGCCAAGGCATCCAAAGCGCCGGCCCCCGCGGTACCACCGGCGTCCGGCGGTGCCGCGAAACCCTGGAAGATCCTTCTGGCGAAGCTGGATGTGGCCGGGTTTGCACTGGACTACCGGGACGCGAGCCGCACGCCGGGGGCCAAGGCCGGCATCGGCGCCATCAAGGTCGATCTGAAAGCCGAGGCCGAAGCCGGCGGCGCTGAAACGCAGGTTCGGGTGAACGACATCGTCGTGAGCCTTTCGGGACTCCAGGCCGGGCTTGCCGATGCACCGGACCCGGCGGTCCGGATCGACAAGATCGGCCTCGATGGCGGCGCCTACGATCTTGCAGCCAATGCCCTGACCGTATCCAAGATGGTCTTGGACGGCGGTGGGATCGACCTGCGGCGTCAGGCCGACGGCGCCGTCAACCTGGTCCTTCTGGCCGCGCCGCCGCAGGAAGGGGCGATCGCCAGGGAGCGCGCAGAGGCGGCGGCTGAAGGCCCTCCTTTTCAATTCCTGGCCAAGGCCGTCGCTTTATCCGGTTTCCAGGTGAAATTCTCCGATCTCACGGTCAAGCCGGACGGCCCGATCATCCACCTGGAAGACATGGCGGTTTCCCTGGCGGATGTGGACGGCAAGTCCCCCATGATTTTCGATGTGGGCCTCAACGTGCGCGAAGGCGGCCAGATCAAGGCGCGCGGAACGGTCAACCCGGCCGAGCCGGCGGTTGAAACCGATATCGAGGTCTTGAAGCTGGAGCTCTCCAGTTTTCAGCCGTACCTCAGCCATGCGGCCGCCGTGGATCTCCAATCGGGCACCTTCTCGACCAGCGGAGCCCTGCGCCACGGCATCAAGGCGGCCGGGGCCCGGACGACCTACCAGGGACGGTTCAGGGTCGGCAACCTGCACATCACCGAAGCCGGCCAAAAACAAACACTTGTCGGCTGGCGGTCGCTTGCGACCGACCAGTTGTCGGTGCAGCTCGAACCGGACCGGCTCGACATCGGCGACCTCCGGCTCGCGCTGCCGGCAGGAAAGTTCATCATTGAAAAAAACCGTTCGATCAACCTGGCCAACGTGATCAAGCCCGGCGCCGAACCCAAAAAAGTCGAAACCCCACCGCCGGGCAGCGCGGTGAGGCCTGCCGACCCCTTCCCGTACCGCATCCGCCGGATCCTCGTGAGCGGGGGCCGGGTCGATTTCGCCGACCTGAGCCTGCCGACCCCCTTCGGGACCAAGATCCATGAGCTCAAAGGCATCGTGGCCGGCATATCGTCCGCCAGAAACACCCGCGCCCAGGTGGAGCTTGACGGCCGGGTGGACGAGTACGGCATTGCCAGGATCAGCGGCGAGCTCAACACCGCCGACCCCAAGAGCTTCACCGATATCGGCGTTGTCTTCCGCAACGTGGAAATGTCAAGCCTGACCCCCTATTCGGGCAAGTTCGCCGGTCGCAAGATCGATTCCGGCAAGCTGTCCGTGGACCTGAAGTACAAGGTTGCCCAAAGGCAGCTTGCAGGCGACAACCAGATCGTCGTGGAGCGCCTGGTCCTCGGCGAGAAGGTGGAAAGCCCGGAGGCCGTGGACCTGCCGCTTGACCTCGCCATCGCGCTGCTCGAAGACTCCAACGGCCTCATCGATCTGGGGCTTCCGGTCAAGGGCGACCTGGACTCTCCCGAGTTCAGTATCGGCGCGGTGGTCTGGAAGGCCTTCGTCAGCCTCATCACCAAAATCGTAACCAGCCCCTTCCGAGCCCTGGGGGCGATTCTGCCCGGCGGGGGCGGAGAGGAAGCGTTCAACTCCGTGGCCTTTGATCCCGGCCGGCCCGAGGTTCCGCCGCCGGAAAAGGAGAAGCTCGCCAAACTCGGGGACGCGCTGCAAAAACGGCCGCAATTGAAGGTTGTCGTGCAGGGCCGCTTCAATCCCGAAACCGATCTGAGGGAGCTGCGCACTGCAAGCTTGCGCCGCACGCTGGCCGTCAGCCTCGGGCGCAAGCTCCGGCGGAGCAGCGAACCCGGGCCGGTGGATTTCGGCAGCCCGGAAACCGGCAAAGCCCTGGAGGCCATGTTCGCCGAGCGCTTCGGCAGCGATGCCCTCAAAGCGCTCAAGGGTGAAAAGAAAGCGGCGGAGGAGAAGGCAAAGAAGGAAGCGGCGGCAAAGGGCGCTGCATCCGCGGCGGAAGGCGAGCCCGGGGACCCGGGTCAACTCGCGAAGGCCATGTTTGCGCGGCTGGCGGAGTCCGAACCGATCGGCGAGCCGGAGCTGACCCGGCTGGCGGAGGCCCGCGCCCAGGCCATCGTCGCCGAGCTGGGAGAAGCCGGCCGAATCCCGGCGGAACGCATCTCAGTGAAGCCGCCGGCCGCCGTGGATCGCAAGGACCCGGTGAGCGCGTTGCTCGACCTGGAGGCGGGGGGTAGTCCTTGATGAAAAAAATCGGTATTATCGCCGGCGCAGTGATTCTTCTGATGGCGGGCAGCTTCGGCTGGTGGATCTTCAGCCGTCCCGAACGCGGGACCACCGGCTCGGTCAGCACGAATTTCCGCTGGCTCGGTCCCAACGACAAGATCGTGGTCGATGGCTTCGACGACCCCAAGGTCCAGGGGGTCGCCTGCCATATCTCCCGGGCGCAAACGGGAGGCGTTAAAGGCGCAATCGGAGTCGCGGAAGACACGAGTGACGCCAGCATCGCCTGCCGCCAGATCGGCCCGATCCGCATCCTGGGGGATCTCAAGGACGGCGAGCGTGTCTTTGACGAGCACCGCAGCCTTGTGTTCAAGACACTGCAGGTCGTGCGCTTCTACGACCGCGAGCGCAATGTGCTGGTTTACGTATCGTACAGCGACCGCGTGCTTGCGGGCAGCCCGCAGAACAGCCTCAGTACGGTGCCGATCATGGCCTGGCCGTCACCCTGAGGTTGCGCTATCGGCGGCCTGATTTTCAGAAGAGGGAAAGACTGAACGATGAGACCGGTCGTGATAATCCTGATGCTCGCAGCTTTCGTCTGCCTGACGCCAGGCCCTGCGCGCTGTGACACGATTACCTACACCTGCCAATACCAGAGCTACAGCGATCAGAAGGGCAACCACAAGATGCCGGAGGACTTCAAGCTCGTCTTCGCCGTCGACACCACGAAGGTGACGGCTAAGACAGTCGGCAGCAAAGGAAGTTTCGATGTCGAGATGCTTTATTCCCCGAGCGGGGGCATGACGTTCATCGAGATGATCGACGGGGGCAAGGTCTTGACGACATCCATCGACCCCGCCGGGAAATCCGTCCACAGCCGAAACATCATCGTCGAGGGTGAGATTCTTCCGTCTCAATACTACGGAGCCTGCTCGAAAAGATAAGCGATGACTTACGATCATGGTTCTGAACCAAATCTGCAATTTTTAACCCTGCGCGATTATTTGGCTTTCTTAAAATAGATCCGAAACCTCTCACGGTGAGCAAAAAATAAATTGACAATCCATTTTCAAAGAGATAAAAAGTGTCGACAGGTGACGGACTACAGACGACATCTATGAGGGTGGTGCTCTTGTGAAGATATATATCGCAGAATTAAAAGATATTAGGTCACGCTCATTATCATCTGCAATTTACAGGCAACTTGAGGAAATGATTCTTGCCGGAAAGATCAAGCCGGGAGAAAGAATCAATGAAAGTCAGTTGGCTGCCGCCTTGCAGGTAAGTCGGGCGCCAATCAGGGAGGCCTGCCGGCAATTAGAGAAGCATAATATAGTCGAAGTCAGGACCAACCGCGGAACATTCGTTCGGAACATTGACGCCAAGGAAGTGGCCGAACTTTACGATGTAAGAGCGGCTTTGGACTCCTTGGCCGGGGAACGGGCTGCAGAGAGGATGACACCCGCGGCGGTCCAGGAACTAACCAAGCACCTCAAATTAATGGAAGCTTTTACGGCCCAAGAGGACGTGGCAGCTTATTATCGGGCAAATCTGGATTTTCACATGGCCGTAGTTCGGGTCTCGGCCAATAATAGCCTTATCAATCTGTACGAGAGTGTGTGTAAACAAGCCCTGCTTTTCCGACGTACCAGTCTTTCTCTTCCCAACCGGTTATGCGTTTCATTAGATCAGCATAAGCAGATTTTCTCCGCCCTGAACTCTGGCAGAGGGGATTGGGCGGCAGCCTTGCTTAAAAACCACGTTTTGGAGGCAGGCCGCGCTCTGGTTTCGGCTATAGAGCCCAAAACAATGGAACTGGAGGCAGGTTGACTCAGCGTGCCGAGTCAAACAAGCTGGGTGGTAAAGCCGCGCTCAGGTTTGCCGTCTTAACAGCCTTGCCACCGATGTGCACACCCCTGTTGGCAAGGTCCGTCAACATCCGTGTCTGAAATTGTGGTCGAAACAGCAACGTCATCATCGATCAAATTGCATCCATAGCAAGGGTTGAACTAAATACTCATAATCTTGGAGGATGAGTTATGCCACTAGCCACCTTGTCCCTGATAGCCCTGCTCATTGCAATTGTCGTCAGCATGGTTGCCGGAGTTAACGTTGGGCTTCTGTCAATGGGCTTCGCGTTTGTTGTGGGTGCAATTGGCGGCATGCACGGCGAGCAGATCGTCAAGGCCTTCCCCTCAGATCTGTTTGTAATTCTGCTGGGCGTTTCCTACATGTTCAGCCTGGCGGAAGTAAACGGGACCCTGGAAAGACTCACAAGGGCCAGTCTACGACTTGTGCGCGGCAATGGAGCCGTGATCCCATTTTTGTTTTTTATACTGGGAACGATCCTGTCGGCAATCGGGCCGGGGGCAATTCCGGCGATTGCCCTTTTAGCTGCTCCCGCAGCTGCCGTTTCGGCCAGGACCGGAGTGCCGTACTTTCTCGTAGGAGTTTGTCTCATGCATGGGGCCATCTCCGGAACGATGTCACCTATCGCGCCAATGGGTGTAGTCGCCGCCAAAATCGTTCAGCCCATGGTTGGGAATATCAGTCTGCGACTGTTTCTGGATCTTTTCGTAGCCAACATCATCATCGCGGTTATTGCTTATTTTATATTTGGCGGACCAAAGCTGATCGCCCGATTTCGCGATAATGCAGTTGATTTCGAAGCCGGCCTGGAACAGACCAAATGGGAAGCGAAGCAGATCGCCACGGTGGTTGGGATCGTGTGTTTGGTGATGGCTGCGATTATCTTTAAGCTCCATATTGGGTTTACGGCGATAGCCATTGGCGTCATCCTTGCCTGGTTCGATAAAAGCGATGACAAAAAAGCCCTGAAAGCAGTGAAATGGGACACCATACTCATGGTGACCGGCGTCATGATTTTGATCGGGCTCATGCGACAGACCGGTGGACTGGAAATGATCGGTCGGGGGGTTGCCAGCTTTACAACACCTGACACGGCGCCAGCGGTCCTGGCCATTGTAGCCGGCCTGATTTCGATCTATTCCAGCACGACGGGGGTTGTTCTTCCTGCCTTCCTTCCGATGGTCCAGACAACGTTGAACGCCGTAGGCGGCGGGGACCTGCTGGGCTCCATTAAACTTCTGGTATTATCGTCCAATGTGGTGGACGCCAGCCCCATGTCCACTTTGGGCGCCTTAGTGTTGGCATCGACTCCGGCTTTGGATGATAAGAACAAAATGTTTCGAAATCTCATGCTGTGGGGGCTGGCGATGGCTTTTGTCGGCACCGTTGTTGGCTGGGCGCTCTACATCTTTCTGAAATTGTGAGGATTGCCTGGATAAAACCGTTGCGGAATGCGGCAAAGAACCAACTTGATCAAAGGAGTCCGCTCATGACGACACAGGATATCTTCGTTACCCAGGAAGCGGCGGCCTTCACGGCCGGCCTCAAGTTCCACGACCTTCCCGCCGAGGCTTTGCGGATTGCCAAGCGCTGCGTTCTGGACGGCCTGGGTTTGATCCTTGCTGGTTCAGATCAAACCTGTACGGCCATCATCCAGCGCCAGTCCCTGCACTTGGGCAATAACCCCGAGGCCACGGCATTAGGGGCTAAACCCGTCAAGCTGCCTGCACCATTGGCTGCGCTCGTCAACGGTACAGCCGGGCACGCCATGGATTGGGACGATACGCAGCTCTCAGTCACGCCGGATCGGATCTACGGCCTGTTAACGCATCCGACCATTCCTCCGCTCACAGCCGGTTTAGCCATGGCCGAAAGACTCGGCGGGGTTTCTGGCCGGGACTTCCTGACCGCCTTTCTGGCCGGGTTCGAGGTGGAGTGTAAGATCGCCGAAGCCATCCGACCGGATCACTACAAACATGGCTTTCACACGTCGGGCACCGTGGGAACTTTCGGAGCGGCCATTACTGCCGGCAAGCTCCTGGGCTTGCCCGAGCTTCAACTCCGTCACACTATGGGGACGGCCGCCAGTCTGGCAGCCGGTATCCGGGTCAACTTTGGGACCATGATGAAACCGGTCCACGTAGGACGCGCTGCATTCAACGGCCTCAGCGCGGCCCTCTGGGCAGCTGACGGCTTCGAGGCCAGCCCGGATGGCTTGGACGGACCATGGGGCTTCTTCCAGGTCTGCGGAGGCGGGGTTGATTCGGATAAGATTGTAGGCCGCTTCGGTCGGCCACACACCATCGTCGACCCCGGCGTGAGCATTAAGCCATACCCTTGCGGAGTATTGACTCACCCGTCTATGGACGCCATGCTGGCCTTGGTCAAGGAGTATGACCTCAGACCCGACGATGTGGCTGAGGTTGTGCTCTTCGCCGGATACAACATCTTGAATCCCATCCGTTATCAGATCGCTCAGAACGAACTTCAGGCCAAATTCTGCATGCCCTTCCTCCTGAGTGCCATGCTTACTTCGCGCCGGGCCGGTGTGAAAGAGTTCACAGACCAATATGTCAACGCCGCACCGCTTCAGGCCATGATGCGCCGGGTGCGCACCGAATTCGATCCTTCCATCGAGGCCAAAGGCTACGAAAAAATACGTTCCCGGGTGGAAGTGGTTCTGAAAGACGGTCGAAAGTTATCTCGCGATTCCGGCGAGGCCTATCGAGGCGGACCGGACAACCCCTTGAGCGACCAAGATCTGCAGGCAAAGTTCACCGACTGCTCCGAGAAGCTTCTAGACGCCAAAGCCCGGCAAGAAGTCTTCGCTGCCGTGGCCGGCTTGGAGAATCTCAGGGATATGAAGGAACTGATATCCCTCCTCACGTTTTTTCCAAATAAAGAGAGGCCGGCCAAGCTTGCTTCTCGGCCATGATAATGAGGCACGGTTCTTGGAAGGCCTGCTTTCTTGACCTCTTGCGATGAGTGCATACTATTCTTCCCGTCATCAGAAGCGGGCTGCACATGCGGGAAGGCCTCGATTGGGACGGAAAGGGTGGCATATGCATGCGAAATTTTCCGCGGCCTTCAGGCGGCGGGGGGCGCACCCCTGCGCCCTGGCCCTGATCTGCCTGATCTGCCTGATCGCGTGCGCAGAAGTCCCGATCACTCACCGCCAAAGCCTGCACCTGGTCCCGGATTCTGAACTGCTGTCGCTCAGCTACCAGGAGTACAACCAGGTCCTGCACCAGAGCCGGCTCTCCACCGATCCCCAAAAGGTGCAGATGGTCCGCCGGGTGGGAAACCGGATCTCCCAGAGCGCCGAGGCTTTTCTCAGAGAGGCCGGCCAGGGCGCCAGCCTGAAGAATTACACCTGGCAATTCAACCTGATCGAGGATGAAAAAACCGCCAATGCGTGGGTGATGCCGGGCGGACGAGCGGCTGTTTATTCCGGGATTCTTCGCTATACCGTGGACGATGCGGGGCTGGCGGTGGTCCTGGGGCACGAGGTGGGGCACGCGATTGCCGGGCACGGCAACGAGCGCATGAGCCAGGGGCTTTTGGCCCAACTCGGGGGCGTTGCCCTGGCGGTTGCGCTATCCACCCAGCCCCAGCAGACGCAAGGCCTGTTCATGGCCGCTTATGGTGCCGGTGCCAACCTCGGGGTCTTGCTTCCTTACAGCCGCCTGGAAGAGAGCGAAGCGGACCGGATCGGTCTGGTTCTCATGGCGCGGGCGGGTTACGACCCGAGACAAGCCATCCCCTTCTGGGAACGGATGAAAAGCCAGGAGGGCCGCAGCCAAACGCCGGAATTACTTTCAACGCATCCAGCGCCGGTCACGCGCATCGAAGATATCCGAAGGCACCTTCCGGAAGCGCTGAAGTATTATAAGGATTGATCCTTTCGGGCCTTCCCCACGGCGGAGTCGGGGCCGGGATTTTACGTATGTGGGATTGGATTGTCGTAATCGTTCTCGGATTCATTGAGGGGCTCACCGAACTGCTGCCTATTTCTTCGACCGCCCACTTGCTGATCGCCGAACACTGGCTGCCGCGGCAGAGCGACCTCTTCAACATAGTAATTCAGAGTGGTGCGGTCATCTCCGTACTGCCGCTTTTTCCCGAACGGCTGTACCAGTTCGTTTTCCAATGGCGCGAGAGAGCCACGCGTGATTACGCGGGCAAAATTCTCCTGGCATTCGTCATCACGGGCATCGGGGGCTTGGCGTTGGACAAGGCCGGGTTCAAGCTGCCGGAGGAGCTGTGGCCGATCGGCTGGGCGATTCTTGTGGGCGGCATCGGCTTCCTGCTCGTCGAGCGGTGGCTGTGCGGGCGCAACCCACATGGCCCGGTGACCTGGTCGATCGCGGCGGTGGTCGGTCTCGGCCAGTTGATTGCCGCGGTATTCCCCGGCACCTCGCGTTCCGGCGCGACGATCCTGCTGATGCTGATGATGGGCTTAAGCCGGCCGGCCGCGACGGAGTTTTCCTTTCTGGTCGGCATTCCTACGATGCTTGCCGCGGGCGCGCTCAAGATTTTCCGAGCCCTGCATCACCCGCCCGCCGGAGCCGCCCCTGAGCACTGGGACATGGTAGTGCTCGGCTTCATCGTGTCTGCTCTGGTTTCGTTCCTCGCCGTGAGATGGCTGCTGCGCTATATCCAGACCCACACCTTTAATGTTTTCGGATGGTACCGCATCGTGCTCGGGGCCGGCATCCTAGGCTACTTTTTCCTCGATCGCTGATACAAGCTCATCGATTTCAGGCAGATCGGCGACTAGACCCATCCTCGCAAACATGTGAGCGTCTCCAAAACCCCGCGCAATGCCGGATTGCGGCCTGAGTTGCCGCTTTTCGACAGGCTAGACAAACAACCCCGCGCAGTGCCCGGATGCCCAGGCCCACTGGAAATTGAAGCCCCCCAGCCAACCGGTGACGTCGAGGACTTCGCCGATGAAATAAAGCCCGGGGACCTTGAGGGACTCGAAAGTTTTAGAGGATAGTTCCCGCGTGTCGATCCCGCCCCGCGTGACTTCGGCTTTGCCGTAGCCCTCTGTGCCGCCGGGCTGGATCTGCCAGTGATGAAAGATGCGGGCGAGGGCCGCCCCGTCCCGCTCGGTGAGCTGCCGGACGGGGCGGCTTGGCCCATGCAGATCCAGGAAACGATGGGCCAGGCGCTCGGGAAGGTGCTCTTTGAGCAGGGTTTTGAGTTCGGCTTTCGGACGTTCGGACTTCCACTTCAGGATGGCCTCGTCCAGGCGCAGGTGCGGCAGCAGGTCGAGCGTGATCGGCCGGCCCGGGGTCCAGTAGCTGGAGAGCTGCAGGATGGCGGGACCGCTCAGCCCTTGGTGCGTGAACAGGATTGCATCCGTGAAGGTGGTGCCGCCGGTCGAGACCGCCGCAATGATGGAAATGCCGGATAGGCTCCCGTAACGCTTGCGGTCCGCGGATCGGTAGGACAGCGGCACCAGCGCGGGCTTGCAGGCAATGACCGCCAGGCCGAACTGCTCGGCGATTTCATAGCCGAAGCCCGTGGCGCCTGTTTCCGGATAAGACAGGCCGCCGGTCGCCACGACCAGCGATGCAGCGGTATACGTGGCCGAGTCGGTCTGCACGCTGAAGGTGTTTTTTTTCTCAATCCGCCTGACGGCACAACCGGTTTTGATAATGCAGCCGCCGGCCTTGCATTCGGCGAGCAGCAGGTCGACGATCCGACGGGCTCGATCGTCGCAGAAAAGTTGGCCGGGTGTTTTTTCGTGATAGGCGATGCCGTACTTCTCAACCAGGTGGATGAAGTCGAGCGGGGTGAACCGGCTGAGCGCGGATTTGCAGAAGTGCGGGTTGTCGGACAAATAGTTCCCGGGTTCGACCCTGAGATTGGTGAAGTTGCAGCGTCCGCCGCCGGATATCAAAATCTTCCGGCCGGCTTTTGGGGAGCGTTCAAGCAGCAGCACCTTCCGGCCGCGCTGCCCGGCCGTCCGGCCGCACATCATGCCCGCGGCACCGGCGCCGACGATCACGGCGTCAAATGTGGTTTCGGGCGACATGGCTGCGATCCTAACACGCGCCCGCCGTTTGTTTCAACCGTCGGCTTGCTTCTGCGCGATCGGTGGTTCAGGCACTCGCGCCTCCGCCGCCACGACCCAGCCGCCGCCCATGGCCTTGTAGAGGCTGATGAGCGAGCGCATGAGGCCGGCCTGGGCACGCACGTAGGCGAGCTGGGCCTCGAAGAGGCTGCGCTCGGAGTCGAGCACCTCGAGGTAGCTCGTGTAGCCGCTGCGGTAGCGGCTGCGCGCCAGGCGATTGTAGCTCGCGAGCGACTCCACCTGCAGGCGCTGGGCCTCGAGCTGGACGCGGGTCTTGGCCTGGTCGACGAGGGCGTCGTCCACCTCGCGGAAGGCGTTCTGGATGGCTTTCCGATAGCCGGCGAGGGCCTGGACACGCACCCCCTCGGTCGCCTGGACCGTTCCCGCGATGGCCCCGGCCGTGAAGACGGGGACCGTCACCGTTCCGGCATAGTTCCATATGCGTGAAGGACTCATGAACAGGTCCGACAGGTCCTTGCTCGAGGTTCCCAGGAAACCCGTCAGGGTGATGGCGGGGAAGTAAAGGGCCCGGGCCGCGCCGATGCGGGCGTTGGCGGCCACCAGGACCTGCTCGGCCTCGCGGATGTCGTAGCGGCGCTCGAGCAGATCCGAGGGAATGGCCGCCGGCACCTCGGGCAGCGTCAGGTCGTCGATATTGCGGCCGCGGGGGATCGGGCCGGGGTTGTCCCCCAGCAGAACGCTCAAAGCGTTTTCCTGCTGGGCGATCAGTTTCTCGATAAGCGGGATGCTCGCACGCGCGGCCTCGTACTGGGATTTGACCCCGTCGAGCTCGAGCCGCGGAACGATTCCGGCCCGGTGGCGCCGCTCATAGATGCGGTAGGATTCCTCCCGGCGCTTGAGGGTGTCGCCTGCGATCTCGAGCTGGCGGTCCAGCTCGCGCAGGTCCACGTAGGCCGCCGCCACGGTCGCAACCAGGCTCTGCATGAGCGCCAGCCGGGCATCTTCCGTCGCCAGGAGCTCGGCCCGGGCGGCTTCGGTCGCGCGCCGCAGCTTGCCCCACAGGTCGATCTCCCAGCCGGCGTTCAGGACGAGCGTGTGGATCTCGCTCGCGTTCCGCCCCGGGTTTACCGTCGTGGTACCGGCCTCGGTCCGGCGCTCCCGCGCCTGGCTCGCCGCCGCATCCGCCTGGGGGAACATGGCCGCCCGGGTGACTCGCAGCCGGCCCATGAACTCCTCGACCCGCCCCGTCGCGGCGCGCAGGTCCTGGTTTCCGCGCAGGGCCGTTGCGATCAGCTGGTTGAGGGCGGGGTCGTTGAACTGCTCCCACCAGGCCGTGTCGGCGGCGACCTGCACGGCGTCCGCATCGGGGAAGCGCCATTGCTTCGGCATGTCCAGCTCCGGCCGCCGGTAATCCGGGCCGAGCATGCAGGCCGAAAGCGAAAGGACGAGTGCCAGGGCCGGGACGCGTCGCAGCATGTCAGTCGGCCTCCGTGTGTACATCCGCCGCCGAGGCGGCGGTCTCCTCCCGCGGCCTGCCCGCGCGGGAGAACTTCGCGCTCAGTTTTTCCAGAAGCATGAAGAAAAGGGGAATGAAAAAGACCGCGATCAGTGTTGCCCCGAGCATGCCGCCGATGACGCCGGTGCCGATGGAGCGGCGGCTGCCGGACGAGGCGCCCGCGGCGACGGCAAGCGGCAGGCAGCCCAGGATGAAGGCAAAGGAGGTCATGACGATCGGCCGCAGCCGCAGCCGGGAGGCCTCCACCGCCGCCTCGAGGATCGAAAGCCCCTCCTTGCGCTTCAGGATCGCGAACTCGGTAATGAGGATGGCGTTCTTGGCCGCCAGCGCGATCAACGTGAGCAGGCCGATCTGGAAGTAGATGTCGTTTGCGATGCCCCTCCACCAGATGGCGAGGACGGCGCCGAAAAGCGCGAAGGGCACCGTCAGGACGACACCCAGGGGCAGGGACCAGCGTTCGTATTGAGCGGCCAGAATCAGGAAGACCATGACGATTCCGAAGGCAAACGCCAGGATGGACGCCGAACCGGCCTTCTTCAGCTCGTAGGCCTCGCCGCTCCAGGCGTAGGAGTAGCCGGCGGGCAGCGCCTGGGCCGCCAGCTCCTCGATGGCCTTCACGGCGTCCCCGGAGCTGTAGCCGGGGGCCGCGGCCCCCAGCACCCGGGCGGCGGGGAAGCTGTTGAAGCGCGCGACGAGGTCCGGGCCGGGGGTGTTTTTAAGGGTCACCAGGGCCTTCAAGGGGATCATCTTGCCGTCGCGCGAGCGCACGTAGACCTGGTCGATGTCCTCGGGTTTGGTGCGGTAATCGGCCTCGGCCTGCACGATGACCTGGTAGAGCCGGCTGTACTTGGTGAACTGGCTCACGTAGAGCGAGCCGAACAGGATCTGCAGGGTGTCGTAGACATCGCTGATCGGCACCCCCAGTGTTTCGGCCTTCTCGCGGTCCACGTCGAGGTAGATCTGGGGGGTCGTGGCGCGGATGGTCGACTGCAGGCCCTGGAGCTCGGGTCGGCCCTTGGCCTTTTGGATGAACTGCTGGGTGACGGTCTCCAGCTTGCCGATGTCGCCCTCGCCGCGGCCCTGGATCCAGAACTCGATGCCGCCGATATTGCCCAGACCCGGGATGGAGGGCGGGTTGAACGCAAACACGAGGGCCTCGCGGATCCCGGCGAGCCCCGGCAGGGCGCCGGCAATCACCGCCGGCGCCTCGAGGCGCGGGTCGGTGCGCTGCGCGTAATCCTTCAGGTTGACGAACATGGTCCCGGCATTGGGCTTGAGCTGGCCGTCGATGAGGCTGAAGCCGTCCACCTCGACCACGTAGCGCACGGCCGGGGATTGGGCGAAGACCGCCTGCGCCTGGCCGTCCACCGCCTGGGTGCGGTCCAGGCTTGCACCGTCGGGCAGGTAGCTCACGGCCAGGAAGTAGCCCCGGTCTTCCACCGGGAAAAACGCCACGGGCACGGTCTTGAAGATCCACCAGGTCCCGGCCGCGAGAAGAGCAAAGGCCGCCAGGGCGATCACCGGCCGGCGCAGCACCCGGCGCACGCCGGCCACATAGGCCGTGGTCGCCCGGTCGAAGGCCGTTTCCAGCCGCCGCAGGATGCCGCTGTTTTTTTGCGTGTGCTTTTTAAGCAGGATGGCGGCGACGGCCGGCGAGAGGGTGAGCGCCATGAGCCCCGAGATGACGACGGAGATGGCGATGGTCAGGGCAAACTGCTTGTAGAGCTGGCCCGAGATGCCCCCGAGAAAGGCCACCGGGACGAACACGGCGCAGAGCACCAAAACGATCGCGATGACCGGGCCGGTCACTTCCTGCATGGCCTTGACGGCGGCCTCCCGCGGCGGCAGGTTGAGCTGCACCCGGTTGCGTTCGACGTTTTCGATCACCACGATGGCGTCGTCCACGACGATGCCGATGGCGAGGATCAGGCCGAAGAGGGTCAGCAGGTTGACCGAAAAGCCGAAGAGATACATGCCGGCGAAGGTCCCGACGATGGAAACCGGGATGGCCAGGATCGGCACGATGGTCGCCCGCACGTTGTGCAGGAAGACGAACACCACCAGCACCACGAGCAGGGTGGCTTCGGCGAGGGTTTTCAACACCTCCTTGATCGAGGCGCGGACGAAGTCCGTGATGTCGAGCGCGATGTCGACGTCGATGCCCTCCGGGAAGGACTTCTTCAACTCGGCCAGGGTTTTGCGGATTTCTTTGGACACCTCGAGGGCGTTGGCGCCCGGCTGCTGGTACACGGCGATGAAGGTGGCCGGCTTGCCGTTCAGGCGTCTGCGCATGGAATAATCGCGGGCGCCGAGCTCGGCGCGGCCTACGTCCTTGAGACGCACGATGGCCGCTCCGTCGCCGGCGGCGCGCAGGATGATGTCTTCGAACTCCCGGGGATCCAGGAGGCGGCCGCGGGTCGTGACCGTGAGGGTCTGCTCGACGCGTTCCCTCGTCGGCGGCTGGCCGAGCCGGCCCACGGCGAACTGCTGGTTCTGCTTGCGGATGGCGTCGGCCACCTGCGCCGCACTGATGCCGAGCTCGGCCATGCGGTCGGGCTTCAGCCAGATGCGCATGGCGTAGTCGGTGGCGCCGAAAATCGTCGCCTGGCTGGCGCCCGGCACGCGCTTGAGCTCGTCCAGGACATAGAGGCTGGCGTAGTTGGCTACATAGATCGTGTCGTAGCGCTCGTCCGGGGAGTAAACGGCGACCAGGATCATGAAGGCGTTGGACCGCCGCTGCACCTTGATGCCCTGCTCGACCACGGCCTGGGGCAGCTGGGGCAGGGCGATGTTGACGCGGTTCTGGACGTCCACCTGGGCCAGTTCGACGTTGGTGCCGACCTTGAACAGCACGTTGAGCGTCATGTTCCCCGTGTTCGAGGAGGTGGAGAACATGTACATCATGTTGTCCGCGCCGTTTACCTGCAGCTCGATCGGCGCGGCCACGTTGTTGGACACCACCTCGGCGGTGGCGCCGGGGTAGGCGGCCTCGACCGTGATCTGGGGCGGCATGATGTCGGGGTACTGGGCCACGGGCAGGTTCAGCAGGGCCACGCCGCCGGCCAGCGTGATCACGATGGACAGCACGGAGGCCAAAATGGGGCGGTCGATGAAAAAGCGTGAGATCATGGGCCGTCTCCCGTCACTTGGCGGCGGCGTTGGCGGCGGACCCGGTGTTCCCGGTTGCGCCGGGCTCGACCACCTTGACCGGGGTGCCGGCGGCGAGCCGGATGATGCCGTCCACGGCCACGCGGTCGCCGGCCTTCAGACCGGCCGTGACGAAGATCTCATCGCCGAACCAGTCGCCCACCGTGACACTGCGGAACTCCGCCTTGTCCCCGGCGGTAACGGCCCAGACGAAATGGCCCTTGGTGCCCTGCATGACAGCCCGGCGCGGGACCAGCACGGCATTCGGCCGGACGGCGCCCTTGAGCCGCACCCGGACGAACTGGCCCGGCTTAAGGACCATCCTGGGATTGGCGAACTGCACCCGCTCGAGCAGGGTCCCGGTCTCGCGGCTGTAGGCGGGTTCGGTAAAAACGATGCCCCCAATCCGGGAGAAGACCGAGCCGTCGGCCAGGATGGCCTCGACCTCGAACTGGTCCGTGGGGGGCAGGATCAGCCGGCCTTCTTGGACCTCCTCCTGCCGTTTCAGCCACTCGTTTTCGGAGATGCTGAAATTGACCCAGATGGGGTCGAGCCGGGCCACCGTGGTGAGCAGGCTGTCGGCGCCGGGGGAGAGGTAGCTTCCCTCCTGCTTGAGCGCCCGGCTCGAAAGGCCGGCGATGGGCGAGGTGATGGTCGCATATCCCAGGTTGAGCTCCGCCTCCCGGACCTTGCCCTCAGCGGCCAGCACGGCGGCATCCGCCATCTGGGCCTGGCCGACGGCGTCGTCGAGGTCCTTCTGGCTCACGGCATCCTCGGCGGCCAGCGGCCGGACCCGGGCGAGGTTCGCCTGCACCATGGTCCGCTGCGCGTTCGCCAGAGCCAGGCTGCCGCGAGCCTGCTGCAGGGCCGCCTCGAACGGCTTGCGGTCCATGAGGAACATGACCTGGCCGGCCCTGACCATGGAGCCCTCGGTGTAGGCGCGCTTTTCCAGGAAGCCGTCGACCCGGGCGCGGATCTGGACGATGTGGGAGCTTTCGGTCTGGGCCACATATTCGAAGGTGACGGGCACGTCGCGGGCGGTGACCGTAAGGGCGGTGACCGGGACCGGACCCTGGGAGCCCGCGCCGGCCAAGTCTTTTTCCTTTTCCCCGCAGGCCAGCAGGCCGACTGCGATTAAGACAAGCGGGGTCCAGCGGCGCCAGGCGCTCAGGCATTGCATCATTTCAGTTCCGGGTGAAGAGGCGCAGTGCCGAGCGCATGAGATCTGCCTGCTTGTCCTTGGGGGGCACCACAGATTTTTTCATGGGCGACATCCTTCCGATTATACCAACCTGTAAGTATATTTAAAAATTTGCGGACATGTCAACCGCCCTGCGGGCGCAGGCGGCCGGTTTCGGGGAAGCGATTGATAGACCGCGGCTTTCGTGCCATATAGAAAGCAGCTGGAAAATTCAGCGGGCGTGCGGTAAAAAGCGGCCCGCGGGAGTGCGAAGGAGGGGTGACATGGCGATGCGGCTTAGGGGCAAACCGAAACTGCGCCACCCGGCGAAGCGTGCCGGCGTCTCAGGTCCGAGCATCGATGAGATCATCCGGGAAGCCCGGCAAAAAAAGTCCGCCGACGGCGACTACCGCGAGCGCTCGCTGCGGATCCACGGCCTCATCTGCGCCAAGTGCGGCCGGGAGTTCGACCATACGAACCGACAGCTGCTCACGGTGCACCACAAGGACGGCAACCATCACAACAACCCGGCCGACGGCTCCAACTGGGAGAACCTCTGCGCGTATTGCCACGACGACGAGCACAGCCGCGGGGTTCTGGCGGACTATTTGAGCGGCAGCCAAGGCGACAAGAAATAAAAACCGGGAATTCTGCGGTAAAGAACTAAAGTTCAGGCAGCGACACCATGACCCCCAGTTCCGATAACTCCGGCGCTCTCCGCGTCGTCGGCCTGATGTGCCTCGCCGAATCGTTGAGCATGACGGGATTTGCGGCCTACCCGGCCTTCCTGGCCCTGCTGCGGGACACCTGGGGCATCAGCAACTCCGAGGCCGGGTTCATCGGTGGCGCATTTTTCGGCGGCTACATGAGCGCCGTGCTTATCCTCTCCAGCCTGACCGACCGCTTCGATGCCCGCCGGGTTTACCTGCTGTCCTGCGCGCTGTCCGGGATCAGTGCGGTCGGGTTCGCGTTTTTCGCCGGCGGTGTCCTCAGCGCCGCCCTGCTTCAAGCCCTCGCCGGGGCGGGCCTCGCCGGCACCTACATGCCCGGGCTGAAGGCGCTGACCGACCGTGTGGCCGGGCCGCGCCAGAGCCGCTACATCGCGTTCTACACCTCCACCTTCGGCATCGGCACGAGCCTGTCGCTTCTCCTCGCCGGCTGGTTCGGGGGGCTTCTTTCCTGGCGTTGGGCGTTTGGACTGCTCGCGGCCGGGCCGGCCGCAGCGGCTCTCCTGGTTATTTCCGGCCTGCGGCCGCTGCCGCCGCCGGGCGCCGACGCACGGCGGCCGGCCCTGCTGAGCCTTGACGTCGTGCTGCGCGAGCGCTCCGTGATGGGCTACATCCTGGGCTACGGCGTGCACTGCTGGGAGTTGTTCGGCTTGCGGTCATGGATGGTCGCATTCATCGTTTTCGCTTACGGCTTGGCGCAGGCCGGCCAGCCCTGGGTGAGTGCCACGGAGGCGGCGGCGGTCATCAACCTGATGGGGCTGCCGGCGAGCATCCTCGGCAACGAGGCCGCCGGCCGCTTCGGGCGGGTGCGCTTCATTGTCGCCGTCATGATGGCGTCGGGGTCGCTCGCGTGGCTGGCGGGCTTCACCGCCGGCTGGCCCTGGTGGCTGACCATCCTGCTGCTCACGGTCTATTTCGTCTGCATCATGGGCGATTCCGCTGCCCTGACGGCCGGGCTCGTCGCCGCGGCGCCGCCAAACCAGCGCGGCGCGGCCATGGCGGCGTATTCCTTCATGGGGTTCGGAGCGGGCTTCATCGCGCCGCTGGTCTTCGGCGCCGTGCTCGATGTCGCCGGCGGCAAGGCCGACCTCACCGCCTGGGGGGCCGCCTTCGGCAGCCTCGGCGCCGGCTGCCTCATCGCCTCTTGCGCGGCACGTCTGCGCCGTCTCCCGCACCGCGTGAAATAGGTTATTTTTCGATCCCCCGATTCTTGCGGCCGGGCGAAATAACGGCTTGGGCGCTATCGCAGGTGCAGCAGGGTGACTTCGGGCGGAACGTTCAGCCGCACCGGTGTGAAAGTGGTGCCGACGCCGCGGCTGACGTACAGGTGCGAATCGTTGATCCGGTAGAGCCCTTCCGGGTAGGGGGTGCGCAGGTGGGCCAGGCTGATGGCCCCGCCCGGCAGCCTCAGCTGGACCTGGCCCCCGTGGTAGTGGCCGGACAGGGTGAGTGCGACCCCGCCGGCGGCGGCCCGGGGGAAGATCTCCGGGCGATGCGACAGGAGGATCGTCGGGATGCCGGGCGCCAATCCGCGGAGTGCGGCCGGCAGGTCCGGATCTCCGGTCCGCAGGTCATCGATTCCGGCGACGGCGAAGG
Source organism: Deltaproteobacteria bacterium (assembly GCA_016219005.1). Taxonomy (GTDB): domain Bacteria; phylum Desulfobacterota; class Desulfobacteria; order Desulfobacterales; family SpSt-501; genus SpSt-501. The sequence goes on from JACRCN010000068.1 coordinate 23,351, forward strand.
GGCCTTCCGGGGTCTGGATCACCCGGTGGCTGTTCTGCAAGAGCGGTATGCCGTGGCGGTCGAAGGCGGCCTGCAGCTCTTCGAGATGCCCATACCAGTGCTCGTGATTGCCCAGCGTGGCAAAGCAGCCGTAGCGGGCGCGGACGCGGGCCATTTCCTCCAGGCAGGGCGGCAGGAACAGCATCGAATTGGAGATGTAATCGCCGGTGAGGACGAACACGTCCGGCCGCAGCGCGTTGACCTGCCCGGCATAGCGGCGCATCTCTTCCCGGGACATGTAAATGCCGGAATGGATGTCGGTGAGCTGAACGACCCGCACCCGGCGGCCAAAGGGCAGGTCGAGTTGCCTGACCTCATAGGCTTTGCCGGCATAGGCGGCTCCATAGCCGGAAAGCAATATAGGCACGGCGGCAAGCCCGCCCACTCCGACCCGGAGAAAGCGGCGGCGGCCGGGGTCCACCGGAGCGTGGGCCGCGCGGCCGGTGAGCCCGCTGAAGAGCCGGACCGCCATGCGCCCCAGCGCACCCGCAACCTGCACGATAAGGAGCAGCAGGGCTGAGAAGATCGATCCCAGGCTCCAGACGGCCGCAGGGTACAACAAGCCGATTCGGGCTGCCGCCGGCGGATCCAGCCAGGCGAGGGGCTGGAACATGAGGCCGGCATTCACGACAAAGAGCAGGCCGATCCCCGCACCCACCAGGCGTGTCGTCCGGGCCTTGAAACGCCCGGAGCGCCGCGAGGACCGGATGGCCCGGCGCGCGCGGAAAAAAAGGTATAGCTGGGCGAGCACCGCGAGGGCGAGAATGCTCAACCGAAACGCAGGTATGGTCATTCCGAACAACAAAGTCGCCTCCTCATCCGTCGGGGGTACCGCTCATCACGCTTTCCCCCATGACAACCGGCTGCGAGGCCGCCGACCGGGGGCGTCGCAGGGCGGTCATTCGGCCTTGTTTTCCCACCCCAGTTCCAGCAGTCGCTGGTAGGCAACTCGATCCCCGACATACCAGCACCGGCATCCCGCCGCATCGGCCCAGACATAGATCTGCCGGTCCTCCGATTCAATTCGAACGATCCGGCGCTGCGGGAGCTTAACGACCTCATCAAGGGCTGCCTGGGTAGAGCCGAGCTTGAGCGTGAAGCCGGAGAACACCAGCATCTGCGGCTCACTCAATGGTGCGTCTTTTCCAGCGCCCGCACATCCCATCGCCACCAGCACAACAGCGGCGACAACCAATTGAAACAATTTAGATATTCTCTTGTTCATCGGTTTTGAAATCCTTCCCGCCGGGTGAGCCGCAGTTAAGTTTCCTCTCCTGCTTAACAGTCCAAAATGGGCACGCGAAGATGAAATTCAAGTCGCGAAGTGATTTTTCAATTACGAAAACGTTGGAGTCCGCGCTTTTCGCGGCTGCTCCGGGAACGTTCCAGGATCTCGACGGGCCGCTGCCGCCGCCGCAGGCAGAAGAGATGCGCCGCCCTTTTATAATTGACAAGAAGACAGCCGTCCATCTATTAATAGCCGGTGCATGCAACTCTTTAATCCTTTCACTTCAACCAGATCACTTCAACCAGATGGCACGCCACAAACTCTAAGGACAAGATGATCGATCTGCCCAGAGAAGACCCCACCCTGGCCGCGCTCATCGACAGGGAGCGCGAACGCCAGGAGACGACCCTGAACCTCATCGCCGCCGAGAACACGGCGCCGGCCGCCGTCCTGGAGGCGCTGGGTTCGAGCTTCAACAACAAGACCGCGGAGGGCTATCCCGGCCGGCGCTACCACACCGGCTGCCAAGTGGCGGACGAGATGGAGCAGCTCGCCGTGGACCGAGCCAAGGCGCTGTTCGGAGCCGGCCATGCCAACGTGCAGCCGCACTCCGGGGTGAACGCCAATCTCGCCGTCTACGGCGCCGTGCTGAACCCGGGCGACACCCTGCTCAGCATGAAGTTGAGCCACGGCGGGCACCTTTCCCACGGGGACCCGGCATCGATCACCGGGCGGGTCTACCGGTTTTCCCACTATGGTGTAAACCCCGAGACCGAGCGCCTGGACTACGACGTCATCCGCGACATGGCGCGCAAGCTCCGCCCCCGCATGCTCGTGGCCGGCGCGAGTTCCTACCCGCGGCTGATCGAATACGACACCCTGCGGGCCATCGCGGACGAGGTCTCCGCCTATCTGCTGGTCGACATGGCCCACATCGCGGGCCTGGTGGCGGCCCGGGTCATCCCGAGCCCCGTACCGTACGCCCATTTCGTGACCTTCACCACTTACAAGACCCTGATGGGCCCCCACGGCGGAACTATCCTGTGCGAGCCCGATTTCGCCAAGAGGATCAACCGTTCCATTTTCCCCGGCACCCAGGGCACCCCTACGCTCTCGCTCGTGGCCGCCAAGGCGGTCTGCTTTCACCTGGCCGCCACGGCCTCGTTCCGTGCCACCCAGGAACGGACGCTGAAAACCGCGGTCCTTCTCGCCGCGGAATTGAGCACCCAAGGCTACCGGCCCGTGACCGGCGGGACCGACAACCACATGGTGCTGCTGGACCTGCGGGGCAAGGGGCTTAAAGGCGACCAGGCCGAAACCGCACTGGAAGCCGCCGGGATCCTTTCCAACCGCAACGTCATCCCCTTCGACCCGGAGACCACCCAGAGGGCGAGCGGCCTGCGCCTGGGTACACCGGGCATCTGCACCCGCGGCATGGGCGAGGGCGAGGTGCGGCCCATCGCCGGCTGGATCGACCGGATCCTCTCTAAGCCGGCCGACCCGGCCGTTCAACTGCGCGTGCGTGAAGAGGTGCGGGCGCTCTGCCGCCGCTTTCCCCTGCGCGGCACCCCGGGAGTTTGAGGATCGGCCATGGCAACGGATCGCTTCGCCGAAGTGGAGCAGGCCATCGACCGCGGCTGGATGTTCCGCATCCTCCAGGAGCTGATCCTGATTCGCAGCGAGAACCCCTTCGACGACCCGGTCCGGGAAGGCTATCGCGAACAGGAGATGGCCGACTACCTGGCGGGGCATCTATCCGGTTTCGGGCTGGCGGTCGAGATGCGGGAGGTCCGTCCCGGCCGGCCGAACGTGTTCGGGGTCATGAAAGGGAGCCGGGGCCAATCGGCCCTGATGCTGGCCGGCCACATGGACACGGCCCGCACTACGGGCTACCCGGAGGCCTACGACGTCAGGGTGGAGGAGGGCAGGATGCACGGCCGGGGGGCCTGCGACATGAAAGCCGCGCTCGCCGCCTATCTCGGCGTCGTCAAGGCGCTCAGAGAGACCGGCACGCGCCTGAACGGCAACCTGATCGTCTGCGGCATCGTCGACGAGGAGTACCAGATGCTGGGCTCCAAGGCCATCGGCCGGTCCGGCCGCATGGCCGACCAGGGCATCATCGGCGAGCCCACCCATCTTAAAATATGCCCCGCCAACAAGGGCCGGGTCAGCACCAAGATCGTCACCCGCGGCCGGGCTGCGCACTCGAGCGTGCCCGAAAAAGGGATCAACGCCATCGAGAAGATGTCGAAGGTGATCCGGGCCTTCGGCGACTATAACCAGGAACTGCTCAGCCGCACACCGCATTCCCTGTGCGGCCACGGCCGGTTCACGCCGGGAGTGATCCATGGCGGCGTCCAGGTGAACATGGTGCCGGACACCTGCGAACTCGAGGTGGACCGCCGGACCCTGCCGGGCGAATCCCAGGCAAGCGTCTATGCCGATTTCCATGAGCGCATCCGCCGGGCGGCTGCCGGAGACCCGGATTTCGTCTACGAGATAACCGAACCCACCTGGCTGATCGCGCCCAACGACATTTCCCCCAATGAACCGGTGGTGGCCGCGCTGCGGGCGGCCCATCGGGAAATTTTCGGAAACGACCCGGGGGTGGAGGCCTTTGTGGCCGGCTCGGATGCGCCCTACATGGGTTTGCCCACCGTGATCTGCGGCCCGGGCTCCATTGCCCAGGCCCACACCACCTGCGAGTTTGTCGACCTTCAGGAAGTTGCCGCTGCCGCGCGCCTATACCTGCACGCGGCGCTGCGGCTCCTCGGCCAAGGATGAAGGAGGTGCCATGAACAGGGAAGAACTCATGAAAAAGGTCTGCCGGCAGATCGACCAGCGCCGGGAGGACATGATCCGAGCGGCCAAGACCATGCTTGGACACCCCGAGCTCGGCTACCGGGAGGTCAAGACCGCCGCGATGGTGCGGGAGGTGCTCAAGGGACTGAACCTGCCCGTGCGGGAGGGACTCGCCCTTACCGGGGTCGAGGGGACACTGTCCGGAAAGGAAGCCGGGCCGGTGGTGGTGGTGATGGGCGAGCTCGATTCGGTGATGGGCCGGGAGTCCCCGCTCGCGGACCCCGTCACGGGCGCCGCCCATCTTTGCGGCCACCACATCCAGGTGGCGAGCATGCTGGGCACCGCCATGGGGCTGGTCGGTGCCGGCGTGGGGCCTTACCTGTCCGGTCAGGTGAAATTTTTAGGCTGCCCCGCCGAGGAGTATCTCGAGATCGAATACCGGCTGGGGCTCATGGCCGAGGGCAAGATCAGCTTCCTGGGCGGCAAGCAGGAACTGATCAAGCTGGGATACTTCGACGATGTAGCCGCGGCCATGATGGTGCACGCCTTTGCCGACACGCCCGAGCCCGGCTTCCTCATGAATGCCACGGGCAACGGCTTCATGGCCAAGTTCATCCGCTACGAGGGCCGGCCCTCGCATGCGGGGGCCGCCCCCCACCGGGGCATCAACGCCCTCAACGCGGCCTGCATCGGCATCATGGCCGTCCACGCCCAGCGCGAGACCTTCCAGGACGATGATGCCATCCGGGTGCACCCGATCATCACCAAGGGTGGGGACGTGGTCAACGTGGTGCCCGCGGATGTCCGGCTCGAGACCTACGTGCGCGGCAGAAACCTCGATGCCATCCTCGACGCCTCGACCAAGGTGGACCGGGCCTTCAAGGCGGGCGGGGACGCGGTCGGCGCGGCCACGAAGATCGCCAACATCCCCGGGTACCTGCCGATCTTCCAGGACCGGAGCCTCACGGCGATCGCCGTCCGCAACGGGCGGGCACTGCTCGGAGACAAAGGCGACCAGGACGCGGGCTTCATGGGAGGCTCCTTTGACGTGGGGGACCTGTCGCACCTCATCCCGGTCGTCCACCCCTTCGTGACCGGGACCAAGGGGCACCTGCACTCCGCCGAATTCTGCGTCACCGATTACGAGGCCGCGGTGGTGCTGCCGGCCAAACTGATGGCCATGTGCGTCATCGATCTGCTGGCCGACGGTGCGGGGGAAGCCCGGCGCGTCAAAAAGGAATTCAAGCCGCGCCTGACCAAGCAACAATACCTGGACCTGATGCGGCGGCTGACCCAATAGGAGGAGCGGCCGGATTCAGCCGCCGAAAGCGCTGCGCCGGTCGCATGGGCACTTCAGCAGGGTGTTGAAAGCCACATGGTGCCGCCGGCACCAACCCGGCCAAGTCGACGGTGGTAATGCAACTTTCGAACACAACCTCAACTAAAAGGAGGTTCTCAATGGCAGAAACAGCCCAGTCTGCACCCCAGGCATCTCCAGGACTTGTCTCCCCCCAGATGGCGAAGGTCTATGTCGTTGCTCTCGTCTTGGTCGTTCTGGCCGAGCTGATCGGATTCGTGCGCTGGACGCCCATCGAGAAGGTCACCATCCTGCTGGTGCCCTTCGTGCACACCATCTGGCTGGCGGTTCTCTTCGCACCGCAGGCGGCCGGCCGCTGGGCGAAGGTGTATACTCTCAGTGATTCGGCCTGGGCCGCCGGGATCATCCTGACGGCCACCTACCCCTTGATGGTCCGTTACGGCACGCTGGTGGGGCCGAATGTTCCCAAGCTGCTGCAGGCCGGCTTCGCCCTCATCCTGCAGGAGGCCGGCAACAACTGGGGCGCCATCGTCATCGCCATGCCGATCGGCATTCTGCTGGGCCTGAGACGGGAGGTCATCGGCGCTTGCTACTCGGTGGCCCGTGAACCCAACCTGAGCCTGATCGCCGACATTTACGGCCTGGATTCCCCCGAAGGTCGCGGTGTGATCGGAACCTACATTACCGGAACCGTCCTGGGCACCGCCTTCTTCAGCGTTCTCGGCAGCGTGTTCGCGCTCACGGCGCCGGCCATCTTCCACCCGCTGGCATTGGCCATGGCCATGGGGATCGGCAGCGCCAGCATGATGACCGCCGGGGCGGCGACCCTGGGCGAGGCCCTGCCCCAGTGGAAGGACCAGATCCTGGCCTTCGCGGCCGCGAGCAACCTGATCACCGGCATCACCGGTCTTTACGCCTCCTGGCTGATCGGGCTGCCGTTCGCGGAATGGATCTATCGCCTCATGGGCAAAAAGAAGGAGCCCGGAGCCAAGACCTTCTCGCTGACGCAGAAGCAGGAGCGGCCCAAGATCGACCTGCAATGGACTTTCTTCCACTTGATGATGATCTGCATCCTGACCCTCGTCGGCAACTGGGTGGCCACCAAGGTCGACCCCCTGACGGCGCTGCCCGGCATGGTGTTCATATTTGCGATCTGCGTCGTCGGCGTACTGCTGGCGCGCTTCGTGCCGATCTATGTCCCGACCATCGCCTACGTCGGCACCATCTCCCTGGTGCTTACCATGCCCGGCATGCCCTTCTCCAAGGAGATCCTGGCGGCGGTGGGCAAGGTCAACTTCCTGGCGCTGGCGACCCCGATCATCGCCTTCACCAGTCTCTCGATCGCCAAGGACCTGGACGCCTTCCGCAAGCAGGGCTGGCGCATCGTGGTGGCGGCCCTGATCACGCTGTTCGCGGTGTTCTTCAGCGCGGTCCTCATCGCCGAGGTGTGCCTGCGCATTCAGGGCTTCCCGCGCTGAAAGCGCGTGAAGGGGCTTGCGCGGAAGGTCGTTTTAAAAATCCCCCCAACCCCCTTTGCTAAAGGGGGAGAAGTACGGCTTCATGGCTAAAGGGGGCTCAGGGGGATTTTGCCGCTGAAGGGGGCAAGTACGGCTTCATGGCTGAAGTGGGCTAAGGGGGATTTCGTTTCATATAGTAGAATGGCGGCATGCGCCATGGCCAGCTTTCAAGGAATTACACGAGATGGAAGTCGAGTTCGCGTTGGATGAAACCGACCTGGTGGCGCTCGCCAGGCATCACATGCAGCACTCGCCCGCCATCCGTCGGCGCTACCGCATCCGCTGGATCGGGGCAACGCTTGCCATCGGTCTCACGGGGGTGCTGCTTTACGCCTTCTTCGCGCTCACGGCGCCGGCCCTTTACCTCGGCGCCTTTGCCGCATTCTTTCTGGTGTTCTACCCGTATTACTATCGTTGGCTGGTGGGACGGACCATGCGCAGGATCGTCAGCGCGCGCCTGAGCCCGGCTGCCCTGGCCGCCCGGACCCTCCGGGCAACCCCGGAAGGCATGGAGTGGGGCGGCACCGGTTCGAAGACGGCCAGGACCTGGGACCGCGTCAGCGGGATCGAGGTGACGCCGGATCGCACCTTTGTGGCGATCGACGGCGAATATGCCATCGTGCTGCCCCGGCTGGGCCTGGGAGATGAAACCTATCAGCGTTTAATTGAAACGATCCGGCGCCTGTCCCATCTGCCTTCATGGACATCCGTCAAATGAAGCCGCTTCAGAGGCATCCGCCATGAAAGTTCGAATAGACCGCATCGCGCGGGACATCGAGATCATCAACTCCTTCACATCCACCCCCGGCCGGGGGATCACCCGTTTCACGTTTTCAGAGCCCTATATGCAGGCGCGGGCCTATCTCGCCGAAGAACTGCAAAAGATCGGTGCCCGGGTCGCAACGACGCCTGGCGGCAACCTGTGCGGCCGGATCGAGGGCGGCATGACGGGCCTGCCGTCCGTTATGACGGGTTCCCACATCGACAGCGTCCTTCACGGCGGGCGCTTTGACGGTGTCGCGGGTGTAGTGGCGGCGCTGGAGGCGGCGCGCGTGATGGCGGAGGAAAAGCCGGCGCACCGCCACCCCGTCGACGTGGTGGTCTTCGCGGAGGAGGAAGGCTCGCGGTTCGGCTCGGTGATGATCGGAAGCCGGGCCTGGATCGGCAAGCTCACATCGGAGGATCTCAATCGGTTGAAGGACCAGGATGGGGTCAGTTATGCGGCGGCGATGGCCGACGCCGGCATCGCCCCGGAGGCTGCAAGTCTCCTGAGGCCCGGCATGGTGAAAGCCATGATCGAGCTGCATATCGAGCAGAGTCTGGTGCTCGAGAGCAAAGGGCTTTCGATCGGAGTGGTGGAGGGGATCAACGGCATCAAGCAATTCGCGGTCAGCCTGACGGGCGTTTCCAACCACGCGGGCGCAACCCCCATGGGCCTCCGGCACGATGCCCTTCAGGGGGCCGCCCGCGTAATTGCCGCCGTCGAGGAGATCGCCGTGCAGGAGCCGGGGGCAACCACGGTGGCGACCGTCGGTGTTCTGACCTGCGAGCCCGGCCAGGCAAATGTCATCCCCGGCAAGGTTCGGTTCACACTGGATATCCGCGACCTCGACTCCGGGCGGATCGACCAGGCCGCCCGGCGCATTATGTCCGTGATCCAGAAGACCTGCCAGGACAGAGGGCTCGCCTTCGACATTCAACCCCGATCGGACACTCCTCCGGTCCGCCTTTCAAAAGAGGTGGTCCGGCTGATCGAGACGACCGCGCGCGAGAAGGGCATCAAGACCTTGAGAATGCCGAGCGGCGCTCTGCATGACTCGTCCATCCTGCCCGAGGTGACCGAGGTGGGGATGATTTTCGTACCGAGCAAGGCCGGCAGAAGCCACTGTCCCGAAGAAGAGACGAACCTGGAGGATATCGGCGCGGGGGCCGAGCTTCTCCTGGGCGCGGTGGCCAAACTTGCCTCGTGACGGGAACTCCCGGACGCCGTTCAGCTTTTCCCGTCGATATTTAAGCGACCGCGCCCCTGCCTGCCAATATTCTTGAGCCGCTCTGCGAATCGTATTATGATCCGAATATCAGGTTATGCGAGGGTGCTTATCGATCCCGGCGGCCGGCGAAATTAGAGGTTGAATGCTTTTCACACGCACCCCGGGCCCCTCGGATCCCGGAAACCCGAAGCAGCTGCCTTGAACCGAGGGGGATGGGCTTGAGGGGAGGTTGGGAAATGAAACCCGTTGGCCGAAACAAATTCGAGTTGGACACACCCTGCCTGGTGCTGGATCTCGACCTGCTGGACGAGAACCTTCAGAAAATGCAGGCCACGGTCGTCGCCGCCGGCAAGGCGCTGCGGCCGCACGCCAAGACCCACAAGTGCTCGCTCCTGGCCAAGATGCAGCTAGCCGCCGGCGCGGTCGGGATATGCGCGGCCAAGGTCTCGGAGGCCGAGGCCCTGGTGCATGCCGGGATCCCCAATGTGCTGGTCACCGGACCGGTTGCGACGGCTGAAAAGATCGCCCGGCTGATGGCGCTTCTGCGCAAGGCACCCTTCCTGATGACCGTTGTCGACCACCCCGCGAACGTCGAACTGCTCGAGCAGCAGCTCGCCGGCGCCGGGTTGAACCTGGATGTGCTGGTGGATCTGGACATCGGCCACGGTCGCACCGGGGTGGCTCCGGGCAAGGCCATGGAGCTGGCCGAGCGGGTTCTCGCGAGCGACCGCCTGCGGCTGAGGGGCATCCAGGCCTACGCCGGCAACGTGCAGCACATCCCCCGCTACAGCGACCGCCGGGCGGCCTCGCTCAAGGGGCTGAAGCAGGCCGCGGCCGTCTTCCGCCAGCTGCAGACCCGGGCGGAATCCTGCACCATCTTCAGCGCCTCCGGCACGGGCAGCGCCAAGATCGACCTGGTGATCCCGGAGTTGACGGAGCTGCAGGCCGGCTCGTACGCCCTGATGGATGCCGAATACCTGGCGATCGAATGCGCGGACGGCTCCGAATGCGCCGATTACCAGCCGGCGCTGACCATGCTCACCACGGTGGTCAGTGTGGGCCACGGCCGGCAGGTGACGGTCGATGCCGGGCTGAAGGCGCTTTACAAGGACGGCGGGCACCCGCGGGTCCTGAACCCGGAGTTCCCCAACCTGCACTACGACTGGTTCGGCGATGAGTACGGGAAGCTGTGCGCCCGCAGCCGGGGAACCCTTCTGCCCGAACTCGGGACGGTCCTGGAGCTGGTTGTCTCGCACTGCGATCCTACCATCAACCAGTTCGACCGCTTTTTCGTAACACGGGACGGCAAGGTGGTGGACGTCTGGACGATCGATCTGCGCGGCAGGAGCCAGTGAGACGCAAGGCCCCCCGCGCCAACCCAAGGCCGTCGGCCGGCAGACCGGGCGGCCGTCCCGCAACAGTTACCGATAGCCGGTTATCGAAGTGAGCAAACCCTGAGCGGCAGGAGTGTGCGAAGATGAAGTACGTCAATTTAGGGACCACCGGGCTCAAGGTCTCCAAGCTTTGCCTGGGGACCATGACATTCGGGAAAGAAGCCGACCGCAAAGCGAGCGAGGCCATCTACCGCCGCTGCCGCGAGGCCGGCATCAACTTCATCGACTGCGCCAATGTCTACGTGAACGGCGAGTCGGAGCGCATCCTGGGCGAGATCATCCCCGAGGAGCGCGACCGGCTGATCGTTACGACCAAGGTCGGCGGGGCGATGGGCGAAGGTCCCAACCAGGACGGACTGTCCCGGCGGCATCTCATCCAGCAGTGTGAGCAGAGCCTGCGGCGGCTCAACACGAGCTGGATCGACGTGTACTTCGCCCACCGGTTCGACACGCTGGTGCCCATCGAGGAAACGCTGCGCGCCTTCGACGCGCTGATCCAGCAGGGCAAGGTGCGCTATCTGGGCGTCAGCAACTGGGCGGCGTGGCAGATCGCCAAGGCCCTCGGCATCAGCGCCCTGAAAAGCCTGAGCGCCGTGCGGGTCGTGCAGCCCATGTACAACCTGGTGAAGCGCCAGGCCGAGGTCGAGCTGTTGCCCCTGGCGCTCGACGCGGGCATGGGAGTCGTGGCCTACAACCCGCTGGGCGGGGGCTTGCTGACCGGGAAATACGGCCGCACGCCAACGGAAGGCGCGGGCAGGCTTTCCGAGAACGCCATGTACGGCCGGCGCTACGCCGCGCCCTGGATGTACGAGGCGGCTCAGGGACTGAAAGCGATCGCGGACGAGGTCGGGATCCCGCCGGTCAGCCTGGCCATCGCCTGGGTGGCGCGCCACCCGGCGGTGAGCTGCCCCATCATCGGCGCCCGCAGTGTCGCGCAGATCGAGCCGGCGCTGGCCGCCCCTGAAATCCCGATGACCGACGAGCTTTACGCGCGCCTGTCGGCACTCGCGCCTGCGCCGCCGCCGGCCACCGATCGCACGGACGACGCAAAATAGGTGTTTGAAAATTGGGATGTTTTGACGATGAGGATCTCCGCCTCGCCACAGCGCGCCTTCAACTCGGCCGGAGCGGTCCGCGCGTAAACGGTCAGGGTTCCCAGCGTTTCGAGCTCGTCCCGGGGATTATCGCCCGGGTTGAGGGTGAAACCGTCGGTTACGACCATGCGAGCGGCTGCCATGGCTATCCTAAATCCGGCTCGATCTGCAGCGTGTCGTTGACGCGGTTGACCATGTTGGCCAGCGCGACCACCATCACCAGCTCGACGATTTCATCGTCCGAGTAGTATCGGCCCAGCCAGTTGAGCACGGACTCGTCGATGGCGGACGCCCCGCGGGTCACCAGGTCGGCAAAACGCACGGTGGCACGCTCCTTGTCGTCGTAAGCCTCGCTGCGTTGGTAGAACCGGAGGTCTTCGATCTGCCGGTCGGTCACGCCGGCCTGCTTCGCCGAAGCAGTGTGGGCGCGCAGTCAGTACTGGCAGACATTGATGCTGGCGGTTTTCAGATAGGCCAACTCCTTCAACTTGGGCGGCACCCGGCCTTTCAGCATGACCGCGTTGTAAAAGGGCACGAAGCGTTTCAACGCCGCCGGAAAGCGGGCCATGACGCCGAAGACGTTGGGCATCCGGCCGATGGTGGCCTGCATGCCTTCGAAAAGTTCGCGGATGCTGCAATCCGCCTCATCCTTCACGAGCGGTTTTGGAACTCCCATAGCGCCTTCCTTTCGCGTGAGAGGGTCACATCGAGTCCTGATGATATACCATGAGAGGCACCGGCAGGCAAAGCGAGTTCGGTTTTCGGTAGTGTCCTAATTTGAGTGGGCGGTTTTATTTTAAACATTATACCTCACACGATCAAGGATGCTATAATTTGGTTCGATAAATTCATCATTTCCATCTTTCACAGTTTTTATTAAATTATATCTAATCATTTTTTGCATATCCCTGAGACGTGTACTTTGTGATGTCTTGTAATAAAAAGCAGATATCTCTGGTACTGATAAAAATTTTTTAATTGATATTCTCTCTTTAGATATTATTATTTTAATCACTTCAATTATTCTATGGTTTAATTTTATTTTCTGTTCTTTCTTATTTTTAAATAAAAACTGTATATAATCTGAAAACATTAATTGCTTAACTTTTTTTAAGACTTTCTCTTTTGTTGTTTTTATTTCATCACGGTAACCCTCTAATCCCCAAATAATAAAATCTATCGGGTCCAATGTTTCTCTAATTTTATGTAATTTATCAATATAATTGTCTTTGTGGGAACTCCAAAAATTAGCCAAGGACCAAAAACAATAATCATTGACTCCATTAGCTAATAAAATAAGAGCTTCAAGAGCTCTAGCTGTTCTTCCATTGCCATCTGCAAAAGGATGTATTTCAGTTAAATAATAGTGTGCCATGATTGCTTTAACAAATGGATTATCGCTTAAATCGATGGAGTCATTTTTTCTATTCAACCACGTTATTAAGCCTTTCATGGCAAATTCAATATCACTCTGTGTTTGGCATAAACTTGATTTCCTTGGGTGTCCGAAAGTAACATTAAAATTTGTCCTATACCGACCTGGAGTATTTGAAACATAATCCAAGTCCTCTGTAAAATATGTATGAATTTGCTTGATTATGCTTTCTGAATATTCAAAATTGCTTTTATTTTTAGCAATCACTTCTTGAATAAATTTATAAACTTTTCTAGAATTATCAGCCTCTCTTTCTTTTCTGCGTAATGGTTCACCCTGGGAAGCCTTTTTAATTCCTTCCTCAATTTCATCTTTATCAATAACCGTTCCCTCGATTGATAGCGTAGCTCCAATCACTGAGATAAGCTCATTTCTTATAATTTTGTCTGTTGATCCTGGAAATGATGGTAAGTCCCTAATAAAACTATCCATATTCATTATTTCATAAGACACTCTAAAAAACCTATATTGAGTCTCTGGCGGCAATTTTTTTTCGATAGACTCAACTAAGTCAAAATCCAACAATTTTTCGCAGGTTAACGGCGTAGCCATATCTGCCTCTCTAATGATTTCGCCCATTATAAACCACAATTTTATAAAATGCAAGGCTTAATGATGGAATAAAATTTATATAAAATGGATATAAAAATGATTTAAAAAAACTAAATACTACAAATAGTTATATAAAAAATATAAAAAAAATGAATAAGTAAATGTTTTTTAAATTGACAAATAAAAAGATTTAAAATATACTTGCATCCATGATTAAGACACTACCCGGTTTTCAGCATGCCTGCCGCCGGAACCCTGCCCGCTTCCCGGCCGAAGCATGCGGTCGGCGGCCCACTCGCGCTCTCGGTCCCCGTGCGGTTGGCGCAGCGGCCCCGGTGATTTTTGCGCTTGACAGCCTTAATGGTATATTGGTAATACAATTTAATAATTAAACGTCCCGCACGGAACCGGCCGGCCGGGCGGCCCCGTATTTGAGACGGCTTCCAGTGAAACGGTGACAGGAGCATGGCATCCGCCTTCGCAACACCCTCCAGCCGATATTTCATCGACCTGGAAAAGGAAGACGGCGCCTTCAACTACAAGCCGCTCGACGTGGTTCTCCACAAAGGCAGCGGGGTCTGGGTCTGGGATGTGGACGGCAGGAAGTACATGGACTGCCTGTCCGCCTATTCGGCGGTCAACCAGGGCCACTGTCACCCCGAAATCCTGCGCACCCTGGTCGATCAGGCCCAGCGCCTGACCCTGACGTCCCGCGCTTTTCGCAACGATCAACTGGGACTGTTCTACCAGGAACTCTGCGAACTGACCCATTCGCATCGGGTCCTGCCCATGAACAGCGGGGCCGAAGCGGTCGAGACGGTGATCAAGGCCGTCCGCAAATGGGGCTACCAGGTCAAGGGGATTCCTGCGGGCCAGGCCGAGCTCATCGTCTGCGCCGACAACTTCCACGGCCGCACGATCACCATCGTCGGGTTCAGCACCGATCCGAAGTCCCGCGAGGGGTTCGAACCGTTCACGCCCGGCTTCAAGATCATTCCCTACGGCGATGCCGAGGCCCTCGCACAGGCCATCACCCCCCGCACGGCGGGATTTCTCGTGGAGCCCATCCAGGGCGAGGCGGGGGTCATCATCCCGCCCGCGGGCTATTTGCGGCAGGCCCGGAACATCTGCGATCGGCACAACGTGGTCTTGATCCTGGATGAAATCCAGACCGGGCTCGGACGAACCGGAAAGCTCCTGGCGGAGGAGCATGAAGGGATTGAAGCCGACATCACCCTGATCGGCAAAGCCCTGTCCGGCGGATTTTATCCGGTTTCCGCCGTGCTGTCCAACCACGAGGTGCTGAGCGTTTTGCGGCCGGGCGAGCATGGGAGCACCTTCGGCGGCAACCCGCTCGCCTGCGCCGTGGCCAGGACCGCGCTTAGGGTGCTGGTGCAGGAGCACATGGCGGAAAACGCCCTCGTCATGGGCGAGTATTTCATGTCCGGCCTGCGCTCGCTTCATGCTCCCGTGATAAAAGAAATCCGCGGCAAAGGCCTCATGATCGGGGTCGAGCTTCATCCGGGAGCGGGCAGCGCACGCCATTACTGTGAAAAGTTGATGGCCGGGGGGATTCTGTGCAAGGATACCCACGAGCAAACCATACGGCTGGCGCCGCCGCTGGTCATCCAACGCGAAGATATCGATTGGGCGCTCGAAACCATCCGGCAGGCCCTGGTGCCGGCCGGAGCTGGATGGAGCTGCGGCCGAGGCGCCTCATGTCGCTCCTAAAAAACGATGATTCTACCCAGGACGTGGCGCGATGACGACACCCGACCCCGGAACCGAGGTGCCGGAAGCGTCTGCCGGCGCGTTTCGAAAAGCCCGCCGAACCCGCTTCATCCATGACATCCTCAGCCAGATCGAGCAGGCGATCATCGACGGAAAATACCGGGTGGGGGACAAGCTGCCCAGCGAACGGCAGCTGTGCGAGCTTTTCCAGACGAGCCGCGGCCCCCTGCGTGAAGCCCTGAGAGTTCTCGAGCAGAAGGGACTGATCACCATCAAGGCGGGCGCCTACGGCGGGGCCTTCGTCACGGCCGTCACCACCGAGCAAATGAGTGAAAGCCTGGGGTTCCTCCTGAAGTTCAAGGGGGTGAGCCTGGCGGAGCTTGCGGAATTTCGTGCCTTCCTCGAAGGCGCCACGGCGGCACTGGCAGCCAAGCGCGCCCGGAAAACCGATATCGAGCACCTCAAGGCCCTCATCGCCGAGGCCCGCGCGCATTCCAAAAGAGACCCACGGCACCTGGATCCTTTGCTGCCTATCGACAGCCGGTTCCATAAGAGCCTTGCCCAGGCCGCGGGCAACCGCCTGTTTCTTTCCGTCCTGCAAACCGTGTACGAGAACATGTATCAGTACCAGGACAAGTATCTTCCGCGCGAGGAAAGGATTATCAAGCTGCTGATCAAGGATCTGAACGAAATCCGCGCCGCCGTTGAAGCCGGCGATTCCGAAGCGGCCCGCAGCCTGATGCAGCGACATGTCCACAAGTTCAACCGTCTGGCCGAAGAAGGGCAAAAGCAAAAGGACAAGGCCCCGTGAGCGGGAAAGGAGCCCCTTCAACCTGGCCGATGCCCATGAAAGAGCCTCCGTTACGAAAGGAAGAAGAAATGAATCTGAAAGGCAGGCATTTTCTAAAGTTGCTGGATTTTTCTCCCCAGGAAATCGAGTTCCTTCTGAATCTCTCTGCGGAGTTGAAAAAGGCCAAGAGGTCCGGCACCGAAGTGCGGCGTCTTAAGGGCAGGAACATCGCGCTCATCTTCGAGAAGACCTCGACCCGCACCCGCTGTGCGTTTGAAGTGGCTGCGCACGACCAGGGCGCCCATGTGACCTACCTTGACCCGACCGGATCGCAACTCGGCAAGAAGGAGTCCATCCGCGATACCGCACGGGTGCTGGGGCGCATGTTCCACGGCATCGAGTACCGCGGCTTTGAGCAGACGCGTGTGGAGGAATTGGCGAAAAGCGCCGGAGTTCCGGTCTGGAACGGCCTGACCAACGAGTTCCATCCCACCCAGGCGCTGGCCGACATCCTGACCATGCAGGAGCACAGCGACAAGCCGTTGAAACAGGTGGCGTTCGCCTTTCTGGGCGACGGGCGCAACAACGTGGCGAACTCGCTTCTGATCGCCGCCGCCAAGATGGGCATGGATTACCGTGCGGTCGCGCCCAAGGAGCTGCATCCCAACGCCGAGCTTACGGCCCTGGCCCGGGAAATCGCCAGGGGGACCGGGGCGCGGATCACCCTCACGGATGACCTGTCCAGGGGGTGCGCCGGCTGCGATTTCCTGTACACTGATATCTGGGTGTCGATGGGAGAACCCGAAGATGTCTGGGCGGAGCGCATCCGGCTGCTCAAGCCCTACCAGGTGAACCGGGCGCTCATGCAGAAAACCGGAAACCCCAAGGCCAAGTTCCTGCACTGCCTGCCGGCGTTCCACGACCGGCAGACGGAGATCGGGGAGGCCATCTACCAAAAGTTCGGACTCGAGTCCATGGAGGTGACCGACGAAGTCTTCGAGTCACCGGCCTCCATCGTCTTCGACCAGGCCGAGAACCGCCTGCACACGATCAAGGCGGTGATGCAGGCCACCCTCGGCGCCTAGCGCGCCGGGCATCGATGAAAATGATATTGGAACATTTATGCCAAAGCCATTGATACTGATTGCGCTCGGCGGCAACGCCCTGATCCAGAAGGGCCAGAAGGGAACCGCCGAGGAGCAGTTCGCGAACCTGAAGGTGCCCATGCGGCAGATTGCCCGGCTGTCGCGCGATTACCGCATCGTGATCACCCACGGCAACGGCCCCCAGGCGGGCAACCTGCTGCTGCAGCAGGAGAGCTGCCGCGAGGTGCCGAACATGCCGCTTGAGATCATCGTTGCCATGACGCAGGGGCAGATCGGCTACATGATCGAGTCCAGCCTCGACCGGGCCTTGATGGAGATCGGCGTTACCACCGAGCAGCTGTTCGTGTCCCTGATTTCCTACGTCGTGGTCGACGAGAAGGACCCTGCATTCCGGAACCCCACCAAGCCCATCGGCCCCTTCTACACAGAGGAGCAGGCCCGGGGCCTGCCCTACGTCATGGCCAGGACGGACAAGGGCTTCCGGCGCGTGGTGGCCTCCCCCAAACCGCTTGCGATCGTCGAGCACCGCGAGATCAAAAAATTGATCGAGATGGGCTTCATCGTCATTTGCTGCGGCGGCGGGGGCATCCCGGTGATCCGCAAGGAACGTAAATTCAGAGGGGTCGATGCCGTCATCGACAAGGATCTGGCCAGCGCGGTGCTCGCCGGCGAGATCAAGGCGGACGTCTTCATCATCGCCTCGGATGTGCCCGGGGTGTCCGTCGATTGGGGGAAACCGGCGCAACGGCAGTTGCGCAAAGTTCAACGGGCAGAGCTGGAGCGGTACCTGGCGGAGGGGCATTTCCCGGCCGGCTCGATGGGCCCCAAGGTGCAGGCCATCCTGCAGTTTCACCGGGCCACCGGCAACCGGGGGATTATCTGCCACCTCGCGGACATCGAGCGGGCCGTTGCCGGGGCGGCCGGGACGGAAGTAGAAGCGATCTCAAAAATGCATCTGACGGTCGATGGCGGCGCGGCCCGCCTCTGAAAAAGGCTCACCCCAAGACAGGTCAACAATTCAGGAGAACTTCATGAACCGCAAGAACGTAATCATCATCGGTGCCGCCGGCAGAGATTTCCACAACTTCAACACCTGCTACCGCGACAACCCGGCATATAACGTGGTCGCTTTCACCGCGGCCCAGATACCGGACATCGCAGGCCGCAAGTATCCGGCCGCCCTCGCCGGCAAGCTCTACCCCAAGGGCATTCCCATCCACGCCGAGGCCGATCTTCCCAAGCTGATCCGGGCCCTCGACGTGAGCGATTGCGTGTTCTCCTACAGCGACGTGACCTACCAGCACGTCATGAACGTCGCTGCCGTCGTGCAGGCGGCGGGCGCCAACTTCGTGCTGCCGGGGCCGAAGGACACCATGCTCAAGAGCCGCAAGCCCGTCATCTCGGTGGGAGCTGTGCGCACCGGCTGCGGCAAGAGCCAAACCTCGCGGCGCGTGATCGAGATTCTCATGGCCCAAGGGCTGAAGGTGGTGGCGGTGCGCCACCCCATGCCCTACGGCGAGCTGGCCGCCCAGAAGGTGCAGCGGTTTGCCAGGATCAGCGATTTCTCGAAGCACAAGTGCACGGTCGAGGAGATGGAGGAATACGAACCCCATGTCGCGCGCGGCAACGTGATCTATGCCGGGGTGGACTACGAGGCCATTCTGAGGTCGGCCGAGAACGACCCGCAGGGCTGCGACGTGATCCTCTGGGACGGCGGCAACAACGACTTCCCCTTCTACAAACCCGACCTGCACGTGACCGTAGTGGACCCTCACCGGCCGGGGCACGAGATGTGCTACTATCCGGGCAACGTCACCCTGAGGCTCGCCGACGTGGCGGTGATCAACAAGATCGACAGCGCCGATGCCGCCGGCATCGATGCCGTGCGCCGGAACATCGCAACGGTCAACCCGCGGGCGGTCGTCGTCGACGCCGCCTCGGTGCTCGAAATGGACAACCCGGCCGTGGTTCGGGGCAAACGGGTTCTCGCCGTGGAAGACGGGCCGACGCTGACCCACGGCGAGATGAAGATCGGGGCGGCGGTGGTGGCGGCGCGCAAGTTCGGCGCGGCGGCCCTTGTCGACCCCCGGCCGTATCTGATGGGACGGCTCAAGGAGACGTTCCGGATTTACCCGGGCATCGGTACGGTGCTGCCCGCCATGGGCTACGGTGCCAGGCAATTGAAGGACCTGGAAGCCACCATCGACCGCACCGACTGCGATGCGGTGGCGATCGGCACCCCCATCGACCTGAAGCGCATCATCCGGATCAAAAAACCGAGCACGCGCGTTTACTATAACCTGCAGGAGCTCGGGAAGCCGGACCTGGTCATGGTGCTCGACGAGTTCATTCGCAAGCGCACCCTAGGCGGCAGAGCCAAAAGGCAGCCACGTCAATAGCGCATGGAAGCGGTTTGCCGGAGCCCGCGCGCCTGGCGATGGCACACCCGGTTCGGTTCGGCCATAAACCACCCAAGTTGAGTAATGCCATGATGCCAAATTCGAGGTCCACCGACAGCCGCCCCGACCCTCGACGCCCCGAATTCTCCATAGCCCATCTGCGCCATGTGCCCCGGCGCTTTTACCGCCGCTGGGCTGCCGCCGGCCTGATTCTCGCCGTTTTCGGCTTCGTCGCGCATGCCTTCGCCACCGGCCAGATCGAATGGGACGTCGTCGCCAAGTTCTTCACGGCCACGGCCATCATGGAGGGGCTGGTCAATACCGTCATCATGACCGTTCTTGCCATGATCCTGGGGATCTTCCTGGGGGTCGTGTTTGCCATCATGTTCATGTCCCCCAACCCGGTGCTGAAGACGGTCGCCTGTTTCTACATCTGGTTTTTCCGCGGCACGCCGCTGCTGCTGCAGCTGCTGCTGTGGTTCAACCTGGCTCTCGTTTTTCCGATGATCGGCATTCCGGGGCTGTTCGAGTATCGCACGGTGGCCGTCATCACCCCATTCATGGCGACCCTTCTGGGGCTGGGAATCAACCAGGGCGCCTACACGGCGGAGGTCGTGCGCAGCGGCATCTTGTCGGTGGACATCGGACAAACGGAAGCCGCGAAGGCGATCGGCATGACCCGCCTGACCACGCTACGCCGCATCGTTTTGCCGCAGGCGATGCGCGTCATCATCCCGCCGGTGGGCAACGAGGTGATCAGCATGGTCAAGCTCACCTCCATGGCGAGCGTCATTCAATACGCCGAGATTCTGCGCAACGCCCAGAGCATCTACTACGCCAACGCCCGGGTGATTGAACTGTTAATCGTCGCGGCCCTGTGGTATCTCATCGTCGTGACCGCACTTTCGGTGGGCCAGTATTTTCTCGAGAAACACTTCGCCAAGGGGGTCGGCGGCGCCAGGAACCGCCCCCGCCCTGTCGAGAGATCGCTATGAACACGCCGCCGATGGTCGTTGCCGTCAACGTGCACAAGTATTTCGGAAGTCTTTGCGCCTTGAAGGACATCAGCATCGATGTCGCCAAGGGCGAAGTGCTCTGCGTCATCGGCCCTTCCGGATCAGGCAAGAGCACGTTTTTACGCTGCATCAACCAGTTGGAGAAAACCGACCGGGGGGCGATCTGGATCGATGGCGAATTGGCCGGGTTCCGCCGGGTTGGGGATGCCTTGTACGAGCTGAACGACAAGGAAATCGCGCGGCAACGCATCTCCATCGGCATGGTGTTCCAGCGTTTCAACCTTTTCGGCCACATGACCGCACTGGAGAACATCACCGAGGGCCCGGTCACCGCTCAAAAGCGACCGCGGGCCGAGGCCGTCGAGGAGGCGCTGGCGCTTCTGAACCGGGTGGGGCTTTCGGCCAAGCGCGATGCATATCCGGCGCAGCTCTCCGGCGGGCAGCAGCAGCGCGTCGCCATCGCCCGCGCCTTGGCCATGCGGCCCAAGCTGATGCTCTTCGACGAGCCGACCTCGGCGCTCGACCCCGAGCTGGTGGGCGAGGTGCTGGCCGCCATGCGGGATCTGGCCCGATCGGGAATGACCATGATCGTCGTCACGCACGAGCTCGGTTTTGCGCGCGAAGTCGCAAGCCGCGTGGTCTTTATGGATGAGGGTGCCGTCGTCGAGTCCGGCTCGCCCCGGGAAATCCTGGTGCGGCCGCAGCACCCGCGCACCAGGGATTTCATTGCCGCCGTGCTGAAGTAGCGTAAACCCATATCACTTAAGGAGGATAGCGATGAACATCATGATCAGGGTTCTGGTAGCCGCCGTTGTGTTGGCCATGGCTGTTCCGTCGGGAGCGCAGGACTTGCCGGAGCGCGTGAAACGCGAGGGCAAGATCATCGTAGCGACCATGAGCAACTACCCCCCCATCTGCTACAAGGATCCCGCGACCAACCAGCTGACCGGGTTCGACATCGACCTCGGGGAAGCCATCGCCAAGGAACTGGGAGTGAAGCTGCAGTGGGAGGAGACGGCTTTCGCACAGGTCTTCAGCTCGCTCGCCACGGGCCGGGTGGACATGGCGCTCATAGGCATCAGCGATTACCCGTCGCGGCGGGATGTCGCCGATTTCGTCGATTACATGCGCAACGGCGCCCAGTTCTACACCCTGCAGTCGCGCGCCAAGGACATCAAGACGACCGACGATCTGTGCGGCAAGACGGTCGGCGCCAGCCGCAACACCAGCTGGCCGAAGCAGATCGAAGAATGGAGCGCTGCCAATTGCGCCGCCAAGGGTAAACCGGTCGTCAAAGTGGTCGGAACCGAAGGATCCGCCGATGCGCGCACACAGCTTAAATCCGGGCGCCTGGATGCCGCCGCTCAGGGCAACGAAACCCTGCCGTACTTCCAGAAGCTGGAACCCAATACCTACGCGATCATCGGCAAGCCTTTCACCGAGGACATCGTGGGGCTTCCGGTCTCGAAAAAGGAACCCCAGCTGCGGGATGCGGTAAAAGGCGCCCTCGAGCGCCTGCAGGCCAAGGGCATCTATGACAAGCTCCTTGAAAAATACGGGCTGCAGCCCAGCAAGTTCACGCCGATCGCCATCAACCAGGGCAAGTAAGCCTGCGGATGAAGCGGGCCGGGAAGTGCCCCTATGGAATCGAGCGGTGGACACAACGGACACGCGAACATGCCGTCAGCTAACATGGGGTCAAAGACCATCGGCGAGTGCCTGGCAGAATTCTGCGTCAAATTGAGGTGGGGCGATTTGCCGGAGGAGGTTATCGGCTATGCCAAGCTGCTGCTTTTGGATTTGCTCGGAGCAGCGCTGGCGGGTGTCGAAACGGCGGAAGTGAAGAGCGGCATTGCCGCCGTGAAAATTTTTGGATCGGCCGGCGGCCCCAGCACCCTCTGGGGGACGGCACTTCACTCCGCGCCGGCCCACGCCGCTTTTATCAACGGCATCGCCGCCCATGCCCAGGAGCTCGATGACTTCGGGGGGGTGGACCATTCCGGGGCCGTGGTGGTCCCCGCCTTGCTGGCGATCGGTGAAGCGCTGCCGCCGGTAACCGGAAAAAGGCTTCTCGAGGCCATGGTGGTCGGTTATGAAGCGGGCCGACGGGTTCTCGAGGCGGCCGGCGGATACAGGGCCCACAACAATGCCTCGGGCTGGCATTCCACCGGGACCTGCGGAAGCTTCGGTGCGGCGGCGGCCGCGGCCAAGGTCCTGGGGATGGATGCCCGCAAAACCACGTGGGCCATCGGTCTGGCCGGAACCTTCACCGGAGGAACCTGGGCGTTTATCAAGGATGGCGCCATGAGCAAGCGCTATCACGCCGGACGCGCGGCTGAAACCGGTGTCGTGGCGGCGTGCCTGGCGCGTTCAGGTTTCACCGGGCCGGCGCATATTTTCGAGTCCGATTGGGGCGGCTTTTTCCAGACCTATGCCAAAGGCCAGGCGCAGCCTGCAAGATTGACCGAGGACCTGGGGCGCAATTTCAAAATCATGCGCAGCGGAATCAAACCCTATGCCAGCTGCCGTGACATCCACAGCACCCTGGACGTGATTCTGGACGGGCGGCGCGATCAGGGTCTCAGACCGGAGGATATCGACCGCGTCGAGGTCCGCTGCATCCCGGAGATGAAACAGATGCTCGGAGAAAAGGCCCAGCCGTCGACGCGGCTGGAGGCCCAGCTCAGTCTTGCCTACAGTGTCGCCGTCGCTTTGGCGGCAGGCCGGGCGTCGCTTGCGGAATATGAAGAGCCCTGGTTGAGCGATCCGTTCGTTCGCGCGTTGGC
This sequence comes from Deltaproteobacteria bacterium, assembly GCA_016219005.1. Classification (GTDB taxonomy): domain Bacteria; phylum Desulfobacterota; class Desulfobacteria; order Desulfobacterales; family SpSt-501; genus SpSt-501. Next base: position 46,549 of record JACRCN010000068.1, read on the forward strand.
GCAGCGGGTGAACCTGGTCGTGGACCCCGGACTTCCATTCGACTCGGAGCCGCATGTCAGCATCGTAACGCGCGACGGGCGTGTGATTCAGGGGCATGTCGATTTTGCCCGCGGCGCGCCTGAAAATTCGCTGTCCCGGGTGGAAGTGGAAGAAAAATTCGAGAGGCTGGCCGGCATGGCGCTGCCGCCCGGCCAGGTCCGGGAGCTCAAGCAGATGGTTAGCGCCGTCGAGGCTGTGGAGGATATCCGGGAAATCACCCGGCTGTTGGCGAGATTGAACTGAGGGTTTCGCGTCCGTGACCCACCGGCCGCGACCGAAGAGGGGATCCGTTATGGCTAGGCAACCGGCCGAAAAGGCTCAGGTCTGGGGAGGGCGCCTGAACACGCCCCCGGACAAAATGAACATCGCATTTTGTTCGGGACGCGACGTTGCCTCCGTCCCCATGGCCGACGAGCTTCTGCTCAAATACGATATCTGGACCAATCTCGCCCATGTGAAGATGCTCAACCGCTGCGGAATCCTGAAGGATGACGAGTGCCGGGAGCTTTGCGATGCGCTGGTTGCCCTCGACACGAAGGTGCGACAGGGGGATTTTCATCTGGATCCCCGGAAAGAGGATGTCCACATCAACATCGAGCACCACATCACCCACACGCTGGGGATAGAGGCCGGAAAGAAAATCCACACGGGCCGCAGCCGCAACGACCAGAGCGGCACGGATATCAAACTCTACCTGCGCGACCAGCTTCTGGAGACTTCAGAGAACGTCAAGACCCTGATCGAAGCCATCCTGGAAAAGGCCGCACCGGAGCTCAAGTCCATCATGCCGGGCTTTACTCACTATCAGCCCGCCATGCTGACCACCGCGGCCCATTGGCTGACCAGCTGGAGCCAGGCGTTATTGAGAGACCTGGAACGGCTGGTCCAGGACCTGGAAATGCTGAACCGATCGCCTTTGGGAGCTGCCGCGGCGTTCGGGACATCCTGGGCGATCGACCGGGAATATGCGGCGCAGCTTTTGGGGTTTGACGCGCCCGACGAAAACAGCCTGGATTGCATCAGCGCCAGGGGTGAATACGAAGCCCGCGCGGCCGCAACCCTTTCGTTCTTAATGAACCACCTCGGCACCATTGCCCAGGACATGATCCTGCTCAGTATGCCGTATTACGGCATGCTGGTTATCCCGGACCAGTATGTCACCGGCTCCTCCATCATGCCGCAGAAAAAGAACCCCGATTTCGCCGAGCTGATCCGCGGGAAAGCCGCCTGCTGCCACGGAGCGCTCGCGAGCCTGCTGGGGATCCAAAAGGGGTCGATGAGCGGGTACAACCGTGAGTACCAGCTCAGCAAATACGTCATCATGGACGTTTTCCGCGAGTGCCGCGATGCGCCGTCGATCCTGAGCGCCGTCATAAACGCCATGACCTTCAATCGGGCGGAGATGCTCGCCAAGGCGCAGAAGGGCTTCATGAACAGCGTCGACGTCGCCGACCTGCTGGCGCGGAAGTTTAATCTGGCCTTTCGCGACTGCTATGAACTGCTCTCTTTGGCCGTCAAGAATTGTGAAGCTGCCGGACAGCTGACAAAGCAAGGGCTGGAAAAGGCGATCGACCATTTGGGTCTTCCCGTCAAACTGTCGAAAAGGGATATCCGGCTTTTCAATTCACCCTATCTGCTGCTGCAGGAAAAGGAGCATACGGGGGCACCTTCGGTCGCCTCCGTGAAAAGGATGACGGTGTTGCAGGCGCACGCCTTGCAGAAGGTCGCTAAAAAAATCAGGGCGTTTCACAACCGTGTGCGGTCGGCTCAAAAAGAATGTTTCCGGCGGCAATAGGCTCAATTGGAACCGGCCATGGATCCCCAACTCCGGCGGGCGGTCGAATTTCTGGAACTCGACCCGCTCAGAAACATCGTTCTCCTAAAAACGCTGTCTCATTATCCCGAGGCGATTCGCTGCCACTTTCACGAGGGGCCTGAAGCGGCTGGAGTGCTCCTGCTGCTTCCAGGCGGAGCTTCGTCTTTCGACCGGCGGAATTACCCCGGCACGGATTTTGTGGTTTTCACCGCCGCGACCCATCCGGCTATTTTGCCTGAGCTGTTGCGGCATGTGCCCGCAGGCGGGAAGCTTTTGTTCAAGCTCGGGGAGCCGCAACACCATGCGTGGGTGCGCCGGTTTTTCAGCCTCGAGCGGGTAAATGCCTTTGTCTCCTACACGGCGGCTCCCGGCAAGCTCTATGCGGCAGCGGACGGTGTCACGGTTTCAGGTGCAGCGGACGGCGTTTGCCTGGATCTATACGCCGGCCTGGGCCATTCGCGCGAGGAACTGCGCACCCGCTTCGCGAAGGGTCAAGCGCTCTCCTTCACGGTGTATGGGGGCGACAAGCCGCTCTCCTCGTGCTTCACGGCCCCGAATTTCGGGAAGATATACGAGATAGGCGGCGTCTACACCGATCCCGATGAGCGTCGCCGTGGTTTGGCCCGCAAGGTCGTGGAAACGGCGTTGCATCACTTGGGCCAAGCCGGTTTCCGGGCGCGCTATCAGGCGCAGGAGGACAACCGGGCTTCGATACGGTTGGCCGAATCGATCGGCCTGCGGCATGTCGTGACCTATGAACATTGGCGGCATGAGCCCGCCATGAAAGAGGCGGTATAATGTCGACGAGTATTTTATACGTGATCATCGGCGCCCTCGGAACGGGGTTATGGAACGTCTTCATCTCGTCCGCCTCGCGCCAGATGCATCCGCTGCTGGGCGCCCTCATCACCGAACTGACGGCCTTCACCGCCGGGGCCTTGATTTTTCTGCCGGTGTTGAGCGGCGGCTTTCCCAAGCCTTCCTTCAGGGCCGTGATCATGTGCATGCTGGCCGGGCTCTCCGTGCTGCTGGCCGACTTCTTTATCCTGAAGGCTTACAGGCAGGGGGTTCAGATTTCCATCGGCGGACCCATCATCATCGGCGGCAGCATCGTGGTGGTGACGCTGATGGGGCTTTTTCTGGGCGAGCGGATGACGCTGCTCAAGGCCCTCTCCATCCTGATGATCGTCTCCGGGGCTTCGATCCTGGGGAGCCTGTCGCGCTGAATCCCCCCAGGCAATCCTGGAATCACCGGCTATCCCGGGGCTCTGAAACCGGAGCGCTCCCCGGGATGTTACCCTGCGCGTCGAAAGCGAATTCACAGGGTTCCGAAAGGATATCCATGCGGGGGTTCGCCCGGGCCTCTGCGAGAAGGGTTTCCGAGACCTCCAGCAGGTGGGCCTCGAGGGTATTTTTGATGCGCACCAACCGCACGTCGCGGAAGTCCGCAATATTGCAGGTTTTGATCGCCGCCTGGATGGCCAGTCGGTCGTTCTCAAGAACCATGGGGATTTTGACGCTCGCCGGCACGGTGGACGTGAGCGAGTTGGGGTAGGTCTCCTCGAAGCTGAATTTCCGGAAGGCCCGGTCGGTGGTGAAATCCGCGATGCCCAGGCCGTTGCCGTTACCGTGGGAGGCATCGGTGATGTCCAGGGCGGCGATGCGCGTGATGAAAGGGCCTGCCGACTTCATGTGCGGCAGGTGGAACCGGCCCACGACGTTGTTGTCGAAACCGGTCCCGGAGATGTTCTTGCCGATCTCGTCGATGATGAGAACATCCAGCCGGTCAAAGAGGATGCGCGCCTCCAGGCGCTTGGCTTCGGCCTGCAGCGCGACTTCATCTTCCTCGATCAGCTGGGCGGGGATGGCTTCCAGGCGGCAGGTCTCGTGGTAAGCGTTCTCGACGAGAGCGATCCCGAAGAGGATCTTACCGGTCGAAAGCGCTCTCCGGCCGATCGCCACGATGTTGTCGAGCATCCGCTCCATGCCCAGTTGATGGCAGGCCTCAGCCCCCTTCTGCTTGCCGAGGCCGATCGCGATCATTTTCATCAGGCCGCTTTCGTACGCGCCCCTGAAGGAAACATGCGGCTTGATCCGGTTCACCAGCACGATGCCGTCCGCCGCGGCGGCATAGGCGTCAAACCAGGCCGTGAGCCCGTTTTGCGCCGTCCCCATGTCGACCACGTCCATGGTGGCGCGTATGGGCGCTCGCATGGACATCTCCGTGATGCCCATGCGAGCCAGCAGGTTCTGCTGCCCTTCGGCCGTGGCCCCGCCGTGGCTGCCCATGGCGGGAAATATGAACGGCTCGGCGCCTTTGGCCTTGAGCCCGCGGATGAGGGCCTGCAGAATCAAGGGTTGGTTGGAAATACCACGGCTGCCGACGCCGATGGCGATGCGCATGCCCGGCTGCACCCGGTCGAGGACGCGCGAACTGCGCAGTCGCTTGATGAACTCCGCTTCGACGTCGTCCAGAATGGGCCGTTCGAACTTCTGAAGGATCTTTACGACCCGCGGGATGGGGATGTCTTTCAGCAGTTTGCCGATGATGCCGGTGCCGGTAGTCATGGGTTGTTCCCGAATTCAACTCCTTAAGATGAATTTCGCGATGGACTCGGTTTCAGCGCGGTCCCAGCAGGCGCCGGAGTTTTTCTCCCAGCTCACGGGCTTCTTCGAAGGTGGCTCTCGACGTGAGGATGAAGACGCCCCGGCGACCGAAGCAGTCGAGAATTTTCCGGGTGTATTCAACGGGATCGGGCGCCTCCTGACCGTAGTCCCAGAATTTGTGCCGCAGGCTCAAGGCGACTCGCCCGACGGCCGGCTTTATGGCTTGCCAGTCGGCATTCTGCGGTATCGTCAACTCCAGCCCGCGCAAACCCGGAGTCTCCAGCATGGCTGAAACCACACGGCTGCAGTCGCCGCAGGAATGAACCACGACACCGCCGAACGCCTCGGACAACCTGGCATTATAACGGGCGGCAAACTCCCGGTACAACGCGGGCGAAAGAAGGGCCGCCGTGTCGTCGCTGATGCGCAGGCCGAACTCCGGCGGAAGGATCTCGGGTTCGTGGCCCATCGTGCAAAGGTGCCGGATCTGGGTGAGCTGCCACCTTACGTAGTCGATGGTGGCTTCGGTGATCACCTCCAACAAGGCGTGAACTTCGCCGGGGTATTGGAGCAATGCCATCATCAGGTCGGTGTAATTCCAGATCATGGAAGCGGTCACCATCGGCGAGGCCACGTTGACCAGGCGCAGCGGCAAAGGGCTCCTCTCCTGGAGGAAAGCCAGGCGCTTGACCATTCGCCCATAGATCGGGTTGTCCCCAGGCTGCGGCTTGCGTATGCGCCGGGCCGCCCCCGGGTCCCGGTTGGAAACAAGGTGACCCACCCAGGGGTCGGCGTCGTCCACCGTTTTGAGAGGGCAGCCAAAAGCGGCCGCCAGATTACTGATACCCATATTGGGTTTGATGTTGGGTATGTAGAAATCGGCGATGCCGGCCTGGAGACGATGGTACTCCTCATGCCAGGCCAACTCGGCTGCGTCGTCATTGTAATAGGCGGCGGTGGCATGGTGGGGACGGCCGACCTCGATGACATAAGGGACCGTTCCGGTCTCCTCCAGGTTCCAGGTTCTTTTTATGAGATCGAGCTTTTCAGCATCGCTGATGGGCATGACTCCTCCTGAACCGCCTGACCTCTTCGCGCGTTAAAGCGCCGGGCTTCCCGCATGGCGGCGGTGTCGAGCGCGACAATGATCCGGCGGGCGGGTCGGGTCGCACGGCCGTCGCCGCCATCGCCGCAAGGAACCGGAAGCTATCTCAAAAATGCATCCGACAGGCGCTCGCGGAGTTGCCCGCCTCTGAAAAATGCTCACCACCTGACGCGGTCGCGGCACTTTTTCAGCGGCGTGCGCCTTGCCCTCGGCCTATGACCTGCTGTTTTTGAGATGGCTTCTACTGAATCGAAATATTCAAATCCTTGATGAGTTTGCCGTAGTCGCCAAAGGCTTGCTGCAAGAACTTGGTGAAGGCGGCGCTGTTCTGGTACATGATGGGTTGGTCGAGGTCCGCCATGATCTTCTTGAACTCGGCATCCTCACACACTTTTTTGAAAGTGGCTTCAAGATACTCCACCACTTCCCTGGGGGTTGCGGCCGGCGCTGCAACGCCCTTGATCGAGCCCCATGTGTAGACGTTGATCCCCTGCTCCTTGAGGGTGGGCACATTCGGCAGCGAGGAATCGCGCTCGGGCAAGGCCACCGCCAGCGGCTTGAAGCGGCCGGCCTTGATGTGGGGCATGACCTCCGAAGGGTGCCCGCCGCCGATCATCACGTGCCCGCCGGCAAGTGTAGTCACGGCATCCGCGCCCCCGGCGAAGGGCACGGTCACGATGTTGATACCCGCTGCCTTTCCGAGCGCAGTGATGCTGATGTCGACCGCACCGGCCTTGGTGGACACCGAGGACGTGACGGGCTTGCCCTCCTTCTTGGCCCACGCCACCATGTCCTTAATGCTGTTGAACTCCGATTTGGCCCCCGTGCAGATCACGACGGAATGGATGGACAGCCGCGAAACGGCCACCAGGTCCTTGTAGGGGTCGTAAGGCATTTTCTGCAGGTGCGGCATGACCACGTCGTGCCCCGAACCGTAGCCGAGGAAGAGCGTGTAACCATCGGGCTTGGACCGGACGACAAACTCCGTGCCTACGACCCCGCCGCCGCCGGGCTTGTTGATAAGGACCATGGGCTGGGGCGAATACTTGGGCCAGATTTTCTCAACGGCCCGTCCCAGCAGGTCCGTGGAACCCCCGGCCGAGAATGGGACGATGATGGTGATCGGTTTGGACGGGAATTTATCCTGGGTGAATGCAGCCCCCGGGACCGTCAAGGCTGCGACCAACGCGATGATGAAGCTGCGGATAACCATTCGTTTCATGCGGTTGCTCCTTTCGGGTTAATGAAGGAAGAGGGAATGACGTCTATCCGGTCCTATCGGCGGCTGTAAGTCGATCCGCCGGAAGTACACCGCCCCATATTACCTGATTCGGCCGGTACTTGACAACGCTACTGGATCGTAATGTTCAATTCCTTGATCAGCTTGCCGTAGTCGGCATGCACTTCCTGCAGGAACTTCGCAAAATCGGCGCCGTTCAGGTACATGATCGGCTGGTCGAGATCCGCCATGATCTTCTTGAACTCCTCGTCCGCGGTCACTTTTTTCAATGTTGCCTCGAGATACGCGACAACCTCTTTGGGAGTCGCGGCCGGTGCACCAATCCCTTTGACGGAGCCCCACGTCGAAACGTTGATGCCCAACTCTTTGAGGGTGGGGATATTCGGCAGCGAAGGATCGCGCTGGGGCAGGGCCACCGCCAGCGGCTTGAAGCGGCCGGCCTTGATGTGCGGCGCAACCTCTGATGGATGCCCGGCCCCGAGCATCACATGTCCGCCGGCAAGTGCGGTCACAGCCTCCGCGCCTCCCGCGAAAGGCACCGTCACGATGTTGACTCCGGCTGCCTTCGCTATGGCCGTGATGGTGATGTCCTGCGCACCGGCCTTCATGGACACGGAGGTGGTGATCGGCTTGTTCTCCTTCTTGGACCACGCGATCATGTCCGGCAGGCTGTTGAACTCAGACTTGGTCCCGGTCACCACTACGACGGAGTGGACCGAGATCCGAGCGATCGCAACTAGATCCTTGTAGGGGTCGTAGGGCATCTTCTGGAGGTGTGGCATGACAATGTCGTGCCCCGAGCCGTAGCCAAGGTACAACGTGTAGCCGTCGGGTTTGGACCGGACGACAAACTCCGTTGCAACAACACCGGCGCCCCCGGGTTTGTTGACCACCACCAGCGGCTGGGGACAATACTTGGGCCAGACCTTCTCGATCGCGCGGCTCATCAGGTCGGTGGACCCGCCGGCAGAGGCCGGTACGATGCCGTTGATCGGTTTGGACGGATATTTGTCCTGTGCCGACACCGTGCCCGCGAGCATAAGGGTTGCAACCAACGCGGTGAAAAAACTACTGATGAGAAATCGCTTCATACACTCCCTCCTTTAATCCTTAATGAAGATGGAAGTCGGCCTCCGGGTCAGGCCGCCTTTTGAGCCTTGGAACAACGGCCCGTGCGGCGAATCGCAAGAACCGCCTGACCGACGATAAAGATCGCAAATAAAGCAACTATGGTCGACGATATGGGGCGGGTGACAAAAATCGAAAAGCTGCCTCCGGACATGAGCAGCGACTGCCGCATGGAGCCCTCGATCATGGGGCCCAGGATGAAAGCCAAAGGCAGGGGTCCGGCCTCGATTTTGAGTTTGCGAAGAACATACCCCAGAACGCCGAACGCGATCAGGGCGTAGAGATCGAAGGCCTGATTGGCGATGCTGTAGGAGCCGATCGCCGTGAAGAGGATCACCACCGGTGCGAGGATGCCGTAAGGCACCCGCAGCAACTGCACCCAGATCCCGACCAGCGGCAGGTTAAGGATGATGAGCATGATGTTGCCGATATACATGGATGCGATCACGCCCCAGAACACGTCGGGATGCTCGACGATCAGGAAGGGGCCGGGCTTGACCCCCTTGATGAGCAGACAGGCAAAAATCATGGCGATGGCCGCATTCCCGGGAATTCCCAGAGTGAGCAGGGGAATGAAGGATGAACTCGAGGCGGCATTGTTGGCGGCTTCGGGCCCGGCGACCCCTTCGATCGCGCCATGACCGAACTCCTCCGGATGTTTGGAGACTTTCTTTTCAACGGCATAGGACAGGAGCGATGAAATGACCGCACCGCCGCCGGGGATGATGCCGATGAAAAAACCTATCAGCGTGCCCCGCAGGATCGCCATGCGCGATTTGGCCCAATCCGCCATCCTGGGGAACACCTGTCCCACCCTGGTGGTGACGATCTCGACGTTGCCCTGCTGCTCCAGGTTGTAGAAGATTTCCCCCAGGCCGAAAACGCCCACGGCGAGCGTTACGAAATCGAAACCGCTTTGGAGCTCGGTCACACCGAAATCAAACCGGCTTTTGCCTGAAATGGGGTCGATGCCGACGGTCCCGAAAAGCAGCCCCAGGACCATGATGATAAGTCCCTTGGTGACCGATTCGCCCGAAAGGGTCACCGCCATCAACAGGCCCAGGAGCGCAAGTGCGAACTTCTCCGGCGGCCCGAAGCTCAATGCGAACTCCGCGATGGGGGGCGCGAAAAGGGTAAGGCCGACCACGGCCACCGAGCCGGCGATGAAGGAGCCGATGGCGGCGATCCCCAATGCCGGGCCCGCCTGCCCCTTCTGGGCCATCTTGTAGCCGTCGATGCAGGTCACCACCGATGCGGCCTCGCCCGGCAAATTGAGCAGGATCGAGGTCGTCGACCCGCCGTACATGGCCCCGTAGTAAATGCCGGCCATCATGATGACGGCGGCAACCGGAGAGGCGATCGAATACGTGATCGGCAGAAGCAGCGCAATGGTGGCGGCAGGTCCTAACCCGGGCAGCACTCCCACGGCGGTCCCGATCAGGGCACCCAGCAAGGCGAACAGAAGGTTCATCGGCGTCAATGCGATGAAGAATCCTGAAATTATCCCATCGAAGATGCCCATATCGGGATCTCCTCCCTGTCAGGAGAGCAGCGGATTGGATGGCAGCTCGACATGCAGCAGGTATCTGAAAAGCGTGTACATGGCGGCTGTGCAGAGTGCGGTAATAATGATCGCTTTCAGCCAGCGTTGCCGCTCGACGACCACCTGCCAGCCGAGCATGAACACCAGGGTGGCAGCCAGAAACCCGATCCGTTCGAACAAACAGGCATAGGCAAGGGTGGCTGCAAACGCCAGGCACAGTTTGACCCGCGAGCCCGGCAAGCGAGCCGGTTCTGCCTCACAGACCGCCGCCAGCGGGTCTCCGGCATTTTCGACCTGGGGTGGAGATTTGAACAGAATGGTTTGGAGGCGCCAGACGAACCCTAATGCAACGAGAGCAAGCCCGCAGAGAAACGGCAGGAAGCCGGCGCCCGGTGAAATCAGGATGCCGATCCTGAGGGAATAATAGGAGTGGTAAACGACGAAAATGCCCAAAGCGATAACGACAAGGTTGGTGACATTATCCGACTTGCTCATCCCGGGCCTCGACGGTGGTTGCATGGACGACCTCGCAAGACTTGCCTGCCCTGATTTTTCGCGTTGCACTGGAAGCTTTTCATCCAATCAAGCTGCGGACGAGGTCGATGGCTTCGGCGGCGTCCCTGGCATAGCCGTCGGCGCCGATGTCGTCGGCGAAATTCCGGTTAACGGGGGCCCCGCCGATGATGACCTTTACGCCCTCGCGAATCCCGGCCTGCGACAGGGCCGCGATCACCTTGCGCATTTCGGGCATGGTGGTGGTGAGCAGGGCGGACAAGGCCAGGACCTGCGGCCGTTCGCCGGCAACTTTTTTTACAAAGGCATCGACCGCAACGTTGATTCCCAGATCCACCACGTTGAAGCCCACGCCGCGCAGCATGGTCGCGACCATGTTCTTGCCGATGTCGTGCATGTCGCCCTTGACGGTGCCGATCAGGATCTTGCCTCCCGCGCGTTTGTCTTTTTCAGCCAGATACGGCTCCAGAAAGAGCACGGCCGCGTTCATGGCCCGGGCGGCCGCCAGCACCTCCGGTATGAAGACGGTACCGTTCTTGAATGCCTCGTTGAGGCTTTCCATGGCGGCCACCATTCCCAGGTCGATGATGTCCTTGGGGGCGACCTTCCGCTGCAACAGTTCCTTGACCTGTCCGATGAGCTCCTGCTCCCGGCCGTCGAGGACCGCCTGGCGGATGTTTGCGAAGCGGGTGTTCCGCGGGGCCGGCGCAGGTTGCTTTTGAGCGAGTACCCTGGCGGCCGCCCCGGTATCGACCGGGTTGAATGCACCGGCCTGCAGCGGCAGGCGGCCTTTCTCCCCGACCATGTCGCCGATGCGGACCAGGCGTTCGAAATCGGCATCCGGCGGGGTGGTGTCCGCAATGCCAAGGATGAACCTGCGGCCATCGCCGATTCCGGAGAAAAGCCCGTCCATGAAGCCCTGAAACTGTTCATCGGGGGTGAGCTGCGGCAGCAGCAGGTTGGAGGGGACTCCGCCGAAAATGGTGATGCGGTCGCTCCAGCGCCGGTAGTACTCCTGGATGGTGACCTTGGTCATGGGCGCCGGGCAGACCGCTTCGGCGACATCCATGCCCGACTCGTGCAGGAGGTCCATCAGGCCGAGATTCTCGCCGTCGGTGTGGCAGAGGACCCGGATGTTTTTGGGGCCTAGAACCTCCTTGGCCTTCCGGATCCAGGGCACGAAGTGTTGGGCGAACATCGGCGGGAAGGTGAGCATGTCGTCGAAGTTCGAACCCCATTGGATGACCTCGGCCGGTGAATCCGCGACAATGCGCAACGCCTTCGCATACAAAGGGGCCAGGGCATCGGCCAGGTCGAGTCGTTCAGGCTGGTGGTCGCGGTAATAATGGAAGAACTCGGTCGCGTCCAAAAAGTATTTCTGGATGTGGTGAAGCGGGCCGGCTGCCACGGTGAAAGCCGTCACCGGCAGGCCGTTCTCGGCCACCTCGGCCTGGTGGGCTGCGAAGGCTTCGTAGTTGGCCACGACATCCATGTTTTCAAACACACCGGCCAGCCGCATCAGGTCATCCGGGGTCTTGACGGCATGCTCTTCGATCCAGGGCACGGAAGTGCCCGAGCGCCGCATTTCCGGGCTGTAAACGGTGCAGGTGGTGATGGAGCCCTTGGCGGTGGTGTAACGGATGCGCGTGCGGTCGCCTTCGCGCCTGGTTTCGATCTTGACCTGGTCGGAGAACGCGAAGTGCGCCACGTACTCCTTCATGAAGTGGACCCCCAGGGCCCGGTGCAGCATGGCATCGGGGTTGGGCTGGCGCAGGTGATCCGCAACCACCTTGTGCAGGGCCCAGCCTTCGGAAAGCGCTATCTGGTCCCTGGTCCTGCCCTGATGTCGTTGAGGCAGAGTGCCGTTCAGGGAGTTGGCATTGTACCACAGGTCGATGCGGGGCGCGTATGGGATGTGGTCGGGCATGTCGCCCAGTACCGCCGTAAGCAATCGCTGTCGATGATTCATCAGCGCTCGATTCTCCCCGCGGAAAGACCACTATCGGAAACGGATGATTTATTGGAGTTGGTTAAATAATACCATATGTATTTTTTATGTCAATAAAATAATTGACAAGATAGCTTTGATGGTATACAATTTTGGCGTCATGGATAAGAACAAGGTTTATGAAGATATCCGGCGGCAGATTGTCGAGGAGAAGCTCACGCCCGGGCAGTGGCTGGTCGAGCGTGAGCTTTGCGAAACCTACAGCATGAGCCGCACCCCCATCCGGGAAATTCTCTGGAAGCTTACGGCCGACGGCTTCCTTGAACAGGAAGCCAACCGGGGCTTCGTTGTGCGTCGACTCGGCCTTGAGCAGATCTTCGAAATCTTCCAGACCCGGGAGGCCATCGAAGGTATGGCCGCGCGGCTTGCCAGCCGCAGGGGCGGCGAGGCTTTCCGCTCGACGCTGCGCGAGATCGAGAAAAAAATCGCCAGGGCCAATATCGAATCCGACCCGGCGATGGGTATCGCGCTGGGCCGCGAGCTTCACCGGGCCATTATGGATGCCGCGCACAACGGCATCATGGCGGATATAAACGAGAGGCTCGAAAATCTGACGGTCCTTACGGCCAACATCACCAAGCGGTCGCCCGCCATCGAAAAGGCCTCCGCCGAGGCGCATCTCGGCATCATCGACGCCATGCTTCAGCAGGACGAAGAAAAAGGCGAGCAGTTGATGCGCGAGCACCTGCGGGAAACCTGCCGGCATGTCGTGGAGCAGTTTTACCCCGGCATGCTCGAAACATCTTCGAATAATAAATAGGAAGACCCATTCAAAACGATTGACCGGCAAAGGAGAAGGACGCATGGCTGTTCAAAAACTTCGCGAAGGCAAACGAGCCGTCGGAACCATGGTGCGCTTGATTCAGAATCCCGCCGTGGCCGTCGTGGCGCAAAATGCAGGCCTTGATTTCATCATGCTCGACCTGGAGCACGGCCCCTACACCATGGAAACGGTGGGCGATGTCTTCAAAGTGGGCCGGGCGCTCGGCCTGGGCTGCCTGGTGCGTGTGCCGGAGCTCGCCAAGGGCTACGTCTCCCGCGCGCTCGACTGCGGTGCCACCGGCGTCATGGTGCCCATGCTCGAATCGGTGGAGCAGGCCCGGCTGCTGGTGCGCTGGGCCAAGTACGCACCCCTCGGCGCACGCGGCTTCGGCGGCGCGGGCGGCCACACTAACTTTGCCGGTGTCAGCCCCGATGCCACGCCGGCTTTCATGGCCAAGGCCAACGTGGACACCCTTGCCATCGCCCAGATCGAAACCGCCCAGGCCATCCAGAACATCGATGCGATCGCCGCCGTGCCGGGCATCGACGCTCTGCTCATCGGTCCCAATGACCTCGCCATTTCGATGGGTTGTGCCGGCGACCTGTTGGGCGACACCCTGGACAAGGCCATCGGCCAGGTGGCGGCGGCCGCAAAAAAGCACGGCAGGATTTTCGGCATGCATGCCCCGGACCCCCTCACCGAGCGCTGGCTGCCCAAGGGGCTTGCGCTCGTCATGAGCAATCTGGACACCAACATCCTGGCAGCCGGCCTGAAGGCGATCTGCCAAAAGTACCAGAAGCCATCCTAAAAACAGCAGATCGCAGCCGAGGGCAAGGCGCATGCCGATGAAAAAGGGTGAGCCGCGGCAGGTGGTTGAGTATTTTTCAGAAGGCGCGCCACGCCGCCGGCGGCTGCCGGATGCATTTTTTCAGATAGCTTCAAGTCCTGATTCAGGAAGATCCGCCAATCCGCAACAGCGTCGCAAGGAGGTTTTAAAATGGCTTATAAAGTGTTGATCCCGCAGGACGTGGCGCAGCCGGGAAAAGACTATCTGCGCGAGCGGGGCTACGAGATCCGGATGGGCAGCGGTTTCACCGCGGATGCCATCGCGGCGGACGTGGTCGACTGCGACGCCATCCTGGCGCGCACCGCCCCCTACCCGGCCAAAGTGTTCGAGGCGGGCAGGAAGCTCAAGGTCATCTCGCGCCACGGGGTGGGCTATGACAATATCGATGTCGCCAAGGCGACCGAGTTGGGCGTATGGGTGACCTTTGCGCCGGAATCCAACGCGAACACGGTCGCCGAGCACGCCATCGGCTGCATCCTCGCCCTGGCGCGCAATTTCATCCAGCTGGACCGGGAGACGCGCGCCGGCAATTGGGGGATCCGGGACAAGCTGCTCGGCACCGACCTTTCCGGCAAGGTGCTCGGTATCTTAGGCCTCGGCAAGATCGGACGCCGCGTGGCGCAGAAAGCCGCCCTGGGGCTTGGCATGAAAGTCCTCGGCTACGACCCTTACCTCAAAGCCGCGCAGGTGGCTGAATTCGCGACCCCTGCCGGCTCTTTCGAGGAAGTCTTCGCCGCATCCGATTTCGTGACGGTGCATATCCCGGGCGGCGCCGCCACAAGGGGGATCGTCAACAAGAAGCTGTTCGACGTCATGAAGAAGACGGCTTTTTTCATCAATGCCTCGCGCGGCGACGTGGTGGACGAGGCCGCCCTGATCGAGGGGCTGCGCAACGGGACGATCGCCGGCGCGGCCATCGATGTCTATGAAAAGGAGCCTCCGCGGAAGGACAACCCGCTGATCGGCATGAGCAACGTGCTCCTGACGCCCCACAATGCCTCCCAGACCCGGGAGTGCATGATCCGCATGGCGCTGCACGCGGCCCAGGGGATCGACGAGGTGCTGGCGGGCAAGCGCCCGACCTGGCCGGTGAACGACCCGGCCCAAAGGAGGTAGCGATGGCATTCATCCCCAAAGGTATCATCCCCGCCATGGTGACACCCCTTACCAAGGACGGGAAAGTCAACGAGAAGGCCCTGCGCAAGTTTGCGGACTACCTCATCGAGGGCGGCTCCCACGGCCTTTTCGTGGTCGGCACCACCGGCGAGTTCTACGGGCTTTCGCCCGAGGAGAAAAAGGAGCTGTTCGAAATCACCGTGGACCAGGCCCGTGGCCGGGTGCCGGTGTATGCCGGCACCGGTGCCATCACGACACGCGAGGTGATCCTTCTGACCCGCTACGCCGAAGAGGCCAAGGTGGACGCGGTCTCGGTGCTGACCCCCATGTTCATCAGCCCGAGCCAGAAGGAGTTGATCGAACACTACACGGCGATCGCCGCATCCACCCGGCTGCCGGTGCTGCTTTACAACAACCCGCCCAAGACCGGCGTGAACCTGGCCGCGGCCACGGTGGCGAAGCTTGCCGAGGTGCAAAACATCGTCGGCGTCAAGGACTCCTCCGGCGACTTCACCCTCACGGGCGAGTACATCCGCCTGACCCGGGGCAAGGACTTCCACGTCCTGTTGGGCCGCGATACCCTCATCCATGCCGGTTTGTGCTACGGCGGCAGGGGCTCCATCGCCGCCTGCGCCAACGTGGCGCCCCGGCTGGTCGCGGATATCTACGACAAGTACGCGGCCGGCGACATCAAGGGCTCTCTCGATGCCCAGTTCAAGCTTGCCCCCTTGCGGATCGCATTCAATCTGGGAACCTTTCCCGCGGTGATCAAGGAGAGCCTGGAGCTGCTCGGCATCGACGCCGGCGCGTGCATGGCGCCGGTGGGACCGATGAGCGCGGAAGAAAAGCAGCAGCTCAGAAAGATTTTGACTGACATGGGCCTCTTGAAATAGACTGGCGGACACGTGCAACATCACATCTAAACAAGGAGGTTCATGCATGCCCAAGTTTTGCGCAAATCTGACGATGCTGTTCAATGAAGTCGATTTTCTCGACCGATTTGAAAAAGCCGCCAAGGCCGGTTTCAAGGGTGTAGAGTATTTATTCCCCTATGCCTGGAAAAAGGAGCAGCTGGTGGAGAAGCTCGGTGCCTTCGGCCTGACCCAGGCGCTGCACAATTTGCCTGCCGGCGACTGGAACAAAGGCGAGCGGGGCATTGCCTGCCTGCCGGGCCGCGAAACCGAGTTCCAGGAAGGGGTGGGCAAGGCCATCGAATACGCCAAGGCGTTGAAATGTCCCCAGGTCAACTGCCTGGTCGGACTCACGCCTGCGGGTGTCCCGGCGGACAGGGTGCGCCAAGCCCTGGTCGCCAACCTGCGCTTTGCCGCTGCCGCCTTTGAGAAGGAAGGCATCCGCCTGCTGGTGGAGGCCTTGAACGACAAGGATGTCCCGGGATTTTACCTGGTGCGCACGGCGGATGCGCTGGCCCTCGTCAAGGAGGTCGGCCACCCCAACGTTTACGTGCAGTACGACGTCTATCACATGCAAATCATGGAGGGAAACCTTACCAGGACCATTCAGGCGAACCTCGCCAAGATCGCCCACATCCAGATCGCCGACAACCCCGGCCGCAACGAACCCGGAACCGGCGAGATCAACTACCCCAACCTTTTCAAGGCGATCGACGCGGCCGGTTACAAGGGGTGGATCGGGTGCGAGTACAAGCCCGCCGGAAAGACCGAGGACGGTCTCGGGTGGCTGAAACCCTACCGCGGTTGATGCGAGTTCGCAAAATCGTGGTGAAGGTGGCAGTCGAATGAACAGCTTCGGAGGTCTATCATTAAGAAAATCGGGCTTGTTAGCGGCATTGGCCCCGAGTCGACACTGCGTTACTACCGGTTGATCGTTCGCGCCTTCCAGGATCGGAGATCGCCGGCTACCCGGAGAACCTTCGTTTACAGCACCAACCTCACCTATCACCTGAAACTGATGGAGGAAAAGCGATAGGATGCGTTGATGAAATGGCTGCTTCACAAGATCGAGGCGCTCCGGAAGGTCGGGGCGAAATTTGCCGCCATCGGCACCAGCATTCCCCACATGGTCTTCGATGCCGTGAAGTCCCCCTTGTCCCTGCCGCGGGTGAGCATTGTCGCAGCGCCTGTAACAGGGCGCAGGCGATGAGCGTATGGGCACGGCGTTCACCATGCAGTCCGATTTTTTTCCAGAAGCCCTTCCTCGCCAAGGAAATGAGCGTGGTCGTGTTGGAGCTGGATGACCAAAACCTGATCCACCGCAGGCTTTTCACCGAAATCGAGCTTGGGATCATCAAAGACGCGACCCGGCAGGAGCCCCTATCCGTGGCCAAACGCATGATCGATCATCAGTGGATCAAATCGCTCATCCTGGGCTGTACGGAGCTGCCTTTGGTATTAACGAAAGACGAGTTCGGGATCCCGCTTCTGGACACCACGGCCGATCACGCCGAGGCCATGGTCCTATACTCGCTGGGGTTCAACGCCTATTCCTCGTAGATGACAGTGAGTTGCCTTTCCCGATTGACTGTGAGTTGGGTGACATCCGGCTGGGCGTAATAGCCGGATGGGTTGAAGTTCTGTCTATCCTCCCTCACCCGTCTGTTCTCGAGCGCCGCTACTGCCAATTCTTCCCTGTTGACAACCGGTGGGATAATCCACTCTTCCTCGGGTCCCAGCAGGCAAGACCCTCCATTCGCGGGAATCTCTGTGCAGTCGGCTAATATCTTGGCCAAGTGGGGAAAGTCGGCTGGGATGTCTCCCCTGCGCATCGGGTCGTAGACGGACATGACGAAGGATCGCGCTTTCTTGGCAATGCATTGCGTGATGTTCTGGCTGTTGTGCAGGCCTCCCGGCCAGACGGCCACATCGAGATTCTCCCCTCGGCATATAATGCGGCGTGCGGGACCGGCATTCAGTTCTCCCAGCAGTTGAGTCCACTGATGGTTAATGCGCCCAGCTCGTGCGCTCTCAGATCGGTTCGATTTGCGCCAGGCCGACGATCAGGGAATCGTCGACAGTTTTCTTCTTGCGGCAGTCATGTTGCCTCTTTTTCAATTTCAAGCCTTTTTCCCATGCTGACGACATCATCGGGTTTGAATCCGATCTTTCTGTAGAACTCGATGACCTCGGTGTTGCTGGTGCGGATCTGGATGTTGATCTTCGGGCAGCCCATCTCCCGCAATCGGGCTTCGGCTTCTGCCACCATTTTCCGGCCAAGGCCCTGGCGGCGGAACCGGGGTGCAACCGCCAGGTAGTTGAGCCAGCCCCGATGACCCTCGTAGCCGGCCATAACCGTGGCCACGAGTTCGGCGGAGAGGAACCCGACTAGAAACAAAGCGGGTTGAACCCCGAGCTTGCGTCGGATATCCTGCCGGGGATCGTTCCAGGGAACGACCAGGTTGCAGTCTCTCCACAACTGAACGACGCTTGCGTCATCACTCGGCTGAAAGGGCCTGATCTCAGTCTTCATCGGTGTGATATCCTACTGGAGGACAGCCCCGCCTTGAACCATCCTGCGGTCCGGCCGGTGGGTTCCGTTTTTCCCGGCGCTAAGCCAATATCTCCTTGACGCGCCCGATTTCACCGCTTTCCAGACGGACTTTAATCCCGTGGGGGTGATCCGGGGATTTCGTCAGAATGTCTTTCACGAGCCCCCGGGTGAGTCTTCCAGAGCGCTGGTCTCGCTTCAGCACGATCAAGACCGGTTGTCCTGGTTTGATATTTTCGCGGGCAGTGCCGTTCATACGGTCAAGCCTCCTATTAAGAACCTTTCATTACGCCTTAACAATTATGCCCATGCAGCCATTCGTATCATAAACCGAAGAAAAAGATAATCGAATCCAACACCCATGAAGTGCGCACGACTCCCCGGGCGGGCATGAACACACCGGTCCGGGAAATTGCCCTTGACCGCGCTCTCGTTTTCGAGGAAACTCAGCTTCAGGATGCTGCGCAACGCCGGATCACGGTTTGACACGCCGTTTTTCAACCGCCCTTTCACGCAGAGCCGCGCCAGGGCAGGTGGGCGCCGCCGGGGAGGATATGATGAGCAAGGAGCCGGAAACCGAAAACCTGGCTGTGTTCTGTGATTTTGAAAACATCGCGATAGGAGTGCGGGACGAGCGCCACGCCCAGTTCGACATCCGCAAGGTGCTCGAACGGCTGCTGCTCAAGGGCAGCATCGTGGTGAAAAAGGCCTACTGCGACTGGGAGCGCTACAAGGATTTCAAGGGGCCCATGCACGAGGCCGCCTTCGAACTGATCGAAATCCCGCACGTGCGCCAGTCAGGGAAGAACTCCGCCGACATCCGGATGGTCGTGGACGCCCTCGACCTCTGTTACACCAAGTCCCACGTGGACACGTTCGTGATCGTCAGCGGCGATTCAGACTTCTCCCCGCTGGTCAGCAAACTGCGCGAGAACAACAAGATCGTGATCGGCGTGGGCGTGAAAAGCTCCAGTTCGGATCTGCTGATCGCCAACTGCGACGAGTTTATCTACTACGACGACCTCGTGCGCAAGAAGCAGCCGCGCAAAAGGTCTCCCCGAAAAATGCCGCGGCCGGCCGCGGCCGGCCGGTCTGCCGCCCCCGCTGTAAAGGAAGACAAGGAAGCTGAGGATCGCACTCAGGCGGCGCTCGATCTGATCATGGAGACACTCGAAGCGCTGGCCGAGGAGCGCGGTTCGGAGGAGAAAGTCTGGGGGTCGATGGTCAAGCAGACCCTCAAACGCCGCCGGCCCGGATTCACCGAATCCTACTACGGTTTTCGCTCCTTCAACCGCCTTCTGGAGGAAGCGGCAACGCGCGGTCTCATGGACCTCGAGCGGGACGAGAAGTCGGGCGGCTACATCATCCGCCGCTTTCAGCAGGAAGACTGACTTCAACCCCTGGGTGGGACGCTCCGCAAAATGACACCGCACGATATCCTCCGAAAATACTACGGCTACCGCTCCTTCCGCACCCATCAGCTGGACATCATCGAAAGCGTGATTCGCGGGCAGGACGCGTTCGTGCTGATGCCGACCGGCAGCGGCAAGTCCATCTGCTACCAGATTCCGGCCGTCCTGCGCGCGGGTGTGGGACTGGTTATCTCACCCCTGATCGCGCTGATGCAGGACCAGGTCCAGGCCCTGCGGCAAAACGGCCTGCGCGCCGACTTCCTGAACTCCAGCCTCTCCGCGAATGAGGCTGCCAGCGTCGAAAGGCGGGTGGTCTCCGGTGCCGTCGACGTTTTATATGTCGCCCCGGAGCGCCTGCTGTCCGAAAGCTTTCAACGGCTGCTCCAGAAAATCCCCATTGCCCTGTTCGCGATCGACGAGGCGCACTGTGTGTCGCAGTGGGGGCACGATTTCCGGCCGGAGTATCTGCGCATTGCGGACGTGACGAAGCGATTCGGAGGTGTCCCCAAAATCGCCCTGACGGCCACGGCAGACGCGCACACCCGCCGGGACATCATGGAGAAACTCGAGCTGTCGCAGGCCGCTCAATTTGTATCCAGCTTTGACCGGCCCAACATCCGCTACCGGGTACAGCTGAAAAACAACGGCAAAAAGCAGTTGTATGCATTCATACGGGAAGAGCACCCGGGGGAGTCCGGAATCGTCTACGTCCGGACACGCAAGCGGGCCGATGCGGTCGCGTCCTGGCTGACCACCCAAGGGGTCGACGCTGCTTCCTACCACGCCGGTCTGGAGCAGCCGGTGCGCCTGGAGCGGCAGCGGCGCTTTCTGAGGGAACCCGTGGTCATCGTGGCGACCATCGCCTTCGGCATGGGGATCGACAAACCCGACGTGAAATTTGTTGCCCACCTGGACCTGCCGGCGAGCATGGAGGCCTACTATCAGGAAACGGGGCGGGCTGGTCGAGATGGAAAGCCCGCGGACGCGTGGATGGCGTACTCGCTCGCGGATGTGGTGGCCATACGAATGCTGCTCGAAGGATCGGAGGGCAGCGAAGCCTTCAAACGCCTGCAGGCCAGGAAGCTGGATGCCCTGCTCGGCTACTGTGAAACGGTCGAGTGCCGGCGCCATGTTCTGCTAGGCTACTTCGGGGAAGCCTACCCGGCACCCTGCCCGAACTGCGACAACTGCCTGCAGGCGGTGGAAACCTGGGACGGGACGGTGGCCGCTCAAAAGGCGCTCTCCTGCGTGTATCGAACCGGGCAGCGTTTCGGGGCCGCCCATCTGACCGACATCCTGGTCGGCAACGGCAGCGCGACCGTCCTGCGGCACGGTCATGACCGGATAAAAACCTTCGGCGCCGGGCAGGATCTGTCCCCCAGCGAGTGGCGTTCGGTGTTTCGGCAGTTGGCGGCAAACGGCTTGCTGACGGTCAATCTGGCGGAAATTTCGGGTTTTCGTCTCACGGAAAACAGCTGGCCGGTTCTCAAAGGGGCGCAGCTCGTCCGGTTCCGTAAAGACACTCAACCGCTGAAAGCCGCGAAGGCCGCCCGGGCGGCCTCCAGCCCCGTGGCCGACATCGGAGACGAGGGCACCCAGGTGCTTTTCGAAAGGTTGCGCCGCCTGAGGCTGGACATCGCACAGCGCCTGGGGGTGGCGCCCTATGTCGTATTCCACGACAAGACCCTGAAAGAGATGGCCGTTATCAGGCCCTCCACTCCGGCCGAGTTGCTGGGGATCACCGGTGTCGGCGAACGAAAGGTGGAGTTGTACGGAGACCTTTTCCTCGGGGCGATGCAGGGGGTCGAAACTGAAGTTTCAGGAAATGACGCCCGCCGGATTGCCCCGGGTGGGCCATGGAGCAAGGCATCGCCGACTGAAGGCAAGCGGCCGGGTACCGAGGCGGCAGGAAAGGAATTCAAGAACGCGTACAAGCCTTGGACCGAGAGCGAAGACTCTCTCCTGAAAGAAAAATTCGCTTCGGGTGCCGGTATCGATGAGTTGGCCTCCGCGCTCGGCAGGGAAAAGGGAGCCATCCGTTCAAGGCTGAATAAGCTTAAGAATAACTGAGAGTTGTCATATTCCTCCGGTTTATATCAAAATCGTCAGCGGTTTTAATCCTGCCCTTCAAGACTCCGGGAATCTGAGTCTAACCGCCTAATGTTTCCGCGGTGACGAGGCCGGCTTTGCGGCAGTTATCCGTGTGATGATCCCGCATACCGGCGACCTCTGCAGCCCGTGGGAGATCTAAATTCAGAGCGGCGGCGCTGTCCTCGCGTTCGGCGCAGCGGGCGATGCGGTCGAGGTAGCGGAGGTCCTCGCTGGCAATGCGGCAGGCGTCAGCCGCGGATAGCACCGGCCCGTGGCCCGGGGTCACCGTGTCGATCTCGGGCGAGATGAGGGTGAGTAGGCGCTTGAGGGTGCGGCGGTAGTCTGCCAGGTCGTCCACGAAGGGGATTTCGCAGGGCGAGAGGTAGTCACCCACCAGCAGGTGGTTCTCGGCGCGGATGGCCATGCAGTCCGGGGCGTGGCCGGGGATCAGAAACGTTTCGATGTCGAGATCGCCGACGTTGAACCAGCCGCCGTCGTCCAGCCCCCGCAGATCTTTCGGCCACGTATAATCCCAGGGCCGTTCGACGTACCACTGGGAGTCGAATTCCCGCGCCCTCGCCATGCCTTTGACCGCCAGTTCTCCGCCTTCAGCCACGGAGCGTGCCAGTACCGAACTGGTATACACCGGTACTGCAGGAAAAATCCCGTGCCCCACCACATGATCCCAGTGGCTGTGGGTGAAGAAGAGCGCCTCCACGGTCGCGCGTTTGGGGATGCGGGCGGCAATATCGGCCAGCTCCCGCGGGAAGTAGCCGGGGTCGACCACGAGGCAGCTGCGGCCGCTCAGGATGACGGTGCTTGTCATCTGCCAGATGCCGCTGAAAACAATGTCGACGTGGAGATCAGGCACCTTTTGTCTCCTACTGATCCACGGACCAGCATTCTATCGAGGGGTTTTTCAAAGTGAATTGATCGGCCCAGTATAGAGCTCTGGTCGTCGTTCGGCAAGAATTGGATTGTTTGCACGAACGGCCGCGACGGTCGCGGGCTCGATGTCGGCGATAAGCAACTCCTCGTTCTTGCCGGCCCGGGCAAGTTCATGGCCGTCCGGGCCGACAATACCGCTCAGGCCGCAGTAGGCTATGTTTCCTTCTTTACCGCAGAGGTTGGCGCAGGCTACGTAAACCTGGCTTTCGTAGGCCCGTGCCGGCACCACCGTGCGGGCGACGAGACCGAAAGGCTCCATCAGGGCCGTGGGCACCGCGATGAGATGCGCGCCGGCCAGCGCAAGCGTCTGCACCGCCTCGGGAAACTCCACATCATAGCAGATCAGGAAGCCGACCTTCAGGTCATCCAGCTCTGCTGTGACCAAGCGGTCGCCCGGCACAAATAGCTTTTTCTCCTCGCCGCCGTAAAGATGCGCCTTGCGGTAGTTGGCAAGCGGCCGGCCGTTGCGATCGATGAGCAGGGCCGAGTTGTAAACCGTATCCCCGTCCCGCTCCGGGTAGCCGTACAGAAGAGCGACTCCCGCCTTGCGGGCGATGGCGGCAGCCTTTTGGGAGGACGGCCCGGCCGCCGGCTCGGCCAGTTTGAACACGGCCGCACCGACATTATAACCGGTGAGGAACATCTCCGGGAAGATCACCAGCCCAGCCCCCTGAGCCGAGGCCGCATCTGCGGTTTGGCACATGACTGCGAGGCTGCCTTCTATATGGCCTTGTTGGCTTTGCGTCTGAGAGATGGCGATCCGCATAATAGGTGGCCCGTTTGCGAAATAGAAACTCGCTGAAAAGCGCCAGGTCCATCGGTTGGCAGGCATGCAGGCCAGAAAGCCTTGACCCTGAGCGCTTCCCTGCCTCCTCGTCATCGAGCTTGCCAGCGTTTCATCTTTTTATGCTGATCGCAGCTTGGCGGATTTTTTCGAGGAGTTCTGTAAACTCATAAGGCTTGGTGAGGTAATCATAAGCGCCGTGTTGAATTCCCTCGTTTGCGGATTTCTCCGAACCATGCCCTGTCAACATGATCACCGGCATGTTTGGGTCCATAATTTTGAAAATCTTAAGCACCTCGATGCCGTCCATGTCCTCCATTTTGAGATCGAGGACGGCCACGTCGAACTGCTTTACACGCAGGGTCTGGATCCCCTGGGTTCCGGAAAACGCCATGGTAACCTCCATGTTGCGGCGGGTCAAGCGTTTGGCCATGACCGTGGTGAATCCGACTTCATCGTCCACCAAAAGTAGTCGCAGGCGCCCGGTTTCATCCTGTGTTGCCGAAACCATTCTGACCCGTTCCTCATGCGCGCCGCATGGTGATTTCCTTCAGGCGCGCTTGCATGATTTTCTCCTCGTGGCTGCGCTTTTTAGCCGCCGCCGCGGAGACCTTCGATACCAGCACGTCGATTTCGCAGGGCTTCATCAGGTAATCAAACGCGCCGAGCTTCATGCCATCAATGGCGGATTCGACCGTGGCATGGCCGGTCAGCATGATGACTTCCACCAGCGGGATCTTTTTCTTGATTTCCCGCAGGGTCTCGATCCCGTCCATGCCCGGCATTTTGACATCGAGAATCACCACTTCGATCGTCGTCTGCTCAGCGAGCCTATTCAAGGCCTCATCCCCGCTGTACGCCGGAATGATCTCCAGGTCGCGCTTGGTGAGACGTTTGGACAGCGCCTCCACAAAGGGGACCTCGTCATCGACAAAGAGTACCTTCGCTATGCTCATCGTTTCGCTCCTTCTGGTAAAAAACACCGTGTGATGTCAGGCGAATTCACGCTATCATCCTCTTGAACCGCACCGATGTCAATCGCCTGCGGATACCGGAATATAGACCGAAAATGTGGTGCCGACGTCGACCGTGCTGGCGACCTCGATTCTTCCTCCCAGCTTATTGATGATGCCGTAGCAGATCGAGAGGCCCAAACCGGTGCCTTTGCCGACCGCCTTGGTGGTGAAGAAGGGGTCAAAGATGCGGTTTAGGTTCGCGGCCGGGATACCGCTGCCGGTATCGGTCACATCCACCACTGCAAAGCCTTTTTGCGCGCGGGTTGATAGGGTCAGCTTCCCCCCCTTATTTCCCATGGCGTCGATCGCGTTGTTGATCAGGTTCAAAAAAACCTGCTGTAGTTCGGAAACGGACACTCTGACCATCGGCAGCTCTTCCTCCAGCTCGGTTTTCACCTCCACCATGCTGAATTTCGTCCGCTGGGCGGAGAGCGCCACCAGATCCTCAATCAAGTAGTTGATCTGGATGTCCTGCGCCGTGGCGGCGGTTTTTCGCGCAAAGCTTAGGAGTTTGTGGGTGATGTCCTTGCAGCGCCGGCCCTGGGTTTGAATCTGCGCGAGCGCTCGCTTGAACTCCTCGAGGTTTTTGCCGTCCTGAAATTCCTTTTCCTCCAGCAGGTCCCCGATCCACCCCGCTTCCTCCACCATGATGGCCACCGGGTTGTTGATCTCATGCGCTACCCCGGCCGCAAGTTCACCGATGGAGGCCAGCTTCCCGGTCTCCACCACCTTCTGGCCCATGAGTTTGTTTTCCTCGTCGGCCTTGGCGGTCCGTATGACGATCATCCGCGACAGGGCAAAGGCCATGAGAAACACCGCGGCCGTGCCCAGCGTCATGATCACGGTGGCGATGAAAAACGATTGGTCGAGATCGGCAAATGCATCCTCCGCGTTCTGCTGGTAGATCAGAAGCCAGTCACCGTTTTTCAGGAATGCCCCCGCATAGATTCCTTCCTGTCCAGAGCTGTCCTTTTTAAGAGCGATCCGAACATCGTCGCCGCCGGCGGACATGTTGTCCCAAAGAGCTTTGGCCAAGAGCGGGTTGGGGATATCGGCCGGCATAGGCCGTGCGCCCGGCGAGGTTTGAAGTTTCCCCTCCCGATTTAAAATATATGCAATACCGGTTCTGCCGATGCGGATATTGTTCACCAAGTCACTGAAGGCGACGAAGTCGATGGTGGCTCTCAGAATCCAGGGGGGGTGGCTGGCGGAGCTGTGGACGGCCACGATGAAATGCGGCAAACCGCGCAGTCCCAGAAAGACATCGCTGATGACAAAATCAATTTTGATTGCCGTGTGAAACCAATCCGCGTCGCCATAATGAGCCTTGGCCAGTTTAAATGGTCCCGCATACGCTTCCTGGTTGCCCTCGGCGTTGACGACACCCAGGTCCACAAACACACTGCCATATTCCTGCTGGAGCAAGTCGAGATTGCGTTGCAGGAAAGACTCATCCTTCAATCGCTCATGCCCGTTGCGGGCGGCCATGAGGCGGATGTCGGTCAAGCGCTCCTGCAGGAAATTGTCGATGTTCTGCTGGTGTTTCTGAACCAGCTCGCGCAGGTGGTCGTTGACCTTTTCGCGGTAGGAGTGACGGAATTGGAGATACAGGGTGCTGCTCACCACCACCATGGGGATTATGGAAACACTGATGATCGTCAGCACGATATTCCGGAGCAGGGACCGGTAGTAAGGGGTGCGAGTCAGATCCGGGGGCAGCAGCTTATGCAGAATGTCATCAAAGGGCATATTGGCAAAACCCGCTATAAGCAGCAACTCGTCTTGGTCGGCTCATTCGCCGGCAGAACGCAGCCGTATGCTAACCCCATTATATGCTTTCAAGGAACTCTTCAACGAAGGCGTCCTCAGATGCACGTCTAAAAAGGGTGCATCTCCGTGAGACGGCAGGCGGCAGGTCTTCACGGTTGAATATCGATGGTCGGATAAATCCCCTTCTGCGCTCCGATCGGGTAGGGCTGGATGATGTTGTAGGCGATGTTCTGCCCTTTCTGGGCGTGTCCGCGCTTCTTCCGGCCGTCGAAATAAGCGCCGTTGGATTCCAGGATATGGTCGATCCGGTTTTGAAATGCCGCGACGAATTGGGCGCCGGATCCGGCAAATTCCATGGTCCCGACGGTGGTCATGCGCGTGCTGGTTGCAAGGGTCGCCAGGGGGACGCTGTGATCCAGCAAATCTTTCTGGGTGGAGACGAACCCCCACACCAGATGCTTTGGAGGGATGGTAACCGGCTCTTTCACGTCGATGATGGTGTGGGGCATGATGATGCTGCCCGGCCCGACGACGACAGGGGCGTCCGGCAGCCCATGGATGAAGGAGTTAAAGCCCACGAAGACGTTTTCAGCCAAGCGCGCATGGATCAGCTTGGCCCCGTGGGCCGTCACGTCGTTGCCCTCCAGATGCGAGTTGATGATGAAGCAGTTCTCCTGGGCGTTGGACCCTTTGCCAAGGCTCGAATTTTCGATGAATGCGCGCTGGGCGACCAGGACATTGGCGCCGATCCGGGTCTTGGGTTTGATGACCGCATACCGGCTGAGGGATGCGGTTTTCGGCACGAAGCGGACCGGTGCCAAATGGACGACGTCGAACACGCGCCGAAAATCCCCCTTGCTGGCGTTGAGAAACTCCATGAACCGGCCTGCAGGAGGCCGACCGGGTTCAACACGGATGTATTCCGCAAGCGTTTCGGCTGGAAAGCGGTACCGGAAATCGAAGGCCCCCTCCTGGTTGAGCCAGATCTGACCGGGCTCGACCCGGTCGTGCCAGAGTTCCCCGACCTGCACATAGGCGAAGGCGCCGACGATGCAGCCGTGAAGGGTCGTCAGATCCACGGTGGCAAAGGCGCCGAGGAAGCTGCCTTCGAGCGGGGAGCCGTGGATGTTGGCAAAGGGGCAGGCGGCGGAGTTTTTCACCAGGAAGATTTCCGGGTTTTCTGGATCGTGCGACCGGTTGTGCACCAAGGTCTTAACGAGCAGGCTATCGGAGATTGAGATGATCTCATCCTGGTCCAGCGTCATCCTGACGCCGCGGAAGTGAAAGTCGTCTCCTTTGGCTCTAAGTTCGTCTCCCCGGATGTCGCTTTTGTAGAGCACGGACCCGTCGACTCGGCATTTGCCCAGAAAGTAGCTTCCAGCAAGGTTGGAAGCGCTGAAGTGGAAGCGCAGGGGATGCCGCCCGGTGACTCCATAAAAGGCATAAAACTGAGAAAGCTTGCGAAGGGGTACGCAGGGCCTCAGGAAAGGGCCGGCATCGAAATCCTGACCCCGCAGGTTGAGGTTGACACGCCGGATGACCCGTTCAAGGAGTTTTTCAAGTTTTTGCATGGCGGGCGCACTCCTTTTAACTCTGCCTGCGCTGCAATCTTACTTCGCGATGGTGACCGGCATCCCCATGAGCGGCCACACCACCATGACGAAAACACCGAGAACCACCAGGAGAATGACGCTGGCGATCATTCCATATGTGAAAAATTCTCCGGCCGTGAACTGTTTAGAGTCATAAGCAATGGCATTGGGAGCGGCCCCCACCAGGAGTACAAACGGCATGCCGGCCGTGGCTAGCGCGGTGAACAGGATGACTTCCGGCGCCACTCCCAGATAGGGGGCGATGACGAGGGCCACGGGCAGGGATATGGCGATGGCCGCCACGTTCATGATGAAATTCGTCATCACCAGCACGAAGAACCCGATGCCCATGACAAAGATGAACCAGTTAGCCTTCTTGAACAGCACGAGCCAGTTCACGGCGAGCCACTTGGCGGCCTCGGTCTGCCACAGGCAGAACCCGATGCTCATGGCGCCGCCGAAGAGAAGGATGATGTTCCAGGGGATTTCTTCGAGATCCTCTATGTCCAGGATATCAAGGATGAAGAAGAG
The DNA here is from genome assembly GCA_016219005.1 of Deltaproteobacteria bacterium. Classification (GTDB taxonomy): domain Bacteria; phylum Desulfobacterota; class Desulfobacteria; order Desulfobacterales; family SpSt-501; genus SpSt-501. The sequence continues at coordinate 74,881 of JACRCN010000068.1, forward strand.
CAGCGTTGAGATCAGGATGATCGCCGTTTTGTCGATGGCGCCCAGCGCTGGGATAAAGGAACGCAGGGACAGCACGGCTACGCAGAGCAGCACAATCGAGGCCGTCAGTATTTCTTGGCGCGAAAGCGGCCCCAGTTCGGCGTTCAGCTGTTTCGCCTTGGCCCGAAGGCCGGGGATGGTTTTTTTTTCCGGTCGCAAAAACAGCATGAAAAAGCCCCAAAGGAGAAATGCCATCAGCCAGCCGAGGGGCGCCATGTAATAGGTCAGATCGAAGAAAGTGATGCTTTTTCCAGCGATGTCCTTGAAAAATCCGACCGCGACCGCTCCGCGGGCGGCACCCAAAAGGGTGATGATGCTCCCGGCGCCGGCGACATAGGCCATGCCGATGAAAAGCGCCTTGCCGAACTTGGTTTTTTTATCGCTATCTCCATAAAGAGCGTAGATGGACATGAACAGCGGGAAAACCGTAGCGGCCACGGCGGTGTGGGCCATGATGTGGGTGAGGGCAACCTCGACTAAAAAACAGCCGAGGAGGATCATGCTGGTTTTTTCGCCCACCACTGCGAGCATGGTGTATGCCATGCGCTTGGTCAGCCCGGTCTTGGTGAAAACAAGGCCGATCACCACGGAGGCAAAGATGAACAGGACCGAAGGGTCCATGAAGTCCTTGAACGCCTCCTCGGGGGTCCTGATCAGAAAGAGGGCCTGGAGCACGCCGATCGCGATGCTCGTGACGCCGATGGGGAGAACCTCGAACACCCACCAGGTCCCGGCCAGCATGAACACGGCCAGAGCGCCTTTGCCTTCGCGTGACAGGGTGAAGTGCTTCCCCATGGGGTCGACGGCGTCCGGCCAGGGCGGGGAGTAATAGAGGGCTATGAAGAGAAAAATTCCGAGAAAGAGAAAGATGATGCGTTTCCAATTGACGGGTGTTCTTTCGACGACCGCCCCGGCGTGATCGGACATAGATTCCCCCCTACTTTTTAAACTCTCCTATGGTGAGCAGAAGGACGTCACTGCATCAATTCACCGATCCGGCTTACTCCAGCTGACACTCCTTCATCATGTGAAAGAGGGCCGTAAACACGTCCGTCAACCGCATGATGCCGATGATGTCTTCTCCGCGAGTAACCAAAAGCGACTGGTGATGGCCGATGATGAGCTGGTGAATGGCCTGATCCAACGTGATCTCCTCGGAGATGAATTCGCCCTCGCCGGGGGTGTGCATGAATTTCGTAACGGGCTTTTCCGCAGCCTTGCGGCACAGGTCGCGAAGTGCGTTGTCGAACAGCGCGTAGTCTTTGAGCATGGACTTGAGGAATTTCTTGGAAAAGCCGACGCCATGAAAACCTCTTCCTTCCAAAATTTCACCGTACTTGGGCTCTAAGGCGCGCAGAACGTCAAGTTGGCTGATTTTACCGATAACTTTTTTGTTTTTGTCCAAAACCAGGATAGCTCGATGGCGGTATTGCGAATGCTTGTAAGTGTATTTTTCCTGAGCTTGCTCCAGGGCCATGACGGCGTCGTAAAGACTGGCGTCATCTGGGACGGTAGCGTATTCGGAGAGGGGAACCATAAGATCTGCAACTTTGATATCCTTCATGGGGGCTCCTATACCGATTGTTTTAAAAATGCCACGCTTGTAGCACAACATGCTAATACAAACAAGAAGTTATTGTGCAACAGATTCACCCGCTCATTATTATATAAATTATTTTGATGACGCAATAACTAATTAATTTAACTTCAAACTATGTATTCCGAAATAAATCCTTGACAATTTATAATTGGGTCGATATAAAACTGACTGATTGATCAGTCAGTTTTTATGGCGATATTGGTTAGCCATGTCAAAAAAAACCGAAATACTAAAAGCTGCGACCAGCTTGTTCGCGCACAAAGGCTTCAAGGAAACTTCCATGTCTGAAGTTGCCGCCATGACCGGAGCCGCCGGAAGCACGATCTTTTACCACTTCAAAACTAAGGAAGACATTTTTCTTGCCATCCTTAAAAACATCAAAGACGAAATCCTCCTCGAATTCGAAACATATATCAGCCGGCACCAGTTCTCAAACGGACTCGCAATGCTGGAAAGCACCGTTTCTTTCTACCTCAACCTCGCCAGCGCCAGGCGCGAGCCTTTCATGCTGCTGCATCATCGGTTTCCGTACGACCTCGCGGTCGTCAACGCCACCTGCCGGGAACATCTGGAAGCCATTTACGTCTGTTTCATCGATCTTTTTGAAAGAGCGATCCGCTTGGGCCAGGAAGACGGGTCCATCATTCAGACCTCCGCCCGCAAGTCGGCCATGATCATTTTTGCCATGATCGACGGGCTGGTGCGGTTCAACACCGTCAATCTCTACGAAGCCGGCACCCTTTACGACGAGCTATTGGGCCTGTGCCGCAGAATGCTGCAAACCAACCATTCGGAAAAATAGGAGCGCAAAGTGCTGACGAAAGTGTTTCCGTTTTTAAAATGGTTTAAAGGCTACGATCCGGGCAGCCTGCGTACGGACATGCTTGCGGGGTTGACGGTGGCGCTCGTGCTCATTCCCCAATCCATGGCGTATGCCCAGTTGGCCGGGCTTCCGCCTTACTACGGTTTGTATGCGGCCTTTCTGCCGCCGATGCTCGCGGCGCTGTTCGGGTCGAGCCGCCAGTTGGCCACCGGCCCCGTGGCGGTGGTCTCCCTCATGACGTTTGCGTCGCTGGCCCCGCTGGCCACCGTCGGCAGTGAGCGCTACATTGTGTACGCGATCCTGCTGGCCCTCATGGTCGGTGCGATCCAATTGACGCTGGGCGTGCTGAGGCTGGGATTGGTGGTCAATTTCCTGTCGCACCCGGTGGTCAACGGCTTCACCAACGCCGCCGCCATCATCATAGCCACCTCGCAGCTGTCCAAACTCTTCGGCGTCCAGGTGGATACGGCGGAGCATCATTATGAGACCGTGATGTGGGTGATCCAGGCCGCCGGCCGTTACACCCACTGGCCCACCTTCTTTCTGGGAGCGTTGGCGTTTGCGCTCATGTTCGCGCTCAAGCGGATCGCCCCGCAGGTGCCGAATGTGCTGGTGGCGGTCACGCTGACGACCGTCATCTCCTGGGCGATCGGCTATCAGCACAACACCGCGGTCGGCGTGAATGCCATTCAGCATGCGAGCGCCCGCGGGCTGGTCGACAACTTCAACGCTGCGCTCGACGAAATATCCCGACTGGGGGCCAAACGCACCGCGGCCACGCGCCGGGTCGATGAGGCCAAAGCCTCCGCAGATGCCATCGCGGTGCTGGATGCCAAGCGCGATGCGGAGGTCATCTCGCTTCAGATCGAAGACTTGCAGGGCAAGGCACACCTCTACCGGGACGAATTGCGGAGTTTTCTTTTCCGGGGCGTCTCTCAGGGCGATGGGGCCATGCAGTTTTTCCCCGCGAATGAAATCCCGCCGGGAGCCCGCGACGACGGATTTGTCTGGCGGATTCAAGTAGGCAACGGTCCGATCAAGACGGACGGCGTCAGGCTGACGGGCGGAGGCGACGTGGTGGGGATGGTCCCCAAGGGGTTGCCAACCTTGAGCCTGCCGAAAATCGAGCTTTCGATGCTGCTGCGTCTTTTCCCGTATGCCGCCATCATCTCTTTTCTCGGGTTCATGGAGGCCATCTCCATCGCCAAGGCCATGGCCGCTAAAACCGGCCAGCGGCTGGACCCCAATCAGGAGCTGATCGGGCAGGGGCTGGCCAACATGATCGGTGCCATCGGCAAGAGTTACCCCATCTCGGGATCGTTTTCCCGCTCCGCCGTGAACCTCCAGGCAGGCGCCGTGACCGGTCTTTCCAGCGTGTTCACCAGCCTGGCGGTGGTGATCATGCTGTTGTTCCTGACCCCGCTGCTCTACCACCTGCCCCAATCTGTCCTGGCGGCGGTCATCATGATGGCCGTCATCGGGCTGATCAACGTTCACGGGTTTGTCCACGCCTGGAAGGCGCAGAGGCTGGACGGGATTATTTCGATCATCTCGTTTGTCTGCACGCTGATCTTTGCTCCTCATCTGGACAAGGGCATCATGGTTGGGGTTGTCCTCTCGCTGCTCGTTTTTCTCTACAAAGTCATGCGGCCCAAGGTGACGGTTCTGGCGCGGCACGCGGACGAGGCCCTGCGTTGCGCCGCGACGCACGGCCTCAGGGAGTGCGCGTACATCGCCCTCATCCGGTTTGACGCCCCCCTCTTCTTCGCTAACGCCAGCTATCTGGAAGATCAGGTGACGGAACGGATGCGAGCCATGAAAAAATTGAAACACATCGTGATCGTCGCCAACGGCATCAATGACATGGACGCCTCCGGCGAGGAGACCCTGTCGCTGCTGATTGACCGGATTCGAAGCGCCGGGCTCGATGTGTCGCTCAGCGGGGTCAACGAGGCCGTCATGCAGGTGATGCAGCGAACCCATCTGGACGCCAGAATCGGCGCCGATCACATCTACCCGACCATCGAACAGGTCATCGCGGCGGTCCACGCAGACGCCCACCGGGATGCCACAGAACCGGATTGTCCACTGCAAACCGTATGCTATCTGCCACGCCAACTCCAGGAAAAAGAGGCCCCCTATGTCTATGATTACCCTGTTTAATGGAAGCTACTGCAATGAGCAGGATGTCCTGCGGGAGCTGGTCAACCGGACCGGGTGCCGGGTGATCCGGGACGAGGATGTGATCTCGTCCGCCAGCGCGCTTTCCGGTCTGGCGGCGAACAAGATCCACAAGGCGTTTTCCGGAAAGGCGTCGGCCTTCAACACCTTTACGCACGAGAAGGAGCGTTCGATCACCTATCTGCGCTTGGCCATGGCCGAAATGCTGTCCTCAGACGGCCTGCTTGTTGCCGGCTTCTCGTGCCATCTCATTCCAAGGAAGATCAGCTATGCCCTGCGAATCTGCCTGGTCGCGGATCTGAAATCCCGGTCCACCGCGGCGGCCCTGCAGGTGGGAATGCCCGTCAAGGAGGCCGCCAAACTCGTTCGCAAACAGGATGAGGACGCGGCCCTCTGGGTGAACACCGTTGTGGGCAGCAGCGACCCGTATGACGCCTCGCTCTACGATATCCTCATCCCCACGGACCAGGTGACGGTGAATGAGGCGACCGATCTGATCGTGCGCAACCTTGGCCGGGACGTTTTGCAGATCACCCCCCGGTCGCAGCAGGCGCTTCAAGACTTTCTGCTGGCCGCCCGGGTCGAGGTCGCCCTGGCCAAGGAAGGCCATCACGTCGAGGTTGACGCCGATAACGGGTCTGTCACACTGACCATCAACAAGCATGTCCTGATGTTGAACCGTTTGGAAGAGGAGCTCAAATCCATAGCTTCAAAGGCGCCGGGAGTCAGTTCCCTGGCCACAAAGATCGGCAAGGGCTATCACCAGGCCGACATATACCGCAAGGTTGACTTCGAATTGCCCTCCAAGGTGCTGCTGGTTGACGATGAGCGCGAGTTTGTCCAGACGCTGTCCGAACGGCTGCTCATGCGCGACATGGGCTCAGCAGTGGCCTACGACGGGGAGTCCGCGCTCAGCATGATCCGCGAGGATGAGCCGGAGGTCATGATACTGGACCTGAAGATGCCCGGGATCGACGGTATTGAAGTACTGCGCCGAGTCAAACAGACGCGGCCGGAAATCGAAGTGATCATCCTCACCGGCCACGGGTCCGAGGAGGACCGGGCGACTTGCCTGAAGCTGGGTGCCTTCGCCTACCTCCAAAAGCCGGTGGACATTGATCGGCTCACCGTTACCCTCAAGCAAGCCAACGAAAAAATGCGGCAAAACTTAGCCGCCATGAAAAATTCCTGATACACGTTCCGGCGCCGCCGAAGGCAGGGTTGCCCATGACATTATGGTCCTCATTCAAACCCGCTTTCTGGGATCATGAAGACGTCGCATCCGGTCCGTACAAGCATCTGTTCAACTTTCGCCGGATGTGGAAGCTGGCCGTTTTCAGCACGGCGGCGGTCGCCCTGGCGCCGCTCATCTTCATGACCGTGGTCGACTACAACGTCAATCAGCAGGCTATCGAGTCCGACATTTATTATCAGACGGCACGCCTCGTATCGAACACCCGGAGAAGCATTTCGTTTTTCCTGTCCGAGCGCCGTTCCGCCCTGAATTTCATCGATAAAGACAACTCCTATCAAGCGCTGGGCGATCCTCTGCGTGTCACGGCGTTGCTGGAGAACCTCAAGAAGGGCTTCGGCGGGTTCACCGATCTGGGGGTGATCGACGACACCGGGCTTCAGCATACTTATGTGGGGCCTTACAACCTGGCGGGGAAAAATTACAGCGATCAGGATTGGTTCAAAGAGCTGCGCAGCGGCGAAGCTCACATCAGCGACGTTTTTTTAGGGCTCCGGCAGCAGCCCCACCTGGTCGTATCCGTGAAGCACGATCTGCCGACAGGGTGCTTTTACGTCCTGCGGGCCTCCATCGACACCCAGCAGTTCAACGATCTGATTTCCGAAGTTGAAGTGAGCGGCAAGGGGGATATCTTTCTCGTCAACACGGAGGGGGTGCTGCAAACAGCCTCGCGGCTTTTCGGCAGCACGCTGGGACGCATCCCCGTCACTGTTCCGGCATTTTCCGACAAGACCCGGGTGCTGGAGATCAAATCGGCCGGGGAGGAGTTCATCACCGGCTATGCCTACATCTCCGGGACCCCGTTCGTTTTGATGGCGGTCAAGAAGAAAAGCGAACTCCTGAAGCCCTGGAACGAGACCCGCAAGAAGCTGGTGGTGTTCCTGGTGCTGAGCATCACGACCATCCTGATGGTGATTCTGGGGGTGTCCACCTACCTCGTCAATCAGATCCACGCGGCGGATCACAAACGCGTCATGACCCTGCACAAGGTGGAATACGCCAACAAAATGGCCTCCCTGGGGAGGCTTTCGGCCGGCGTGGCCCACGAGATCAACAACCCACTCGCCATCATCAACGAAAAAGCGGGCCTGATCAAAGACCTGATCAGCCTGCGGAACGAAACCGCCGCGGATGACAAGCTGCTGGGCCTTGCGGATTCGGTTCTCGCCTCGGTCGAACGTTGCGCTAACGTCACGAAAAGGCTTCTGAGCTTTGCCCGACACATGGACGTCAGACTTCAACCCCTGGACATAGAGGAGATCCTCCGCGAAGTGCTCGGTTTCCTCGGCAGGGAAGCAGAGTATCGGTCGATCGAGGTCCATGTGGCGGTAAACCCCGATGTGCCCAAAATCGAGAGCGACCGCGGCCGGCTTCAGGAGATATTCCTGAATTTGTTCAACAACGCCTTCGCCGCTCTGGGGGACGGCGGCCGACTGGATGTCACCGCCCGACGCTCCGACGCCCAATCCATTACGGTCAATGTCCGGGATACCGGCTGCGGCATTGCGCAGGCCGACCTCAAGCGGATCTTCGAACCCTTCTTCTCTACCAAAACCGAACGCGGCGGCACCGGCTTGGGGCTTTCCATCACTTACGGGCTGGTACAGGAAATCGGCGGCGATATCAGCGTCGAGAGCCAGGTGGGCCAGGGAACGGAGTTCACGATCCGACTGCCTTTAACACTCGAAAGCGTAAGGAAACCCAAACATGAAAGTCCTGTTGGTGGATGACGAGGAAGAGCTTGTTACGGCATTGGCGGAGCGGTTGAGCCTGCGGGGAATAGAAGCGCTGTGGGCGACTTCCGCGGAGGATGCTCTGCGTTTTTTGGAGACACGGAGCTTCGACCTGGCGGTGCTGGACGTCAAAATTCCCAAAATCGATGGGCTGCAGCTGAAGAAACGCATGCAGAACATGCGACCCAGCATGAAATTCATATTCGTCACGGGGCACGGCTCGGACCGCGATTTCCAAACCGGTGTCTCAGAGGTCGGTGCGGATTACTATCTCGTGAAGCCGCTGAAAATCGAAGATTTGATCGTCAAGATGAAAGAGGTACTGGAAGGCTAAAGGAGGCTTGAAGTGAACATCCAGGATGCTCAGATAGGCCTCGGCGGGATTCAATTTTTCGGAAAGATGGCGGCCTCGATCTCTCACGAGATCAAGAATGTGCTTGCCATCATCAACGAAAACGCCGGGTTGCTCGAAGACATCTGCTTCATGGCCGAGCGCGGCAGACCGATCGACCCCGCCCGGCTGAAAAAGCTGTCCGGCAGCGTCAAAGACCAGATCCGGCGGGCGGATCACATCATGACCTCGATGAACCGATTCGCCCACAGCGTAGACGAAGCGTCCGTGTCGATCGACGTCAGCGAGGTGGCGGAGCTTCTCGTGTCGCTTTCAGCGCGGTTCATTGCCATGCGGGGTGTCGTGCTGGCGGTCGGTAAACCGGCCGGGCCGGTGGCCATCACCACTTTTCCGTTCGCCCTGCTGAATCTTCTTTGGCTGTGCCTGGATTACGCCATGGCCGTGGTCGGGCCGGGCAAAACGATTGAACTTTTCGCCGAAAAAACGGGAGATGGTGCATGGTTCCGGTTCGGGAAGCTTGAAGACATGGCGGCCGACGCAGCGCCGCTGTTTCCGGCTGAACGGGAAACCGCGTTGGGTCAGGCGTTGCATGCGCAGATCCTTCGAGACCCGGTAGCGAGCGAGATCAGAGTTTTTCTGGCGCAAAGCCGGGACGCATAACATCGCCTATCGTCGCACACTTATTCAAAGGAGCAATGACATGACGGAAAAAGTTCTAATCGTCGATGATGAGAAGGGTTTTTTGGACGTTCTGGCCGAACGCATGCAGAGTCGCGGCATGGAGGTGACCACGGCAACCTCGGCCAAAGAGGCCCTCCAAAAACTGGAAGTGGAGACTTTTGACGCCATCGTGCTCGACCTGATGATGCCCGAGATGGGGGGCATAGAAGCGTTGCAGCGCATCAAGGAGAAAAACCCAGACTCCGAGGTGATCCTGCTCACTGGGCAGCCTTCGGTGTCCAAAGGGGTCGAGGCCATGAAACTCGGCGCCTCGGATTTTCTCATCAAGCCGGCCGATATCAACGAACTGACGGAGAAAATCAAGCTGGCCAAAGCGCATCGCATGATTTTGGTGGAGAAGAAGACCGCAAAAAAAATGAAAGACATCCTAAGGACCAAAGGCTGGTAGAACGGCGCAGAGGACAGGCTGCCTCATCGAGGCTAAGCGTTTCGGCTCTCGGGCGCCAGCGCCCCCATCAACCGCGGCAGGTCGCCGAAGCGGCCGATGAGGCCGAAGATCAGCGCGGCCAGCAGCACGAAGAAGATCGTCACTGCGGCCATGACCGGTGTGTAGCCGTAGCGCAGGGCGTTGAAGATCTTGATCGGCAGGGTTTCCACCGTGAAGCCGGAGACCATGTAGGCCACGATGTACTCGTTCAGGCTGAGCACGAAGCAGAAAGCGTAACCCGATACCATATAAGAGCGCACCATGGGAAAAACCACCGTGCGGAAAACCGCCTTGGAGTCGGCGCCCATGGTTTCGGCGGCCTCGATGAACTCGCGGTCGATGGACTCGAAGCCGAGCGAGATGGTAACGAGCGGCAGCGTCACGAAGAAGATGGCGTGGGAGACGATCGTCGCCACCATCTGCCCGTAAAGGCCCACCGTGGCCCAGAACGTTAGAAATCCCAGGGCGGTGATGACCGGCGGCAGCATGAAGGGCGCGATGCCGAGCATGAAGAGGGCGCGGGCATAGAACACCCGGTAGCGCCAGAGAAAGTAGGCGAGCGGCAGAGCGATGGAGATGGCCGCGAGACTTGACAGGGTGGCGATGATCATGCTGTTCTCGATGGGGACGAGCCAGGCGCTCTCCGTGAAGAGTTCGACGTACCAGTTCAGGGAAAAGCCCTGGGGCGGGAAGTACAGGCTCTTTTTCTCGTTCAGCGATACCCCGCCGACTACCACGATGGGGCTCGCCAGGAAGATCAGGACGAGCGCGAGAAACAGCTGGCGAAGGGCTCTGTTCATCGGGCGGCCGGCCCCCTGCTTTTTCCGATCAGCATGGTCAGTCCCACCAAGGCCAGGCTCACGACCATGAAGAATACCGCCATGGCCGACGCAAGCGGCAGGTTGGAGTGGTACACAGCCTCGTCGGTGATCAGCACCGAAAGCGTCCAGTGCTGGGGACGGCCCAGGATTTGCGGGATGAGATAGGTGCCTAGGGTGAAGGCGAACACCATGATGAGGGTGGCGACAATGGCGCTGCGCAGCGATCCCAGCACCACGGTGAAAAATGTCGTCACGGGGGATGCGCCCAGGGTCTGGGCGGCTTCCGGCAGGTGCGGGTCGAGCCGCGAGAGCGGCGGGTAGAGCACCAGCACGGTGTAAGGGAAGGCAATGTAGCACATGCCGGCCGTCAGGGCCCAGAACCCGGGCGACCAACTTACCGGCTTTCCCATGAGCCCCAGCCAGACGAAGAGGTTTGAAATGCCCGCCGTCTGCGAGAGCAGCAGCGACCAGGCGAACGCCACGATGACCGCCGACAGCGAGAGCACCGAGACCAGGATGACCAGCCACACCACCTGGGCCTTCCGCCGCATGCGCGTAATGAAATAGGTGAACGGAAATCCGACGGCGACACAGATAACGGCGCACAGGGCCGAGATGAAGATGGAGAACACCAGCACCCGGCCGAAGAGCTCGGTGAAGAGGTTGCCGTAGTTGTCGATGGAAAAATCGGTCGTGTAGAAACCTCCCGGCTCACGCTCGAAGAAACTCACCGCCAGCATGATTCCGAAGGGGATGACGAAGAAGACCACGAGGGTCACCGCCGGGTAAAGGATCGGCAGGAGCGCTCGCAGCCCTTTGGGTTTGTCTTCGATCATGCGGTCAGCACTACACAGGCGGCCGGCGGCAAAACGGCCGTGGCTACGTCGCCTTGCCGGACTGCGGGGCGGCTTTTCGGGGTGGATTGGCTGATGATTTGAAACCCGTTGCAGTCGAGATAGATCTCGACACTCGAGCCGACGTCGCGCACGAAGGTGACCCTGCCCGGCAGGTGGTTCGCGCCCTCCGGGGCGCCGGCGACCACAGAGATGTCCTCGGGCCGCACGGAGATGGTGATCGCGCTGCCTTCCTTCACGTTCTCCGGCATAGCCTCGATCCCGAGCGTTTTGCCGGATATCGTCACCTGCCGGCTGCCGCTGCAGATGCCCTTGAGCAGGTTGCTCGTCCCGATGAAGTTCGCGACAAAGGTGTCGGCCGGGTTGCGATAGATCTCGAGGGGGGTGCCCATCTGGTGCACCTGGTTGTCGGTCCCCATGACCACGATCAGGTCGGACATGGTCATGGCCTCGCGCTGGTCGTGGGTGACTAGGATGGTCGTGACCCCCAGTCGCTGCTGGAGCATGCGCATCTCGAGCTGCATGTCCTCCCGCAGTTTGGCGTCTAGGGCGGACAGCGGCTCGTCCAGCAGAAATAGCCGGGGCTCGATGGCGAGCGCGCGGGCGATGGCCACGCGCTGGCGCTGGCCCCCTGAGAGCTGCGAGATGTGGCGGCCGGCGTAGCCGGGCAGGCGCACAAGCTCCAGTAGCGCATCGACCCGGCGCTGGCGGACAGAGGCGTCCGCCTTGCGGATCCGCAGGCTGTAGGCAATGTTGTCGCCGACCGACAGATGCGGGAAAAGCGCGAGCGATTGGAAGACCATGCCGAAGTTGCGCTGGTGGGCGGGCTGGTCGGTGATGTCGGCTTCCTCCAGCAGGACCCGCCCGCGGGTGGGCCGTTCGAGGCCGGCGATGAGGCGCAGGAGGGTTGTCTTGCCGCACCCCGACGGGCCCAGAAAGCAGACAAACCGGCCGTGCGGAATGCGCAAGTCCACATTTTGGACGGCCACCACGGAGCCGAAATGCTTGTGAATGTCCTCGAGAAATAATCCGGCCATAAAAACCAACAGCCATCCCGCGACGGGCGCGGGATGGCTTCAGGGTTCGAGGATTGGACGGCTTACGAGCCCAAGTGAAACAAGGGGCGGTCTCTTCCTGCGGACCCTCGATCCCTTGGACCCTGGAACTCTCCCGTGCGTTACTTCGTGATCATTTCCGTCCACTTCTGGTTGATCCAGTCGCTGAGCGGGCCGGTGTATATGTCGTAGCGCGGAATGATCGGCTTGATGTCGCTCGACACCGCGGCAAAATCCTCGGCCGTCAGGCCAGTGAGCTCTTTTTTCACGGTCGGGGAGGTGCCCACCTTGAGCGAGAGCTTCTTCTGGATGTCCGGGCGGCACATGTAGTTGATGAAGACGTAGGCCTCTTCCATCTTCTTGGAGGACTTGGGAACCGCCCACGAGCCGGAGTCGAGTACGCCGCCCTCTTTCGGGAAGGTCGAGCGCACGGGGTGATCCTTGCTCGCCAGGGTGGCGACATCATGGTAGTACTGGCCCATGGGTATCTCGCCCGACTTCAGGGCTTGCTCGAATTGGGCCTCGTCGCGGTACCACAGTTTCACGTTGGGTTTGACGGCGGCGAGCTTGTCGAGAACCTTCTGGATGCCTTCCTTGGTGTCCAGCACCTTGGTGCCGCCGAAATAGGTGGTAGCGGTCACTTCCAGCAGGAAGGAATTGGACACCAGGGCCAGCAGGCCCAGCTTGTCCTTCTTGTCTGCGTTCCACATGTCGCCCCATGACTTGGGGGCTTCGGGAAAGACCTTGGTGTTGGAGACGAGCGTGATGTACCATGACACCGCGCCGATCCCGTCCACCTTGCCGTCCGGGTATTTGTGGACGAAGACCGGCAGCAGGTTCTTGTGGTTGGGGATCTTGGCAAGATCAAGCGGCGCCCACAGCTTGGTCTTCTGGCCTCTCAGCATGGGTACCTGAGCGATCATGTTGACGTCGGCCGGGGCAACCCCTGCCTTGGCGGCCTGCTCCAACTGGACCAGCCAGGCTTCGCCGGTGGGCTCGGCCACGGACTCGACTTTGATGCCGGTCTCCTTGGTGAAATCGGGGAAGATGTGCTTGTCGAAGGAATCCTTGAAATAGCCGCCGTAGACGCCGACCTTGAGGGTTTTCTCGGCAGCCAGGCCCGGCTGCACGACAAAGGCGACGGCCGCGCAAAAGATCAGGATAGACCACAACAGACGGGGTTTTGTGCTCATGGACATCCTCCTCGATAACGGTTGATAAGGGGATAAGGCCTATAATGCGGAGAATATTGCAGAAAGGCCGGAGTGAGTCAAGCGCGACACGACAGGCTCATCCGCTTAATCCGTTCCCATGAACATTTTGTCCAGGGAAAATGGGTCATCGAAGTGGCGTTCGCCTACGAAGGCCACGGCATGGCGTCCCCACTGGCGCATGGCGCCGGGGGAGACAACACCCGTGGGCCAGAGGATGAAGCGCTCCAGCCTTTCGCTTCCCGGTGCGAGGCTGTCCGGGCTGAACATGCTCCTGCGGCCGCCTTTGGCATCATGAAGGCTGCGAAGCTCGCCGTAGTCCACAAGAGAGTAGACCTCCGCTGCGACCTGCGACCGGCGGGCTGAGGGGTAGAGATGCTGAACATAGTGCGTCCGGCTCTCCATGGCGACGGTCATGAACTGCTTTAAAGGGGTCAGTTCGGGCGCCTTGAGAATTAGTGGCGGTTCCGCATAGTCGATCTTTTCATGAACCTTGAGCCGCGGCGTGGGGTAAGCCTCATAATAGCATCCGCAATTGTGAATCGTTTCGTAAAGCAGCGGTTCTCCATTTTTGTCCAAAGTCACGCGATAGTTCAGCCCATCCAGGGATCCCCCGTAGATGTCCAGCGCATTTTCCTTAGGCCGGGACGGGAACCAGATGATGTAGTTGAGCTGGGTGAGTATCTCTTTCCCGAAACGCGTGAAGGAAAGCAGCGTGTAGGTCAACGGCTGCCGGGTGTCGATGTCGAGCTCGTCCTCGGAGGTCCAGACCGGCGCTCCGATTCGGTCGTATTCTGCTTCTGTCCGGACTTCCCAGGCCGGAGCGTACAGCTGGAAAAGAGCCTGGCGGGCATCGGGAGAGTAGTCGGGTATTCCCAGAGCATCGCGTCGGGCTTGTGTGACGATCGAGCGTGCGGCCGGCAGCTCATTGCTTTTCTCCGGAACGTAACGGATGGTTTGCCAACCGCCCGGGGGCTCGGTGGAAAAGGTTTTGCGTGCCTCCGCTTGCCAGTTTGACACCCCATGAGAAACGAACAAACTGATCAACGGGTAGAGGCCCAGGACCCGCGGCAGCGACATATACTCATCGGGCGCCGTTGCCTTTTTCCGTAACGATTCCTGGGGTTGGTTATCCTTGAAATCCGCCGCCTTTAACAGGTTGCCGCAGCTGGCGAGTTTGCCGTAGAGTCCGTTCTTGTCGTTCGCCGAACCGGGGATGGATCCGGTGGCTTGGGGCAAATTGGCAATTTCATATTTGCGGGCATCGTGATCCAGCGCTTGCATCTGGTCTACCCACGCGGCGAAGGCGGCCTGGTTCCCTACCTCCTTGCGAAACGATGCCAAAAACCGGTTTACCCTTAGATAGGGATACCCTTCCACCCTGAATGCTCCAGGGTCGAGCACTTGGGCTTGCGCAGCCCGGTGGTCCAGGTCCGCAAAAAAGTCCGCACAGCTTCCCAGTGCATCGCTGGCGCCAACGCGGGCGGACCGGGTAGGCACAGGTATTATCGCGCAGCCGGCCGGAAGAAGGGCCAGAAGCACGAGCACGCATATGCGTTGAAGAACCGAGCATCGGGGCCTGGACATACCCTCGCTCCTATTTCTTGGAGGTTTCATAAGGATAGTTACTCTAACTTATCCTACTCTCAGATCGTAGTGTTTGACAAAACATCCATCCTCCCGCCCCACGGAGATATTCAGCCCGGAGCGCGGTATCCCAGTCGTCAAAATAGGCTATCTTAGGCGAATACCCAGCGCAGGGCATTGTAGAGTACGCCAAGGGCGGCACAGCAGCCGATGGTCGTCATCATTCCCAGCTTCAAGCGGAATAGCGCGAGCACGGCAAATAGTGCGATCAGCAGCGTCGGGACGTTGATCGTATTCCAAACGGGGACCAGCAGGTGGGCCCCGAGTGCATGCACGTCCCCGATCGATCCAAAGATCGTGTGCAGGGCAAACCACACTGCGAGATTCAGAACGACCCCCAGCACCGCGGCGGTAATCCCGGACATGGCTGAATTGAGGGATTTGTTGCCCCGCAGCGCTTCCACGTACGGCGCTCCCAAAAAGATCCAAAAGAAGCAGGGGACAAAGGTCACCCACACGGTGACAACAGCCCCAAAGACACCGGCGAGCATGGGATCGAGTCCTCCCGGGCTGCGATACGATCCGAGAAAACCGACGAACTGCAATACAAGGATGAGCGGGCCGGGTGTGGTCTCGGCAAGTCCAAGCCCGTCCAGCATCTCGCCCGGTTTCAGCCATCCGTAGGTTTCAACCGCTTGCTGGGCGACATAGGCCAGGACGGCATAAGCCCCGCCGAACGTCACCACGGCCATTTTGCTGAAGAAGGCCGCTTGCTGGACAAAAATGTTCTGTGGCCCGAAATAGAGGAGTATCAGGAGGATCGGCCCGAACCACAGCGCCGACCATGTGAGCAGGACCCTGAAAAAGCGTGCCAGCGTGGGCTTGATGTGGTCTGCCTGATCTCCTTCCAAAAGGGCATCCACGGCCGGTCCATTGCATGCGTTCTCATCGGCTGTCTTGGGTTTAGCTGCGGCAAACGCATCAGGCCAGAAGCGCCCTCCGATGTAGCCGATGATCGCGGCGGACAAAATGATGACGGGGAAGGGCACATCATAAAAAAAGATAGCCACGAAGGCCAGACCGGCGATGGCTACCATCTGCCGGGTCTTGAGGGCCTTTTTCCCGATGCGCATCACGGCTTCGATTACGATGGCCAGCACTGCCGGTTTGAGACCGAAGAACAAGGATTGCACGATCGTAAGGTCCTGATACCCAGTGTACAAGATACTTAAGACGAGCATGCAGATGAAGCCGGGGATCACGAACAGCGTCCCGGCCACGACTCCGCCCCAGGTCTTGTGCAGCAGCCATCCGATGTAAGTCGCCAGCTGCTGCGCTTCGGGCCCCGGCAGCAGCATGCAGTAGTTCAGGGCATGCAGAAAGCGGCCTTCGCTGATCCAGCGCTTTTCCTCAACCAGGTAGCGGTGCATGACCGCAATCTGGCCGGTGGGACCACCGAAGCTGTTGAGCGCCACCTTGACCCAAAGCCTAAACGCCTCTTTGAAGGAAACTTTTTGGACCGGAACGCCGTCGCATGTGTTCATTCAATTCTCCTGATGGTTTCACCAATCATAAATGGCAGTGACCCTGGTTAATGTGAATGCGCGGGCAGGTCGTCATGTTTGTGCTGGGCAATGCGGTGATATGCCTCGCCTGACGCACCCACAGGGTCAACATGGACGGTAGCATTGGAAAGATACCGCAACTGATGCAAAAGACGGTGTTGCACTTCCTTCGCTATTTCATGTCCTTTTTCGACTGAAAGGTCAGGCCTTACGGCAATGTTCAGCTCGGCATGGAGTCGGTGCCCCAGCCATCTTACCCGCACTTCAGAAATGTCGCTTACCCCCGCAGTATGGTTTACAGCGTGTCTGATTTCATCGATGACCTCCGGGTCTACCCCGTCAAGCATGCGGGTAAAGATGGATTTGCCAGAATCCCATACGATTCGGAGAATCAACACAGTAATGAGAAGACCGACGATCGGGTCCGCCAGCGGATAGCCCAGCCAGACCCCGACAGCACCAAAGAGCACGGCCAGACTGGTGAGGCCGTCTACCCGGGCATGATGACCATCCGCGATGAGAGCGGCGCTGCCGATCTCCTTACCGACCTTGATACGAAATTGGGCTACCACCTCATTGCCAATGAACCCGACCACCGATGCAACGATTACAGCCCATAGATATTTCACAGTCTGCGGGTGGAAGAAGCGATCAATGGACTCGTAGCCCGCAACAACGGCGCTTAGCAGAATAGTCAATACGATTGCTACGCCTGCCAGGTCTTCTACACGACCGTAGCCATAGGTAAAGCGTCGATTGGGTTTCCGGCGTGCAAGCCTGAAAGCAATCCACAGCGGAATGGCAGTGGCGGCATCGCCAATGTTGTGAATTGTGTCGGCAAGAAGAGCCACACTTCCGGTAAGGATAACGATAACGATTTGGAAAGCGGCAGTAGCGAATAGCCCAATGAAAAACCACTTGATGGCCCAGATTCCACGCTCAGTGGTAAGAATGGATGGGTCGACAGCACCGTGCGTATGGACATGAGCGGGCTGTCCATGGTTATGGCCATGAGGTTGGTGTTGATGGGCATTTTGATGATCAGGCACCTTCAGAGACCTCCTTGATAACCACACATTAAATGCTCAGCTATCAATGAAATTTTCGAAATAAGCCGATCATGGGGTGATTTTGTTGCCTACGTTAACCGGTATTTAAAGCGCCTGCAATCGCAGATCGCCAAATAGATCCGAAAAGGTTTGTTTCGCTGCAAGTTTGAAGTCATCAAACCACACCACTGAGTCGGCCTTTGTCCACAATCCCACGTATCCGGCCAGACTGCGGTCTGCAGTATAGGTCATGACCGGTTCGTCATCGATGAAGGCGGTCAATTGTCGATCTTCGATGTGAACCTTTAGCCGATACCATCGTCCGGACTTAAGCGGGCGAGTCACTGATTGGCGCTCGATCCTCCGGCTGTTCACGTACTCGAATAGAATCAGGTTGTTTTCCAGGCAATTCAGCCGAAACACAAAATAGTTGCCGATGTTCTGAATGCCGAAGGCGATTCCACCAGCTTGGTCGATCAATCCGGATACCGGCATAATTCCCCCACTGACCATGCCGTTTGAAAGGAATCCGTCTTTCGCGATCGCCAGGGGAAAATAAAAATAGGCCTGTATGTTGTCCAAAAACTGTTGGTACTTGGCACCGATCATGCGGTTCAACCGGTTGGCCAGGGTCAACGAAAACCGACCAGCCCACTTCGAGCCGTCCTGAATCAGCCGCATCCCATCGGAATCGGCTTGCCATGCCCAGTCTCCTTCCGGGACGTAAAACCCCGGCAAAGCATAGGCTCTGCCCATGTTCATGTAGTCGTATTCGCTTCTGAAGAAAGCCTCCGCCATCCGGTCGATATCCTCCTGGCTGCGGATGCCGACATCCAGCAGGCGGCTTGAGGCGAGCAACCGGCCGAGTTGATCGAGCGCCTGCTCCTGTGCGCTCTGGTCAAACCCTTTAAGGGAGGCCGAGATCGTGTCGCCGGTCACGGTCACGGCAAAGCCGAGCCGGGTCAGCACTCTCAACAGAAAATCGATTCTCATCACCTTGCCGTAATAGGAGCCCACACCGCCCGAAAACTGCATGGTGACGTAATTCTGGCTGGCGTCCTTGCCGCACAGGCTGTCCACGTTGCAATAATGATAGCCGAACTTTATGCTGATATTCGTGTAGTCGTGCGACACCAGCGCATAGCTGTTCCCTCCCGGCAGGTCCCCCCCGGCGCTTGCTGACATCAACGTCGCCAGATTTCGCATGTCCAGGCCCACCGCACTTGACCAGTTAATTCCCGGATGGGACAGCCCACGCCAGAAAGCGTTCATGGGAACGGACCGGATACTATCCGGCGTGATTCGGTCGCAGGAGGAGAGGCCTTCCTGCAACCCCCCACCGAGGTCGATAAAATGGAGACTGATGGGAATGTTGAAACTGAGTTTTTCGGAGACAACACTCTCGTTCGCCTCGCCCATCAATCCAAACATCGCCTGCAAAGAGACCTCGTGGCAGAATCGAACGATGTCGTGAACACTGCGGCACCCCCCCGGTGAAAACGAGCTGTCTTTGGCGTCTGTCAGGTTGAGAGGGGTGATCAGGTCCAGGACCTCTCTCAGGCGGAGAAACATGGGGCTGTCATAGATGGGGCTACGACCCTGGGTGGGGATGGTGTCGGCATCTTCCAAGATGCCTTTGTAGACCCTGCAGCTGTCGGCCACCATTGTTATGCCCTCACCGTCGCGCAGGAGCTGAGTGGCATTTTTTGCATCCACGATGGCCGGGACTCCAAACTCACGGGCAACGGTTGCAAGGTGGCTTGCCGGGCTGCCGATATCGGTGATGAGGCCCTTGACGTCCTTCAGGTACTTGGTGCAATCGATGGATGCACTGCGGGCGACCAGGATCGACCCCTCCGGCACGGAACCGGAGGCAGGGACTTGGCATACGGTTCCGCTTGCAATCCCCGGTGAGGCAGTCAACCCTCCGGAAAGCAGAATGGGTTTGTCTTTGAGATACATTAGTTCGATTGAGCCCAGCGATTCGTTTCTATATAGTCCCAAAGGCCGAGACTGAAGCACGATAATCTCTCCTCCGGCATCCATCGCCCATTCGATGTCCTGTGGTGCAGCGAAATAGGCTTCGAGTTCCGTCGCCATCCGGCTAAGGCGACTCAAGGCTGAATCATTCACAACTTTCAGTATCAGCTCGTTGTCTTCAGAGTCTTGCCCTTTTTCAGTTTTCACGATCCGGCCATTTGCTTTTTCCACGAATAAGGTGACCGGCGACGCCTCGCCGCTTACCAGGCGCTCACCCATTCCGGCGACTGCGGCAATTCGCATGATGCCCGACTCGGGTTGAACCGGGTCGACGGAATAACTGACCCCGCTGACCGCAGCATTCACCATCCGAAGGCAGGCCACCCCCATGGGAGTATCCCCCTCCTCAAAACCGTATCGGCGTCGGTATTGAACGGCTCTGAAGGAAAATCTGCTCGCGATCACCTTCTTGTAGGCTTCGATCAGATTGTCCCGGGAGACGTTTAATTCCGTGTGGTACTGTCCGGCAAACGATGAGGCGGTGTCTTCGCCCACGGCGCTGCTTCGCACCGCCACCCGCACATTTTTACCTGCTGTTTTTTCGAGGGTTTCATAGGCTGCAAGAATCTCCGCTTCGACTTTTTCCGGCAGCTTGGACCCGGTGATCCGGGCGCGGAGTACATCCGTCAGTTTTTCCGCAACACCCATGTCATTCCAATCGAGTCGATCGATGGCATCCCGAATGGTTGTTTCAAGCCCCAAGCTCACTAAAAATTCGGTTTCGGCGGTTGTGGTGATTAAAAATCCTTCCGGGATCGGAAGGCCGATGGAATTTTTTATGATGGACAGATTGGCCGCCTTCGAGCCTACCGCCGGAGCTGATTGGGAAACCATTCCGTGCAACGGTACCGTGAAGGGAACCTGCAGCCGCTCGGATTTCGGTTCTATCCGCTTGTGGGCATCGGCGAAGATCGAATCGGGGAGCGCGGTCAATTCAGGATAAGCACGGCCCGAAAGCTTGGTCAGCGCTTCAATCAATTCTGCGGTTTCAGTTTTCAGTCGATCAAGCAGATCTTTGATTTCAGCACGGTTAAAACCTTCACCACGGTAATAAAGGCTCTCCATGGCGGATATCAGTTGCAGGCTCTCTCGGTTGTGTTCGAGAAATTTCTTAAAGTGGTTGTATTTCTGAGCGACCTGCTGCTGGTCGTCGACCAGTAGGCGGCAGGATTTCTTTTTGGATCTGATTATTGAGGACATGACAAACCCCTTTGGCTTCGAGGAAAACCGAAATGTTGAATAAAGGGCCGTGCAGTTTTTTTAGACTGCACGACCTTAAGATTTTTATTTGATGTTAAGGAAGCTTTGAGGGTTCATCCACCTCGCAACTCCCGCCGGGGCAAAAAATGTCAAGCCAAAGACTGTGATCATGTTCAGGGTGCTCGCAGAACACCGGTAGCTTGATCCGTTCTTCTTCGGTAAAGCAGGCATCTTCCGGGCAGAAAAGCTCAAGCCAGATCCCTTTGTCCTTGCACTCTTTTGCGAAGGCTTTTTCCTTTTCTGACAGCGAGCCAAGCTCATCCTGAGAGAGGATGCGTGCCTTGGGAAGATAAATTCTCCGGGGACCGTCCGATGATTTTCCCTTTTTATCGTCAGCAGTTTTCATGTTTATTCTCCTTAATATAGTGTCCTATTTTCGTTTACAGTAAACACAAAAACAGGAACGGCCAAGATCAAAACACTTGCCATCACGGCAAAGGCTGGGAAATAACCCCAGAGACCGATCAAGATACCGCCTAAAATAGGCCCGGAAGCATGGCCGACGTCGAATATGGTCCCGAAAACCCCCATGGCCGTCCCAAAATGCCGTGCCTTGCACATATCCGCCACCATCGCGGCCGAGGAGGATGTCACAAATGCCTCTCCCAGGCCAAACAGCAGGGAAGCCGTTGCAAGGGCGGCAAAGTTTTTTAGCAGTGGTATGGCGACAAATGAAATTGCGCAAAGAATAAGCCCGGAGACGATGATCGGTTTTCGTCCGAAGCGATCCGATATCCTTCCCATTAAGGGTTTGGACACCATCGTGGCAACAACC